>NZ_JBBPFS010000001.1:0-780172 GCF_038069765.1 Arthrobacter sp. G119Y2 | reverse complement strand
TGCTGAGACTGACGCGTTGGCTGGTCAGGGCGGCAGGAGTCGCATCCACGTTACGAATGGCTTCGTTGGTCGTGCCTCTATTAGCGATTCCCCGGCCGCCAAGTCGGTTCCGGTGGCAACACCCCCCGGATCATGGGCGACTGGGGGCAAAAACCATGCCGGAACCGACCGGCCAACACACCCATATCCTGCATCAGGAACGGGCTACGAAAAAGGTAACGGGGGCTTGTGCGCGGACATGACGCAGCCCGGCGGGGGAGTGTTTGCGGTTTCCGGGGCGGCGAGTCAGCCGGAAATGGGGGGGAGGGGCAGCTGAGGCTGTCGCCGCACCCAAGCGGACGGTGCTCAAGCGGACGGTGGACACTGCAGGCCCGTCCGCGGCAGTATCTCAGCGGCTGTCGTCGTCTAACTGAGTTCGGCCGGGACCACACTCCCCTCGTTTACCTCATTCATATCCATTTTTATCCATCAATATAAAGTTTCCCGGATGTGACCGCTAGGATGGGTGGCATGCATAGTGCCACCAACCCGTACTCACCCGGCGCCGGCCGTACACCTTTCGCGCTGGCCGGCCGAACAGCTTTGACGAATGATTTCGACCTTCTGATTTCGCGTGCCTCCGCCGGCCGCACGGACCGGGGGATCGTGCTGCACGGCCTGCACGGAGTGGGTAAAACAGTGCTGCTCAACGACTTCCGCCGCCGGGCGGAGGAAGCCGGTTTCCTGGTTGTCTCGCTGGAAGGCAGGGACGCCGACGGCGGCCCCAGGGCTGTCCGGGCAAAGCTGGCCCGCGGGCTGCTGCAGGCAGGGCGCAAGGCGGCGTCCCGCGGCGGTACTGCTGCGCTCACGGCCGCGCTGGGGACCATTTCCTCGTTTGCCGACGGACTGCAGGTCGGCGGCATCGACGTGGGGGTCGGTTCGCGGGCGGGACGCGGAGATTCGGGTGCCTTCGCCGTCGATCTGGAGGAAACGGTGGAGGACACCGCCGTTGCCCTCGGCAGACGGAATTCCGCCCTCGTGATAGTGGTGGACGAGATGCAGAATCTTGACCCGGCGCTGCTTTCGGCGCTTCTGGGCGCCCAGCATCAGGCAGGACAGCGGGACTGGCCTTTTTATCTGGTGGCGGCCGGACTGCCGAACCTCCCGGCGGTCCTCAACCAGTCGCAGCGGTATGCCGAAGGCCTTTTTACCTACCGGAGCGTGGGAGCGCTGGACCGCGAGGATGCGGGTACGGCCCTGACTGCTCCGGCGCGGGAGCAGGGGGTCAGTTATGTTCCGGAGGCTCTGGACCTGCTGCTGAATGCGGCCGGGGGATACCCGTACTTCCTGCAGGAATACGCATCGGCGGCGTGGGAATCCGCTCCCCGTAAACGGATTACTGCGGAGGACGCGCGAGTGGCCGTGGAAATAGGCCGCGCACAGCTGGACCAGGGCTTCTTTCCCATGCGCTGGCGCCGGGCCACCAAGGCCGAGCGGGAATTCCTGCGGCTCATGGCCATGGACGGTGCCGCCGGGTCCGGCACGGCCACGCTGGCCGCCCGCGCCGGCAAGAAGATGACCTCCATGACAATGACGCGCGGATCCCTGATCCGCAAGGGCATCATCTACGCGCCGTCCCTGGGCCAGGTGGCCTTCACTGTGCCCGGCATGGCGGAGTACGTGCGCCGCGTGACCGGCTAGCGGCCGGGGAGAGGGTTCCCGGCGTTCCGGTGTTCCGGTGCGGGCTGATTCGGCCGCGTCCGGCAGGTTGGTATCATCGATACTAAGCAGACTGACAACCATCCCCTGATTGGTGCCCGACCAACAGTAAGGACGTCAATGAAACCAAAACCGACCTCACCTCCGGCACCGCAGGCGACACCTCGGCTGCGGGCTCCGGACAGCGCGCCGGCCTTTCTCCGCGAGGGATATACGTTTATCTCCTCGCGCTGCGACAGGCTCGGTGCCGATTTGTTCCGCACCCGGATCGCGGGCCGCCCCGTTGTGTGTATGCGGGGAGCGGATGCCGCCAGGGTTTTCTACGAAGGTGACAGATTCACCCGCAGGGGTGCGCTGCCGCCCACTGTGGTGCACCTGCTGCAGGACCGGGGAAGTGTGCAGACCCTCGACGGCGCCGGGCACCGGCGCCGCAAGGCAATGTTCCTGGACATCATGAACGAGGCCTCCGTTGCTGAGCTCGTACGCCTTTTTGAGAAGTACTGGCGTCAGCGGTCAGCCGGCTGGCAGGGACGGACCGTGGTCCTGCACCGCGAAGTCCGCATCATCCTCACGGCGGCAGCCTGCGAATGGGCGGTCGGCCTTCCGCTGCAGGAAGCGGAGGTCGAGGCAAGGGCTGCGGAATTTGGGCTGATGGTCGACCAGGCCGGGT
Organism: Arthrobacter sp. G119Y2; assembly: GCF_038069765.1. NCBI lineage: Bacteria > Bacillati > Actinomycetota > Actinomycetes > Micrococcales > Micrococcaceae > Arthrobacter > Arthrobacter sp. G119Y2. The sequence continues at coordinate 777,804 of NZ_JBBPFS010000001.1, read as the reverse complement.
CTTTTGGACCGGCCAACTGGTGGGCACAGCTGCGGCGCCGTCGGACGGAGCGGTGGGCCCGGAAGGTTATTATACGGATCCGGAGCGGAGCAGCCGGCGTGCCGTCAGGTGCGCCCGCCGCAGTCATCGCCGGGCACCGCGAAGCCAACGGAGAGCTGTTGCCCGAGGATGTCGCCGCCGTGGAACTCCTCAACGTGATCCGCCCCGTGGTGGCGGTGGACCGTTTTATTGCCTTCGCCGGCACGGCACTCGTGGAACACCCTGAGTGGCGTGCCCGCTTTGCGGCCGCTGATGCAGCCGCTTCCACGGACCTTGGACCCTTCGCGCAGGAGGTGGGCCGCTACTATCCCTTTTTTCCGGCGGTCGGCGGCGTGGTCCGAAAGGAATTCACCTGGAACAACCACACCTTCACCCCCGGCAACTGGGTCCTGCTGGACATCTACGGCACCAATCACGACGCCGCACTCTGGCCGGACCCTGAAGCGTTCCAGCCCGAACGTTTCCGGACCTGGAACGGGGATCCCAACACACTGATTCCGCAGGGGGGAGGTCAAGCAGCAAACGGACACCGGTGCCCGGGGGAGGGGATAACCCTCGAACTGGTTAAATCCGCCGTTCTGCTGCTGGCGCGCTCCTCCTGGAAAGTACCGGCCCAGGATCTGACGATATCCCTGTCCAAGCTGCCGTCGATTCCCCGCAGCGGGCTGCTCCTCACGCCGGCCGGCCCGACGGACGTCCGGCCGTGACCGTGCCGCAGGTTCGGGACCATGCCGATCCGTGGCCTGCCGGCCCGCCCGTCTCACCTCCTGCCCTCGTGGCGCAGTCGTGGTCGGATGCAGTGTTTCTGCACTGGCGGATCCCGGTGTCGACGGCGCAGCGGTACCTGCCGCCGCTGGTTGAACCGGATGTCTTCCTCGGGTCCACCTGGGTGGGGCTGATCGGATTCCGGCTGCATGGAACCAGGCTTGGCGGTGCAGTTCCAGTTCCGTGGATAGGCGACTTTACCGAGGTCAATGTGCGCCTCTAGACACGGGGAGCGGACGGTTCACGGGGCGTGCTCTTCGTCTCCCTTGACGCGTCACGCCTCCCGGCCGTCATGGCGGCCCGAACGGCCGGCGTCCCCTACGTGTTCTCACGCTGCCGGCCGCGGCGCCGGGGGGACACCTTCGGCTACGACGTCAAGCGCTTCCGCGGTCAGGGACAGTCAACTTTTGAGGTGCAGCCGGACTTTGGCCGCCAAGCTGCGGACCCGCTGTCCCTGGAGCTGACCGCCCGCTTCGGCGCCCATGCCGGAATTGCCGGCCGGACCCTCTTCATGCCCAACTCCCACCGCCCCTGGCCGCTGCATCCCGCACGCCTTACGTCCTTCGACGACGAGCTGCTGCCTTCCGCCGGGTTTCCGGTCAGCGGCCCGCCCGAGTCGGTCCTCTTTTCACCGGGTGTGCGCACCATCTTCGGCATGCCGCGCACGGTGCGCGGCCCGGAGACCGGGTCCGCGGAAGGCTGAACCTGCCCGCTGCCAGGCGCACCCGCTTTTGAACGCCTCCGGGAGTCTCGGTAGGCTAAAGGTTTTGAGCCTGATTGAGGTTCAGTTTCCGGCACCAAGGACGGCACCGCTATTTCTCCCTTATCTTCCACTCCTTTTCGCCGCAGCCTGACCGTCGGCGTCCTGTCACTGGGTCTGGTGCTCGGCGGATGCACAGGGCCGCCGGCGGGCACCGGAGGAACGGACTCGCCGGACATTCCGGCCGTGAGCCTGGCTGCGGATACCCCCGCATCGAGAACGGTTTTTGACGGGGGAGCGGAGCAGGCTTCCCTTGCCGCCAGTGCTGCGTTCTTCGAATCCAGCCCCTCTGCGGTGGTGCTGGGTGTTCCTTCTGCCCAGGACCCTGCCGTCACGGCGCTCACCGGGCAGGCTGCCGCGGCTGCTGCCGGACTGGGCATACCGCTCTTGGTGGCGGAGCCCGGCAGTGAAGAACCGGTGGCGGCCGAGCTTGACCGTCTGGGCTCCGAATCCGTAGTCCTGTTCGGCGCCGCACCGGCGGGAGGATGGCAGCAGGCGGTGGGCAATCGGACGCAGGTTCCGGGTCCCGCAGACGCCTCAGGCTTCGCGTCCGCTCTCGGCCTTGACGCGGAAGCCGCCGCTGTCGACGGGCTGGTGGCCGCAATAGCCGCCATGGAGCGCGGGGAGCGGCTGTCCGTTCCCGGCCTGGAGGCTCCCGCGGCTGCACCGTCCGGCAGTCCGTCACCGTCCGGCAGTCCTGCACCGTCCGGCAGTGCGTCTCCCTCAGGCAGCGCGTCTCCGTCCGAAAATACCGGCGAGCTGCCCGACTTCGACGCTTCCCCGACCCCGGTCGATGCGGTTGTCCTGACCACCGCGGATCCGGCGTCGGCTGCAGCCGTTGCCACCTCCCGGGCGGCCGGGGCCGAAGTGCACCTGGTCGAAACCGCTGATCCCCGAGCAGACGCGGAAACGATTGAATTCCTGCGCGGCCACCGTGACGACGGAATTTACGCCGTCGGCGCCGCCTTTGGCGGGACGGAGAACTTCCGTGCCCAAACCGCCGTCGCGCTGGACGGCGCCGAGCTGCCCGGCGGCGGGCAAACGGTATTTCCCGGCCGGCGGATGGTGGCCCTCTACGGACATCCCAGCGGCGGAAGCCTGGGAGTGCTGGGGGAACAGGGGCTGGAGGAGTCCATCCGCCTGGCCCGGGAAACCGCGGCGCAGTACCAGCCCTACAGCGAAGAACCGGTGATCCCGGCCCTGGAGATCATCACCACCGTGGCCAGTTCGGAAGCAGGCGAGGACGGCAACTTCTCCGCCGAAACGCCTGTGGAGGAGCTGCGGCCGTGGGTGGAAGCTGCTCAGGAGGCCGGCATTTACGTGGTGCTGGACCTGCAGCCGGGCCTGAGTACCTTCCTGGACCAGGCGGTCCGCTACGAGGAGCTGCTGAGGCTCCCGAATGTCGGGTTGGCCCTGGACTCGGAATGGCGCATTGAGCCCGGACAGCGGCACCTGGAGCAGATTGGTTCAGTGGACGCGGCCGAGGTGAACGAGGTCTCGGCCTGGCTGGCAGCCCTGACCCGCGAGCACGTCCTTCCGCAGAAGGTGTTCATGCTCCACCAGTTCAACCTGTCCATGATCCGCAACCGGGACCAGCTGGACGTCAGCCATCCGGAACTGGCCGTGAGCCTGCACGCCGACGGCCACGGAACTCCGGGCGAGAAACTGGACACCTGGAACGTCATGCGAGCCGGACTGCAGCCGGAAATCTGGCCGGGATGGAAGAACTTCCATGATGAGGACACCCCCATGCTGACACCCGAGCAGACGTTTACCCAGGTCAGCCCCAAACCCTGGTTCATCTCCTACCAGTAGGTTCGTTCCCTGCCGCCGGGCGGAAGGCCACGTCCTTGCCGCCCGGGCAACCAAGCCGGGGCAACAGAACCGGGCTAGAAACCCTGGGCGTCCAGCAGTGCGTCTTCTTCGTCCTCCTGGGTACTCCCGCGCTTCTTTCGCGGGCGCCGCCGTGACGACGGATCCGGATGCGCTGCGTACGTTTCGTCGTCGTCATCTTCGTACTCATCGTCGTCGTACCCGTCTTCGGCTGCGAAGCGCCGGGTCTGCGCTTCCTGCCACGCCGCATAGCCGAGTCCGATAAACAGCATGACGCCAAAGGCAAACCACTGCATGGCGTAGGAAAGGTGCGGACCCTCATCCACCGACGGTTTGGGTGCGGCCTCCGGGACCACGTCGGGCTGGGGATTTTCGCTGGCCATCAGCCCGTAGGCGCCCTGTTCCAGTTGGTAGCCGACGTCGTCCTGGTACGCCGCCAGATCGATGGAGGCTAGCTGGCCCTCCGGTGCGCCCCGCTGCAGGGTGGGCTCCGGGGGTTTGATGCGCGCGACGACGGTGACCTCGCCGCCGGGCGCGGCAGGAACGTTGTCCGGGCGCCCGGCCTCGTCATTGCCGATGGGCAGCCATCCGCGGTTAATGACGACGGCGGTTCCGTCGGAGAGCTTCAGCGGCACCACCACTTCATAACCGGCCCGTCCGCTCAGCGGGCGGTTGCGGACAATGCGCTGGTTCTCAGTGTCGTAAACGCCGGTCATCTCCACCGGCAGCCATTCCCGGGCCGGGTCGTAGCTCTCGAACAAATCTGCGGCGTCTTCGAACGGGACCGGGTCGGCGTCGTAGTTGTTGACCACATTGCCGATGTCTTCGCGGATGGCATCCCGCCGGTCCATCTGCCACATCCCCAAAGCGGTGCAGGCAGCCGAGAGAACGCAGACCAGGGCGAACCAGCCCAGCCAGCGGCTGGACAAAAGGAAGCGGTACATTACGCGCTCCCTGCGGCGTCCGGGGAGGCGGGCGCTCCGTCCAGCGGAAGCGTCTCCTTCCAGAGATCCCGTGTCTGCAGGTACTCTTCCAGCCAGCCGCGGTGGTCACCGCATGCCAGCCACGTCTTGCGGCGTTCCGGGGTGTGGATCCGCGGGTTGTTCCACAGCAGCCGCCAGGCAGCGGGCTGCCGGCATCCCTTCCGGGAGCACACGGCGGGGGCTCCGGAATCCGGGCCTGACGGCCCGGTTCCGGGGAGGGGCAGGCCGGCGCCGGTGGTCCGGGCCAGCTGATCAAGAAGATTCATGCTGTGGGTGGTGCCTTATCTTGGTGGTGGCTGTCGGAGGGATAGTCGGGTGCCGGCCGGTCACCGGCAGCGGGTTCATCCTCAATGATCTCCCCGTGCAGCAGCGTGGTCTCCGGCGATTCGCGGTGTTCCTGCGGCCGGGGTGCCTCCAGGACCGGCGCCGGAAGCGTGTCGATCATGGATTCCGAGGCCGTCATGTTGCGGGTATCGGAACCGGCGTTGGCAATAATCACTGCGAAGTAGGGGAGCACGACGGCGCCGGCAATGACGACCCAGAGCATCCACCCGTGGACCACAAACAGGAGTCCCAGGCAGACGATGCGGATGCCCATGGACACCGAGTACTTGATCATGCGTGCGCGCATCTCATCGGTGTGCGCCGTGCGGGCGTCGGTAATCCTGGGGATTGGAGCGCCGCGGCTGGATTCCTTGTTCATCACTCTCCCAAACAGATTTCCCCATTCTCTCACTGGATCCCGTGATGGAGAAGTTTGATCCGGCCTTGGCTAGGATCAAGTTCAACCACCCCACTTCCAGCAAAGGAAATCTGTGCAGAACAACACCACCGCTCCGTCCACCGGCCGCAGTGTCCTGGTTACCGGCGGCAACCGCGGCATCGGCCTGGCCATCGCCCGTGCCTTCCTTGCCAACGGCGACCAGGTAGCAATTACGTACCGCAGCGGGGACGTGCCCGAGGGCGTCCTCGGGGTCAAGGCCGACGTGACCGACATGGCATCGGTTGACGCCGCATTCACCGAGGTGGAGGCAGCCCACGGACCCGTGGAGGTTCTGGTGGCCAACGCCGGCATTACCCGCGACACCCTGCTGCTGCGGATGAGCGAAGGCGACTTCACCGATGTGGTGGACACCAACCTCACCGGCGCCTTCCGCGTCATCAAGCGCGCGTCCAAGGGCATGATCAAGCTGCGCCGGGGGCGCGTTGTCCTGATCTCGTCCGTGGTGGGCCTGTACGGCTCTCCGGGCCAGATCAACTACGCAGCGTCCAAGGCGGGCCTGATTGGCATTGCGCGGTCCCTGACCCGGGAACTGGGCTCGCGGAACATCACCGCCAATGTTGTCGCGCCGGGGTTCATCAACACGGACATGACCCTTTCCCTGCCGGAGGAAACGCAGCAGAGCTATCTCGCGTCCATCCCCGCCAAGCGGTTCGCCGAGCCGGAGGAGGTGGCCAACGTCGTGCGCTGGATCGCCGGCCCCGAAGCTGCGTACATCTCCGGAGCGGTCATCCCCGTGGACGGCGGACTGGGCATGGGGCACTAGCCCCGAACCCCCCTGAAGCCAACGTCCCCCGGGGAATCCTTGGAGGTTTCCACCACTGTGCGGAGCCCCGGGGGCTGGCAGGATGGGATGAGTTGCGTCAAACGTTGGACACTTCCGACAAGAACTTCACGAAGGAGCACTCATGGGCCTGCTGGACGGCAAAGCCGCCATTGTCACCGGATCCTCACGCGGCATCGGAGCCGAGGTCGCCAAATACCTGGCCGCCGAGGGCGCCGGCGTGGTGGTCAACTACCGGCAGAAGGCCCCGCGGGCCAACAAGGTGGTCACCGGCATTGAAAACGACGGCGGCCGTGCCGTTGCCGTGGGCGCGGACCTGACCTCCGCCGAAGGGCCGGCGGCACTGGTGGCTGCTGCCACGGAGAATTTCGGCGGTCTGGACATCCTGGTGCTGAATGCCTCCGGCGGTATGGAGACCGGCGTCGAGGAGGACTACGCACTGAAGCTCAACCGTGACGCGCAGGTCAACATGCTTGCCGCCGCCCTCGAGGTGATGCCTGCCGGTTCACGCGTGGTGTTTGTCACCAGCCATCAGGCACACTTCATCAACACGGTGCCCACCATGCCCGAATACGAGCCGGTGGCGCGCAGCAAGCGGGCCGGCGAGGACGCACTGCGGGACATGCTGCCGCAGCTCGAGGAGAAGGGCATCACCCTGGTGGTGGTCTCCGGAGACATGATCGAAGGCACCGTCACGGCCACGCTGCTGGACCGGGCGAACCCCGGCGCGATCGAGGCGCGGCGCGTTGAAGCGGGCCGGCTCTACTCCGTACAGGAGTTCGGCGCCGAGGTGGCCCGCATGGCCACCGCCGACGTCCCGTCCGGCCACACCGAATACGTGGGCGGCTCGGACTACCTCGGAGTTGCCCGCTAGCACCGAACGGTGAACCGGCCTAGAGCTGGACGAAGTGCTGCACCACGTCCAGAGCGGGCAGGTTCAGCACAGCATCAGCGGCGGCCTGCACTGCCGGTTTGGCGTTGAACGCCACGCCCAGGGCGGCCGCCGCCAGCATGTCCAGATCATTGGCGCCGTCGCCCACGGCAAGGGTGTGCCGTTCCTCAATGCCCAGGCCCGCCGCCCACTCGCGCAGCGCCCGTGCCTTCGCCGCGCGGTCCACCACCGGACCTTCCACGGTGCCGGTCAGCACCCCGCCGTCGATGCCCAGCAGGTTGGCCCTGGCATGGGTCAGCTGCAGCCGAGCGGCCAGCGGATCGAGGACCTGGCTGAAGCCGCCGGAGACAACCGCCACCGCATGGCCCGCGCTCAGAAACTCCTTCACCAGCGCCTCCGCTCCGTCGGACAGCTCGATACGGGCACCGACTTCGCCAATCACGGTTTCCGGCAGCCCCGCCAGCGCCTTGACGCGCTGATGCAGGCTCTGGGTGAAGTCGAGTTCGCCGCGCATTGCTGCCTCGGTTACCGCTGCCACCTCGGCTTCCCGCCCCGCGTGGGCCGCGAGCAGCTCAATGACCTCCTGCTTGATCAGGGTCGAATCCACATCCATGACCAGCAGCTTCCGGCCCGGCTCGAGAAGGGACGGGGGAACGACGGCGGTCTGCGCACCGCCCGCTGCATCCCCCAGCGCCGCTGCGGCCGCGGTGACCGCCATCCGCAGGGTCTGAATATCGCCGTCGTATCCCACCGCCAGTTTGGTCACTGCGTACCCGTCACCGGTGGCGTTCTCCAGTTCCAGGATTCGTCCGCCCACCGTGCCCACCGCCTGCTGGATGGTCGAAAGGTAGGCGTCGGGCAGCTCGCGGCCGTAGCTCACCACGCCGTATTCCGGAACGGCGCCGGCGGGCTCTGACGGGGTACTGGGTTCCGGGGTGTTCTGGGCGGGCATCGCTATCCGTTTCTCAAGGCGGGTTGGAACTGCTGAAACTGCTGGACGAGCTGGAACTGCTGGGGTGCCGGTACGTGCACCGGCGGCGGTCCGGACAGGTAGGGGCCGGAAGGGCCGCGGCACCGCGTTTAGCCATCGGCCCTTTCTTTAGCCTAATGTCTAGTGCTATGAGTGATGTTCTTGAATTTGCTGCCGTAAGTGTCGTTCGCGGCGGCAAGACCCTGTTGGATGCCGTTGACTGGCAGGTCAAGGAGGGGGAGCGCTGGGTCATCATGGGACCCAACGGCGCCGGCAAGACCACTCTGCTGCAGATCGCCGGCGGACGCATGCACCCTACGCGCGGCGTGGCCGGAATCCTGGAGGAAGTCCTCGGAACCGTTGATGTTTTTGAACTGCGCCCGCGGATCGGCCTGGCCTCCGCCGCCCTCGCCAACCAGATTCCGGAGCACGAAACCGTGCTCAACGTGGTCCTCACCGCGTCCTACGGGATGACGGGCCGCTGGCGGGAAAAGTACGAGAAGCTCGATGAGCGCCGCGCCTTCCACCTGCTCCACGACTGGGGCATGTCCACCTTCATGAACCGCAGTTTTGCCTCCCTCAGCGAGGGCGAACGCAAGCGGGTGCAGATTGCCCGTGCGCTGATGACGGATCCGGAACTGCTGCTGCTGGACGAGCCGGCGGCAGGCCTGGACCTGGCCGGCCGCGAGGACCTGGTGGCCCGCCTCGCAGACCTGGCCCGCGACGAGGAAGCTCCCGCGATGGTCCTGGTGACCCACCACCTGGAGGAAGTTCCTCCGGGCTTCACGCATGCCCTGCTGCTGCGCGACGGCGGAGTGGTGGCTTCCGGACCTATCGAAGGTGTTTTCACCGAGGAGAACCTCAGCGCCGCTTTCGATCTGCCGCTGGACGTGCAGCACGACGGCGGACGCTGGTCCGCCACCGCGCGCCGCTGATTCCTGCCTGACGCAGCGGCCCGGTGGACCTTTTTCATGACGCCCTGGTGTTGGTCGCCGGACTGTGGGCGGGAACCATCAACGCCGTCGTCGGCTCCGGCACGCTGGTAACCTTCCCGGTTCTCGTGGCACTGGGGTATGCCCCGGTGGCCGCCACCATTTCCAACGCCATGGGCCTGATCGCCGGTAACCTGGCCGGATCCTGGGGCTACCGCAGAGAGCTGGCGGGGCTGAAGTCCACGCTGCTGAAACTGCTGCCAGCTTCAATTCTGGGCGGCATCACCGGTGCGGCGCTGCTGCTGCACCTGCCGGAGTCCGTCTTCGGCACGGTGGCCCCGTACCTGATTGTGGCGGCGCTGCTCTTTGTTGTCTTCCAGCCCGCGCTGCAGGCCTGGGTCCGCCGTCGGGCCGAAGCATCAGCACCGGCGCCGGCGGCGGGCGGTCCGGGTCTTCCCGCGGCTCCGGTAAAAGCACCGCGGCGCCAGAGCGTGATCCTGGTCATCCTGATCTACCTGGCCGGCGTCTACGGGGGCTACTTCGTGGCGGCGCAGGGAATCCTGCTGGTGGGGATCCTCGGCATCTTCCTTCACGGCACCATCCAGCACGCCAATGCGATGAAGAACATCCTGGTGCTGGGCGTAAACATCGTTGCCGCCGTGTCCTACCTGATTTTCGCCTACGACCGGATTGTGTGGCCCGTGGTGGCGCTCATCGCGGTGGGCTCGCTGATCGGCGGTTTTGCCGGGGCCGCCCTCGGCCGCAGGCTCTCTCCGGCGGTCCTTCGCGCAGTGATCGTGCTGCTGGGCCTGCTGGCCCTGTGGAATATGGTGTTCTAAGTGACCGTTTACCACCTGAGCACCGCGGCGGACCCGCGCGTCGCCGACTACACCAACCTGACCGACACCGCGCTTCGCCGCCGCCGGGAACCTGCCGAAGGCCTGTACATCGCCGAGTCCTCCAAGGTCCTGCGCCGGGCCCTGGACGCAGGACACCGGCCGCGGTCCTTTTTCCTGGCCGAGAAGTGGCTTCCCGACCTCCAGGACCTGCTGGAGAGGTATCCCGACGTACCCGCCTACGTGGGAACGGCGGATCTGCTGGAAGAGATCACCGGATTCCACCTGCACCGCGGAGCCCTGGCCGCGATGGAGCGGCCGGCACCGCTGGAACTGGCGCCGCTGCTCGCCTCGGCGCGGCGGGTGGCCGTGCTCGAAGACATCGTTGACCACACCAACATCGGCGCCATCTTCCGCTCCGCTGCAGCGTTGCAGGTCGACGCCGTCCTGGTCAGTCCCCGCTGCGCCGACCCCCTGTACCGCAGGGCGATCCGGGTCAGCATGGGAGCCGTCTTCCAGGTGCCCTGGGTGCGCCTGACTGATTGGCCGGGGCAGCTTGGAGCCCTGCGGAGCGCCGGATTTGTCACCGCCGCGCTGGCTTTGGCTGAGGACTCGCTTACGCTGGACGAGCTCAGCGGCCGCCGGGACGAGCGTCTGGCCCTGGTGCTGGGAACCGAAGGTGACGGCTTGGCGGCCGGCACCCTTGCCGCCGTCGATGTCTCCGTCCGGATCCCCATGAGCGCCGGAGTCGACTCGCTGAACGTGGCTGCGGCAAGTGCCGTGGCCTTTTGGGAATGCCGGCCGCGGCCGCACAGCAGCGAATAGTTCCGTTTCCCTTACCCTCGGGCGGCTTTAGTGCAACACTTGCGGCGTCACTGATAATCCTTCGCATTTCGTTCTGGGGTCGCCATGCGTACACGCCACTGCCGGATTTCACCGCTCGGGAGATATCGTGCCGCCGGCTCTTCGGCCGGTGGCCGGCGGCTCCCGCTCGTTCCGGCGGCGATGCTGGCCGCAGCACTGATACTGCCGCTGGCGGCATGCGGTCCGACAGCCGAGCAGGTCAGCGCACGCCAAACCGCCCCCGGACCCGCCTCCGCCCCGGCAGCGCCGGCGCCGCGGCCTGCTCCGCCGGCACCCACAGTCCCGGCGATGCCAACCACCGAACCCGCACCTGCCCCGGAACCGATGAAGGTAGGCGTCAGCGGCAGCCAGGCGGGCATGCCGCAGCCGGTGCAGGACGCCTGCCAGTTCCTGCTGCGGCGGGATCCTGCACCCCTTCCGGCCGACGACGCGGCAGTTTGCGTCCGGGCTGCCATGACGGCGGGCGGCGGAGCGACCCAGACCCTGGAGACAGCATCCAGCTGGCTGCCGCAGGGCACGCACACGGTGGAGTTCACCACCGGGCCGGAGTTCTCCCTGACACTGGCCAATGAGGACCTGAACCTGCTGATCACCGCGGGCGCCGGCGGAGGCAGCGTTGACACCGGGGGAGGACGGATCACCGCCCTTCCCGACGGCACCCCGGAACAGGCCTATGCGGCTGTGCTGGCCTCGGCCGCAGAGCTGACCGTGAACCCGGAACGGGTGGCAGCGCTGCTCGGAGGGTCGGCTGCCCTGGAGGTCGACTACGCCGCCGTCCTCAACGGCGCCGTCCGGACCAAAATCAGCGGCATCAGGCCCGACGGCGCCGATACCGATGACATGATGCCCACCGGGGTGACCCTGTGGCTGGACGACTACTACCGCCCTATCCGGCTTGAGCTCACCGGACGGGCCCGGGGGATCACCTCCAGCATCACCGCAGTCAACAGCGGATGGGGACCCCGGCCCTAGGGCAGCTCCCGGCTTTAACCCGCACCCCGGAATGCGGTATGCTGAATTGCTGATCCCCGAGGAAAGTGCTCAACCGCGAACCACGGGGACATTCCAAGCTTTCAACCACCAGTGCCTGGCAAAATCCAGGCACCAAAAGAAGGTAATACATTGAAGTCTGATACCCACCCCAAATACGGCCCGGTTGTCTTCCGCGATCTCGCGTCCGACACCGCGTTCCTGACCAACTCCACGGCTACGTCGTCCAAGACGATCGAGTGGGAAGACGGTAACACCTACCCCCTCATCGAGGTGGAAATCTCCTCCGCATCGCACCCGTTCTACACGGGCAAGCAGCGCATCATGGACTCCGCCGGCCGTGTCGAGCGCTTCAACGCACGCTTCAAGGGCTTCGGCGCCAAGAAGTAATTCGTTCGCAAAGAACAGCAGAGCTTCTAGACTAGGAAGGCCCGCCCGGACATCCGGGCGGGCCTTTTTACTTGCGGAAAAGGAAACCGAATGAGCAGCAGCACTGAACAGGACAACGGCCGCCGCCACGGCGAGTTCAAGGTGGCCGGCGGGAAGCTGGTGGTGGTGGACCTGGACGTCCGGGACGGGAAGCTGGCCAACGTTTCCCTGAGCGGCGACTTCTTCCTCGAACCCGACGACGCCCTGCTGAACATCAACCAGGCGCTGGAAGGGCTGCCGGAAGATGCGGCAGGGGCGGACATCGCGGCCGCAGTGCGGCAGAACCTGCCCGCCGACGCCGTACTGTTCGGCTTCTCGCCGGAGGCCATCGCCACGGCCGTGCGCCGCGCGCTGGCAAAGGCCACGGGATGGAACGACCACCAGTGGGAAATCATTGGTCCCACGCCTCTCTCCACGCCCATGCACGTGGCAATGGACGAAGTCCTCGCGGAAGAGGTCGGGGCGGGCCGGAGAAACCCCACCCTGCGTTTCTGGGAATGGGAAACCCCCTCCGTGGTCATTGGCAGCTTCCAGTCGCTGCGCAACGAGGTAGATGCACAGGGGGCGCAGAAGCACGGGGTGACGGTGGTACGGCGCATCAGCGGCGGCGGTGCCATGTTCATGGAGCACGGCAACGCCATTACGTACTCCATTTACGTCCCGCAGTCCCTGGTGGACGGACTCAGTTTTGCCGAGTCCTACCCGTTTCTTGACGCCTGGGTGATGGAGTCGCTGGAGAAGCTGGGCATCAAGGCCTGGTACCAGCCGCTGAACGACATCGCCACGGACCAGGGGAAGATCGGCGGTGCCGCCCAGAAACGCTTCAGCAACGGCGGCATGCTGCACCACGTCACCATGTCCTACAACATTGATGCGGACAAGATGCTGGAGGTCCTGCGGATCGGCAAGGAAAAGCTGTCCGACAAGGGCACCACGAGTGCCAAGAAGCGCGTGGATCCGCTGCGCCGCCAGACCGGCCTGACCCGCGAAGAGATCATTTCCACGATGATGGACACCTTCAGTGCGCGGTACGGTGCTGTTCCGGCAGGGCTCAGCGACGAGGAGCTGGCCCGCGCCGAAGCCAAGGTGGCGGAGAAATTCGGCACCGCGGAATGGCTCAACCGCGTTCCGTAGCACCTGCGGGTACGACGACGGCGGCGGCAGCGGCGGCGGTGTTGCTGCCGCTGCCGCTTCCGTCGTCCTAGTAGACTGCCCAGCATGGAAAAAAAGTCCCTGACCGCCCTGGTGCGGACCCAGATGCAAATTGCCGGCGGCGCTTCCAGCGGCCGCAGTGCCCAAACCGTTTACGGGGGCCACGAGCACGTGCTCCGGCAGACCCTGATCGCGTTGAATGCCGGCTTCATCCTGGACGAGCACGAGAATCCCGGCGAGGCGACTGTCTTCGTGCTGAAGGGCCGGGTTGCGCTGCTCTCGGAGGGCGACTCCTGGGAGGGCTCGGCGGGAGATCTGCTTATTGTGCCCCAGGCCAGGCACTCCCTGGAGGCCCTGGAGGACTCCGCCGTGCTGCTGACAGTGGCCAAGCGGGACCACTGGCCCTAGCCCCGGCCCCGCTCCCGGACCCTGCTCCCGGGTAACCGCGGCACGGACACCCGCTCCGGCTGCGGTTACCTGCCGGCTGCCTGGGCCCGCAGTGCCCGCAGCAGCTGGTCCTGCTGCTCGAGGATAATCCTGCGCAGGGCTGCCGGAGCCTCCGGGTTCGCCTCCAGCCAGTCCATGCTGGCAACCAGCACGGGATGGTCCGCCGGCACCATGTGCTCGGGCAGGTCCTGGGCGCCGGGGAACAGGCCCGCAACAACGCGGCTGGCCAGCTCTATGCTGCGCGACCTCCACACCAGGGTCAGGGACGCGAAGTAGTCGGCGGAGAACACGGACAGCAGCTCGTGGCTGCCGATCGAGAACCCCTCGATGGTTGCTGACAGGAGCTGGTTGGACAGCTCATCCGAATGGACGGCATCCTGCCAGGCCGCCGCCTTGACGGCCGCATCCGGGAAGGCTGCTGCTGCGGTGGTGAAACCCACGCGCCCGGATGCGGTGGGGTCCAGCTCCAGCTCTGCTTCCAGTTCCGCCCGTGAGGCGTTTGACGTAGCTGCCAGTGCCTGCCAGAGCAGCCAGCGCAGGTCCGAGTCGACAGCGAGCCCGGGAACCTCCGCGGTCCCGTCCAGCAGGCCGCGCAGCAGCGGGGTCTGGGACGTGCTGCGGCGGCCCAGGGCTGCGGCGCTGCGCGCCCAAATCAGCTGCCGGTCACTTCCGGGCTCGGCAGCGTACAGCTGCTCGACCACCAGCGAGTACAGGGCCTCGCGCAGGGCGCCGCGGCGTTCAGCCGGAGCAAAGCGTTCCACGGCGAAGCGGGCGTTGTCGAGCAGGAGCTGCAGCACGCCGGCGCCGGTTTCGGAGGGGGCGGCATGCACAATGAGCCGGATGTAGTCCTGCGCGCTGAGCGCGCCGTCGCGGACGAGGTTCCACAGCGCGGAGAAGCACACTGCCCGGGCCAGCGGGTCGGGAATCCGGCCCACGTGGTGGAGCAGGGTCTGCAAGGAATCGTTGTCGAAGCGGATCTTGGCGTAGGTCAGGTCCTCGTCGTTCAGGAGCAGCAGTGCGGGGCGCTGCATTCCCGTCAGCTCGGGGATCGGGGTACGGGGCCCGGCGACGTCGACCTCCACGCTTCCGGTCCGCACGAGCGCTCCGGAGCTGTCGGGGTTGTACAGCCCGATCCGCAGCCGGTGCGGACGCGGCACCTGTGCTCCGCTGACCGGGTCCGGGGCGTCCTGGACAACCGTGACCGAGGTGTAGACGCCGTCGTCGTCCGTTTCGACCAGCGGGGTCAGGGTGGGGACGCCGGCGGTCTCCAGCCACAGCCGGGACCACACACCCATGTCCCGCCCCGACGCCGAAGTCAGGGCGTTGAGGAGGTCCGCGAGGGTGGTGTTGCCGTAGGCATGGTCGCGGAAGTACCCGCGCGCCGCTTCAATAAAGGCATCGAAGCCCACATAGGCGACCAATTGTTTGAGCACCGAGGCGCCCTTGGCATAGGTGATGCCGTCGAAGTTCTGCTTGGCGGCTTCCAGATCGGTGATGTCAGCGACGATCGGATGCGTGGTGGGGAGCTGGTCCTGGACATACGCCCAGGCCTTGCGGCGGTTCGCGAAGGAGACCCAGGAGTTGGTGAAGTCCGTGGCGTTGTCCACGGCCAGGGCGCCCATGTAGTCGGCAAAGGATTCCTTCAGCCACAGGTCATCCCACCATGCCATGGTGACCAGGTCGCCGAACCACATGTGCGCCATTTCGTGCAGGATGGTATTGGCCCGGGCTTCGTACTGTGCCTCGGTGGCCTTGGACCGGAACACGTAGGCCTCGGTAAAGGTGACCAGACCGGGATTCTCCATCGCACCGAGGTTGTACTCAGGGACAAAGGCGGAATCGTACTTGCCGAAGGGGTACGGGTACGCAAACAGTCCGTGGAAGTAGTCCAGCCCCCGTTTGGTGATGTCGAAGATGTTCTGCGGATCGAAGTACCGGGCCATCGAGGCACGGCAGTAGGCGCCGAGCGGGATCTCCAGGACTGAGCCGTCATCCATCGTTCCGGACCAGGCGTCGGCCGCTTTGTAGTAGGGTCCGGCCAGCACAGTGGTGATGTAGGTGGAGATGCGCTGCGTGGGGGCGAAGTCCCAGCGGCTCAGTCCGTCCGCAAGTTCCGTGCGGTTGGTTTCCACTGCGTTGGAGGCGACTTCCCAGCCCGACGGCGCGGTGACGTGGAACGTGAAGGCGGCTTTGAGGTCCGGCTGCTCAAAGTTCGCGAAGACCCGCCGCGCGTCGGCGGGCTCGTACTGCGTGTACAGATAGGTGCGTGAATCCGCCGGATCCGTGAAACGGTGCATTCCCTCGCCGCTGCGGCTGTACAGGGCGGTGCCGTCCACCGTGACGACGTTGACGAGGTCCAGGTCCGGAAGGTGGATGCGGGAACCGTCCACGGCACTGTCCAGCGGCAGTTCCCTGCCGTTCAGGACCACTGACGACACGCCGCCGTGGATGAAGTCCAGGAAGGTCTCGGCTCCGGCCTCGGTGCAGCTAAACCCGATGGTGCTGCGGGACCGGAATCCCGCAGCGTCCGGGTCTTCGGCGGTTCTCAGATCGAGCTCGACGTCGTAGGCGTCAACGGAGATGAGGGCTGAGCGGGCGGCGGCTTCAACACGGCGCAGATTCTGGTTCGACACTCCCTCATTCAATCACCTTCCGCCGCCGGCCGGGCCCGGAGTGCAGGGCCGGCAGGAACCTGTCCAGGAGTGCCTGTCTGCGGGGGACTTGCGGAGGACTGCGTGTTACCGGGAGAGCAGCAGCGCGAGTGCCAGCCCCAGGGCGCCGATAAGGAACCAGGAAACCAGTGCGGCGGCCAGGGCGCGGGCGCCGGAGACAAACAGCATCCGGAACCGCACTCCCGCACCGAGCGCAAACAGGGAGGCGGCGAAAAGGACTTCCTGTACCTCGGCGGCCACCGCGAGGACGCTTCCGGGGAGCACGCCCGTGGTGCGGACAACAATCAGCACCAGAAACCCCAGGACAAACAGGGGAACCAGCGGAGGGAGCTTCCCCGGAGTTTCCTCCCCCCGGGCCGCCCTCCGCCCCAGGAGCCCGGCGCCGGCGGCCAGGGGAGCAAGCAGGACCACCCGTGCCAGCTTGACGACGACGGCGGCGGCGAGCGCCGCAGTACCTGCGGTCTGTGCCGTGGCCACCACCTGGCCGACGTCGTGGACGGAGGCCCCGGCCCAGATCCCGAAGGTTTCGGCCGGCAGGTCCAGGAGCGAAGCCAGCAGCGGCAGCACCCCGATGGCCAGTGTTCCGCACAGCGTGACCAGCGCGATCGGCACCACCGTGTCTTCGTGCCGCACCCTGCGCGCTGCGGCCATTGCACCCACGGCGGAAACTCCGCAGATGGAGAAGCCGGAGGCAATCAGCAGCGGTTCCTCTCCCGGGAGGCGGAAAGCCCGGCAGATCAGGTACGTTCCGGCAAATGCCGCTGCCACGAGTACCACGATCAGGAGCAGGGCCGGCCCGCCGAGGCCGGCAATGTCGACCAGCGACACTTTCAGCCCCAGCAGTACGATTCCCGCCCGCATAAGTGTTTTGGCCGCTACGGACAGTCCCGGCTTCAGCGGTCCGGTGACGGCCGCCGAGATCCCCGGAAGGTTGGCCGCGAGCAGGCCGAGAACCACTGCAGCCGTCAGGACCGGCAGCCAGGGAAACAACCAGTGAAGCAGATACGCAGGAAGGACGGCAGCGGCGGAGGTAAGCAGGCCGGGGAGCACGGCAGTGCTCTTGCGGCGCAGGGGAGTGCTGTTCACGGTTCCACCCTGCACCACGATGGGAGTACAGCAAAACAGGCAGCCCCCCGCTGCGCCGTTTGGGTGCTGCGGCCCTGCGTTCGGGCACCGGGGGGAGCTCGGTGCCCGGTGCCTTTGTTAGAGTGAGGCACACCCCCTATCTCCCTGAGGCAGCCCATGCACGTGGATCAGATCCGGATGCCCGAACACCCATGGAATGATGCTCCTTCCCAGGTTGCGGCAGAGCTGGGGGTTACCCCGGACACCGGCCTCTCGTCCGATCAGGTGCGGGAGCGGCTGCAGGGCTACGGGCCCAACGAGCTGGCTGCTGGCCGTAAGGTGCCCGCCTGGCGGAAGATCCTGGGGCTGCTGGCGGACCGGCTGATCCTGGTGCTGATCGCTGCCGCCGTGATCAGTGCGGTTGTCTCCCGCGAGTGGGAGACCCCCGTGGTGATCCTGGCCGTCATTACCCTGAACACCGTCCTGAACTACGTCCAGGAACAACGGGCAGAAAACAGCTTGGAGGCGTTGCGCAGCAGCTCGGTTTCCGTTGCCACAGTGCGCCGCGGTGGCCGCACGGTGGACGTGCCCCGAACCGAGCTGGTGCCCGGGGACATAGTCCTCCTGGAAGCGGGAGACACCATTCCCGCTGACGGCCGGCTGATCGAAGCAGTCCGGCTGCAGGTGGCGGAGGCGGCACTTACCGGAGAATCCCAGCCGGTGAACAAGAACACCGCACCCCTGGCTGACCCCGACCTTCCGGTCGCCGACCGCACCAACATGCTCTACATGGACACCGACGTGAGCCGCGGCCGCGCCGTGCTGCTCGTCACCGGCACCGGCATGCAGACGCAGATCGGCCGGATTGCACACCTGCTGGGCTCCACGTTCGAGGAAAAAACCACCCTCCAGCGCAGCATCGACCAGCTGGCCCGCCTGCTGACCTATGTGGCCCTTGTGGTGGTTGCCGTGGTCTTCGTCCTGGGCCTGCTGCGCGGCGACAGCTGGGAGGACCTGTTCCTGACTGCCGTTTCCCTCGCCGTGGCGACCATCCCGGAAGGGTTGACCGCGGTGGTTGCGTTCACCCTGGCCATGGGGGCCTCCCGGCTCGCTGCGCGCGGCGCGATCATCAAGCAGCTGGCAGCAGTGGAAACCCTGGGCAGCACCTCGCAGATCTGTACGGACAAGACCGGAACGCTCACCCTGAACGAAATGACGGTGCGCCGCGTGTACACGGCGTCCGGCCGGGTTTTCCGGGTTTCGGGCTCCGGGTATTCGACCGAGGGAACGCTGCTCAGTGCTGACGGCCGCCCGGCGCCGGCCCTGACACAGGCCTTTCTGGGTTTTGCCCTCTGCAATGATGCCTCGGTGCGTGACGGCGTGCTCACCGGGGATCCGACCGAGGGTGCCCTGGTGGTCCTGGCCGAGAAGGGCGGCATTGATGCCGACGGCGCCCGCGCCTCCCATCCCCGCGTGGCCGAAGTTCCGTTCGATTCGGACTACAAGTTCATGGCCACGTTCAACCGTGAGCCTGCCGACGATGAGGAATCCCGTGGGCAGACTGCCGGGGAACAGGTGTTCTGCTACGCCAAGGGCGCCCCGGGCGTGCTGCTGGAGCGTTCCGAGTTCCTCGCCACGGCCGAGGGCCACCGCCCGCTGGGCACCGAAGACCGGCAGCGGATCCGGGACGAGGTGGAAGCCCTGGCCAGTCAGGGCCTGCGCACCATGGCGGTTGCCGGACGGCCGGTCGAGACCGCACTGCCGGCCGATCCGGATGAGCTGAGGCAGAGCGTGTCCGGGCTCATCCTGTACGCCGTCGTCGGCATCATGGACCCGCCCCGCGCTGAAGCCGCCGAAGCCATTGCCCGGGCCCGGCAGGCGGGGATCAGCGTCCATATGATCACCGGGGATCACCTGATCACGGCTTCCGCCATCGCAAAGGACCTCGGCATCGGCGGCGAGGCAGTCTCCGGCGCCGTACTGGACGACCTGAGCGACGAGGAACTGCGCCGGCGTGCCCCGGGCTACGGCGTGCTTGCCCGGGTGTCTCCGGAACACAAGATCCGGATGGTTGAGGCGCTGCAGGCCGACGGCGCCGTGGTGGCCATGACCGGCGACGGCGTGAACGACGCCCCGGCACTGAAACGGGCCAACATCGGCATCGCCATGGGCATCACCGGCACCGACGTGTCCAAGGGCGCTGCGAAGATGATCCTGACGGACGACAACTTTGCCACCATCGTCACCGCGGTCCAGGAAGGACGCGGGATCTACGCGAACATCCTGAAGTTCGTGAGTTTCCAGCTCACCACGGCCTGGGGCTTCGTGCTGATCTTTCTGGCCGCCGCGGCGTTTGGCCTTGCCGGGGGAGCACCCTTCACCGCACTGCAGATCCTGTGGGTGAACATCATCATGGACGGTCCGCCCGCCCTGGCGCTGGGTGTTGATCCCGCCGATCCGGACCTGATGAAACAGCGGCCGCGTCCGGCGCGGGAACCCCTGCTGACCGGTAACCGCATCCTGCGGATCCTGTCGATGGGCGTCGTGATGGCTGCGGGCACCTGTGCCGTGCTCTACCTGGCGCCGGAGATGTATCCGGAAAGCGCAGGCGATCCGCTGTTCGCCACCACCCTGGCGTTCACCACCTTCGTGTTCTACCAGGCGTTCAACCTGCTCAACGTCCGCTCGGCAACCGGAAGCGTCTTCTCGCTGCAGACCTTCACCAACCGTGCCATCTGGGTGTCGCTGGCCGCCGTCGTCGTCCTGCAGGTACTGGTGGTGCAGCTGGGCGTGCTGCAGGGGCTCTTCGACACCACCGGCCTGACCTCGGGCCAGTGGTTCCTGGCCCTTGGCGTGGGATCAACGGTGCTGTGGATCTCCGAGATCCGCAAGGCGGCCTCCCGCTACCGGCTGCGGAAGGCGGCGCCGGCTTACCAGGGCGAGGGCTTGTAGTCCTTGAGGAAGACGCCGTACTGGTCCTCGCCGGCTTCGCCCGTGACGATGGGGTCGTAGACGCGGGCTGCGCCGTCCACCAGGTCCAGGGGAGCATGGAAGCCCTCCTCGGCCAGGCGGACCTTGGTCGGGTGCGGCCGCTCGTCGGTGATCCAGCCGGTGTCCACGGCGGTCATCAGGATCCCGTCGGTTTCCAGCATTTCCCCGGCGCTGGTGCGGGTGAGCATGTTCAGGGAAGCCTTGGCCATGTTCGTGTGCGGGTGCCCGGGTCCCTTGTACCGGCGGGAGAACTGCCCTTCCATGGCGGAAACGTTCACGATGTACTTGCGGCGGGCTGCGGAGGCAGCCATGGCCGGGCGCAGCCGGTTGACCAGCAGGAACGGTGCGGTGACGTTGCAGAGCTGGACCTCAAGCATTTCGAGGGGCTCCACCTGGTCCACCACCTGGGTCCAGCTGTTGATCGGCGCCGTGTCCGGTACCAGACCGCCGGCGTCAATGGCCGTTCCGGCGCCCAGCTTCTCGAGCGAGGAGGAACCGGCGGTCAGCGCCAGGGAGGTGACGGCGTCCCCGGCCAGCACCGGGTGCTCGGCAATGGATCCGGCCAGCGCGGTGGGATGCGCGTTGTGGGTGTGGCCAAAGGTCACCAGTTCCGGCATCGGGCCGGCCGGCAGCGTCTCGAGTTCGGCGTCGACCAGCGGCTGGTAGGCATTGGAGCTCCGCCGCACCGTCTGCGCAGCGTTGTTGATCAGGATGTCCAGCGGCCCGGCGTCGGCCACCGAGTCAGCCAGGGAAATGACCTGGGCGGGGTCGCGCAGGTCAATGCCGACAATCCGCAGCCGGTGCAGCCAGTCCGCCGAATCCTCCATCGCGGCGAAGCGCCGGGCGGCGTCCTTCGGGAAGCGGGTGGTGATGGTGGTGTGCGCGCCGTCGCGCAGCAGCCGCAGGGCAATGTACATGCCGATCTTGGCGCGGCCGCCGGTGAGCAGGGCGCGCTTTCCGGTGAGGTCGGTGCGGGCGTCGCGCTTGGCATGGCTGAAGGCGGCACATTCGGGGCAGAGCTGGTGGTAGAACGCATCCACCAGGGTATAGGGCTGCTTGCAGATGTAGCAGTTGCGCGGCTTGAGCAGCGTCCCGGCGGACGGGCCGTGGGCCGAGGACTTCAGCTGGGCGCCGCGGGTCTCGTCGTCAATGCGGTCCGAGGCGCCGGTGGCGGTGCGGGCGACGACGGCGCGGTCGGCATCCGCTGCGGCGTCCCGCTTTTCGTTCTTCCGGTGTTTTTTCACCGATTTGAACATTTTGGCGGTCGCACGGCGGACGGCAATGTAATCCGGGTGTTCCTCGTCCAGGACGTGGATGGAGGACAGGACCCGCAGGCAGGCCTGCAGGTCTTCGGGGCTCAGGTCGGGGGTGCTCATGAAAGTCGTTTCTGCTGTGTTTCCCGCCGGTGAAAAACACGGCGAAGGCAAGTTTGATGCCTTCCGACCTTACAACGAAACGCCGCGGTGCCCGGTATCCCGGGCACCGCGGCGGAGGAAGATCACAGCCGGGGTTTCACAATGAAGGCTGCGCTACACCGGCGCGGCCTCTGCCTCCGGCTCCGGCAGGGAGACCTTTTGCCCCTTGCTGAGCACCGTCAGTCCGGAGGCCGTGACGGTGAACCCCCGGGCCAGGTCAAGCTCCCGGTCCACGCCAATGGTGGCACCGGGCGGGATCTGCACGAACTTGTCGATAATGGCCCTCCGGACCACGGCCCCGGCGCCGACATGGATCCCGTCCATCAGCACCGAATCGGAGACCACCGCACCGTTGTCCACATAGACATCCGGTGCCAGCACCGAACCGGTGACGGTCCCGCCGGAGATCACCACACCGTTGGAAACAATGGAGTCGAACGCGGTCCCGGCCTGGTCGGCGGCGCTGCGGACAAACTTCGCGGGGGGCGAGATGCTCTGGCGCGTGTAAATGGGCCACTGCAGGTTGTAGAGATTGAACGCCGGCAGCGGAGAAATGAGGTCCATGTTGGCGTCATAGTAGGAGTCCAAAGTACCGACGTCGCGCCAGTACTGGTGGTCGCTGCCCGTGGCCCCGGGAATGACGTTGTGCGAGAAGTCGTACACGGCGGCATCTCCCCGGTCCACAAAATAGGGAATGATGTCACCGCCCATGTCGTGCTTGGTAATCAGCCGTTCGGCATCAACCTTCAATGCCTCCACCAGCGCATCGGTGTTGAACACGTAATTGCCCATGGAGGCCAGGAACATGTCCGGGTCATCGGGCAGCCCCGGCGTGGTGGCTGGCTTTTCCACGAAGGCCCCGATCCGGCCCGGACTCTCGGGATCCGTTTCGATGACCCCGAACTGGTCCGCAAGATGCAGCGGCTGGCGGACCGCGGCCACCGACACCGAGGCGCCGGAGGCAATGTGGGCCTCAACCATCTGCGAGAAGTCCATCCGGTACACGTGGTCGGCACCGATGACCACCACGATGTCCGGGCGGGCGTCGTCGATCAGATTCATCGACTGGTAGATGGCGTTTGCGCTGCCCAGGAACCAGCTCTTGCCCACCCGCTGCTGTGCGGGAACGGACGCGACATAGTTCTGCAGCTGGGTCGAGAGCCGCCACGTCTCCGAGATGTGGCGGTCCAAGCTGTGGGACTTGTACTGGGTCAGGACAACAATCTGCAGGTATCCCGAATTCACCAGATTGGATAGTGCAAAGTCGATAAGCCGGTATCGCCCGGCAAATGGAACGGCAGGTTTTGCACGGTCCGCTGTCAGAGGCATGAGGCGCTTGCCTTCTCCGCCTGCAAGGACAACGGCCAGGACCTTCTTTGGCGCCATTTTGTGTTTCCCCTGTTTCCGCTTCTTGTCTAACGTTGCTTGCTTTGCGCTCATTTCTGCCGCGGCGCCAACCGCACAGTAATAAGTCTGCTGTCCTTCACACTAGATCACCCGAGCGCCGGTGCACTACGTTGGTTTAGTGCGAGTAGATATTGTGTCCAAGGAGTTCCCGCCCGAAATCTACGGCGGAGCAGGCGTCCACGTAGCCGAACTAAGCCGGGTGCTGGCTGCGGAAGTGGACCTTCGGGTCCATTGTTTCGGTGCCCCCCGGCCGGCCGATTACCACGGAGCCGCGGTCAGCACCTACGCGGTGCCCGCGGAACTGGACGACGCGAACCCGGCCGTCCAAACGCTGGGCACGGACCTGGAAATCCTGAAGGGTCTGGCGGGTGCAGATCTCGTGCATTCACACACCTGGTACGCGAACATGGCCGGCCACCTCGGCTCGCTGCTGTACGGCATTCCGCACGTGCTCAGCGCGCACAGCCTGGAGCCGCTGCGTCCGTGGAAGGCTGAACAGCTCGGCGGCGGCTACGCCCTGTCCTCCTGGGTGGAAAAAACAGCGTACGACGCCGCGGCCGCCATCATCGCGGTGTCCGAAGGCATGCGGCAGGACATCCTGCGCAGCTATCCCGAAGTGGACCCGGCGAAGGTCCGCGTGGTGCACAACGGCATTGATGTGGACCTGTGGCATCCGGACAACGACCCGGAGGGGATCCGTGCGCTGGGGATCGACCCCGAACGCCCCAGCGTCGTTTTTGTCGGCCGCAACACCCGGCAGAAGGGCGTGCCCTACCTGCTGAGGGCCGCGGCACTGCTGCCTGCCGAGGTGCAGCTTGTCCTCTGCCTCGGCGCTGCGGATACGCCGGAGCTCGCCGCCGAAACCGGCATCCTGATCGACGAGCTCCGCCAAAAGCGCAGCGGCGTCGTGGTGATTGAACGGATGCTGCCCCGCGCCGAGCTCATCAAGGTGCTCAGCTCCGCAACCGTCTTCGCCTGCCCGTCCATCTACGAGCCGCTGGGAATCGTCAACCTGGAAGCCATGGCCTGCGGCACCGCCGTCGTCGCCTCAGCCACGGGCGGCATTCCCGAGGTGGTGGACTCCGGCGTCACCGGGCTGCTGGTGCCGCTGGAGCAGCTCTCGGACGGCACCGGAACCCCGCTGGACCCGGAAGCGTTTGTCCGGGACTTTGCCGCGGCGCTGACCGAAGTGGTGACCGATCCGGAACGCGCCGCAGAAATGGGCCGTGCCGGCCGGGTGCGTGCCACCGAGGAATTCTCCTGGGCATCGATTGCGGCCGCCACGCTGGAGGTTTACCGCTCCGTGCTTCCGCAGGCAGGCTGACCGCAGCCCCGCTGCGCTTAACTGCGCGGGAGGCCCCGGCCGGTTACCCGGCCGGGGCCTCCCGCGTTTCAGGCGTGTCTGTCCCTAGCGCCTGGCTTTGGCTGCCTGCTTCTTCCGCTGGATCAGGATCTTCTCATCCACCGGAGCTGCGCCGCTGGCACGCATCAGGCGCTGGTACTCCGCGGCTTCGTCCTGCCGCGTTTTTTCCGCGCCCGAGGCGACGGAGGCCCGCAGGTGCTCCGCGCCGTAACCGAAGGCATCCACCAGATCCAGCGCGTGCGGCCGGATCTTGGCCAGCAGCCGGTTGATGTAAGGGCCCAGGGTGCGCGCCCGCTGCGAGGACAACCGGCCGTGCATCAGGTACCAGGACAGGTTCTTCTCGATCAGGCACAGGCCAAAAAGGTCCCGCATCCATGTCATGACCTGCCGGGTTCCGGCGTCTTCGATGCCGTCCAGGGCCCGGGTGAAGGCCTCCCACTGCAGCAGTTCGGAGTGGGCGCGCGCCGCCTCGATCAGGTCATGCTGATTGTTGTTGAAGACGGCCGCAGCCTTGTCCTTGGGCAGCTTGCGCGCTTCGCGCAGGGCGCCGGCCACTTCGGCCACCATCGTACCCACGCGGTCCGTCAGCAGGTCACGCTGGGTCCTGGGATCACGCAGCGCAATGGCGGACTTCTTTTCCGAGCCGGTGTCGGCAAAGGCCTGGACAATCTGCCGCAGACCGGTGCGGTGCATGGTCCGGTCGGTGGCCTGTCCCACGGCGTAGCGGGCCAGGACGCCAAAGTCCGCCCCCGCGAACTCCTTGGCGTAGTCGGCCAGCAGCCGCTTGGCCACCAGCTGCAGCAGGACGGTGTTGTCGCCTTCGAAGGTGACGTAGATGTCCAGGTCCGCGCGCAGAGCGGTCAGCCTGTTCTCCGCCAGGAAACCGGCGCCGCCGGTGGCCTCGCGGGCTTCCTGCAGCGTGTCCAGGGCATGCCAGGTGGAAAGCGACTTCAGGCCAGCGGCGAGGGTTTCCAGGTCCTGGCGGTCCTCGTCGGTGTCATGCGCGCCGGAGAACACATCGTCAAACTTCTGCAGCAGTTCCTCGTGCGCAAAGGACGCAGCGTACGTCGTGGCCAGCCGCGGCAGCAGCCGGCGCTGGTGCTGCTGGTAGTCCATCAGGACTTCCTCGGTGATGTCCGAGGCACCGTTGAACTGCCGGCGCTCGGTGCCGTACTGGATAGCCGTCTTCAGGGCGAGCTTGCTGGCCGCCACAGCCGCGCCATCCAGGGACACCCGGCCCTGGACCAACGTGCCGATCATGGTGAAGAAACGCCGGCCCGGGCTTTCGATCGGCGAGGTGTAGGTGCCGTCCGCCGCCACATCGCCGTAGCGGTTGAGCAGGTTGGTGCGCGGAATACGGACGTTGGAAAAGTGCAGCCGGCCGTTGTCGATGCCGTTCAGGCCGCCCTTGACGCCGTCGTCCTCGCCGCCGATGCCGGGCAGGAAGCCGTTGTCGTCGCGCAGGTCAACGTAGAAGGCATGGACGCCGTGGTCCACGCCGGCGGTGATCAGGTGGGCGAAGACGACGGCGGCCCTGCCGTGCACGGCGGCGTTGCCGATGTAGTCCTTCCAGGCGGCGCGGAAGGGGGTGTTGATGATGAATTCTTCGGTACCGGCGTCATATTCGGCGGTGGTGGCAATGCTGGCGACGTCGGATCCGTGTCCGGTTTCGGTCATGGCGAAGCAGCCGGGGATCTCCAGGCTCATGATGCCGGGGAGCCACTTTTCATGGTGTTCCCGCGTGCCCAGGTGCATCACGGCGCCCCCGAACAGGCCCCACTGCACGCCGGCCTTGATCTGCAGGGACGGGTCCGCCACCACCAGCTCGTCGAATCCGGCAACGTTGCCGCCGTGGTTGTCTTCCCCGCCCACGTAGGCGGGGAAGGCCCGGTGCACCGCCTTGCTGTCCGCAAGGATCTTCATCTGGGTCATGACCCGTTCACGGTGCTCGGTGTACGGCAGGCCGGCAGGCGTGTGCAGGGCTTCCTCGGCGGCGAGCGCACGGGCCTGGAGGCGGACGTCCGCCCATTTGCCCAGCAGCGCCCGGCTGAGGGCTTCCACGTTGACGACGGCGGTGTCGTCGTCGCGCACGGAGGTGCCGGCGGGGATCTGGCGTTCCGGTTTGGAGGCTACTTGCGTCATTGCGTGTCCTTCTCGTTGTGGCTGTGAGAGCGGTGGATGCTTCTGGTCGGGCGGATGGAACGGGTTGGCCGGGCTTTGCGGGCGCCGGCGAATAGCAGCAGGGGAGCGGGCCGGGGGCTCATGCGGGGCCCGGCTCGTAGCCGATGCCGTCAAAAAGCCAGACGGTGAGCTGCCGGGTCATCTCGGCCTCGCTGGGTTTGTCCGGCCCCGGTTCCGCGGCCAGCCACCTCTCACCGGCGGCGCGGACCATGCCCAGGGCCGCCGTCGGCCAGAAGTCGGCGGCGACGCCCAGCTTCGGGGCAGTGGAACCGCTGTCCAGATAGGCCCGCATGGCGCGGTCCATCATGCCCGTGATGGCCTCGAAGAAGGAGGACAAGCTCTCCGCAAACCGGGGTTCGGTGGTGCCCGTTGCCTCTCCCGCGGTGACGAAGGCATAGACGTTGGGCGACGTCTGCGCCATTTGGAGATAGGCGGAGACCATTGCCTGCAGTCCGGCGCGGGGTGACTCGGCGGTGCGGCCCGCGGCCAGGATCTTGTCCTGCATCTGTGACAGCACAATGTCTCCCATGGCCTGCTGCAGCCCGGCTTTGTCCCCGAAGTAGCGGTAGTACACGGACTTCGAGGTTCCGGATGCTGCGGCAATCTCCTCCATGGAGGCACCCGCGCCGAGGGTATGGACGGCGCGGCGTGCGGCTTTGATCAGGTCGACGCGGCGTTCCGTGCGGTGGGCCTCCCAGCGCAGGGACCGGCCGTCCGAGGGTGCGGGGGAGCGATCCGGGGAAGACGCCGGTGTTGAGGAGGAGGGGTCTTGCAGAGCAGTGTTCACGATACTCAGCGTATCAGGTACGCTGGGTTGCAGTAACTCCCCTCACATTTTGCATTTCTTCCAAGGAGAACAGAACCATGGCTGAACAGCCCCAGGCCGAACGCGCGGCAACCGGCGGAACCACCCCTGCTCCCGCCGTCCGCAAGGCCGTTGTTATCGGCGGAAACCGGATCCCCTTTGCCCGCTCCGGCGGAAAGTACACCTACAGCTCCAACCAGGACATGCTGACCGCAGCGCTTGACGGGCTCGTTGCCAGGTTCGGGCTGCAGGGCGAGCGCATCGGCGAAGTAGCCGGCGGCGCGGTCCTGAAGCACTCCCGGGACTTCAACCTCACCCGCGAGGCGGTGCTGGGATCGGCACTGTCGCCGGAGACCCCCGCCTACGACGTGCAGCAGGCCTGCGCCACCGGCCTGGAGACCGTCATCAGCCTGGCGAACAAGATCAAGCTCGGACAGCTCGAGTCGGCCGTCGCCGGCGGTGTCGATTCCGCCTCCGACGCCCCCATTGCCGTCAGCGAAGGCCTCCGCCGGGCACTGCTGGACCTGTCCCGGGCCAAGACGTCCAAGCAGAAGCTGGCCGCCGTCGCCAAGATCCGCCCCAAGGATCTGTCCCCGAACGCACCGTCCACCGGGGAGCCGCGGACCGGGCTGTCCATGGGCGAACACCAGGCCCTCACCACGGCCCAGTGGAAAATCACCCGTGAAGCGCAGGACGAACTGGCCCTGGCCAGCCACCGCAACATGGCCGCAGCCTACGACCGCGGCTTTTTCGATGATTTGGTCACCCCCTACCGCGGCCTCTCCCGCGACGCCAACCTGCGCCCGGACACCACCATGGAGAAGCTGGGCAAGCTGAAGCCCGCGTTCGGGCGCAGCCTCGGCGATGAAGCCACCATGACCGCAGGCAACTCCACGCCGCTCACTGACGGCGCTTCCGTGGTGCTGCTGGGCTCCGAAGACTATGCCCGGGAACACGACCTGCCGATGCTGGCGAACATCGTGGACGCTGAAGCCGGCGCCGTCGACTTCGTCCATGGGAAGGACGGGCTGCTCATGGCTCCGGCCTTCGCTGTTCCGCGCCTGCTGGCCCGCAACGGCCTCACCCTGGATGACTTTGATTTCTTCGAAATCCACGAAGCCTTCGCCGGCACCGTGCTCAGCACGCTGGCCGCCTGGGAGGACGACGAGTTCTGCCGCACCCGGCTGGGGCTGGAAGGTCCGCTCGGAACCGTCGACCGCTCCAAGCTCAACGTCAACGGCTCCTCGCTTGCCGCCGGCCACCCCTTTGCCGCCACAGGCGGGCGCATCGTCGCTTCGCTGGCGAAGATGCTGCACGAGAAGGGGTCGGGCCGCGGCCTGATCTCCATCTGCGCTGCCGGCGGCCAGGGCCTCGTTGCGATCCTCGAGGCGCGCTAATCATGAATGACGCGTACCTGAACCTCGTGAACACCGGCATCACCAAGGAAATTGCCAAGAAGCTGGGACTGCCGCGCCCGTCGATCCTGCGGCGCTTCGACCCGGCCAAGCCCCTGGTCCCCGGACCCGTCCTGGTCCTGGGCAAGGGCGAAGCAGCGGACGCGCTCTCCCAGCTGCTGCTGGGCTGGGACCAGGACGTCCGCAGGCACGCCACCCCCAAGGAGAAGCTCGGAGCGATCCTGCTGGTCCTTGATGCCGCAGCGGCCCCGGAGGACCTGGGGGACGCAACCCTGGCCGCGGGTGCGGCCCTGCGCGACCTCGCCCCGGGCGGACGCGTCGTCACGGTGTCCCGTCCCGCAGCCGAAGCGCAGGAGCCCGAGGCTGCTGCGGCACGGCAGGGAGTGGACGGTCTGCTCCGTTCCATCGCCCACGAACTGCGCGGCGGTGCCACGGCTAACGGCATTGTCCTGGCCAACGGAGTGCAGGCCACGGCTCCGGGCGCGGCGGCGGCGCTGCGGTTCCTGCTGTCGGGCAAGAGCGCCTACGTCAGCGGACAGTTCATCACCGTCGGCTCCGACGCCGGCTCGCTGCCGGCGGATTGGAACGCGCCGCTGGCCGGCAAGGTGGCCGTAGTGACCGGTGCGGCACGGGGGATCGGCGCCGCGATCGCCAGGATCCTGCACCGCGACGGCGCCACCGTGATTGTGGTCGACGTACCTGCAGCGGGCGAGCAGCTCGCCCGGGTCGCCAACGAGATTTCCGGCACCGCCCTGCAGGTGGACATCACCCGCGACGACGCCGCCGACCGCATCCTGGCCCACGCCAGGGAACGCTACGGGCACCTGGACATCGTCATCCACAACGCCGGCATCACCCGCGACAAGCTGCTGGCGAACATGGATGAATCCCGGTGGCAGTCCGTCATTGCCGTCAATATCGCCTCCCAGCTGAAGATGAACCGGACCCTGCTCGCCTCGGACACCTTCAGCGCCGAGGGGCGGATCGTTTCGCTGGCTTCCACCAGCGGCATCGCCGGCAACCGCGGCCAGACCAACTACGCAGCATCCAAGGGCGGAGTCATCGGCATGGTCCGGGCAACGGCGCCGCTGATGGCACCGCGCGGCGGGTCCATCAACGCCGTCGCGCCCGGTTTTATTGAAACCGACATGACCGCGGCAATTCCGGCCCTGACCCGCCAGGTGGCCCGCCGCCTGAGCAGCCTGCAGCAGGGCGGACTGCCTGTCGACGTCGCCGAGACCATTTCCTTCCTGGCTTCGGATGCGGCCGCCGGGGTCAACGGACAGGTTGTCCGGGTCTGCGGACAGAACATGGTGGGGGCATGACCGACACCCAGCTCACCGAGATCCCCACACTGGGAAAGCTCTACGTCGGCGCCCTCGGCTCGGCGGCCAAGGCACGCCTTTCCTCCGCGCAGGCACCGCAAACGCTTCCTGCCGCCCGCCACACGGTGCTCGATGCCCGGGTCGACCTGGAACGGCTGGCGGACTTCCAGCGGCTGGTGCAGCACAGTGCCTCCGACTACCTGCCCTCCGGTTTTGTGCACACGTTTGCCTTTCCGGTGGCCATGAGCCTGATGTCCAGGGACGACTTTCCGCTGCCGCTGCTGGGGATGGTGCATCTGCGGAACAACACGGAGCATCTGAGGCCGATCCACTACACCGAACCGCTCACCGTCACCGCCTGGGCGGAGAACCTGGCGGGGCACCGCGCCGGCACTTCAGTGGAGCTGGTCGCGGAGGTCAGCGCGGGAGGCTCCGTCGTGTGGCGCGGACGGTCCACCTACCTGGCCAAGGGTGTCTTCCTGCCGCGTTTTGACCGGCCCGATGCCCGCGCGCCCCGTCCCGACTTCGTGCCTCCCCAGCCCACCGCGCTGTGGCGCCTGGGGGCCGACGCCGGCCGCAACTATGCCATGGTGTCCGGCGATTTCAACCCCATCCACCTCAGCCGGCTATCGGCCAAGGCGCTGGGCCAGAAACGGTCACTGGCACACGGCATGTATCTGGCCTCGCGGGTGGTTGCCGACATCGTACAGAACCGGCAGGAGCCCTACGAGTGGTCCATCGACTTCGACTCCCCGGTGTTCCTGCCGGCTGCCGTGTCGCTGTCAATTTCGGACACGGAGGGGGAGGACGGGTATTCGGGCTCCACGTTTGTGGGCTGGAACCAGCGTTCCCTTCGCCGCCACTTCGCCGGCGCCGTGCGGGCGCTGCCGGAGTAGGCCCTCAGCGGCTGTTAGGGTGCCCACATGACTGAACTGGACACGTTGCTGGACCCCTTGCTGGTCACCGCCCGGAACCTGGACGCAGCGGACCCGCTGGCGCGCTTCCGGGACCGCTTCCTGGAAGCCGAGGGGGTGAGTGCGTACCTGGACGGCAACTCGCTGGGCCGTCCCCTGCGCGCCACCGCTGAGCACCTGCAGGACTTTGTCCGGCAGCAGTGGGGCGGCAGGCTCATCCGCGGCTGGGACGAGCAGTGGCTCGAGCTGCCGCAGCTGCTCGGCGACGAGCTGGGCGCGGTGGCGCTGGGAGCCGCCGCCGGGCAGTGCATCGTGGCGGACTCGACGACTGTCCTGCTGTACAAGCTGGGCCGGGCTGCCGCTGCGGCCCGGCCCGGGCGGACGGAAATCCTCCTGGATGCGGATAACTTCCCCACCGACCGGTACGTCATGGAGGGCATTGCGCAGGAGTGCGGGCTGACGCTGCGCTGGGTTCCGGCCGACTACGACGGCGGCATCACCCCCGAGGCCGTGGCCGCCGCCGCGGGACCGCAGACTGCCCTGGCCGTCTTCAGCCATGTGGCCTACCGCTCGGGCTTTCTTGCCGATGTTCCCGCCGTTACCAAGGCGGTGCACGACGCCGGGGGACTGGTGCTGTGGGACCTGTGCCACTCCGCCGGCGCGGTTCCGGCGGAGCTTGATGCCTGGGGCGTGGACTACGCCGCAGGCTGCAGCTACAAATACCTCAACGGCGGCCCCGGCGCGCCCGCCTGGGCCTACGTGGCCCGCCGCCACCAGGAGGATTTCTCCCAGCCGATCCAGGGCTGGCTGGGGAGCTCGGACCCCTTCGGCATGGCCCAGGGCTACACGCCGGCCCCCGGGATCCGCCGGCTGGTCTCCGGCACGCCCCCGGTGCTCGGAATGCTCCCCGTGCAGGACATGGTCTCCCTGATCGCCGAGGCCGGGATCGGAGCCGTCCGGGCAAAGTCGGAGGCGCTCACCGAGTTCGCCCTGGCCGCGGTGGACGCCCTGCTGGTGCCGCACGGCGTCGTCGTGGCGTCCCCGCGCCAGCCGCAGAGACGCGGCAGCCACATCACCGTTGACCATCCGGCGTTCAAGGCCGTCACCGCCGAACTCTGGAAACAGGGGGTCATCCCCGACTACCGGAACCCGTCGGGAATCAGGCTGGGCCTGTCGCCGCTGTCCACCTCTTTCGAAGAAACGCTGACCGGGGTGGCCGCGATTCGCGCGGAACTGCTGCGCTAGCTCGGGCCCGGAACGCGGCCTCCCGGTCTCGGAAGGTCGCGGAATTGACAACCGGCATGCGGCAGGAGCCATAATGTTAGCGCTCACATGGCTATGTGATGCACTTCTCACCCTCGATCTTGCCGGTGCGCGGCGGGGCGGCACAGCGCGCGCGGACCGGCAGTTTCTCCGCTAGACAAAGATGTCCACCGAAAGGGCTCCTTCGTGAAAATCCGTAAACTCCTTCTCAGCGTGACTGCCGGTATCCTGGCCGTCTCCGTTGCAGGCTGCGGCTCCGGCTCGGGCCGCGGCGGCGCTGATTCCGATTCCGCCGAGTCCGGCGACAACGCAGGTGCGCTGGTGGGCATCGCAATGCCCACCAAGACTTCCGAGCGCTGGATCAAGGACGGCGACTCCATCAAGGCCGAGCTCGAAGACCTCGGGTACGACACCACGCTGGAATACGCCGACGACGACATTCCCACCCAGGTCCAGCAGGTCTCCAACATGATCACCAAGGGCGCCAAGGTCCTGGTTATCGCCGCCATCGACGGCACCGCGCTGAGTGACCAGCTGGACAACGCAGCAGCTGCCGGCATCAAGGTCATCGCTTACGACCGACTGATCACGGGCAACGAAAACGTGGACTACTACACGACCTTCGACAACTACACCGTGGGGGTCCAGCAGGCCACCTCGCTGCTGACCGGCCTGGGCATCCTCGACGCCGAGGGCAAGGACACCGGTGCCACCGAACCGAAGAACATTGAACTCTTCGCCGGCAGCCCGGACGACAACAACGCCAACTTCTTCTACGACGGCGCCATGGACACCCTGCAGCCCTACATCGACAAGGGCACCCTCGTGGTCCAGAGCGGACAGACCGGCTTCACGCAGATCGCGACTCTGCGCTGGGACCCGGCCACCGCCCAGAAGCGCATGCAGAACCTGATCGCCAGCACCTACTCGGGCGGCGAAAAGGTCGACGGCGTGCTGTCCCCGTACGACGGCATCTCGCTGGGCATCATCTCCGCCCTCACCGGATCCGGCTACTCCGCCGATGCCCTGCCGGTCATCACGGGCCAGGACGCCGAGGCCGCCTCGGTGAAGTCCATCATGGACAACCAGCAGTACTCCACCATCTTCAAGGACACCCGGGCACTGGGCGAGCAGACCGTGGCGATGGTTGACGCCGTGCTCAAGGGCGAAGACCCCGAGGTGAACGACACGGAGACGTACGACAACAACGTCAAGATCGTCCCGACCTACCTGCTGGACCCGATGGTGGTCACCAAGGACAACTACGAGGAAGTCCTCGTCGACAGCGGTTACTACGAGGCCTCCGACCTCAAGTAACTCCCTACCACCGCGGTGTTCCCCGCCGGCAGCCGTACGCGGCTGCCGGCGGGGCGCCGCCGGCAAGGACATGAACGTGAACGCGAATATTCTTTCCATGCGGGGAATCACCAAGTCTTTCCCCGGGGTCAAGGCACTCCAGGACGTCTCCCTGGAGGTCCGCCAGGGCACCGTGCACGCCATCTGCGGAGAAAACGGCGCCGGGAAATCCACCCTGATGAAGGTCCTCTCCGGGGTCTACCCGGCCGGCACCTATGAGGGCGGGATCTACCTGGAGGGCGAGCTCCAGGAGTACAAGGACATCAAGGATTCCGAAGCCGCCGGTGTGGTGATCATCCACCAGGAACTGGCACTGAGCCCGTTCCTCTCCATTGCGGAGAACATCTATCTGGGCAACGAACAGGCCAGGGGCGGTTTCATCGACTGGCACCGCACCAACCTCGAAGCCGGGAAGCTCCTGGAACGGGTGGGCCTGGCCGAGAATCCCGCCACCAGAATCCAGGACATCGGCGTGGGCAAGCAGCAGCTGGTGGAAATCGCCAAGGCCCTGTCCAAGCGGGTCAAACTCCTGATCCTCGACGAGCCCACGGCCGCCCTGAACGATGAAGACTCCGAGCACCTGCTCGGGCTGATCAAGGACCTGCGCCGGGACGGCATCACCTGCATCATCATCAGCCACAAACTCAACGAGATTAAGTCGATCGCCGACGCCGTCACCATCATCCGCGACGGACGCACCATCGAGACGCTGGACATGCAGGCGGACGAAATTTCCGAGGAGCGCATCATCCGCGGCATGGTGGGCCGCGACCTCGACAGCCGTTACCCGGAGCACACCCCGGTCATCGGCGAGGAAGTGCTGCGCATCGAGGACTGGACGGTGCATCACCCGCTGGACCGCTCCCGCAAGGTTGTCACCAACGCCAACCTGAACGTGCGGGCGGGCGAAATCGTAGGGATCGCCGGGCTGATGGGAGCCGGGCGCACCGAACTGGCCATGAGCGTCTTCGGCCGCAGCTACGGCCACAACATCAGCGGCCGCGTGTACAAGAACGGCCGCGAGATCACCATGAAGAACGTCGGCCAGGCCATCGCGCACGGACTGGCCTATGCCACGGAGGACCGCAAGCGGTACGGGCTGAACCTCATTGAGGACATTCGCCGCAACATCTCCGTTTCCAGCCTGAACAGGCTCTCCGTCCGCGGCTGGGTGGACCCGTACCGGGAACACCTGACGGCGGAAAAGTACCGGACCAGCATGAACATCAAGGCACCCTCGGTGCTGGCCCTGACCGGAAAGCTCTCCGGCGGAAACCAGCAGAAGGTGGTGCTGTCCAAATGGATCCACACCAATCCCGACGTGCTGATTCTCGACGAGCCCACCCGCGGGATCGACATCGGCGCCAAGTACGAGATCTACACCATCATCAATGAACTGGCGGACCAGGGTAAGGCGGTCATCGTGATCTCCTCCGAGCTGCCGGAGCTGCTGGGAATCTGCGACCGCATCTACACCCTGGCCGAAGGCCGCATCACCGCAGACGTCCCGCGGGAAAAAGCCAGCGCCGAATACCTCATGCAGTACATGACCCGCGACGCCAGGACTCCTGCCGACGCGACAGACAAGGAACGCCAATGAGCACTCTCACCGATAAGGGGCCGTCCACCGGCGCCCCCGCACCGAAGGAACGTCCGGCAGGGATTGTCGGCACCGCCCTGAACTACCTGACCGGGCAGCTGCGCCAGGTGGGGCTGTTCATCGCCCTGATCGCCATCATCATCTTCTTTCAGATCGCCACCAACGGGATCACCCTGGCACCGATCAACGTCTCGAACCTGATCATCCAGAACAGCTACATCCTGATCCTCGCCGTCGGCATGGTCCTGGTGATCATCGCCGGACACATCGACCTTTCGGTCGGCTCCGTCGTCGCCTTCACCGGTGCAGCCGCCGGCGTCATGATCACGCAGTGGGGGTTGCCCTGGTGGCTCGCCGCCGTCCTGTGCCTGGTCCTCGGCGCCGCCGTCGGAGCCTGGCAGGGTTTCTGGATCGCCTACTTCGGGATCCCGGCGTTCATCGTCACGCTGGCGGGCATGCTGACCTTCCGCGGACTAACCCAGATTGTCCTGCAGAACCAGCAGATCTCGCCCTTCCCGGACAAGTTCCGCGACCTGGGCAGCGGATTCCTGCCTGACCTCGGCGGAGGAACCAGTTTCCTGGAGCCGCTGACAGTCATCATCGGCGTCCTTTCGGCCGCAGCCCTGGTCGGCTCGGGCATCCGCCAGCGGATGATCCGCCGCCGCCACCAGCTGGTCGACGAGCCGATCCTCTGGTTCGCCGCCAAGCTCGTCTTCACTGCCGGCCTGCTCCTGTTCATCACGTACCTGCTCGCCAGCTACCGCGGCACTCCCATTGTCCTGGTCATCCTGGGGCTGCTGACGGTCGGTTACTCCGCCGTCATGAACCGCAGCGTCTGGGGACGCCACATCTACGCCATGGGCGGGAACCTGCACGCCGCGGACCTCTCCGGCATCAACACCAAGCGGACCACGTTCACCGTTTTCATCAACATGGGTGTCCTGGCCGCGCTGGCCGGCCTGGTCTTTACTGCGCAGCTGAACCTGGCCAGCCCCAAGGCCGGCGAGGGCTTTGAACTCGATGCGATTGCCGCCGTCTTTATCGGCGGAGCCGCAGTAACCGGGGGCATCGGCCGGGTCACCGGAGCCATCATCGGCGGGCTGATCATCGGCATCCTGAACAACGGCATGTCCATCATGGGCGTGGGCACCGAATACCAGCAGCTGATCAAGGGGCTGGTGCTCCTGGCAGCCGTGGCCTTCGACGTGTTCAACAAGCGCCGCGGAGCCGCCTCCATTACGTAGCGGACGGCTGTAAGCGGGAACCTGCAGAGCAGGAACCCTTCGGAAACGCCAAAGTGGCCGGCACCCGTCATCGGGTGCCGGCCACTTTGGCGTTCTGCGCAGGTGCTGCCTGAGGCTAGTCGTTGGCCTTGACGGCCAGGACCGGGCAGTCGGACTGGAGCAGAACCCGCTGCGCGGTGCTGCCCAGCAGCATCTTGCCTACCGGGGTGCGGCGCCGCAGCCCCAGGACAATCAGCTCGACGCCGGAACCTTCGGCAGCCTTGAGGATCTCTTCAGCGGGATCGTAATCGCCCACCGGATGAACCAGCTTGTAGGAAGTCCCTGCTGAGCGCAGCTCTGCTTCAAGCTTTTCAAGCGCGGCGTTGTTGGCTTCTTCCTGCTCCTGGTGGTGCAGGCCGTGGCGGGGGAACGCCACGTTCACGATGACCAGCTGCGCTGAACGGGCACTGGCCTCCCGGCGGGCGGCGTCCAGCGCCGCCATCCCCTCGGGGGTGGGAAGAAATCCGACGACAATACTCATGGTGCTCCTGACCTAGGGATGGAAAAGCGGGGCGGAAAAGGGCCTAGCCCCGGAGTTCTTCGGCATCTGTGAAGCGCGTCTTCTTGGCGCGCACTGCCCGGTTCCAGAACCAGGTCAGCACCCACAGCACCAGGCCCAGCAGCAGCAGCAGGCCGGCAATGCGGTATTCGATCGGGTCCTGCGCCCACGGGCCCAGCAGGAAGGCGCAGGTGAAGACACCGACGTACGGGAGGAACCCGGGGGAGCGGAAATGCTTGCCCTCGTGCGGGGTGCGGCGCAGCACCAGGCAGGCAACGTTCACCACGGTAAACACTGCCAGCAGCAGCAGTGCCGTGGTCCCGCCCAGGGCCGCGACGGTGTCCTTGCCCATGAAGTTGGT
Organism: Arthrobacter sp. G119Y2; assembly: GCF_038069765.1. Classification (NCBI taxonomy): domain Bacteria; kingdom Bacillati; phylum Actinomycetota; class Actinomycetes; order Micrococcales; family Micrococcaceae; genus Arthrobacter; species Arthrobacter sp. G119Y2. The sequence continues at coordinate 740,432 of NZ_JBBPFS010000001.1, read as the reverse complement.
GACGATGATAATCAGTCCCAGCGCGATGGCGGTAGTGAAGATGATCGAGGCCCAGGGCGTGCGGCGCCCGGGAAGAACCTTGGAGAGCGAACGGGGCAGGACATCCTGCTTGGCCATGCCGTAGAGCAGGCGGCTGGCCATGAGCATGTTGATCAGGGCGGTATTGGCCACGGCAAAAATGGACAGGAACGGGTAAATAACATCAACCGGCAGGTTGGGTGCTCCGGCCCGGACAACCTCGAGCAGGGGGGTTGCACTTGCGGAGAGCTGGCCGACGGGCACAATGGCCACGGCGGCAATGGACACCAGCAGGTAGACAATCAGCGTGATGCTCAGCCCGGTCAGCATGACCTTCGGGAAGATCTTGGCGGGATCCCGGGTTTCTTCGGCCATGTTAACCGAGTCCTCAAAGCCCACCATGGAGAAGAACGCCAGCGAGGTGGCGGCTGTCAGGGCCAGGAAAACGCTCTTGTTCTCTTCGGTTTCGAACACCATGACGCGGGAGAAATCTACATTGCCCTGGCTCATGGCCCAGAAGCCGATGAGGATGACAATCAGGAGGCCGGTCAGTTCGATAATCGTCAGGACCACGTTGAACTTGATGCTCTCGCCAACTCCGCGGAGGTTAATCACCGCGAGGACCAGCATGAAGATGACGGCCACCCAGGTGACGCCGGTCTGTCCCCACTCCAGGTTGAACCCGACAATGAAGTTCTCGGCCAGGAACTTGGCGGCAGTCGAAGCGGACGTGATTCCCGAACTCAGCACCGCAAAAGTCACCAGGAACGTCACGAAGTGAATGCCGAAAGCCTTGTGTGCGTAAAGGGCGGCACCAGCAGCCTGCGGAAACTTGGTCACCAGTTCCAGATAGGACAAAGCGGTAATGGTGGCAACGCCGAACGCGATCAGGATGGGCGCCCAGGCGGCACCGCCGATTTCGCCGGCTACCTGGCCGGTCAGGGCATAGACTCCGGTGCCGAGAATGTCGCCGACGATGAAGAGCAGCAAAAGCTTGGTCCCCATCACCCGCTTGAGTTCGGGTTCCCCGGAGCTGATTTTTGTATCGCCCATGGCTGGTTTCCTGCTTTCTGTATATCTGCACTGCGGCCCGGGACGTGTACCGGGGAAAACCGGTCACGGCCCGCTGCCCGGTATTCTCTGCGCCATTAAGGGGCAAAGCAATGTTACGGGACTTGACGCCTGTCTGCGCACAGAACCCCGTCCTCCTCCCGGAGGCAGAACACGACGAAAGGAATCAGTGCTCGGGATCAGCGGAACGAATGACGCGCACGGCGCCGATGCGGCGGCGCTGAACGCTGAGCACCTCCAGTTCGCACCCCGGAGCGGCGACAATGTCTCCCGGACGGGCAATGCGTCCCAACCGCTCCATAATGTATCCGCCGACCGTTTCATATAAGCCTTCCGGCAGGTTTATGCCGGTCAGCCGTTCGAATTCCTGCAGAATCAGTGCTCCGTCAACCACCAGATCGCCCCGGACGCGCCGGTGCAGATCCTCGGGATCCCGCGACGTGTCGTATTCGTCGTAGATCTCCCCGACCAGTTCCTCCACGAGATCCTCCAGGGTCACAATGCCGTCCGTCCCGCCGTACTCATCGGCCACGACGGCAATGTGGCTGCCGTCGCGGCGCATCCTGGACAGGGAAGGCACCACCGCTGCAGTGCCGGGAAGGAACAGGATGGGACGGACAATGTCACCGAGCCGCCGTTCGGGCCCGGTTCCGCCGTCGTCGCCACCGCGCAGGAGATCCCGGACGTGGATGAAGCCCAGGACATCGTCGGGGGAGTCCCCGATGACCGGATACCGCGAATACGGCAGCGTGTGCACCGCAGCGCGGGCCTCGGCTACGGTGAGGTCCGCGGAAAGGAACTGCACCTGGGGTCGCGGGCGCATCACCTCCTGAAGCAGCCGGTTCCCCGCCCCGAACACGTCCGAGAGGATCCGGCGGCTGTCCTCGGCCAGCACCGGGCTGGCCGCCACCATGTCCCACAGCTCCTGGGATGTCACCGGCGGTGTCTTTACCTTGGGATCACCGCCGAGGAGCCGGACCACAGCATCCGTGGAGACCGAAAGCAGCCGAATCACCGGCCGCATGACGACGGCGAACACGTTCAGGGGCGGGGCCAGGAGCCGCGTAAAGCCCTCGGCGTTCTGCATGGCGAGCCGTTTGGGCACCAGCTCGCCGAGGACCAGGGACAAGTAGGCGACGGCGAGGGTCATCAGGATGAAGGCGGCCGCATCCGCGGCGGGCGGCGGAATACCGAGGGCGCGCAGCGCGGGGGTGACCGCCGGCGCCAGCGCGGACGCGCCGTAGGCAGCGGAGAAGAATCCGCAGAGGGTGACGCCTATCTGGATGGACGAGAGAAAGAGGTTGGGGTTCCGGGCCAGCTCCGCGATCTTCCGGCCGCCCGCTCCGGAGTCCTCGATCTTCCTGATCTGACTCTCGCGAAGTGAGACCAGCGCCATTTCGGTTCCGGCGAAGATTCCCCCGAGCAGGACGAAAAAAACCACGAGCAGCAAATTAAGGAGTGTGGTGCCGTCCATAGACAGAGAGTACCGGGGAGGTGTGGAACATCACATGGGCGGCTTGCGGCAGCCCGCCGGGACGCAAAAATACCCCCCGGAATCCGAAGATCCCGAGGGGTAGATATTGTGCGCGGAGGGGGACTTGAACCCCCACCCTCGTTAGAGGACTAGCACCTCAAGCTAGCGCGTCTGCCATTCCGCCACCCGCGCCTGGGTGTTTTCCGCAAGGCCTTCAGTCGTTCAAAAGCTGCGGAAGCAACGGGAAAAACTCTAACACGGTTTTGGCCCGGACCGTAAATCGGTGCTGGTCAGCCGTCCGGTGGCTAGGCTGGCAGCAAGCCATCCGAAGGAGAAACCATGTCTGAGACTGCTGCGTCCGAGCAAACCGCAGAAAACGAAGTGGCCCGGATCTGCCGGGAACTGATCCGCTTTGACACCTCCAACTTCGGGGACGGATCGGGTCCGGGTGAACGGGCCGCCGCCGAATACACTGCGGGCCTGATCGAAGAAGCCGGACTGCACGCCGACCTCTTCGAATCCGCGCCCGGCCGGGCATCGGTCGTCACCCGCATGGAGGGCTCCGACCCGAGCCTCCCGGCGCTCGTGGTGCACGGCCACCTCGACGTCGTTCCCGCCCAAAAGCAGGACTGGTCGGTGGACCCCTTCAGCGGAGAAGAGCGGGACGGGCTGATCTGGGGACGCGGCGCCGTCGACATGAAGGACATGGACGCGATGATCCTCTCGGTCATGCGCAGCATGGCGCGCACGGGGACCAAGCCCAAGCGGGACCTCATCTTCGCGTTCTTCGCCGACGAGGAGGCAGGCGGCAAGTACGGAGCAACCTGGGCGGTGGAAAACCGCCGCGAGCTTTTCGACGGCGCCACTGAAGCCATTTCCGAAGTGGGCGGCTTTTCCGCCACGATCGGCGGCAAGCGCACCTACCTGCTGCAGACCGCTGAAAAAGGCATCTCCTGGCTGCGTCTCGTTGCCCACGGCCGCGCCGGCCACGGTTCACAGATCAACACCGACAACGCGGTGAGCCGCCTCGCCCGCGCCGTCGCCACCATCGGGGAATACCCCTGGCCGATCGAACTCACCGACACGACACGCGCCTTCCTGGACGGCGTCACGGAACTGACCGGCGTCGAGTTCGATCCTGATAACCCGGAGCGGCTCCTGGCCGAGCTGGGCACCGTAGCCCGTTTCGTGGGGGCGACGCTGCAGAACACCGCCAACCCGACGGTCCTCAAGGCCGGCTACAAGCACAATGTCATTCCGGGCACCGCCGAAGCCCTCATTGACGTCCGCACCCTTCCCGGACAGGAAGAGCAGGTCCTCGCCGTCATCAAGGATCTGGCCGGGCCCGGCGTCGACGTCAGCTATGAGCACAAGGACGTCTCGCTGGAGGTGCCCTTCAAGGGCAACCTGGTGGATTCCATGGTCGGCGCCCTGCAGGCGGAGGACCCGGGCGCGCCCGTCCTGCCCTACACGCTCTCCGGCGGCACCGACAACAAGTCCCTGAGCCGCCTGGGCATCACCGGATACGGGTTCGCCCCGCTGCGCCTGCCCGAGGAGCTGGACTTCACCGGCATGTTCCACGGCGTGGACGAGCGGGTCCCGGTCGATTCCCTGAAGTTCGGCACCCGGGTGCTCTCCCGCCTGCTGACCGGATACTAGGAGGACGCAGCCGTGAATCCCGCCGACATCCTCACGCCCGAGCTCCTGGACCGCCTGCGCAGCCGCGCCGCCGGGTACGACCGCGACAACACCTTCTTTACGGAGGACCTCGAAGACCTTCGCGCCGCCGGCTACCTCGCCCTCTTTGCACCCACTGCTGCGGGAGGCGCCGGCTTCGGCATTCCCCAGGTGGTCCAGGCCCAGCGGCTGCTGGCGACGGCGGCTCCCGCCACGGCGCTGGCCGTGAACATGCACCAGGTCTGGTGCGGGGTTGCGCACCTGTTGTCCCTTCGCGGCGACGACTCCCTGGCATTCGTGCTCGACGACGCCGCCCGGGGTGAGCTGTATGCGTTCGGGATCTCGGAGCCGGGCAACGCGGCCGTCCTCTTCGATTCCTTCACGGACGCCCGGCCGCAGGGCGACGGCTCGTATGCCTTCACGGGAACGAAAATCTTCACCAGCCTGTCTCCGGCGTGGACCAGGCTGGGCATCTTCGGCCGCGACGACTCCGATCCGGAGGAGCCCCGGCTGGTCTTCGGTTTTGCCCCGCGGGGAACCGAAGGCATCACGGTCAAGGATGACTGGAACACCATGGGCATGCGCGCGAGCCAGTCCTGCACCACCGTCCTGGACAACGCGGTGGTAGCGGCCGACCGGCTGGTGCGCACCACACCGGTGGGTCCGCACCGGGATGCCTTCGTTTTCGGCATCTTCAGCCTTTTCGAAACGCTGCTCTCGGCCGTCTACACCGGGGTGGGGGACCGCGCCGTCGAACTGGCGGTGGAAGCGGCGCAGGGACGGACGACGGCGGGAGGCAGCCCTGCGGCCCACGATCCCCACACCCGGTGGAAGGTCGCCGATGCCGCCATCCGGATGGACGGCATCCACCCGCAGCTCGAGGCGATCGCACGTGACCTGGAGGCCGGCACCGACCACGGCAACCTCTGGTTCCCCCGGCTCTCCTCACTGAAGTACCGGGCCACCGAAACTGCCCGGTCCGTTGTTGAAACGGCCGTCCGGGTATCCGGAGGCAAAAGCTACTTCCGCGGGGCGGAGCTGGAACGCCTGTACCGGGACGTCCTGGCCGGCATGTTCCATCCATCCAGCGAGGACTCGGTCCACGCTTCGGTGGCCAACGCCTGGCTGGGCCCGGTTCCGGACAAGGACTGAGTTCCGGACAAAGACTCGAGCCTCAGGCTTCTGTGCTGCGTCAGGCCGTGCGCTGGACCCGCATGACGCGCCGGCGCAGCCAGAAGCGCCTGCCGCCGCCGCGGTAAATGCAGCTGCGGTGCAGCTCCCATTTGCCGTACTCGGCGTGCTCCCTGATGAGCCGCCGGGCCTCGGAGACTGAATCGCCGGGGTTAACGGAGACCACGAGATACTCGTAGTCCCGGAAGTTCTCGTCTGGCCGGCGCAGGCCGGGCCGAAGAATTTGTTCGCGCATATCCCTCCAATTTTGCCTGCTTTACCGCTAACGTCTAGGGCATGAGCATAGATCCGCACGTCGCGCTCCAATCACTCATGGCTGCCCTCGAAGAGCACCTGACGGCCGCTTCCCAGCGCCGCGGGGATAAGGACCCGCTGGTTGAGACAGCCTATCTGGCGGTGGCGGATGCCTTTGAGGTCTACGAAGAAGTCCTCTACGACGCGTACGGCGAGGTCACGCCGCTGGAAATCTACGAAGACGACGACGAGGAGTTCGACGGCGAGTTCGCCGACGACGAAGAACAGTCCTCGGGCGTTCAACCCGGGACGTAGAACACCCCGCCGGAACGGCGGTCCACGCGGGAAGAGTCCGGTCCAAAGGGCCGTGCAGCACTCCTCCTGCGGCTGTGACCTGCGACGCATCGTGAAGCTGCCCGGGGCGGCCCGGCACGGCGGGCCGCCGGTCGTGGCCTAGAGTTCTATCTTGTGAATTGGTTTGAAGCGCTCTTCCTTGGCCTTATTCAGGGCTTGACTGAATTTCTCCCCATCTCTTCCAGCGCCCATCTGCGGATAGTCGGTGAGCTGCTGCCCGGTGCCCAGGATCCGGGTGCCGCGTTCACCGCGATCACCCAGCTCGGCACGGAAACCGCGGTGGCGGTCTACTTCTGGAAGGACATCGTCCGGATCGTGAAGGCCTGGATCGGGTCGCTGGCCGGACGTGTTCCGCGCAGCGATCCCGACGCCCGCATGGGCTGGCTGATCATTATCGGCACGCTGCCGATCGTGGTGCTGGGCCTGCTGTTCCAGGACCAGATCGAAAGCACCTTCCGCAGCCTCTGGATCGTGGCAACCATGCTGATCGTCTTCGGCATCATCCTTGCGGTGGCCGACGCCGTGGGCAAGCAGCAGCGCACGCTGGACAAGCTCACCTACAAGCACGGCATCCTGTACGGCTTCGCGCAGGCGCTGGCACTGATTCCCGGTGTCAGCCGTTCCGGCGGAACCATCACCGCCGGGCTGTTTATGGGCTACACCAGGGAGGCCGCCGCCCGCTACGCCTTCCTCCTGGCCATCCCCGCCGTCTTCGGCAGCGGGCTCTTCCAGCTGGTGAAGTCACTGGATGAGCCCATGGTGTACGGCGGCTGGGAAACCGCCGGCGCCACCCTGGTTGCGTTTGTTGTGGGCTTCATCATCATCGGCTGGTTCCTGAAATATGTCTCGACCCGCGGTTACGGCCTCTTTGTCTGGTACCGCATCCTCCTCGGAGTCGTGATTTACCTGCTTCTGGGCTTTGGCGTGCTGAATGCCTAGCAACGGAAAGTAGAGTTGAACCTGTGATTGCGTGGAAAAGCTCCCCCCTGCCCGTCCTGCCCGGTAAATCCCCGGAACTGGCCCTCTACGATTCGGCCCTGCGCCGGACTGTTCCCGTGCGAACGGATGGTGCTGCCAGCCTGTATGTCTGCGGCATCACTCCCTATGACGCCACGCATATGGGGCACGCCTCCACCTATGTGGCCTTTGACCTCCTGAACCGGCAGTGGCGGGATTCGGGCAACGAGGTCCGCTATGTGCAGAACGTTACGGACATCGACGATCCGCTCCTGGAGCGGGCCAATGACCGGGGCCTGGACTGGCGGGCTCTGGCGCAGGAGCAGACACAGCTGTTCCGTGATGACATGGAAGCCCTGAACGTCATCGCGCCGGACCACTACGTGGGCGCCGTGGAGTCCATCGAGTGGATTGTGCCGGTAGTGGAGGACCTCCTGCGCCGCGGCATTGCCTACCGCGTGCCCGGCGAGGGCAGCGAACCCGACGGCGACGTCTACTTCTCCGTCGACGCGGCTTCGGGCCTGGCTGCCGGTGATGACGCCTGGCAGCTCGGTGCAGTGTCCGGGCTCAGCCCGGAACAGATGCTGCCGCTCTTCGCCGAACGCGGCGGGGACCCGCTGCGTCCCGGCAAACGTAACGCCCTGGATCCGCTGCTGTGGCGCGTCGAACGCGCCGGGGAGCCGTTCTGGGACGGCGCCTCGCTGGGATCCGGCCGTCCCGGGTGGCACATTGAGTGTTCCGTTATCGCCCAGCGGTTCCTGCCGGCACCCTTCACCGTGCAGGCCGGCGGCTCGGACCTGGTCTTCCCGCACCATGAGATGAGCGCGGGGCATGCCTATGCCTGCACCGGAACCCCGCTGGCCCGCCACTACGCCCACGCCGGAATGGTGGGCCTGGACGGCGAAAAGATGAGCAAGTCCCTGGGCAACCTCGTGCTGGTGTCCAACCTGCGGGCCCGCGGCACCGATCCGGCCGCGATCCGCGCTGTCCTGCTGAGCCACCACTACCGCACCGACTGGTTCTGGACGGGCGAACAGCTGACCGCGGCCGAGGAGCGTCTGTCCCTCTGGCGGAAGGCACTTCCCGTCACCGGTCACGCGCAGGCTGAGCAGATGCTGACCGACGTGCGGACAGCCCTGGCCCGCGACCTGGACGCACCGGCAGCTCTGGCTGCGGTCGATGCCTGGGCCGCTTCAGCCCTTGAGGCTCCTGCCGCAGACCGGGACAGCGCCGCGGCTGATCTCGCCGGATCGACCGTCGACGCCTTGCTCGGAATCCGCCTCTAGCAGCAGCCCTAGTCGCGCCTGCGGCGTTTGAGGTAGCGCTCAAACTCGCGGGCGATCGACTCCCCGCTGGCCTCGGGCAGCTCCGCGGTGTCTTTGGCTTCTTCGAGCTGCCGCACATATGCAGCAATTTCGGGATCCTCAGTGGCGAGTTCGTCGACGCCGCGTTCCCAGGCATCCGCTTCATCCGTCAGCAGCCTGGTGTCCAGCGGAGCCTGCAGAAGCTCCTCGATGCGGTGCAGCAGCGACAGCTGGGCCTTGGGTGAGGGTGAATGGCCCACATAGTGGGGGACCGCCGCCCACAGGGATACGGCGGGGATGTCGGCGAGCCCCGCCATTTCGGCAAGCACCCCCACAATTCCGATCGGCCCCTCGTAGTGTGAGGACTCCACCTTCAGGTCATCCCGCAGGTCGCTGTCCTCGCAGGTGACCGTCACCGGAATGGGGCGGGTGTGCGGCACGTCCGCGAGCAGTGCGCCGGCCAGGACAATGCAGTCCACGCCCAGCTCCTTGGCAAGCGCAATCAGCTCCGCCGTGTAGGCACGCCACTTATAGGAGGGTTCAACTCCCGAAACGAAGATGATGTCCAGGTTGCTGCCCGGCACTTCCGCCCGGGAAATGCGGGTGGTGGGCCATTTGATCCTTCGCTCTCCGGACGCGAGCCGTTCAATGACCGGCCGGGTGAACTGGAAGTCGTAATATTCATCGGCGTTCAGGCTGGCGATCTTTTCGCTTTCCCAGAACATGCTGAGGAACTTCACGGCGTCGCTGGCGGCCTCTCCGGCGTCGTTCCATCCTTCGAAGGCGGCCAGCATCACCGTGGTGCGTTCCTGGGAACCGCCGAAAAAATCCTGGAGTCCAAGGGGCGGGGTTTTGTCGGTATTGCTCACAGACTCACCATAAGCCCAGGGCGCCGCGCTGTCAGGACCGGGGGAAGGCTTCGCGGGGAGCAAAGTAAACCCGGGGCCCGGCACGCCCAGTAGACTGGTAGGCATGTCTTCCACTGTCCCGGCACCCCTGCAAACAGAACCCGAAAACGGCCCGCTCCAGGCGGTGTTGTGGGACATGGACGGAACCATCGTGGACACGGAACCATATTGGATTCAGGCCGAGAAGGACCTCGTGCACTCGTACGGCGGTTCCTGGACCAATTCCGATGCCGAAGCAATGATCGGCCAGGCGCTGACCTACAGCGCCGGCCTCCTGCAGAACGCCGGCGTCCCCCTGAGTATCCGCGAGATCATTGACACCCTGATTGGCGCCGTTGTTGAGCAGGTGCGCCGCGAGGTCCCCTGGCGCCCCGGCGCGCGGGAGCTGCTCGCTGAACTCGCCGAAGCAGGCACTCCGTGTGTCCTGGTGACCATGTCCGAGGCCGTCCTGGCCGAGGAAGTCTGCAGCAGGCTTCCGGCCGGAACGTTCTCCTTCCTGGTCACCGGCGACATGGTCCGGCAGGGAAAACCCCATCCCGAGCCGTACCAGCTGGCCTTTGACCGGCTGGCCGCGCAGGTTCCGGGTCTGGCCAAGGACCGCGTCGTCGCCATCGAGGATTCCTTCCCGGGCGTCACTTCGGCCCGCGCCGCGGGGCTCGTTACCCTGGGCGTTCCGCACTTCCTGCCGCTGCCGCCGGATGAGGGCCGGCATGAGTGGGACACCCTGGCCGGAAAAACGGCAGCCGACCTGGCCTCCCTGGTGCGCACTGCAGCTCCCGAGGCTGCCCGTTGAGCGCGGGCCGCGGTCCCGAAGCCACCGCCCCCGTCCGGAAGGACGGAATCCCGCTCGGGCGCATTGCCGGCGTTCCCGTGTATCTGGCGTATTCCTGGTTTGTCATCGCTGCCCTGATCGTTGTCTTTTTCGGACCGCTTGTCGGACGGAACTTTCCGTTCCTGGGTGCGGGGGCCTACGCCGTCGCCCTTGGCTACGCCCTGCTGCTCCTGGTCTCCGTCCTCGTCCACGAACTGGCCCATGCCCTCACAGCCAAGGCGTACCGCTGGCCGACGGCGAAAATCGTCCTCACGCTGTGGGGCGGGCACACCCAGTTCGGGCACGTCCGTTCCACTCCCGGGCCCTCACTGCTGGTGGCCCTGGCCGGTCCGGCCGCAAACTTCGTGCTGGCCGGCGTCGGGTGGCTGATCCTCGTGGCCGTTCCGCTCCACCCGGTGGCGGCTCTGCTGACGGAAATCCTCATCTGGGCCAACCTCCTGGTGGCCATCTTCAATGTCCTGCCCGGGCTGCCGCTGGACGGGGGACGAATTGTTGAATCGGCCGTGTGGAAAGCCACCGGATCCCAAGACAGGGGCACGGTGGCCGCCGGGTACGCCGGCCGGATCATCGCCGCCGCTCTCGCCGCAGCCGTCATCCTTCCGCCGTACCTGCGGCAGGAGGACCTGGATCTGCAGGTGGTTCTGCTCACGGCGCTTGTCTCGGGCTTCCTCTGGATGGGGGCCGGCGCCAGCATCAGCAACGCCCGCCTGCGGCTGCGGCTGCCCTCCATCAGCGCCGGGTCCCAGATGACGCCGGCAGTGTCGGTCCCCGCGTCCACCCCGGTGTCCGCGGCCCGGGATGTGCTGGCCGCCCACCCCGGCGCCGCACTCGTCATTACCGCGCCGACGGGGCAGCCGTGGGCCGTGGCGGACACCGGTGCGCTGGCTCAGGTGCCCGCGCACCTGGCCGCTTCCACACCGGTTGACGCAGCTGCCCGCCCGCTGGCTCCCGGCGCCTATGTTCCGGAAGCCGCTGCGGGTTCTGAACTCGTGGAGTACCTCGCTAAACTTCAGGGCAGCGAGTATGCCGTCATTAACCGCGACGGCGGCGTGGTGGGACTGCTGACTCAAGCAGCTGTCCTGGAGGCCATGAGCGCCAAACCGGCTAAACGGCGCACATCCTGACACGGAACTAAAAGCCGGATTCCGGCCTTCCCGGGGTTCCCGCTTTCCCGGGCTCCCGCGGCCCGGAACCAGGTCCCGATTGTTCCGGCCGGTCCCCGGCTGCCGCTGCAGGTACGGCCTCCGGGCGCTGCGCGGGCTGTGTCCCCGATCAGGCGGCCCGCTCCAAAACTCCATCGCCGCCCCAACTTCACCCCAGCTCCAAAACTTCACCCCCCGCCCCAAACTTCACCCCAGCCAGCATCACCTAGATCCAAAGGAACGTTACCCATGAACTCGGAGACCCCGGGCCAGACTGCCGCCGCCACAGCCCCCCACGGCGCCGACCACCGCAGGGGACCGCTGCGTCCGGGGGAGCGCGTGCAGCTCACCGACGAGAAGGGCCGGCACAGCACCATCACCCTGACCGAGGGAGGCGCCTTCCACACCCACCGCGGCTACCTGTCCCATGACCTGATCATCGGCCTGCCCGAAGGCACCATCGTCACCAACACCACCGGGCAGCAGTACCAGGTGCTGAGGCCGCTGCTCTCGGACTTCGTGCTGTCCATGCCGCGCGGTGCCGCCGTTGTCTATCCCAAGGATGCCGGCCAGATCGTCACCATGGCCGATATCTACCCAGGTGCGCGCGTTGTCGAGGCGGGGGTCGGCTCAGGTGCCCTGAGCATCTCCCTGCTGCGCGCCGTCGGCGACTCCGGCTCACTGCATTCCTTTGAACGGCGGGAAGAATTTGCCGACATTGCCCGCGGCAACGTGGAAACGTTCTTCGGCGGACCGCATCCGGCCTGGAACATCACGCTGGGGGACTTCCAGGAGGAAGTTGTCCGCACCGAAGAGCCCGGGAGCGTGGACCGGGTAGTCCTGGACATGCTGGCCCCCTGGGAGTGCACCGACGCCGTCGCCACCGTCCTGGCCCCGGGCGGGGTCTGGATTTCCTACGTCGCCACCGTTACCCAGCTTTCCCGCACAGCGGAGGCCATCCGTGCCGACGGCAGGTTCACCGAGCCCGACGGCTGGGAATCCATGGTCCGGGGCTGGCATCTGGAGGGCCTCGCGGTCCGGCCGGACCACCGCATGGTGGCCCACACCGGTTTCCTGCTGACCGCCCGCCGGCTCGCCGAGGGCGCCACCGGACTCGTGGCCAAGCGCCGCGCGTCGAAAACCAACTTCAGCCAGGAGGATCTGAACGCCTGGACTCCGGCAGCCGTGGGGGAGCGGGAAGTCTCTGCCCACAAGCTGCGCCGGGCCGCCAAGGATGCTGCCTCGAAGGTCCAGCGCGGTGCCCTGGAGAAGGCTGAAAAGTTCAGCGCGGATCAGGAAGGTACGCCGGAAACCCCCTAGCCGCAATCGGATTGCCTGATTACCGGGGGACGGGAAAGACAAGAGGTCCCAACCCGTGTGTTGCCTGCGTTGCTGGGCTATCGTCGAACCGATAGACCCTGCGCAACGTGAAGGTGGTCGAGACCATGTCTGAAGCAGAGAACACCGTCGATTCCGGGGCCGAAGATCCCCGCGGGTACTTTCGCGGATCGCCGGTTCCCGGCGCTGATGCCCAGCAGCTGAGCGTACTGCGGGACAAGCTGCGGAACGTGGACCGGCAACTGTCGGCGCTGACGCACAACAACGCCCGGCTGGTGGCGATGCTGGAGACGGCCAAGGCGGAGATTATCCGCCTGAAGGATGCCCTCGAAAAGGAGGGCGCCACGCCCTTCAGCTTCGCCACCGTTATTTCGGTGAACCACCGGGTTCCGCCCAGCAGCGGCAGGACAACCACCGCTGCCGTGCAGGACAGCCTGGACATCATCCAGTCCGGGAGGAAGCTCCGTGTCTCGGTCAGTCCGCTGCTGGACATGAACCAGATTGTGGCGGGACAGGAAGTGCTGCTGAACGAATCCCTGGTGGCCGTGGCCTCACTGGGCTTCGAACGCAGCGGAGAGCTGTTCACGGTGAAGGAGCTCCTGGGCCGCGACCGCTGCCTGGTTATCGGGCGGGCCGACGACGAACGCGTGGTCCGGCTCAACGGCCCCCTGGAGGCTGAACGGGTGCGCGTCGGGGACGCCCTGACGGTCGATACCCGGATCGGCTATGCGCTGGAGAAAATACCGCGCAGCGAAGTGGAGAACCTTGTCCTGGAGGAAGTCCCGGACATCTCCTATTCCGACATCGGGGGACTGGGCCCGCAGATCGAGCAGATCCGCGACGCCGTGGAACTGCCTTTCCTGCATCCGGACCTGTACCGGGAACACGGCCTGAAGGCGCCCAAGGGCATCCTGCTGTACGGCCCTCCCGGCTGCGGCAAGACCCTGATCGCAAAGGCCGTGGCACACTCGCTGGCCGCCCGCGTGATGGAACAGACCGGAACGCTGGGCACCCGGAGCTATTTCCTGAACATCAAGGGGCCGGAGCTGCTGGACAAGTATGTGGGCGAGACCGAGCGGCACATCCGGCTGATCTTTGCCCGTGCCCGGGAAAAGGCATCGGGCGGAAGCCCGGTGGTGGTGTTCTTCGATGAAATGGACTCCCTGTTCCGCACCCGCGGAACCGGAATCTCGTCCGACGTCGAAACCACCATTGTTCCGCAGCTCCTGTCGGAGATCGACGGCGTGGAGAAGCTGGAGAACGTCATTGTCATCGGTGCCTCCAACCGTGAGGACATGATCGACCCGGCCATCCTGCGGCCGGGCCGCCTGGACGTGAAGATCAAGATCCTGCGGCCCGACGCCGAAGGTGCCGCGGAGATCTTCGCGAAGTACCTCACCCCTGACCTGCCCCTGCACCGGGAGGACCTAGCCGAGAACGGCTACGACCCGCAAATGACCGTCCGCGAGATGATCCGGCGGACGGTGGAGAAAATGTACGCCGAGGACAAGTCCAACGAGTACCTGGAGGTCACGTACGCCAACGGCGACACGGAAATGCTGTACTTCAAGGACTTCAACTCCGGCGCGGTCATCCAGAACGTGGTGGACCGGGCCAAGAAGTACGCCATCAAGGACCTGCTGACCCTGCACCAGCGCGGCCTGCGGATTGACCACCTGATGCGGGCGGTGGTGGACGAATTCCGCGAGCATGAGGACATGCCCAACACCACCAATCCGGACGACTGGGCGCGCATTTCCGGCAAGAAGGGCGAGCGCATCACCTACATCCGCACCATCATCCAGGGGAAGGCCGGGCAGGAACCCGGGCGCACCATCGAAACCACTGCCAACCCCGGACAGTATCTATGAGCGTGCGCCGTGTCCTGGGCACGGAAACCGAGTACGGCGTGCTGGCGCCCGCCCTGCCGGCAGCCAACGCCACGGTCCTGTCCAGCCAGATCATCAACGCCTACGCGGCTAGCAGGCGCAGCGGCATGGGCAACTTTTCCGGGACGCGCTGGGACTATACGGACGAGGCGCCGCTGAACGATGCCCGGGGTTTCACCGTGCCCCGGACCGCAGCCGATCCGACCCAGCTGACGGATGCGCCCCCGGTGCTGGATGCGGAGCAGATCGCCATGGAAGGAGGCGGACCGGCGGCGCTTTACGGGGAGCAGTCCACCGACAACCCGGTCCTGATGAACATGGTGCTCTCCAACGGCGCCCGGCTGTACGTGGACCACGCCCACCCGGAGTACTCCTCGCCCGAGGTGACGACACCCCGGGACGCGGTGCTGTGGGACAAAGCCGGCGACGCCGTCGTACTGGCCGCCATGCGGCACATTGCCGCAGCGCCGGGTTTCTCGCCCGTAAACCTGTATAAGAACAACACCGACAGCAAAGGCGCCTCCTACGGATCCCACGAGAACTATCTGGTGCCGCGGAGCGTTCCGTTTGCCCAGCTGGTCCGGGGTCTGGTGCCCTTCTTCGTCAGCCGGCAGGTCATTGTCGGGTCCGGCCGGGTGGGAATGGGCACCAACAACCAGCGCCAGGGATATCAGCTGAGCCAGCGGGCCGATTTCTTCGAAGCCGAGGTGGGGCTGGAAACCACCATTCGGCGGCCCATCGTGAATACCCGCGACGAGCCCCATGCCGTGGCCGAAAAGTACCGGCGGCTGCATGTGATCATCGGCGACGCCAACCTCAGCGAGGTGTCGGCGCTCTTGAAGGTGGGCACCACATCCATTGTGCTGTCCATGATCGAGGCGGGCACCGGGCCCGATGTCGAGCTGCGGGATCCGGTGGGGTCCCTGCAGGCCATCAGCCACGACCCGACCCTGGAACAACTCGTGGAGCTCAAGGACGGCCGGATGGTCAGCGGGCTGAACCTGCAGGAGATGTATCTGGAGGCCGCCGCACGGCACTGCCGCAGCCGGGGGGCCGACGCCGAAACCGAGGACATCCTCACCCGCTGGACCTCCCTTGTGGGCACGCTCAAGCACGATCCGATGGAAGCTGCCGCCCAGGTGGACTGGGTGGCCAAGCTGCGGCTGCTGCAGGCCTACCGGGACCGCGACGGACTGGCGTGGTCCAATCCGCGGCTGCACCTGGTGGACCTGCAGTACTCGGACATGCGCCCCGAGAAGGGGCTCTACTACCGGCTGGCGGCCCGCGGACAGATGGAACGGATCCTCACCGACGAAGAGATCGCCCGGGCGGTCACCGAGCCCCCGGACGACACGCGTGCGTACTTCCGCGGCAAATGCGTCAGCCGCTTTCCCCATGAAGTGGTGGGGGCAAGCTGGGATTCGATCATTTTCGAGCTGCCCTCGCACCGGCGCCTGCAGCGCATTCCGACGCGTGAACCGCTCCGGGGCACCCGGGCGCTGACGGAGGAATTGTTTGCAGCTTCGTCCGATGCGGAGGATTTTGTCGCCAGACTCCTGACCGGTCCCGAACATAGCGTGGCACCATAGGACTAGCAGTCAGCGTCAGGACCTGGGCAGCACCCGTCAGGACCAGTCAAACGGCCGGATTCCGGCCAGGAGAGGCAATGATCATGGCAACCCACGACCGTAAAAGCACCGCAGCACGCACCGAGGAAGAGGAACTGGAGGAGACACCCCCTCCCGCGGCCGACCCAGAAGCGGCAGCATCTCCCCAGACCGAGGGCGTGGATGACCTCCTGGACGAGATCGACGGCGTGCTGGAGAACAACGCCGAGGAATTTGTCCGGGGATTCATCCAGAAGGGCGGACAGTAGCGGATGACCCACGGGGACCCTGCAGCAGCGGTAAACGGGGCGCCGCCGCCCTCCTTCAGCGACCATTTGGCCCGGCACCACCCCGATCTGCTGCCCTCGGCCCGGCGGCTGGGGACTGCGGCACCCGGTTCAGCGTCAGCGGCAGCGCCGCAGGCGACCACCATCGTCTCCCTGACCTACGCCGGCGGGGTGCTGATGGCCGGCGACCGGCGGGCCACCATGGGCAACATGATTGCGAGCCGGCACATCAAGAAGGTCTTTCCGGCCGACACCTATTCGGTGGTGGGGATCGCGGGCACCGCAGGGCTTGCCCTGGACATGATCCGGCTCTTCCAGGTGGAGCTGGAGCACTACGACAAGATCGAGGGCACGCCCATGAGCCTGGACGGGAAGTCCAACCGCCTGGCGGCCATGGTGCGCTCCAACCTGCCCCTGGCGCTGCAGGGACTGGCGGTGGTTCCGCTGTTCGCCGGCTACGACACTGAACGCCATGTGGGCAGGCTCTTCTCCTACGACGTGACCGGAGGCCGCTATGAGGAATATGAGCACCACAGCGTGGGATCGGGGTCCGTGTTTGCCCGCGGAGCGCTAAAGAAGCTCTGGCGTCCGGGCCTGGACGAAGAGCAGGCCGTGGCCGTAGCTGTCGAGTCGCTCTATGACGCGGCCGACGACGACTCCGCCACCGGCGGCCCTGACCTTGTCCGGCAGCTGTGGCCCGTCGTCTACGTGGTCAACAGTGCCGGAAACCGGGAAATCCCCGAACGGGAATTGCAGATGATGGCACGGGAACTGGTTGACCGCCGCTCCGTTGCCGGGCGGGAGAGCTGACCATGACGCAGCAGTTCTACGTTTCGCCTGAGCAGCTGATGAAGGACCGGGCGGATTTCGCCCGGAAAGGCATTGCCAGAGGCCGCTCGGTGGTGGTGCTCACCTGCCGTGACGGCATCGCCCTCGTGGCCGAGAACCCGTCGCCGTCCCTGCACAAGCTCGGCGAGATTTACGACCGGATCGGATTTGCCGCTGTCGGCAAGTACAACGAATTCGAGAGCCTACGCCAGGCCGGCGTGCGGTACGCCGACGTGCGGGGTTACTCCTATTCCCGGGAAGACGTCTCGGCCCGCGGGCTGGCCAGCGTCTATGCCCAAAGCCTTGGATCGGTGTTCACCACCGAGGGGAAGCCCTTCGAAGTGGAACTCGCCGTCGCCGAGGTGGGAGCCGAACCCTACGCCGACCACCTGTACCGCCTGACCTTTGACGGATCAATTGCAGACGAAAGCAATTTTGTGGTGATGGGCGGGCAGGCCGAGGTGGTCCGCGAAGCCCTCGCCAGGACCTGGAACCAGGACACGGGCTTTCCGGAAGCGGTGCGGACTGCAGTTTCCGCCCTCTCCGCAACCCGCAGCACCGAGTCCGGCTCCAACGGCAACGGAACGGGCTACGGCGGCGGCGATGGTGCGCCGGCGGAACCCGAGCGCCTCGGAGCAGGCCTGCTGGAGGTGGCAGTCCTGGACCGGGCTCCGCTGTCCTCCCGGGGGACGGTCCGGGCGTTCCGAAGGATCAACACTGTGGAGCTGGACCGCTTGCTGTCCGCCCCGGAGGGAGACTGATGGACCGCAGGATCTTTGGAATCGAAACCGAATTCGGCATTGCCTACTCCGGCCCCGACTCCCGGCCGCTCTCCCCGGAAGAGGTGGCACGCTACCTGTTCCGGAAGGTCGTCAGCTGGGGCAGGTCCTCCAACGTGTTCCTGACCAACGGATCCCGGCTCTATCTGGACGTCGGATCGCATCCGGAATACGCGACGGCCGAGTGTGATGACCTGGCACAACTCGTAGCGCATGACCGGGCCGGCGAGCTGATCCTGGATGACCTCGTAGAGGAGGCGGAGGACCGGCTGCGCGCCGAGGGCTTCAACGGCAGCGTCTACCTGTTCAAGAACAACACCGATTCGGCCGGGAACTCCTACGGCAGCCATGAGAACTACCTCATTCCCCGACGGCTGGAGTTCTCCCGCCTGGCCGACATCCTCATCCCGTTCCTGGTGACGCGCCAGCTGCTGGTGGGCGCGGGGAAGGTCCTCAAGACCCAGTCCGGTTCGCTGTACGCGTTCTCCCAGCGGGCGGACCACATCTGGGAAGGCGTTTCCTCCGCCACCACGCGGTCGCGTCCGATCATCAATACCCGCGACGAGCCCCATGCCGACGCCGAGCACTACCGCCGGCTGCACGTCATCGCGGGGGACTCCAATATGTCGGAGACCACTACGCTGCTCAAGGTCGGCACCGTTGACCTGATGCTCCGGCTCATTGAGTCCGGCGCCGTCATGCGGGACCTGCGGCTGGAAAACCCGATCCGGAGCATCCGTGAAATATCCCATGACCCGACCGGAAAGATGCCGCTGAAACTGGCCAACGGCTCCACCATCTCCGCCCTGGAACTGCAGCGCATCTATCTCGACCGGGTCCAGGAGTTCGTGGCAGTGAACGGAGCACACAACCGCCACGTCGCCCGGGTTCTTGACCTCTGGGAACGGACCCTGGACGCCATTGACACTTCGGATACCTCAGGCATCGACACCGAAGTGGACTGGGCGATCAAGAAGAAGCTCGTGGACCGGTACGCCGAGCGCCATTCCCTGGAACTGACCTCGCCCCGGCTGGCCCAGATCGATCTGACCTACCACGACATTTCACGCCGCCGCGGCCTGTTCTATCTGCTGCAGTCCCGCGGAGAAACAGCCCGCGTTGTCGAAGACAGCCAGGTCAAGGAGGCCGTGGACGTTCCGCCGCAGAGCACCCGCGCCAAGCTGCGCGGAGACTTCGTGCGCCGGGCCAAGGCCGCCAACCGCGACTTTACGGTGGACTGGGTTCATCTGAAGCTCAACGACCGGGCCCAGCAGACAGTGCTGTGCAAGGATCCGTTTGCCGCCGTGGACGAGCGCGTCGAGGCGCTGCTGGCCACACTGTAAGGGCAGCGGGTTCCGACATGACCCGTCCGGGACCGCGGACGGAGTTCCTGTTGACCGCCGCGCTAAGGCAGCACTCAGGCAGAAACGCTAGGCTGGATGCGACCGTCCGTGACGGTTCCCCGGGCAAGACCGGGGCTGCTGCGGGCCCATCTGTCCACCACTGAAAGAAGTACTGTGCGAAAAGTACTAGCCGTAAGCTTGTCCTCCCTGCTCTTAATCTCCGCCTGCTCCGGCGGAGATACGGGCGCTGCGGGCAAATCCGCAGGCCAGCCCGGGGTCTTTGATTCCGTGAAGGTCAAAGTCGAGGACCAGGAGACAGTCCCCGAGGTCGAGTTCGATGCTCCGCTGGACATCACCGAAACCGCTGCCAAGGTCGTCTATACGGGCGACGGTGACACGGTCGCCGAGGGCCAGAGCATCACGTTCCAGTTCGTGGCGCTCAACGCCGACGACGCAAGCGTTTCGGGCGACACCTATTCACAGGCCGCTGCAACGCTGCCCGTGAACGATCAGCTGAAGGAACAGGACCCCGTCCTGTATGAGGTCCTGCTCGGCGCCAAGGTAGGCTCGCACATTGCCTATGCCTTCCCCGAAGCGCAGGCCGCCGCAGCTGAAGGCGAAGAGGAGCAGTCAACCCAGGTCATGGTGCTGAGCGTCCAGAGCGCCCAGGACACGGTGGAGATGCTCCCGCAGGATGAAGCCGCGGCACGCAACGCCGAGGGAAACCTGCTGATGAGCTCCGACGACGTGGCCAAGCTTGAATCCGACGGCAAGCTGCCCGAGGTCACCTTCGGCGACGACGGCGTCCCCTCGATCACCGTCCCGGAGAACGCTGAAGATCCCGACAAGCTGGTCGTCAAGGTCCTCGAAGAGGGCGACGGCGCCGTTGCGGGCGAAACCAGCACCGTGAAGGCGAACTACCTCGGCGTCTCGCTGCGTGACGGCACCACTTTCGATTCCAGCTACGAGGGCGGCGAAGCGCTCGAATTTGGCCTCGACGGAGTCATCTCGGGCTGGACCTACGGCCTGGCCGGCCAGAAGGCGGGATCCAAGCTCCTGCTGGTCCTGCCGGCAGAACTGGCCTACGGAGACCCCGCGGGCGGCAGCGCCCCCTCCGGTCCCCTCGCGTTTGTCGTGGAGCTCGAAGAAGTCAAGTAGCGTTAGAACTGAAAACAGCGTTAATGCGGCACCGCCGCAGCGAGGAGCACCATGTCATTTGGAAAGCGTGAATACGACCGCCAGAAGCCGGAAATCGACTTCCCGGACCACGAAGCCCCCACGGAGCTTCGCATCGAAGACATTGTTGTGGGCGACGGACCCGAGGCCAAGGCCGGGGACACCGTATCCACCCACTACGTCGGCGTTGCCTTCTCCACGGGCGAAGAGTTTGACGCATCGTGGAACCGCGGCACCCCGCTGGACTTCCGCGTCGGTGTCGGCCAGGTCATCGAAGGCTGGGACCAGGGCCTGCTGGGCATGAAGGTCGGCGGCCGCCGCCGGCTCGAGATCCCTGCCTCCATGGCGTACGGCGACCGCGGTGCCGGTTCCGCCGTTGCTCCGGGCGAGTCACTGATCTTCGTGGTTGACCTGCTGGGCGTCCGCTAGCTCCGCCGCAGCCACAGGCGGGTCCGCAGCTGCACTGCAGCCGCGGACCCGCCTTTTTGTGTTCCCGGCCCCTTCGCTGTCCCGCTCCCTTCCCTGCCCCGTTCCCTTCGCTGTCCCTGGGCCGGGCCAGGCCGTCGCCCGAGCCGCCCTGGGTACGGCACTGCGCTCCGGGCCGCCGGGGGCGGTAGATTGGCTTCCGTGTCCGCCAACAGAACCGAACGCCTCCTGACCCTCGTCATTGTCCTGCTGTCCACCGGCCGGGGCTTCACCAAACAGGAGCTTTTCGAAGAAATCGAGCTTTACGGGGAAGCGCCGTCCACGGCCGCGCGGGAAAAACTCTTCGACCGGGACAAGGCCTTCCTGCGCGAGCAGGGGATCCCCGTGGAGTCCTACAGCGAGGAAACCCTGTACGACCAGGACAACTCCGTGCGCCGGTACCGCATCCGGGCCGACGCCTACCGGCTTCCCGGGGTGCGCTTCACGCCCGAAGAATCCGCTGTCCTGGCACTGGCTGCCAGCATGTGGGAGCAGGCATCGCTTGGGTCTGCGGCGGCGCGGGCGCTGCGGAAGCTGCAGGCCCGCGGCGTGGTGGCCGACGCCTCCGCAGCCAGCCCCCTGCAGCCCCGCATCCGCACGAATGACCCCAATTTCGACACGGTATGGAAGGCAACCACCACCCGGACCCCCATTTCCTTCGGCTACCGGCCGGCGGCACGGGTCCGTTCCTCCGGCGGGGCGGGCAAACCGGCGCGCAGGCGGAGCACCCAACGGCACCTTCAGCCGTGGGGGATGGGCAGCAGGTTTGGACACTGGTACGTGGTGGGATGGGACCTGGACCGCAGGGCCGAACGGTTCTTCCGGCTGTCCCGGATCACGACACCGGTGGCGCTGGAAACAGGCAGCGGCTATGAGGTTCCGCCGGACTTCAGCATCGAGGAGTCACTGGCATCGCTGGACCGTGTTTTTGCGCCGGTCACGGCCACGGTGGAAGTCCGGAAAGGGAGCGCTGCGGAGCTCCGGCTGCGCGCCGATGCGCCTCCCGTTCCTGCCGGCCGCGCCGGCTGGGAGCTGCTGACACTGACCGTCTCCGACCTGGACGCCCTGGCTGCGGACACCGCCGGGCTGGGAGCCCACGCCGTCGCCGTCGACCCGCCCGAATTCCGCCAAACCGCTTCCGACCTTCTGCAGCTTGCCCTGGCCGCCCAGCTCAGGCCTCTGCCGTCCTTTGCCCTGTCCCGCCGGACTCCCGCACCGGCGTCCAGCTCAACGGCCGCGCAGAGCCATCTGGCCCGCCTACTGGATCTGGTTCCCTACGTGCTGGGCAACCAGGGGGCGGACCTGGAACAAACTGCCCGCCGCTTCGGGGTCAGCCCGGCGCAGCTGGCCAGTGACCTGAACCTGCTTTTCGTCAGCGGCCCGCGACACTATCCCAACGGGCTGATGGACGTGAACTTCGAGAACGGCCAGATCTACATCGACAATGCCGAGGACCTGTCCGAACCGGTCCGCCTGGGCATGGATGAAGCCGCGGCGCTGATCGTCGGTCTGGAAACGCTGTCCACCCTGCCCGGCGTCGGAGACACTCCGGCCCTTGCCGGCGCCCTGGAAAAGCTCAGCGAGGCCGCCGGGGAATCCGGCCGGGCCGGCACAGCCGTCGCTGCCCGGCTCGCCGAGCCGGAGGTCACCGCCGGCGTCCTGGACGAGCTCCAGCGGGCGATCACTGGCCGCCGCCAGCTCCAGCTGCGGTACCTGGTTCCCAGCAGGGATGAGGTGACCGACCGGACCGTTGATCCGCGGCGGCTGTTCTCGGTCAACGACCGCTGGTATCTCGAGGCCTGGTGCCACCGCTCCGAGGCCGTGCGCAACTTCCGGGTGGACCGCATCCACCGCGTTGCGGATTCGGGCCCGGCGTCCTGGCAGGGGCCGGACCCCGACAGTTTTCCCTCCGGCCTGTTCCGGCCCGGCCCCGGGGACGAGCTGGTAACCCTGCTGCTGGAGCCTTCGGCCAGCTGGGTGGAGAGCGCGTACGACGCCGGCCGCCGGGCGGATCTGCCCCGAGGGCGCACCGCTGTGGAACTGAGGGCCGGCAACACGCGCTGGATCCCCGGCTTCGTCGCGCGGCAGGGCGGCAGCGTGGTGGTGGCTGCCCCCGAAAGCCTGCGCCGGGACACCGGGGAATGGCTCCGCAGCGCCCTGGCGAATTACACGGGGCACGATTCGGCACCGCCGACGGACGCCGAAACCCGTACGGACTAGCCCGTACGGACTAGCCCGTCCGGGCTAAACCCGCACGGCAGACGGCGCGGGCAGCCGGCGCGGGCAGCCGGTCGCGGCGATGCCGGCCCCTGCGTCCGGCCGCACTATGCTGGAGTCATGCCTTGGTGGTCCTGGATTTTGATATGGTCGGCGCTTGTTGTCGCCGCAGCAGCCTTCTACGCCCTTGTGGGGTGGCGGATTTTCCGTAAGCTCATGTCGGTGCTGAAAGAGGCCCAGGCTGCCGCATCGGCACTGGCAGTGTCAGCGCCGGGTCCGGCAGCCGCGGCTGTGGCAGAAGCTCCGGAACGGGAGCTCGGAATTTTTACGGATCCCGTCCTGGCGCGGGCCAGCTACGAAGAAGGCAAAGAGGCGCGCAAGGAAGTTCGGCGGGAGCGGCGGGTCAACCGGCGGCTTGCGCAGGGCCAGCCGCGGGCTCTGCGCGACTTTCCAGAACTCTGACGTAAACTGATTTTCTCAACGAAAGGACACCGGCATGGGTAACATTCAAGGCTGGCAAATTCTTATTCTGGTCGTTTTGGCTCTTCTGCTGTTCGGGGCGCCTAAACTTCCCGGCCTGGCCCGAAGCCTGGGACAGTCCCTGCGTATTTTCAAGTCCGAGGTCCGGCAGATGAAGGACGAAAATCCGTCCGACACCGCCGCCGGCGACCCGGTCGAGGGGCGGATCGTCAACAACCCTCCGGCCGCCGGTACTCCCGGGGCACAGACGCCTCCGGCTGCACCGCACACTCCGGGTACCAGCGGCACGGATCAGCGCCCCGCTGGTAACCCGCCCACCAGCCTGTAACGGCCGTGGCGCTGACCCAAGGGCGCAAATCCAACCCTGAAGGGCGGATGGCACTTAAGGAACACCTGCGGGAAGCCCGCAACCGCATCTTCAAAGCTGCAATTGCCGTAGCACTGGGAACGGTGGCGGGATTTTTCCTGTACATGCCGGTGTTCAACGCCCTGACGCGCCCCGTCCTTGACGTGGGCAACCAGGAGGGGCGTTTTGCCACGATCAACTTCGAGGGCGTGGTAACACCCTTCGACCAGATGGTCCAGGTTTCGGTATTCATCGGCGTGCTGATCTCGTGTCCGATCTGGCT
Organism: Arthrobacter sp. G119Y2; assembly: GCF_038069765.1. NCBI lineage: Bacteria > Bacillati > Actinomycetota > Actinomycetes > Micrococcales > Micrococcaceae > Arthrobacter > Arthrobacter sp. G119Y2. The sequence goes on along the minus strand of NZ_JBBPFS010000001.1, from coordinate 716,232 downwards.
CTACCAGCTGTGGGCCTTCATTACGCCCGGGCTCAAGAGCAAGGAACGGCGCATAGCCCTGGGGTTCATGGCTGCCTCGGTGCCGCTGTTCCTCGGCGGCGTGGCGCTGGCATGGATCCTTCTGCCCAGCGCCATCGAGGTCCTGACGGGCTTTACACCCGAGGGCAGCGCCAACGTCATTACGGCTACCGTCTACCTCGCCTTTGTGCTTCGGCTCCTGCTGGCCTTCGGCATTGCCTTCCTGATTCCCGTGGTGCTCGTGGGCCTGAACATGACGGGCATTCTCCCCGGCAAGGTCATCATCAAGTACTGGCGGATCACCATCTTTGTGATTTGCGTGTTCGCTGCCATGGCGGCTCCCGGCGGCGACGCCCTCACCATGTTCTACATGGCGGCTCCGCTGCTGCTGCTCTTCGCCGTCGCAGTGGGTATCTGCCTGCTGAACGACAAGCGCCGGGCGCGCAGGAATGCAGCCCGTGAGGCCGCGGTGGGCGAATCCGCCGACACAGCCACACCGCTGGAGAATCTCTAGCCTCCGGCCGGCCGGCCCTCCCTCTGAAGTTTCAGCCCACCGCGGACCAGTGCGGCTGAACGCGCAGGCGGGGCCGGTCAGAGTCTAGGCTAAGAACATGACTTCCCCGTCGGAGCGGTACCTGGCCGCGAAACAACTCGCCGAACATTCCAAGACCCAACTGGCTGTCTTCGAGCAGCAGCTGGGGTTTGAGCTGGATCCCTTCCAAACCGACGCCTGCCGGTCCGTTGAAGCCGGCCGCGGTGTCCTGGTTGCCGCCCCCACCGGTGCCGGGAAGACAGTGGTGGGGGAGTTCGCCGTCTACCTGGCACTGGAACGCGGGCTTAAGGCGTTCTACACCACGCCGATCAAGGCGCTGAGCAACCAGAAGTACCTGGAACTGTCGGCGTCGTACGGCGCTGAGCGGGTCGGTCTGCTGACGGGTGACACCAGCATCAACCCGGACGCCGACGTCGTCGTCATGACCACTGAAGTGCTGCGGAACATGCTCTACTCCGACTCCTCCACGCTCGACGACCTGGGGTACGTCGTCATGGACGAAGTGCATTACCTCGCGGACCGCTTCCGGGGCGCTGTCTGGGAGGAGGTCATTATCCATCTCCGCTCCGACGTCCAGCTCGTTTCCCTGAGCGCCACCGTGTCCAACGCCGAGGAATTCGGGGCATGGCTGGACACCGTCCGGGGGGACACCGACGTCGTGGTTTCCGAACACCGTCCCGTGCCGCTGTGGCAGCACGTCATGGTGGGACGGGAGATCATGGACCTCTTCGAGTCGGACGTATCCTTCGACGAAGCAGCCGCACCGGCGCAGCCTGCCGGGATCCAGGAGCGCTACCGGGTGAACCCCGAGCTGCTGGAGCTCGCCCGGGCGGAGTCCCGGATCAACCAGCGCGGCGGCGGCCACTGGGGCGGCTCCCGCGGATCAAGCCGCGGAGGACGCCGGGACGCACCGCGGCGCGGGCAGGGCGGACCGCCCATGAGCCGGATCCCGAAGGCATCCCGGCCTGCCGTCATCGCCCAGCTGGACAAGCGCGGGCTGCTCCCCGCCATCACCTTCATCTTTTCCCGCAACGGGTGCGACGGCGCCGTGCGGCAGTGCGTGGACTCCGGTTTGTGGCTCACCAGCGAGCCCGAGCGGGCGGAAATTGCGCGGATTGTGGATGAGGCCTGCCAGGACATCCCCGACGATGACCTGGAAGTCCTGGGCTTCTGGACCTGGCGGGAGGGCCTGGTCCGCGGGTTTGCCGCTCACCATGCCGGCATGCTGCCCACCTTCAAGGAAGTGGTGGAACGGCTGTTCACCGCCGGGCTGGTCCGCGCCGTGTTCGCCACCGAAACGCTGGCGCTGGGGATCAACATGCCCGCGCGCACCGTGGTCCTGGAAAAGCTGGACAAATTCAACGGCGAGGCGCACGTGGACATCACGGCGGGGGAGTACACCCAGCTCACCGGCCGGGCCGGCCGGCGGGGCATCGACGTCGAAGGCCACGCCGTGGTCCTGTGGCAGCCGGGAACCGACCCCGCCGCCGTCGCCGGCCTGGCGTCGCGCCGGACCTACCCGCTCAACTCCAGTTTCCGCCCCACCTACAACATGAGCATCAACCTCATGGCCCAGTTCGGCCGGGAACGTTCCCGGGAAATCCTCGAGTCTTCATTCGCTCAGTTCCAGGCCGACCGCTCGGTTGTCGGCCTGGCGAAGCAGGTCCGGTCCCGGGAAGAATCGCTCGCGGGCTACGAGAAGGCCATGACCTGCCATCTGGGGGATTTCACGGAATACGCGGCGCTGCGCCGGGAGCTCTCCGACGTGGAAACGCAGGCCTCGAAGTCGCGTGCCAGGGACCGCAGGTCCGCCGTGGCTGCGTCGCTGGATGCCCTGGCTCCGGGCGACGTCATCCTGATTCCGGGCGGACGCAACTCCGGGTACGCCGTCGTCCTGCCGGCGGATGCGCAGCCCAGCCGGGAGGCCCGGACCACGGTGCTGACGGAGGACAAGCAAATCCGCCGGATCACCGCTTCGGAACTGGACGGAGCGGTGGAAGCCGTCTCGCACATCCGGATTCCCAAATCGTTCAATTCGCGGACCGCCAAGGACCGCCGTGACCTTGCCTCGTCCATGCGCAATGCCCTGCATGACCACCGGCCGCCCCGTGCCGCCGCCCAGCGCGGAGCCCTGCACCCCCAGGGCGCCGACAGGCGCGAGAAGGCCATCACCGAACTCCGCCGGAAACTGCGGGCACACCCGTGCCACGGCTGCAGCGAGCGGGAAGACCATGCCCGCTGGGCTGAACGGTGGTGGAAGCTGCGCCGGGAAACGGACAACCTCACGGCGCAGATCCGCGGCCGCACCAACACCATCGCCAAGACGTTCGACCGCGTCTGCGACGTGCTGGAGCACTACGGCTACGTAGCTCCGGACGAAACCGGCCGCTCGGCCGTGACGCCGGCGGGACAGAAGCTGCGGCGCATTTACGGGGAGAAGGACCTGCTGATCGCGCTGTCCCTGCAGCAGGGCGCCTTCAGCGACGTCGATCCTGCCGAGCTCGCAGCGCTGGCCACCGCACTGGTGTACCAGGCCAAGCGCGAGGAACGGGGCATCCGTCCGCGGCTGCCCAGCGTTTCCCTTGAGGTCGCTATGGATATCATCGTCCAGCAGTGGTCCAGGCTCACCGACATCGAGGAAGCCGAACGCCTGCCCCAGACCGGTGAACCGGAGCTGGGCCTGGTGTGGCCCATGTACAAGTGGGCCAAGGGCAAGCACCTTCAGCTCGCGCTGAACGGCACCGAACTCGCCGCCGGTGATTTTGTCCGCTGGGCCAAGCAGGTGATCGACCTGCTGGATCAGCTGGCCAAAGTGCAGGATCTGCCCGGCGACCTGCGCCGGCGCTGCATAGATGCCATCGGCCTGATCCGCCGCGGCGTCGTCGCCTACTCCGCCGTCAGCGAGTAACCCGCTCCCGTCGTCCTCCCGCCGCCCGGCAGGGCGGCGGGAGAGAGTCTGCCATGAACCGTGTCCCAGACCGGACAGCGGAACCGGCAGCACCGAAACCAAACAGCACTACAGAAAACAGGTGAGTCCTTGAACCCCCAGCCTCCTACCGCCGCCCCGCAGCTGACGCTTTACCGCAACGGGTCCGTTTACAGTGCGGCAGATCCCTTCGCCACAGCAATGCTGGTGGAGGCGGACACAGTGGCGTGGGTCGGTTCCGAACACGCTGCCACCTCCCTCCAGGATTCACGCATGACCGTGGTGGATCTGCAGGGTGCCCTTATCACTCCCGGGTTCGTGGACGCCCACGCCCATGTCACCGAGACCGGAGCTGCGCTTTCCTCGCTCGACCTCACGCGCGCCGCTTCGCTGGCCGAACTCCTGGACCTGGTGGCCCAGGCCGCCGAAGGTACGGAGGGGCTCATTACGGGGTATGGATGGGACGAGTCGGCATGGCCCGAACGCCGGGTACCTACGGCGGCGGAACTCGACGCCGCCTCGGGCCACCGGCCGGTCTATCTGGCCCGCACCGACGTGCACTGCGCCGTGGTTTCCGGAACTTTGGCCGCCAACCTGAAACTGGCGGAGTACGACGGCTGGGACAACGGGTTTGTGGTGCGCGCAGCCCACACGCTGGCCCGCACCGCTTCCCGGTCCCTGGATCTGGCCCAGCGCTCCCGCTACCAGCAGGCTGCCCTGAAGCACGCCGCCGGGCAGGGCATCATCGCGGTAACGGAAATGGCAGCACCGCACATTTCTCCGGTTGAGGACCTGCGCCAGCTGATGGGTCTGGAGGGTTCGCTGGGTGAGTCCCCGCTCCCGCAGATTCTTCCTTACTGGGGGCAGCTGGTTCAGACCGAGGCGGAACTTGCCGAGGTCACGGCTCCCTTTGAGGGCCGCCTGATCGGGTTGGCGGGCGACTTGAACATGGACGGTTCCCTGGGCGCCCGTACGGCAGCCCTGCGCGCACCGTACACGGATGCCCCTGAATCCTGCGGCACCCTGTACCTGAGCGCGGAGCAGGCCGGCCGGCACCTGGAGCTTGCCACCCGCGCACGTCTGCAGGGCGGTTTCCATGTGATTGGCGACGCCGGCCTGGACACGGTCCTGGCCGGGTTGCGGATAGCAGCCGAGGCCGTGGGCGAGGAGCACATCCGGGCCGCTCATCACCGCATGGAACACTTGGAGCTGGCCGACGACGACGCCGTCGCCGAACTGGTGCGCTTCGGGGCCGTAGCCAGCATGCAGCCGGGTTTTGACAGCGCGTGGGGCGGCAGCGGCGGTCTCTACGAGCAGCGGCTGGGGGAGCGGGCCGGTTCCATGAACCGGTATGCGTCCCTGCTCTCAGCGGGCGTGATGGTGGCCCTGGGCTCCGATTCGCCGGTAATCCCCATGACGCCGTGGTCCGCCGTCCGTGCCGCTGTCTCTCATTCCAATCCTGCGGAGCGGATTTCCGCCCGTGCAGCTTTCATCGGCCACACGCGTGCCGGCTGGCGCGCTGCCGGCGCCGGAAACTTCATGCTGGGCCAGCTCGCTCCCGGCGCTCCCGCCTCCTACGCGGTCTGGGAAGTCGAGGAACTGATGGTGCAGACGCCCGATGCCAAGGGCGCCGCGTGGAGCACCGACCCCCGGGCCGGGACCCCGCTGCTTCCCGCGCTGGACACCGGTCACGAACCCCGCTGCCTGCTCACCGTTCACGACGGCACCGAACTGTACCGGGCGGTAGGTTTCTGAGCGGGGCCGGCACAAAAGCGCTGGACGTTTTGCCCGCCTGACCTGCAAAGACGAGTAAAGGCCCTAGTCAGAGGCTTGTTGACACATTCCCGACAGCACGTAGGCTAGGGGAATCGCAGGCGGTCTTCGGGACACCGAATCCGCTGCGCCGGAAAGAATCAGCACATCGCACGCTGAGCCGAGTGAGTACTCGGCGGCAAACGCCAGGTACGAACGCGGTATCAGGTTTGCAGTGCGCACCAGGGGCAGGCTTGACCGTCAGTAGAAAACAGTTCCGGCTTCGGCCGGTTCTGGCCCGAAGGCGGAAGGGCCTGCTCTTGTGTGTGCGCAGCTCTTGTGGGCGTGACGAGTGCTGGTTTCCGTGACTGCTGTGCACAGCGTCTGTGTACGGCGGTGTACACGGTGTACGCAGTGTACGGGGGGAAGATGTGACGGGCACGGCATCGAAGCTGGACGCCGTGCAAGAGCCGCTCCCATATACTGGGAAGTCTTGCCGGGGTACCCACCCCACGGGCTGCGCCTGAGCAGCCATCCCCAATGAAAGGCGAATGCGTGCGCGTCCTGACCATCATCCCGACCTACAACGAGATCGAATCCCTCCCCAAGACGCTTCAGCGGCTGCGGGCGGCGGTGCCCGACTCGGATGTACTGATCGCGGACGATAACAGCCCGGACGGCACCGGTGCGTACGCTGACGAGATTGCCGCCGCCGATCCCCGCGTTCATGTGCTGCACCGCAAAGGCAAGGAAGGGCTGGGAGCAGCCTATATTGCCGGATTCCGCTGGGGTCTGGAGCGGGACTACGACGTCCTGGTGGAGATGGACGCGGACGGCTCCCACAAGCCCGAGCAGCTGCCCCTGCTCCTGGAAGCAGCCGAAGCAGGAGCGGATCTGGTCATTGGGTCCCGGTGGGTGGCCGGCGGATCCGTCGTCAACTGGCCGCTGCACCGAAAGATCCTGTCCAGGGGCGGCAGCCTGTACTCCCGCCTGATGCTGGGCATCGGCGTCCGCGACATCACGGCCGGTTACCGTGCATTCCAGCGCGCCACGCTCGAGAAGCTGGACCTCAGCGCCGTTGAATCCGTGGGCTACGGATTCCAGGTCGACATGACCTTCCGCGTGGCCCGCCTCGGCCTCACTATCCGTGAAGTGCCCATTACCTTCGTCGAGCGGGAATTCGGCGCCTCGAAGATGAGCGGCAACATCGTGTTCGAAGCGATGGCCAACGTCACCAAGTGGGGACTGAACGCCCGCTGGAAGAAGCTGACGCGCCGGGGCTAACCACGGCTGCAGATCACTACTGCGCCAAGCACTACCCGCGCCAAGCACAAAGGAGGGCGGCTGCCGTACGGCAGCCGCCCTCCTTTGTCGTGCCCGCCCGCTTGCCGCGCTCCCCGGACGGGGGAGCGCCGAAGCGTTGAGCGGTATTGCTTGGAGGCCGAAATTACTTGGAGGCCGAAGTGCGCTCTCCGCGTCGTTCACGCAGGATGGTCAAACGGTCCTGCAGGATTGTCTCGAGCTCTTCGATGCTGCGGCGTTCCAGCAGCATGTCCCAGTGCGTGCGCACCGGCTTGTCGTTGCTGGTGTCCGGCTTTTCGCCGTCAACCAGGAGGGCTTCCTTGCCGGTCTTGGATACCCAAACCGGAGGAACGTCGGCCTCGGCGGCGAATGTCACGAAGACCCGTTCGCCGTCCTCGCAGCGGTATTCCACCCGCTGGCGGGGAGCCGGTTCGACACCGGATTCAGTCTCCATGCTCTGCGCGCCGAGGCGCATACCCCGCAGGCTGCGATCGCTCATCTTTTCTCCCTCTTCAGTCCGAAGGATCCCTGGGGGACCCATCTGTAGTGCTGGTGGTGCCGTTCCGCTCCGGCACCGTCACGTTTTGCTGCCGGCCGGTTCGGATGCATCAGCTGCATCCGGGCCGTGCGTTCCGTCCCGCCGGCGGTCCACTGATGTAAACGCCGATTCCGCGCCAAATGTTCCAACGCAGGGTCCGCGGCCGGTTTCAGGGGCCGGGCCGGGGGACAGACTCCGGCAAACAACCAATTATACCGGGCACGGACGCCTGCGCTGACCAGTGCTTCCTAGATCTGGGCCTCGGGGGAGTCAGCCAGAGTGGGGGCCGCCGGTGCAGCCGCGGCTGCGGGGGCGGAACCCTTGGCCGGTACCGATCCGTTGCCGGTTGGCGTCCCGGAAGAGCTGCCGTTGGCCGACGGCATATCGGGCGCGAAATTCCCCAGGGCACTTCCGACACCCTTGAGGGCTTCACCGAGTTCGCTGGGAATGATCCACAGCTTGTTCGACGTGCCTTCGGCCAGCTTCGGAAGCGTCTGGAGGTACTGGTACGCCAGCAGTTTCTGGTCCGGGTTGCCCTTGTGGATCGCCTCAAACACCTTGGCAATCGCCTGGGACTCACCGTCGGCGCGGAGGATGTCAGCCTTGGCGTCACCCTCGGCGGCGAGGATGGCTGCCTGGCGGCGGCCTTCGGCGTTCAGGATCTGGGCCTGCTTTGTTCCTTCAGCCGTCAGGATGGTTGCACGGCGTTCACGCTCGGCACGCATCTGCTTCTCCATAGAATCCTGGATCGACAGGGGCGGCTCAATAGCCTTGAGCTCCACGCGGGAGACGCGGATGCCCCAGCGGCCGGTGGCCTCGTCCAGGACTCCGCGCAGCTGGCCGTTGATGCGGTCACGGGAAGTCAGTGCTTCCTCGAGGTTCAACCCGCCCACCACGTTTCGCAGAGTGGTGGTGGTCAGCTGCTCCACGGCGTGGATGTAGTTCGCAATTTCGTAGGTGGCGGCACGGGGGTCGGTGACCTGGAAGTAGACCACAGTGTCGATGGAAACCACGAGGCTGTCTTCGGTAATCACCTGCTGCGGAGGGAAGGAGACCACCTGTTCGCGAAGGTCCAGCAACGGCAGCAGCCGGTCCACAAATGGAATGAGGATGGTCAGGCCCGGGTTGAGCGTGCGCTGGTACTTACCCAGCCGTTCGACGACGCCCGCGCGTGCCTGTGGAATGATCTTGACCGATTTCACCAGGATGACCAGGACAAAAATTATCAGGACAGCCAGAATGATGATGAGGCCGGTAGCTCCGGAACTCATATTCCCCCTTCAGGTTTTGGCGGGTCCGTCCGGACTCCGCCGTGTTCTCTTCCGGCGGCAGTCTGCCCCCGGATGGTGTTTCGCCGTCGCCGGCGGTGGTTCTGTTGAGCGGCGCACCGGTCCGGCGGCGGTTGTGCTCAGCGCTGGCCGCCGCCCTGCCCGTCCGTCCGCCCGTCAGAAGGGTGCTGGTCCGGGGAATGCGCACCGTTAGGTGCGGGAACGACGACGGCGGTGGCGCCCTCGATGCGCGTCACCAGAACCGGTGCGCCGGCGGTGAGGCTGGAGCCGTCCGGCGTCCGCGCCGTCCAGATGTCGCCGTTGATCTTCACGGTTCCCGTGGTGCCGGACACCGCTTCCAGGGTCAGCGCCGGTGAACCGATCAGCCGCTCGATGTTGGAGCGTTGGTCCCGTGGACCCCGTTCCAGGTGCTTCAGGGCAAGCGGGCGTACAAGCACGATCATGAGCAGTGACACGATGCAGAAGACCACCACCTGCAAAAACAGCGGCGCACCAAAAAGGGCCGCGAGCATGGCCCCGAGGGCCCCCACGGACAGCATTGCGAAGAATAGATCCAGCGTCAGCGTTTCGACGGCGGCCAGTCCCAGGAACAGCACGAGCCAAACGGCCCAGCCGTAGTCGAGCAGCCATTGGTATACGTCCTGCATATTGTCCCCTTCGGCTCCGCCGCAAGGACGGCGGTCGGTTGTGCGGGCGGTGTTGCCCATTCTGCCTGAAAATGAGCCGGTTTTGTCCCTTTGACACCGTTGCTGACTATAACGTTTGGGCGCCGCTTTTAGTGTCCGGCATCATACCCCGTGCCGTCCCCGGAAGTCAGGCAGCGCGGAACAGCTGCAGCGAGAACGCGGCCGTGACCGGAACGGTGCCGGTGATTGCCGCCAGGGCACGGTCGAGCGTTTCCGGATTCACGTGCCGGGCAGACGGTCCCATGAGTGCAGCGTTGCGGATGTCCGCGGCCGAGAGCTGCATGGGATATTCACAGTGCCGGGTGTGCTCCGGGCGGAAATGTGCCGCGAGGGCATCGGTGACCCGGGATTCTTTTTCCCCGCCGATGTCCAGCATCCCGGTCAGGGCACGGATCTCCTTCAGGTGCTCCGGCTGCGGCGTGACGACGGCGAGGAGGCCGTCGCGGTGCAGTACGCGCCGGAACTCGGCGGCATTACGGGGAGCAAACACATTCAGCACCGCGTCCACCGACGCGTCTGCCAGCGGCAGCGGACGCCAGACGTCCCATACCAGGCAGGCGGCTCCGGGGAGTGCCCGGGCTGCGCGCCGCAGCGCGAACTTGGAAATGTCCAGCGCCACGGCAGCGGTGTCCGGCAGTTCCCCGGCGAGGGCCTGCAGGTAGTAGCCGGTGCCGGCACCGGCGTCGAGCACCGTCCGGGCAGCGGGTGCCGCCGCTGCGACCAGCCGCGCCAGCTCCTGCGCCATGGGCAGGTAATGGCCGGCGGCGAGGAAGTCGACCCGTGCCTGCACCATGTCCGCGGTATCGGCCTGGAACTTGGTGCCGCTGCCGGTCAGAAGGTTGAAGTATCCCTGCCGGGCGGCGTCGTACCGGTGGCCCCGGCCGCAGGCGAGAGAGGGGGTGCCCGTTTCGGAGGGGGCCAGGGGGTCGCGGCAGACAGGGCACAGCAGCAGGGTCAGGGGAGCGGGGGGCATCTATCCATCTTAGGCGTGCCGTATCTGCGTCCGGGAATCGCTCCGGTAGTAGGCTCGGTCGGGTGAAACCATGTGATCTGAATCTCCTGCAGTCCGTCTCAGCTCCTACTATCCATCCGGACGGCACGCACGCCGTGGTGTCCGTGACCCGTCCCGACTTTGCCGCCGACGCCTATGTCGGCCAGCTCTGGACCGTCCCGCTTGCCGGCACAGCCGCTCCGCGCCGCCTGACCCTGGGCTTTGCGGACACCCGGCCGCGGTTCTCCCCGGACGGAACGGTCCTGGGGTTTCTGAGGTCCCTGCCCGGCGGCAAGCCGCAGCTGTACGCGGTGCCTGCTGCCGGCGGTGAGCCGGTGCAGCTGACCGGCTCCGCAATGGGAGTGAGCTGGTTCAACTTTTCCCCGGATTCCTCGCAGCTGGTGTTTTCCTCCCGAGTGCCGCAGCACGGGCGGTACGGAACGGTTGACGGCGTGGGTGCCGCTGCCGAGGACCCGAGACTGATCAGCACCTATAAATACCGGGCGAACGGTGCCGGGTACACCGCGGACAAACGTTCACAGGTATTCCTGCTGGACCTGCCGGCGCTGGACGCAGAGCCATGGATCGCTCCCGTAGGCCGGGCCAAAGCTGTGCAGGAGAAGGCTGCCGAAACCGGCGGCGGAAACGGCACGCCGGCGGGCGGGATGGCAGAGGGTGCCCGGGGACAGTTCCCCGAGGCCCGTCAGCTGACCCACGCCGATGCCGACGCCTCGGCTCCCGTCTTTTCCGCCAACGGCAAACAGATCCTGTTCACGGCTGCCCTGCACGCGGGCGCCGACGAGGACCTCGTGTCCGATGTGTATTCGCTTGACCTCACAGCAGGCTCGGCGCCGGAGCGCCTGACGAATACGGACGGCGGGGGTACGCTTGTGGGCGCATCGCTGCCGACACCGAGCATCGACGGCAACTGGCTGTATTTCCTGGGGCAGGAACTGTCCGCTTCCGGAACGGATTTTGTAGCCCGCAACGCAGCGCTCTACGTCCTTCCCGCCGATGCCGCCGGCCCCGTCCGGCGGCTGACCGATCCCGAACTCTTCGACCTGGCGGAAGGCGGCATTGTGCCCGCGGGGGATTCGTCGGTGCTGGTCTTCAACCGCACCCGGGGTTCGGTGGAACTGCTGCAGGTGGATCCCTCCGGCGAGCGGCAGGTGCTCGTCCCGGGACCGCGCGTGGTTCAGGGCGCAGCGGCGGCCGGCGGCGCCGTCGTCGTCAGCTATGCCGACGGCACCACCATGGGCGAGGCTGCCCTGGCGGAGGCCGGCGGGCTGCGGCAGCTGACGGATTTCTCGGCGCCGCTGCGCGCTGAAACCCGTGTGGCCCCGGCGCTCGAGGAAACGCACCCTTCCCGGGACGGCTATCCCGTGCACGGCTGGGTGGTCCTGCCCGAGGGGCCCGGCCCGCACCCGGTGCTGCTGAACATCCACGGCGGCCCGTTCGCCCAGTTCGACTGCGCTTACTTCGACGAGGCACAGGCCTACGCCGCGGCCGGCTACGCCGTGGTGCAGTGCAATCCGCGCGGCTCAGCCGGTTACGGGCAGGAGCACGGCCGGATTATCAAGGAAGCAATGGGAACCAGGGACCTGGACGATGTCCTGTCCTTCCTGGACGGGGTGCTCCAGTCCCATCCCGAGCTCGACGGCGGCCGCCTGGGCGTCATGGGCGGCTCCTACGGCGGTTACCTCAGTGCCTGGACGACGGCGAATGATCACCGGTTCACTGCAGCGATCGTGGAGCGCGGGTTCCTGGATCCGCTGTCCTTTATCGGGTCCGCGGACATCGGCTGGTTCTTCAGCGCCGGATACACCGGAACCGATCAGGACAGGGTCCTCGCCCAGAGCCCGATGGCCCGCGTGGGCGATGTGCGGACACCCACTCTGGTGATCCACTCGGAAGAGGACCTGAGGTGCCCCGTGGAGCAGGCGCAGCGCTACTACACTTCGCTGAAGCAGAACGGTGTTCCGGCTGAACTGCTGCTGTTCCCGGGCGAGAATCACGAGCTGTCGCGGGCAGGAACCCCGTGGCACCGCCGGCAGCGCTTTGAGCACATCCTGCGCTGGTGGGCGCAGTGGCTGCCGACGCCGGCCAACCCGGAAACAAAACCCTAGAAGCCGAGCGCGCGCCGGGCCTCGTCCACCGACGGCGAGGCCCAGCGGTGCAGGTATTCACCGTTGCTGCACAGTGACCGGGTGAGGACCTTGTCCACGTATACGGTGCCGTGCAGGTGATCCGTTTCATGCTGCACAATCCGGGCCTGCCAGCCCTGAAAGCTCCGTTCCACCGATTCGCCGCCCGCGTCGGTGTACTGCAGGGATACAAAGCGGTACCGGGGCACAACACCCTGGTAGCCGTTAAATGACAGGCAGCCTTCGAAGAACTCCGCGGTTTCAGTGCCGATCGGAGTGTAAACGGGATTGACGGCCGTGAAGAACGGCAGGGGATGGCGTTCGCGGACATCGCTGATCTCGGGGTCGGCGTCGAACCGGTCTTCCAGCACCGCGATCTGCAGGGGAATTCCGAGCTGCGGCGCTGCCAGCCCAACCCCCGGCGCGGCGTGCATCACCCGGCGCATCAGCACGATGAAGGCGCTGAGTTCCTCGGGGCTGAGCTGCCCGTCATAGGGGAGTGCCGGCTGGCGGAGCGCCGGATGTCCGAGCTGGACGATCGGCGGCAGTTCCGTCTCCAGGAGGGGCAGGACGAGATCACGGATGCGGGAAGTTTCTGTGGGCACCGCCCCATCCTAATTGCCTTCGGCGGCCCGGTTGTCTCCGGCTGTTTTCAGGCGGCCGGCGGGGCGGTACGCTCAGCCCACCATGACAGAACAACAGCCGTATACGGTGCTGGAAGTTTTTCGGGGGTTCGAGCTGCGACTTTACCCCGCGCATCTCATTGTGCAGGTCACTGTCCATTCGACGCTGGAGGACGCGGGCAGCACCGCGTTCGGCTACCTGTTCGGGTACATCAGCGGACAGAACACGCTGCGGGAGGACGCCTCAGGAGACGGTTTGCCGGGGCCCGGCGGGCTCCCGGCTGTTTCCGCCCGGCGCATTCCGATGACCGCCCCGGTGCTCCTGCAGCCGGAATCCTTAGCCGATGCCTACACCGTGGCGTTTGTGCTGCCCGGGTCGATATCGGCGGCAACCGCGCCCGAACCTGACGATCCGGCCGTATCACTGGTGCCGGTACCGGAGGCCCGGGGTGCTGCTGCAGGTTTTACCGGCCGCTGGACACCCCACAATTATCTGGATCATGCCTGGGCGCTGGGGGAGGCGGTGGCCGCGGCCGGCCTCACCCCCCGGGGCCGGCCGCGGTTTGCACTCTTCGATCCGCCCTATAAGCCGTGGTTTCTCCGCCGGAATGAAGTAGTCCAAACAGTGGACTAAATAAACAGCGGGTTAAACAAACAGCGGGCTGGCTAAACGGCGGCAACGTCAGCGGTGCCGGCAGCTGCAGGCAAAAAGCTGCAGGCAAAAAAATACCGGCTTGGATGCCACGGGTCAGCCGTGACATCCAAACCGGGAGGGCGTCGGGGTGCTTAGCCTTCGCAGTCCACGCAGTATTTGTCGCCGTTCTTTTCCTTGGCGATCTGCGAGCGGTGCCGAACCAGGAAGCAGGACATGCAGGTGAACTCGTCAGCCTGAGCCGGGACAACCTTGATCAGCAGTTCTTCACCGGACAGGTCAGCACCGGGAAGTTCGAAACCGTCGATGGCATCCGTTTCGTCAGCGACGTCCCGAACAGCCGTCATTGCGCCGCCGCGCTGCTGGGCTTTCAGTCCTTCAAGGGAGTCGCTGGGGCGGTCTTCTTCCTTGACGCGCGGAGCATCGTAATCAGTAGCCATGTGAAGTGCTTATCTCCTGAATTTTGGGGGGTTGAGCGTAGATCATATAGGCAGATGGGCCAATTTCACCAACTGGAACCGTGATGGCAAATCTTAGGGCCTGTTTGGCTCCCGGGGAAGTGATCAGCGTCCTATATTTTCAGCAATTTGTGCTCCAGGTCATGGATCTGCAGCACCCGGAGGGGGGTGGGGGGCACAGGTGTAAGGGGTGCTGTCCGGCAGGGTGAGTGTGCGGCGGGGTGAATGCGGCAGTGGAGTGTGCGCGTCCGGCAGCGGATTATGTCAGCTGGCGGAATCGTCGGATTCCAGCCGCCGGCTACGTTATGACAAGCAGCGGCGGAGGGTCCAGTCGACGCCAGGAGGCCTTCGGCACTGCATCAATGGTTATGTCAACAAGGGGAAGTGTGCCGCACATAGAGCTGTTCGGCTCCCGGGGGACGTTATGTCAACTGTTTCGCTCGATGGCACGGAAGGGGTTCGGGCTGCCGCGCGTGCAACCTGTGTGTGCCTGTCGGGCCGCCGGCGCGCATGCCGTTTCCCGGGCCCGGCGAAGGCGGCTGGAGAGCTGCCCGCCGAAGAGCTGGACGGCGGAGAATAAAAGTACCGAAAATGCAGGGGATTGGTGCAAATGTCAGAACACGTGACGAGGCCATGAAGACCCCTTTCGGCAGCCCTGCCTATATCGCCGATAATCTACATTATGTCAAGTAATGCTGAGAAGGGGCTCCCCTGCGCCGGTCCCTGCAGGAGCTGCCCGCTGCCTGGAAATGGAGCGGCTTAGTATCCTGCAATGTCAGTCAAAGGCTCAAGCCCAACTTTGAACGCTAGGTCCGGCGAAGGTGCTCCCGAAGGCCGGGAATGGCAAAGTCCAGCAGCCCCCGGCCGGCCGGCTGGACCAGCCCGGCATCTATGAGGCGGGCGCGATAGTTGCCGATGGTGTTCTTCTGGTTCCCGAGCCGCTGTCCGATGTCGGCGGTTGTCGACGGGCCGTCGTCCTCGGCCATGGCCCGCAGAAAGTCGAGGTCCTTGGGTGAGGCAGTGGAAAGTGCGGCACCTATGACAACCCGGGTATTCCTCCGGTGGGCTGCGGCGAGAGCCAGCTCAACGGTCTCTTCGGTCAGGGGGCCGTCCGTGACCTCGGCCAGCTGCCACAGGTGGTAGCCGATGAGCTGGATGAGGAAGGGGTATCCCCCGGTGGACACCGCGGCGGCGCGAACCAGTCCGGGTTCCAGCGAATGCGTGAGTCCGGTGAAGGTCTCCCGATAGGATGCCTCCACTTCATCGACGGCCGCTGCATGCAGGTCGATCCGGTCCGCGCGACGGAGGAAGGTGGCTACTCCTTCATTGAGCAGGTCGGAGACGGCGGCCGGCAGGCCGGCGAAAACCAGCGCGATGGGCAAGCCTTCCCGGATGAAGTGCTGCACGGAAGCAGCCAGCTGCGCCAGTTCATCCCGGTCGGCGCCGTGGATCTCATCCAGGGTGATTGCCAGGCCGGTTCCCCGCTCTTCCAGCAGGTCCAGGAGATGCTCACCCACCTGGCGCCATCCCGACTGCTGCTCGGGCGGGAGTTCGGTGGTCAGGGAGAAGCCTGCCGCGCTGATCCCGGTGATCCTGCGCCCGGGCGGCCCGCCGCCCAGTTCCTCGGCATGCGCGCGCATGGACTCTCCGATCCGGCCGAGGAAGCCGCGTGTGGCCGTCTCCGAGACGACAACCCAGCCCTGGCCGCGCGCCGCATCCTCCGCTTCGCCCAGCATGACCGTCTTGCCGATCCCCCGGGCGCCGGTGAAGATGGTCAGGAGCCCCGGCGCGCCGGAGCGGATGCGCAGCCCGTAGGCAAACTCATCCAAAAGCCCCGCGCGGCCGATAAGCTGCGGCGGTTCAGCTCCCGCTGTGGGGCGAAACGGATTCCTTGCCGGATCAGGTGCCACTACGTCCTCCTGTGAACTCTTGTGTACACAGTGTACTTAGGTGAACCCACGCCCGGTGAACCTGTTTCCGGCGGTCTTATGGGGCTGATCTCATTCGGCGGACGCCTGAAATCCTTCGCAGCTTTGACCATGCGGACCCGTGAAGGCGTACGGAATGCCGTTCTGCGCCAGCACTGTTCTGCCGCCGGCGCTGCAGGGAAGCAGTGTGCTGATTTCCGGAAGCACCTGCTCCCCCTCATTGCTGATCCAGATGACGTCCAGGGACCGCACCAGATCGATGAACTGCCGCCGGCGCTCCGGCTCGAGGTAGACCAGCACGGCGCTGTGAAAGACGACAACGGCGGCGTCCGCAGGGGCTTCGGCAACCAGCCGCGGCAATTCGTCCACGATGTCGCCGCGGACCAGCCGGGGCGGATCTGCCGCAACGACGCCGGCAGCCGCGCGCAGGCGCTCCCGCCGGGCATCGTGTTCCGGCCAGACGAGGGTTTCGAGCCACCGGGCATCTGCGCGGTCCTGCAGGTCCAGAGGATTCAGGTCGATGCCGGCACGCGAGACAACTTCCGGCAGCCGTGAGGGCAGCGGCATGCTTTCCAGGAAGCACGGCAGCTCGACGGCGCCGGGACCGTCCTTTGGGTGGAGTACGAACTCCCCTGCCGCGCTCCGGTACCGGTAGCTGTAACGGTCCGGATACAGGCAGAGCCCCGCTGATGCTCCCGCTTCTATCAGCGCCACCGGCCCCTCGATCCGGCTGAGGAGCGGCAGGAGGACCGCGCACCTGCCGGCTTCATTCGTCTGGGTCATCCGCGACCTGGCGATCGCTTCGACCCTGCCCCAGTTATCCGCAAGCCAGCGGAGAAAATCAGCGGAGGAACCCAAGGGTGCACCGGCAGAGCGGGCTGCGGCGAATATCAGGTTGGGCTGGCGTTTGGCCCGCGGGAGCGAAGCGATGAGTTCCAGCACCTCGTGGTCTTCGGCGACAGACGCCGCCCAGTCGGCGTAGATCGGTGAGGTGGGCTGCGCTTCAAGGCGGGCAAACCGCTGATAACTCTCCGCTGTGGCGTGGGTCATGGCTCCACTGTAGCCATCTGCCCTCCCGCTGCCCCGACTATCCTTCCCTGTCCCTGAACTGTTTCCGCGGCTGCTCCGCCAGTTTTTATCCCGGTGTCGATATCCAGCCGCCCCGATCGGCGGGATAGTAGAAGACGCACCGGGCGTCCTCACATCCACCAAAGGAGCAGGCCATGCAGTACATGTTCATCATGCGTTCCACCGATGAGGCCAAGGAAGCTTTCAAGGGTATGCCCATGGAAGAGGTGATCAACCAAATGGGCGCCTACAACGAATCAATGATCAACGCCGGGGTGCTGCTGGCAGGTGAGGGGCTGGCCGACGTCACCCGCGACAGCGGCTTCGTGGTCGATTTTGCGGAGGAGCCGCCCCTGATTACCGACGGCCCGTACGGAGAAACCCACGAGCTGTTCAACGGGTTCTGGATCATCCAGGCGGCCTCGCAGGAGGAAGCTGCAGGGTGGGCGGTCCGCTGCCCGCTGGGACCGGGGTCGAAGCTGGAGGTGCGCCGAGTGACGGACGCCGGCGACTTCGCCGATTTTGTGGACAACGAATACATCCAAAAAGAAGAGGGATGGCGCGATGCCGAAGGCGGGTTCCGGGCGGACAACCCGTAGCGGCTGCGGTGCCGGGTCTCGGAGCAGTGCCGTGACACAACCTGACGCCGTGACACAACCTGACGCCGTGACACAACCTGACGCCGTGACACAACCTGGCGGTGCGCTTCCGGTCCGCGGCGGGGCTGCCCTCGCCCGCGCAGATACCCTCGGACGGGTCCGGGGAACTACGGGATCCGGGCAGCCATCACGCAGTGCCATGCCTGTGCCCCAGCCCGGTAGGGCAGCATCACCAGGCCTGAGGAGGGGCGGCTACTGCAGGCTGGTGGCCTCCTCTTCTGCGGTATGGGAAAGGCCGACGGCGGGCGGACGGTCACAGGTGCTCGAAACCTGCACCGAGCGGCCGGCTTCAGCGGACGTTAGGACCGCTTCCATGACCTCCAGTACGTGGAACCCCAGTTCTCCGCTGGCCCGCGGCAACTCGCCTGCCGGGGTCCGGGCAAGGTCCTGCAGCCCGATCCCCCGTGAGGCGCCGGTGTAGCCGGCGGATACCGGCAGGGTCTCCCAGTCCTCGCCGTCGAGCGCGCGGAGTTGGACGTCGCCGTCGAACCGGTTGGGGTCGGGAACCGTCAGCGAGCCCGTTTCACCATGGATTTCGATGTTCGCGGAGCGGGTGGCAACGGCATCAAAACTCATCACTAGCGTCGACAGTGCGCCGGATTTGTGGGTCAGGACGCCGGTGACATGGGTGGGGGTACTGACCGGGATTACTTCGCCGGCACGGGATCCGGAACCGATGGTCCGAGTACTGCGCGTGCTGCTGGCCGCCCCGATCACCGACGTAACGGGTCCGAGCAGCGTGACCAGGGCGGAGACGTAGTACGGTCCCATGTCCAGCAGCGGTCCGCCGCCCGGGACATAGTAGAAGTCGGGGTTCGGATGCCACCGCTCGTGGCCCGGCGTGACCATGGTGGCCGTGGCGGAGACGGGTGTGCCGATGAGCCCGTCATCGATGGCTTTGCGGGCGGTCTGGATGCCGGTGCCCAGCACGGTATCCGGTGCCGACCCCAGAACCAGTCCCGCGGCTTCCGCCGCGGCCAGCATGGTCTGCCCCTCCGCGGTGCTGGCCGCCAGCGGCTTTTCGCCGTACACATGCTTACCGGCCGCGAGGGCCTTGAGCGCGATTTCGGCGTGCGCGGCAGGGATGGTGAGGTTCAGGACCAGGTCAACCCCGTCGTCGGCCAGGAGCTCGTCCACCGTGAGGGCACGAACCCCGGGATACGCGGCGGCCACGGCACGCGCCCGGTCCATGTCCAGATCCGCGACGGCGGCAAGCGTCACCGCGTCCAGTCCGGGGAACGTCTCCAGGTAGGCTGCGCTGATGTTTCCGCAGCCCACCATCCCGATGCGCAGTACTTCGGAAGGTGCGGTTTTCAGCGGCTCGCCCACAGCATGCCCCTTTCGATGATGGTGGTGACATTCGGATCCTGCAGGATGTCCACGGAGTGCCCGGGCGTGGCAACGAAGATTCGCCCTTCCCCCCATTGACGGGTCCACACGGCAGGGCAGGTGACGGGGCGCTGCCAGGCGTCCCATTCCCGCGCGGGAAGGGTGGTGGTAGCCAGGACGTCTATGTAGTCGTCAGCCAGCACCCAGTACTGTTCCGTGCGCAGGTTGAAGTCGGTGATTCCGGCGGTAATGGGATGGTCGGCAGCGGCCGGAAGCATATTTACGGTGTAGTCGATGAAGTTATCCGAGGCATCACCGATCCGCTCCTGGGGGTGCTTGCCCGGGTGGCAGGCGAACTGTCCGCCGATCAGGTGCAGGTAATCAGAATTGTTGCGGTAGGAATCCGCAATGCCGCCGTGCCAGCCGGCCATTCCGGTGCCGGCTTCGATGGCGGCCCGCAGGCCCTCGAACTCCTCCCGCTCAATGGTGTTCATGGTGTTGCACTGGACGATCAGGTCGACGCCGGCCATGTAATCTGCGTCGGCGTAGACCTTGGGTGATTCCTCGATCCGGACGTCAAACCCGCTGGCCCGCAGATGAGGCAGGAAGAGATCGGTGGCTTCGACGGGCTGGTGCCCGTCCCAGCCGCCCCGGACAACGAGTGCCTGGCGTGTGGTGCTCATGGGGTTCCTTTACTTGGTTGCAAAAGCTGAGTCGAAGGCGGCGTCCGGCGGAGTAATTTGTGCCAGCGATCTCACCAGTGCCAGGGCACCGGGACCGCCGACCAGCCGGTCCATGCCGGCGTCTTCCCATTCGACGCTGGTGGGGCCGTCGTAGCCGATGGCGTTCAGCATCCGGAAGATCCGCTCCCACGGGACATCGCCGTGACCGGCGGTGACAAAGTCCCAGCCGCGGCGCGGATCGCCCCACGGCAGGTGCGACCCGAGGCGGCCGTTGCGGCCGTCCAGCTGCTTGACCGATTCCTTGACATGGACGTGGTAGATCCGGTCCTGGAAGTCGTACAGGAAAGCGGCCGGATCGAGGTCCTGCCAGATGAAGTGCGAGGGGTCAAAGTTCAGCCCGAACCCTTCGCGGTGACCGATTGCTTCCAGGGTGCGCTTCGCCGTCCAGTAGTCGTAGGCGATCTCGGACGGGTGGACTTCAAGTGCAAAACGCACCCCCACTTCGTCGAAGACGTCGATGATGGGGTTCCACCGGTCGGCGAAATCCTGGTAGCCGCGTTCGATCATGCCCTCCGGAACGGGCGGGAACATGGCCACCGTCTTCCAGATAGCCGAGCCGGTGAAACCGGTGACGGTTTTTACGCCAAGCCGGGCCGCTGCGCGGGCGGTCATTTTCAGCTCCTCGGCCGCACGGGTGCGGACGCCCTCGGGATCGCCGTCGCCCCAGACCCGGGTGGAGACTATCCCCTGGTGCCGTTCATCAATGGGGTCGTCGCAGACGGCCTGCCCGTTAAGGTGGTTGGAAATCGCATAGACCGAAAGGTTGTTGCGCTTGAGGATGTCCAGCCGGTCCTGCAGATACTCGTCGTCCTCCACCGCCCGCCACACATCCAAGTGGTCGCCCCAGCAGGCGATTTCCAGGCCGTCGTAGCCCCACTCTCCGGCGAGCCGGGCGACTTCTTCGAAGGGAAGGTCGGCCCACTGGCCGGTGAACAACGTAATTGGGCGGGTCATCGAATCTCCTCTGCTGCGGTTGTGAATGCTCTTGCTGCCGGGGCCGGGCCCGTGTCGACGGGCGTCCAGCGGCTCTCGTCTGCTGCGCTCTCCTCGACGGCACCGAGGACACGCTGCACCTGAAGGGCGTCGGCGAACGACGGCGTGGGCTGGCTTCCGGCCGCCAGTGCCGTGACAAGGTCCACGACCTGGTGCGTAAATCCGTGCTCATAACCCAGCCCGTGCCCGGTGGGCCACCAATTGCCCGTGTAGGGGTGCTCGGGTTCGGTGACCATAATCCGGTGGAATCCCTGCTCGCCGCTGCGGTCGGCGGCGTCGTAGAACTGCAGGAAGTTCATGTCTTCGAAGTCGAAGGCGAGGGAGCCACGGGTTCCGTTCACTTCCAGCCGCATCGCGTTTTTGCGGCCCAGTGCGGCACGGGTGGCTTCGAAGACGCCGATTGGTCCGCCGTCGAACCGGGCACTGAAGATGGCAGCGTCGTCCACGGTCACATCGCCCATTTCCTGGTCCGTTCCGGTGTCCCCATGGCCGCCGAGGCCGACAAAATCCCCGCCGACCGGACGGCGTCGGGTGAAGGTTTCGAGCAGGGCGGAGACGCCGGTGATCTGCTGTCCGGTGACGAATTGAGCTGCATCAATGATGTGGGCGCCAATATCTCCCAGGGCGCCGGATCCGGAGATGCTGCGGTCAAGACGCCAGGTCATCGGCGCGTTCTCGTCCGAGAGCCAGTCCTGCAGGTACTGGGCACGCACCTGGCGGATCTTGCCCAGCCGGCCGTCGTCGACCATCCGTTTGGCCAGCGCCAGCGCGGGCGTGCGGCGGTAGGAGTACCCGCACATGGCAAACACTCCGTTCCGTGCCGCCTCGTGGGCTGCCTCCGCCATTTCTTCGGCTTCGGCAACAGTGTTGGCCAGCGGTTTTTCGCAGAGGACGTGTTTTCCAGCGCGCAGCGCGGCGATGGCAATTTCGGCGTGGGTATTGCCGGGCGAGCAGATGTCAATGAGATCTATGTCGTCGCGTTCGATCAGTGCCCGCCAGTCCGTCTCGGTGGAGGACCATCCCATCTTCCGGGCCGCCTCCCCCACTGCCGCGGCGTTGCGGCCGGCAAGAGCCGTCAGCTCGGGGGTCAGCGGAAGGTCGAAAAACCTGTGGGCGCTGCGCCATGCGTGTGAATGGGCGGCGCCCATAAAGGCGTACCCGACCATCCCGATCCGAAGCGGGGTGGTTTCTGCCTGCGGCATTGAAATTCCTTTCATTGGTAAAGCCTGGTGCTATTTGCTGAATCCGGCGGTAAGTCCGCTGAGCAGCTGCCGGCGGCCGATGATGTACAGCACGAGGATCGGCAGGGTGGTCAGGACCACCGAGGCCAGGACCGCCGGAATGTTGACGCTGTACTGGCCCTGGAAGGTCCACAGCGCCAGGGGCAGGACGCGCAGGTCCGGGCTCTGCGTGAGGATCAGCGGCAGCAGGAAGCCGTTCCAGACGCCAAGTGCGTTGTAGATGCCGACCGTGACGATGGCGGGTTTGGTCAGCGGAAGTGCCAGCCGCCACATAGTCTGCCACTCGCTGCAGCCGTCCAGGCGCATCGACTCGAACAATTCATTCGGCACGTCGCGGATGAAGTTCGACAGGATCAGGACGGTGAGAGGGATGGAGAAGGCAATGGAGGGAAGGACCAGTGCCAGGAGGCTGTCGTAGAGGTTCAGGCGGATGATCATCAGGTAAATCGGGATGATCGTGGCCTGCAGCGGGATGGCCAGGCCCAGCAGGAACAACCCGTTGGAGAACCTCAAAAAACGGCTGTTGCCGCGCACGATGGCAAAGGAAGCCATGAAAGATATCGCCACGGCGGGAATGACGGTGCCGAGGGTGATGATCGCGCTGTTCATGAAGTACTTGGCGAAGTCCGCCTCGAGCACCATCCGGTAGTTCTCCAGGGTGGGAGAAGCGGGAATGGCGAGGGGGTTCTGGGAGAAGTAACCGGCCGAGGTTTTCAGGCTGGTGATCACCACGTAGTAGACCGGGATGATGATAATGGCGAGCCAGATCCACCCTGCGAGTCCGCCGGCGTAGTTCAGCTTCTTCCACCGCTGTCCCCGGCGTGAGCGTGTCCCTGCGGCAGATGCGGCGGGAGGATCCGTCCTCTTGGTTGCTGTTGCAGTCATGTCACATGCCTTCCAGTTGGCTGCTGCTGGAGCCCTTGCCGCCCAGACGCTGCAGGGCCAGTGCCAGGGCCAGTCCGATCAGGACCAGGATCACGGCGAGGACGCTGGCCGGACCCATGAGGTTGGCACGGAAGCCGGTGAGGTACATGTCCAGGGCCAGGATGCGGGTTGAGTTGCCCGGGCCGCCGGCGGTCAGTACGAAGATGAGGTCGAAGTAGGTCAGGGATCCGACCACCATCAGGGTGGAGGAGGTGATGATCGTGTACTTCAGCTGGGGAAGGGTGATGTGGAAAAACTGCTTGACCTTGCCGGCGCCGTCGATCTCCGCTGCCTCGTAGAGGGACTTCGGTATCTGCCGCACGCCGCCTTGGTAGATCAATGTGTGGAAAGGCACGAACTGCCAGGCGATGACGAAGATCACCACAAAGAGCACCAGCTGGGGGTGTCCCAGCCAGTCCTGGGCAAGGGCGGGCAGGTTCAGGCCCTCGGCCAGTCCGAAGTTCGGATCCAGCAGTGCCTTAAAGGCAATGGCGATGGCGGCCGAAGACAGCAGCAGCGGCAGGAAGTACAGGACAGCGAGGAGGGCCCGGTACCGCTGGCTTCCGGCGGTAAAGACGCCCAGCAGGATACTGAGCGGCGTCTGAACCAGCCACGAGACGATCATGATGAGGAACGTCAGCCTCAGGGCGTTGTGCATCACGGGATCGCCCAGCACCGAGAGCCAGTTGCCGACGCCGGCCAGCGAGATGGCGCCGATGCCGTCCCAGTTCGCAAAACTCAGGACAAACACGCCGACCAGGGGAACAACGGCGAAGACCACAAAGAAGAACAGTGCGGGAATGACCAGCCACCAGAGGCTTCCGGTCTTGCCGCGGCTGGAACTCTGCCCCGGGGATTTGGTACCGCCGGCCGCGGCGGGGAGCGCGGCCGGCGGGACGGCTGCGATCATTTGCCCAGCGTCGCATTCATATTGGACGCGAACTGCTCAGGCGTAATGGACAGCAGGAACAACTGGTCGATGTTGCTCAGGAGCGCTTCGGCCGCGGTGGGGCTCAGGGCCTGGTCCCACGACTGCTGGAAGTTCGGTGCGTTCTTGGTCATCTCGTACTGGAAGCTCAGGAAGTCCTTGTCTGCGGACTGCGCCAGCTTGTCTTCGATGCCCGTGACGATCGGAACCGATCCGGACTTGATGTAGGCGTCAATTTCCTCGTCGGTGAGCAGGCCGTCCTTGAAGAATTTCTTGGCCGCTTCCTTTTCGGAGTCGGATGCCTTCGAAGAGATGGACTGGTAGCCGGCGGGGTTTCCCACGGTGTTGGCCGGATCGCCGGCTCCCCCGTCGACGGTGGGAAAGTTGATCCAGCCGAGCTTGCCGTCCTCGACAAAGCCGGCGCCGTCGTTCTTCATACCGGCGTAGGTCCAGCCGCCGTGAAGCATCATGGCAGCCTTGTTGGTGTACAGCAGGGCCTGGTCCGCATTGCTGTCGGCGGTGATGGAGGTGAACCCCTTGATGAAGCCGTCGGCCTTGACGAGGTCCTGGATCATGGTGTTGGCCTGGAGTGCAGCAGGCTGCGACCAGGAATCGGGCTCGCCGTTGTAGATGGCTGTAAAGACCTCGGGGCCGCCCACCCGGTCGTAGAGGTATTCGAGCCACATCATGGAGGTCCAGCGGGACTGTCCGCCCAGGGACAGCGGAGCTACGCCCATGTCGTTGAAGGTTTTTGTCAGGGCCATCAGGTCGTCCCAGGTTGCGGGCGGTTCGGCACCGGCCTGGTCGAAGAGCTCCTTGTTGTAGTAGAAGATAATCGGCGTCACGGTCTGCGTGGGGATCGCGTAGATCTTGCCGTCAACGGTTGCCGCGCCGAACGTCGACTCCAGCAGGCGGTCCTTCACATCGGAGTTTTCCTCGAACCACGAGGTCAGGTCATCAACCTGCCCGGCCTCGGCATAGGTGCGCAGCGTTCCGCCGCCCCAGCCGTAGATGATGGTCGGCGCCTGGCCGGCGCCGATGGCCGTCTTGATCTTCGTCTTGTACGCGTCGTTCTGGAAGAAGGTCGGCTTGATCTGCATGTCCGAGTTGGCCTCGTTGAAGGCGTCTATGGTGTCCTGCCGGATACCCTCGTCCGGCTGGCCGCTCAGGGCCCAGATGCTGGCTCCCCCGGCCGATGTGTCCCCCGGACCCGACGAGCCGCAGGCAGTCAGGGTGTAGGCGGCAACGGGTGCAAGCACCGCCAATGAGAGGAACGACCGACGGGAAGTAGACTTCTTTTCCATTCTTATCTCCATTGAAAAGAGCCGCATTGCTGCGGCGAGGGATTCGCTCGCCCATCCGGGGCAGGGAAAGTTTCGAAAGTTTTCGAAATAACTTCGGTGCTGCAATGAAAAGTACTGTGAGTTGCATCACTCGTCAAGTGTTTTTCTTACTCTATTGCCGCACCCTTGACCAGCGGCGCAGGTATCCGGCACACTTCAGAAATCGAAATATTTTCGCAAAGGAGCGTGGCAGTGAATCCGGGCCAAAAGGTCAAACCCACGCTAGCCAGCGTCGCCGAGCTTGCCGGGGTCTCCGTTCCGACGGTTTCCAAAGTCATCAACGGGCGCGACGACGTCGCCGAGTCAACCCGCGGGCGGGTACAGCTTGCCCTCGCCCGGCTGGGATATGAGTCCCCCGTCCAGCGCAGGCTCCGCACCAGCGCACCGGCCCTGGTTGACCTGGTCTTTGACGGTTTGAACACCTCGTACTCGCTGGCGATCCTCATGGGCATCACCAACTGTGCCTCCACTGAAAACGTCGAGGTGGTGCTCAGTACTGTCACCCCGGGAAAACTCAAGAGCACCAACCACCTGGAATGGTCCTCCCGGCTTGCCGACTCGGGAAGGCGGGGGCTGATTCTCGTAACCTCGGAAGTGACCACCGATCAGCTCGAAGCATTTGCCCGGCGCAACATCCCCGTAGTCGTTATTGATCCGCTGAACCCGCCGCCGTCGGGGTTCGTCAGCATCGGCGCCACCAACTGGGCCGGCGGCAAGGCCGCCGTGGAGCACCTGATCGAACTCGGCCACCGGCGGATCGGTTTTATCGGCGGCCCTGATGCCGCCGAGTGCAGCATGGCCCGGCTCCACGGCTATCTGGCCGCGCTGCGGGCCAACGGCATCGACATCCGCAATGAGTACATCCGCAGCGGCAACTTCAACCTCCCGTCCGGAGTCCGGGGTGCGTCCGCGCTGCTGTCTCTGGCTGAGCCGCCCACGGCCATTTTTGCGGCCAGTGACCTGACGGCGCTCGGTGTGCTGGACGAGGCGCGCCGCCGGGGCCTTCGCGTTCCGGATGATTTGAGCCTGGTGGGGTTTGACGGAACGGACCTTGCCGAGCAGTCGGTGCCACGGCTGACGTCGGTCAGCCAGCCGCTGCAGGAAATGGGGCGTTCGGCGCTGCGCAGCGTCCTGCGCCTGGCCAACGGCGAACAGCTGGAATCCCTTCACGTTGAGTTCGCCACCGCACTCGTCGTGCGCGATTCCACCGCTCCCCCGGCTTCCGCCTCCTGACTTTCCCGCCTGGTCCCGGGATTCGGGGACGCCGGACCCAGGTCTTCCGGAAGTGTTACTTCGCTGTCCGGGTTCGGCGATATCCACTCCGAGGAAACCTTTCCTGCGCCGGTGTGAATTTCTCCGCGGATGTGAACGTGGTGACAGCGAAGTAACAAATGGTTAGCGCTAACAATTTTCCTTGCCGCGGTGTTGTGCGGGGTCTAGGCTCGGGCCAGCGGAATACTCCTTCCGGAGTGGACCGGAAAATTGCATCCGACGTGCACAAAGGAGTGACGCGTGAAAATACCACTGTCAGGCGCCGGGCCGGCGCTTAACCGCCGGCAACTGTTGATGGGTACCGGTGCGCTGTTTGGAGGTGCGCTCACGGCGGCTTCGCTCTCCGGATGCCAGGCTCCTGCGGCCGGTGCCGCGCAGGACCTGCGCTTCTGGCATCTCCTCTCCGGCGGCGACGGCATCAAGATGCAGGGAATGATCGACGCCGCCAATGCACAGAACGAGGGCTTCACCGTCACCCCGACCGTCCTGGCCTGGGGCGCCCCCTACTACACCAAACTCTCCATGGCATCGGCCGGAGGGCGGCCGCCGGAACTTGCCATCATGCACGCCAGCCGCGTTGTGGGCTACGCCCCCGGCGGCCTGCTGGATGAATGGGACCTGGACCTGCTGGCGGAAAACGGTGTGACGGAGGCAGACTTTGCCCCGCGCATCTGGGAGAACAGCAAAATTGACGGCAAGGTCTTCAGCATCGCTCTGGACTCACACCCCTTCATCATGATGTACAACACGGAGATTGCCGCGGAGGCCGGGGTGCTGGGCAGCGACCAGCAGCTGATCGCTGTCAGCTCCCCTGAACAGTTTCGCGATGTGGCCCTGGAAATGCAGAAAGTCACGGGCAGGCACGGGCTGTCCTACGGCTACCTGGGCGACGGTGCGCAGATGTGGAGACTCTTCTACACCTTCTACCGGCAGCACGGCGCTGAAATGGTCCTGAACCAGGGCGAGAGCGCCGTGGTGGACCGCGACGTCGCCATCTCCTGCCTGGAATTCATCCGATCGCTGCTCGATGATTCGATCACCACCCGCAGCGGGGACATCAACACGGCCATTGCAGAATTTGCCGGCGGTGATTCCGGCATGCTGTTCAGCGGGGTGTGGGAACTGCCCACCATGAAGAACGCCAACATTCCCCTCGGGGCCTCCCCCATACCCACGTTGTTCGGCACGCCGGCAGCCTACGCCGACTCCCACGCCTTTGTGCTGCCGCACCAGCTGAACCTCGACGACGGCCTGCGGCGGGACTCCTACAAGTTTGTGGCTGATGTGCTGAAGGGATCCTCTGCCTGGGCTGAGGCGGGGCACATTCCCTCCTACCAGCCCATCATCACGTCAGCCGACTACGCAGCCCTTTCTCCGCAGGCCAACTACGCAGCTGCAGCGGACATCATCAACTACGATCCCCGGGCCTATTTCTCCGGCTCGGGGTCGGACTTCCAGACCTTCTTCGCGAACAGCGTCCAGAATGTCTTTCTCGGCCGGGACCAACCGAAAACCGGCTGGGACTCCTTCGTCGAACGGCTCAATATCCTCCTGGCCAAGCCCAACCCCGTATAAGGCCGGACCTGCAACGTCTTCTGCTGAAAGTGACAAAGGAGTCCTTCATGAGTACCGCAACCGCTTCACGGGGTGCCGGCAGCACCGCCGGGCAATCAGCTGCCGCGCCCAACACCCTGCGCAAGTCTCGCCGGGACAACCTGCAGGGCTGGGGATTCAGTGCCCCGTTCCTGGCCTTCTTCGCCCTGTTCCTGGTCTGGCCAATTGTCTACGGCTTCTACATGAGCCTGACCGGCAAGTCCCTCACCGGTGCCAACAACGAACTGATCGGTTTCGCGAACTACACCGAGGCGTTCCAGGACCCGGACCTTTGGCAGTCGCTCGGAAACACCCTGTACTTCACCGTCATCAGCACCGTTCCGCTGGTGGTCATTGCCCTGGCCATGGCAGCCCTGGTGAACATGGGGCTGCCGGCACAGTGGCTGTGGCGGCTGGCTTTCTTCTCCCCTTATCTGCTTGCCTCCACCGTGGTGTCCCTGTTCTTCACCTGGATGTACAACCCGCAGCTCGGCCTGATCAACGACATCCTCTCGAAGGTGGGGATTCCGCCGGTCGCCTGGCTCAACGACCCCAAGGTTGCCATGTGGGCCATTGTCATTGCCACCGTCTGGTGGACCGTGGGCTTCAACTTCCTGCTCTATCTGGCAGCCATGCAGAACATTCCACAGCAGCACTACGAGGCGGCGTCACTGGACGGAGCAGGCGGCTGGCGGCAGTTCTTCTCGATTACGCTCCCCCAGCTGGGACCGACCACCGTCCTCATTGTCATCCTCCAGGTGCTGGCGTCCCTGAAAATCTTCGACCAGGTGTACCAGATGACCCAAGGCGGACCCGCGGGTACCACCCGGACCATCGTGCAGTACATCTTTGAAACCGGGTTCACCGGGTACCGGTTCGGATACTCCGCCGCAATCTCCTACGTGTTCTTCGCCCTGATCATCGTGGTCTCGTGCGGGCAGTTCTTCATCAACCGGCGAAGGAGCCTCTGACATGGCAGCACCGGCACTTATCCGACCTCCGGCACCGGTACCTTCGGCCCCGCGGCAGAACCGCAAGCGCGCTGCAACCCCTGCACGCATCGCGGGAACCGCGGTTGTCTCCGTCCTGGCCGTTATCTGGCTGCTGCCCTATGCCTGGGCGGCGGTCACGGCATTCAAGCCCGAGACCGAGGCGGCAGCAACTCCGCTCACCTGGTTCCCTGAATCAGGTTTCACGCTGGACGCCTTCACCAAGGTGCTGGGCGAAGGAAACATTCCGCTCTGGACCTGGAATTCGCTGATCACCTCGGCAGCCATCACCGTCATCACCCTGGTGATCTCGGCGCTGTGCGCCTACGCCCTGTCCCGGATTGACTTCAAGGGCAAGCGGATCCTCATGTCCGTGATCATCGCCTCCATCATCATTCCGCCGCCCGTGCTGATCATCCCGCTGTTCTACCAGCTGCTTTCCATGCACCTGATTGACACCTACTGGGCGATCATCCTTCCGCAGGTGATTGCTCCGGCCATGGTATTTATCCTCAAGAAGTTCTTCGACCAGATTCCGCGTGAACTCGAAGAAGCCGCCATCATGGACGGCGCCGGGAGGATGCGGGTGTTCCTGCAGATTGTCCTTCCGCTCTCCCGCCCGATCCTGTCCGCCGTGGCGATCTTTGTCTTCATCGGTGCGTGGAACAACTTCCTGTGGCCGTTCATTGCGACCAACGACCCTTCGCTGCTCACGCTTCCGGTGGGGCTGCAAACCATCAAGAGCGCCTACGGCATCCAGTACGCGCAAAACATGGCCTCAGCCCTGCTGGCTGCCCTGCCGCTGATCATCGTTTTCCTTTTCTTCCAGCGGCAGATCATCAAGGGTATTTCCACCACCGGCCTGGCCGGCACCTGATTATTCCGTCCCTTTCGAGCCGCACCACCCGCACCCGCACGACCCTTTTACCCGCACCACCACGTCAAGGAGCAATTACATATGTCCCGCGCCAAGATCAGCATTGACCGCAACTTCACCATCGGAGAGGTTCCCCGCCGTCTGTTTGGCTCCTTCGTGGAGCATATGGGCCGCTGTGTCTACACCGGAATCTACGAACCGGGCCACCCGGAAGCCGATGAGCAGGGCTACCGCCTGGACGTCTTGGGCCTGGTCCGGGAACTCGGCGCCACGGTTGTGCGCTATCCCGGCGGAAACTTTGTCTCCGGCTACAACTGGGAGGACGGTGTCGGGCCGGTTGAACAGCGTCCCACCCGGCTCGACGGCGCCTGGCACACCGTGGAAACCAACGCCTTTGGCCTGCATGAATTCGTGGACTGGTCCCGCAAGGCCGGGGTCGAAATCATGGAAGCAATCAACCTGGGAACGCGCGGCGTTGACGCTGCCCGGGAACTGGTGGAGTACGCCAACCACCCCGGGGGCACCTATCTCTCGGACCTCAGGGCCAAAAACGGGCACAAGGAGCCGTTCGACATCAAGCTGTGGTGCCTGGGCAACGAACTGGACGGCCCGTGGCAAACCGGGCACAAGACGGCCGACGAGTATGGCCGCCTCGCCCAGGAAGCCGCCCGCGCCATGCGTTATGTGGATCCGGACCTGGAACTCGTCGCCTGCGGCAGCTCCAGCTCCTCCATGCCCACCTTCGGAGCCTGGGAGCAGACCGTGCTCGGCCATACTTACGACGAGGTGGACTACGTTTCGCTGCATGCCTACTACCAGGAGGAAGAGGGCGACGCCGAGAGCTTCCTGGCCAGCGCAGTAGACATGGACTATTTCATTGAGTCCGTTGTTGCCACAGCCGACGCCGTCAGGGCCCGGGGGAAGCATAAAAAGCACATCAACCTGTCCTTTGATGAATGGAACGTCTGGTATCAGCGCGGACTCAACACCGAGGATCAGCCGGCCGCCGTGGCGCGCGCGGGCTGGCGTGAGCACCCCCGCGTGATCGAGGACAAATACAACGTGACCGACGCCGTCGTCGTCGGGACCCTGCTGAATTCCCTGCTGCGCCACGGTGACCGCGTAACTATTGCCAACCAGGCCCAACTGGTAAACGTGATCGCCCCGATCATGGCAGAAGAGAACGGTCCCGCCTGGCGGCAGACCATCTTCCATCCCTTTGCCCGCATGGCTGCCCTGGCCAAGGGGCAGATCATGCGTACGGCGGTGGAGTCGGACAAATATGCCACCAGCCGCTTCGGCGATGCCGACCTCGTGGACGTCAGCGTCACGTGGGACGAGGAAACCGGTAAGCTCGCACTCTTCTTCGCCAACCGCGGCCTGGAGGAAGCGGCGGATGTGGAAGTTTCCCTGGGCGGATTCGACACCGGCCGGATCATCCGCGCAGAGGTCCTGCAGGTTCCCGAGGGCAGGGACCGTTTTGCGATCAACTCGCAGGCCGACGGCGAGCAGGTTGGGCTGACTCCCCTGTCGGACGTGAAGGCCGTGGGCAGCGAGCTGCGGCTCACCCTTCCCGCACTCTCCTGGGCCGTCGTGGAAGTTGAGGTCAGCAAGAACTAGGAAACCCCGAGCGGGCGTGGGCACCGGCGAGCGCCGGGCAATCCGGTGCCCACGTTGTGTCGCTGAGCCGGTGCCGGCCTGCGGCTGCTGCCGGGCAAGCATCGGAGTGTTCGGTGAGCGCCGGGTGTTCAGCAAGCGCCTGGTGTTCGGCGAGCGCCGGGGTGTTCGAGGAACCCGATGTCTTGTGGTTTCCGTTCCGTGGTTTCCGTTGCGGCTGCCCTGTGGCCGGCGCCTTCCCCTGATACTTCCGGTGCAGGTTGGTCCGTTATGGCCTAACGGGGCACAGAAGCGCCCCCCTTCGCGCGGAGCCCCGCCGTAAGTTCCCCGTTGTAGGTCCCCCGTGGCACTCCCCCCCGCGACGGTCCCGCCCACCGACCACCGATACTCTCACCGCGTTCCCCCACTGCTTCCCCCCACAGACAGCGTCACCAAAGGTCTTGTGCACCCGAGGTTCCCTGCTGAGGCGGGGCAGTTTCGGGCATGTAGTCCCGGCGCTCGGCTCCTTCCGGAAGTTCACCATCATGATGCTGGGCCCAACGGAGCATTCCATCGGCAAAGCGTCGAACTGTGCAGCCTTCGAACATGTGTTCTATAAACGGGAAGCGTGCAGCCCCAGGTCCTTTGCCCTCCCCCCAACCTGACGCCACTCAGGGCTTATCTGCCACCTCAGGTCTGGGTAGGCGCGGAGCCCAGGCAGATCTTGCGCCGGCAACGTCGCTCGGGCCACCCTTGACGACCCTTGTCCGGAAAGGCAGGGTTGGAGATCATCAGTATGCTTTCTAAAAGGGGAGACAGATGCGGTCAATGGTGTACCGCGGACCGTACAAGGTCCGTGTCGAAGAGAAGGACATTCCACGGATTGAACACCCGAACGATGCCATCGTTCGCGTGACGGCGGCAGCCATCTGCGGCTCCGACCTGCACCTTTATCACGGAATGATGCCCGATACCCGGGTGGGAACCACCTTCGGGCACGAGTTCGTGGGCGTGGTGCATGAGGTGGGTTCCTCGGTGCAGAATCTGGCCGTGGGCGACCGGGTCATGGTTCCGTTCAACATTTACTGCGGGTCCTGCTGGTACTGCAGCCGCGGCCTCTACTCGAACTGCCACAATGTGAACGCCAACGCCACGGCGGTGGGGGGCATTTACGGTTACTCCCACACCTGCGGAGGCTACGACGGCGGGCAGGCGGAATTTGTCCGTGTTCCCTTTGCCGATGTGGGTCCCTCCATCATTCCGGAGTGGATGGATGAAGAAGATGCCGTCCTCCTCACTGACGCCGTCGCCACCGGCTACTTCGGTGCACAGCTGGGCGATATCCGCGAAGGCGACACCGTTATCGTGTTCGGGGCAGGGCCGGTGGGGCTGTATGCGGCCAAATCCTCCTGGCTCATGGGAGCGGGCCGGGTCATCGTGGTGGACCACCTCGAATACCGGCTGGAGCAAGCCCGGTCCTTTGCGCATGCCGAAACCTGGAACTTCGCCGAGCACGAGGACATCGTGGTGGAAATGAAGAAAACCACTGACTACCTCGGAGCTGACGTGGCCATTGATGCCGCGGGGGCGGAAGCGGACGGAAGCTTCATCCAGAATGTCAGCGCCGCCCAGCTCAAGCTGCAGGGCGGATCTCCGGTGGCACTGAACTGGGCCATCGACTCGGTCCGCAAGGCAGGAACCATATCCGTCATGGGCGCCTACGGCCCCATCTTCAGTGCCGTTAAATTCGGCGACGCCCTGAACAAGGGCCTCACACTGCAGATGAACCAGTGCCCGGTCAAGCGGCAGTGGCCCCGGCTCTTTGAACACATCCGCAACGGCTATCTCAAGCCCAGCGACATTGTCACGCACCGCATCCCCCTGGAACACATTGCCGAGGGATATCACATGTTCTCGGCCAAGCTCGATAACTGCATCAAACCCCTGATCATCCCCAGTGCCTCCTGAAAGCGAGGAAACCATGGCAGAAACACCAAGCACGCCGTATGTGGCAGGAGCACCTAAACGCAGGTTCACCAATGAGGAGCTGAGAGCCCGTATTCCGGGATGGGGGGCGGACCTGGACCCCGCCAACCGACCCTCCGTCCCGAAGATGCAGACGGATGTGAACACGGGTGCGCATTGGGATTTCCCGGAGCGCCAGCAGGAACGGCAGCCGCGGGAACATTCCATTGAGCATCAGTTCGTGACGCCGGTTTTCGGCACCTCGGTTCCCCTGAAGGGGGTTTCGGGTGCGATGCGCCGCTACGCCTACAGATACGGCGAGGCCCGGGCTGCGCACTGGCTCATCCTGATCGCCGCGGACAGGGTCGACGCCGGCGGCAGCCACCTGCGCTCCTTCCTGACCCTGCAGCCCGACAATCCGGTCACCGAAACAGGGGCGATGAGTGAGTTCACCCGGCACGGCATTTCCTCGCGGTTCGGCAAGAAGCGGGCCGACCTTAAGGAGCAGGCCCTGGTGCCTGTCTTCGTGGCGGGTCCCTGGATTCTGGCCGGGGGCGTTGCCTTCGCCGTTCTCCGCAGGCTGCTGCGCGCGGCCCGGCGCTGAGCGCCCTCCGGACCGCGCTCAGGCAACCGGACTCAGGCAGCCGGCCCCAGCTCCCGGAGCAGCTCCGCCCGCACCCGGGCGGGGTCGCTTCCCAGCCCCCTGAGAGTGTGCCCCGCGGTACCGTTGTCCCCGGCCAGCAGGCCCAGCAGCAGATGCTCGGGGCCAATGGTCTTGTCGCCCAGTGCGAGGGCTTCACGCAGCGACTGCGTGAGCACTCCCTTGGCCGAGGCGGTAAACGGAATGTGGCCGCCGCTCCGGCTCTTGAGCAGGCTCCCGCGCCGGAGCGGCTGATCCAGCGCGCCGGGGCCGAAGCTCGCTTCAGCGCGTTCCCGGACAGCCTCCAGATCGACGCCGATCGCCTCCAGTGCCTGCGCATCCGCCCCGCCCAGTGCCTGCGTTCGCCGGGCTACCGCGTCGCGGTCGATCCCCAGCCGGTTGAGCACCCGCACAGCGGGGTTGTCGCCGCCGCGCAGGACCCCGAGCAGGAGGTGGTCCGCCGTTATTTCGCTGTCTCCCAGTAATCGGGCCTGCTCCTGCGCTTCGGTGACCACTGCGCGGGCTGTTCCGGAAAAGCGCTCAAACATTTCTGTCTCCTTTGTCCGCGGAAGCTGTTACCCGCCCCGCATGCTTTTTGTGCACCGCCTGCTTGGACACTCCCACCGCAGCGGCGATCTCCGCCCAGGACCATCCGAGCCTCCGGGCGTTCTGCACCTGCAAAAACTCCAGCTGATCCACCAGCCGCCGCAGTGCAGCCACGGCCCGCAGGCCAACGGCAGGGTCATTGCTCATACCGTCGCCAATGAGGTCCTTTTCTGTATCCATGGCGTCAGCCTAGGTTGACGCCATCTTCACTGTCAACACTTGTTGCCATTCGAATTCCGAGCTGCGGTCCTCCGCCTGCCAGAATGGGGAGATGCCACGTTCTCAGGGTTTTGACGATCCGCGGCTTGTCCGTGAAATCCGGCGGCGGCCGGACGCCGACGTTCCGCCGGACCGCTGGCCCGCGACGGTTCCTGCCGTGGCCTCGATTCTGGAGTCCGGTCTTCAACTTCCTGCCGGCGTGACATTCCTGGTCGGCGAAAACGGCAGCGGCAAATCCACTCTGGTCGAGGCGGTCGCGGCGGCTTACGGCCTCGGACCAGAGGGCGGCACGGTGCATTCGGCGCACAGCACGCATCGCACCGAGTCTCCGCTGAGTAACTGGATCACCCTTGCCCGGCAGCCCGGGGCTCCGAAATGGGGTTTCTTCCTGCGGGCGGAAACGATGCACGGGTACTACACCTTCCAGGATCAGCTCGGCGGCGGCCGGGACTTCCACGCCATGAGCCACGGCGAGTCCTTCCTCGCCCTCGCGGAAACCTACCTCAACACCCGGGGGTTCTACTGCCTGGACGAGCCCGAGGCCGCCCTGTCCTTCAGCTCCACCCTGGCCCTGATCGGTGTGCTCAATGACCTCGCGGCCAACGGATCACAGATCCTGTGTGCCACCCACTCCCCCGTGCTGGCCTCTCTTCCCGGGGCCACCATCTATGAAACGGGCGCCCACGGGATAGCCCGCCGTGAGTGGGAGGACCTGGACCTGGTAACGAACTGGAGATCCTACCTGAATGAGCCCCGCCGCTACCTGCGGCATATCCTCGCGCCGTGACACCGAAAACCAGCCGCATCAGGCAGCGGCCCTCCCGCAGTCCCGGTGCACGTCCCGGCGTCCCGGGCGCAGCCGCCGGAGCGCTGTGTGTTCTTGTGGCCTCCGTGCTGTGGGGCACCACCGGCACCGCCGCCACCTTCGCACCGCACGTCGGCCCGCTCGCCATTGGAGCCGCGGCGATGGGAATCGGCGGACTGCTCCAGGCCCTGACGGCTTTGCCGCTGCTGCGGACGGCCCGCCTGCCCCTCATCCGCCACCGGTCCGCGGTGCTGCTCGGCGGGGCGGCCGTAGCGGTGTACCCGCTGGCCTTCTATTCCTCCATGCACCTTGCCGGCGTCACGGTGGGCACAGTGGTCAGCATCGGCTCGGCTCCGCTGGCCTCGGCGGTTCTTGAGCGATTCGCCGACGGCCGCCGGTTCAGCCTGCGCTGGGCCGCGGGAGCGGGCACGGCAATCGCCGGGACGGTGCTGCTGTGTGCGGCGGAAGCGGCCGCGGCAACGGGCGGCGACGGCGCACGCCAGCCCGGCGCCGTCGTCGCCGGTGTCCTGCTGGGACTGGCTGCCGGAACCACCTATGCGCTTTACTCCTGGACGGCGCACCGGCTGATGAACCACGGAATTCCGGCACGCGCCGCGATGGGTGCGACCTTTGGCCTGGGCGGTCTCCTGCTGATGCCGGTACTCGCGGCCGCCGGCGCCCCGCTGCTGGCCTCGTGGCCCGCTGCGGCGGTGGGACTGTACATGGCGCTGGTTCCGATGTTCGCCGGCTATGTGCTCTTCGGCCGGGGACTGGCCCGAATCCTGCCCAGCACGGCAACCACGCTTTCCCTGGTGGAGCCCGTGGTTGCGGCGGCGCTCGCAGTCGTGATTGTCGGCGAGCGCCTGCTGCCGGCCGGCTGGGCGGGTGCAGCTCTTGTCCTGGCCGGGCTCCTGGTCCTGACCCTCCCGGGGTCACCCGGGACGCTGAGACGCAGGACAGGAAATCGCGCAACCCCGGAACGCCCCCGGTAGGAACCGGGCCGGGGGTTGTCCTTCCCCTCGATCCCGGCTCTTGGGCTTAGGCTGTGCGGATGCCGCACAACTCCGCTTCAGTCCCCGCCATTCCGCTGCGTGCTGCCGCCGTTCCGGATGTTCCCGACTACCGGCGCACGGCAGCCCGCCGAACCTGGGCCGAGTTGCCGACCCCTCTGCAGGAACGGGCCGCTGCGCACCTCGGAGGCCGCGTCACCGGGGTACGGCCGGCCGGCGGCGGTTTTACGCCGGGTTTCGCTGCTGTGCTGGAGAATGCCGGCGGAGACCGGATTTTCGCCAAGGCAGCACCGGAGTCGGACGCCTTCATCTATCCGTCCTACCTGCGGGAGGCCCGGGTGCTGCCGTTCATGCCCCCGGGTATGCCTCTTCCCGCGCTGCGCGCCGCCGAGCACCTGGCAGTGGACGGCGCCGGCTGGCAGCTGCTGGTTTACGAGGCTGTGGACGGCACCATGCCGGGATACCCCTGGACGGACAGGGATCTGAGTGCAGTGGAACAGTCCTGCGCCGAAGCCGTCCGCAGCCTGAAGGACTTCCCGCGGGAGCTCGCCGGCGATCCGCTGGCGGATGACATCGCCGCCGTACCCTCATCCTTCCCGGCGGTGGCGGAGGGAAAGCCCGCCCCGTGGTTCCTGCCCGGCTTGAGCGCCCAAGAGGCCGGGAACTTCCAGGCTCTGCTCGATCTCTGCCCGGAGGCACTGACCGGTGACGCCGTCCTGCACGGCGACCTGCGTCCGGATAACATCCTGATGCTCTCCGGACGGGCGCTGATCTGCGACTGGAACTACCTCGGCAGCGGACCGGAATGGACCGACTGGGTGTCAGTACTCCCCTATGCCCGCGCCGGCGGACTCGACGCCGACGCCTGGCTGCACCGGTCGGCGCTTACCCGGGCTGTGCCTGCCTGGCATATCGACGCTTTCCTGGCCGGTTTACTCAACTACATGATCCACTGGGGCAGCCAGCCCGAGGTTCCCTCCAGCCCCCGCCTGCGCGCCCACGGGCGGCATACTGCCCGGATCGTGTACGACTGGTGCCGCGCACGGGGCGCCGTGTAGCGAGGCTTCCCCCGCTTCCCCTTCTCTCTCCCCCTACCCCCGGGATAACTTCCTACCGCCGGGATAAGAGGGTCACCAGGACGGCGCAGGCTGTAGCCGCGGCCTGCGCGACCATCAGCGCCGGAGACGGCCCCAGGAACACCGCCAGCAGGAAAGGAAACAGAGCCAGAAACGCCGTGTCGAGCCCGCGACCCAAATCCCCCAGCTGGGCAGACGGAACCGGTCCAAAGGGTGTGTCGACGGGCAGGACGGACCAATCGGGTGCCTGCCGGTAGCCCCCTCGCACTGCTGCGGCGCCGAGGCCTGCCCCCGCTGCTGCTCCCAAACCGGCGATTGCGGGGTCCGCGGCTCCCACCGCAGACAACCCCGCCCCGAGCAGCGCCAGCCAGGCGGCCATGGCAAGGGCGGGCGCGAGCATCCTGCTGCCGCGGACCGCAGCGGGCGGCAGCGGCAGCAGCCGGTCCACTCCGGCAAGGAGTGCGGTCTGCCGTGCCACAGCACCCACGGCGGAACTCGAGGCGCATCCGGCCGCGGCGATCACGGCGAGCTGTGCGTATACCGGCAGCCCACCCTCCAGCAGGATGACAACGGCGCACACCAGCAGCGATGCCGCGGGCAGGACCCAGACGCCCGGCAGCCGCAGGAAGGCAACCAGGTCTGCGCGGAGCAGTGCCGCGAAAGGCCCCGCCCCGGGACGGTGGAAGAACTTCCGGCCGCGGACCGCTGCTGATGGTTTTCCGGGGGCGGCCAGGGCCCGGCTGAGCTCGTTGACGTCCATGAAGTACACGGCGGCACCGGCATGCCCGGACACGGCACCGCCGCGCACCAGCTCGGCGCCGGGAATATGCTCAAGCCGGTTCCGGAGCAGCAGCCACAAGGACGCCGCAGCGGCTGCGGCGAGCGCGGGCGACCACCGGTAACCGGCCGCTGCCGCTTCCGGAAGCAACGCCAGCACCGCGGCGGCCGGCAGCATGAGTCCTGACGCAGGGCGGGACCGGCCGGACCTGCTTGTCTGGCGCAGTGCTGCCAGGAGCAGCATCACGGCTGCGGCCAGTCCGAACGCCGCGGCACCGGCTAGCCTGTCCGCGGTCCAGGGGTATCCCGGTCCGGGGCGGGCAGTGAAGGATACCGCCAGCTGCAGGAGTGCTCCTCCTCCCGCCGTGAGTAGGGTTCGGCCCAGTATTCCCCGCACCACCATGGGCCGGCGTTTCAAGGGCAGGGGCAGCCACCAGTGTCCCTCCGCACGCGCAATGCTGACCGGCCCCAGCCGGCGCGCCAGTACGGCGACGGCGGCAAGGGCCGCGGTCGATGCACCGTAGAGCACCAGGTCCTGGGGAAGGACTAACCACCGCTGGTCGGCCAGGGTGCGCCCCGGGGCGGCGGCGGCAAGGAGCAGCTGCTCCCGGAAATAGACCATCAGCGACCCTGCGAGGACAGCTGCAAGGGCGGCAGCCAGCGCCGCCGTATACAGATCCACCAGGACATCCCGCACCCGAACGTGCCGGCGCCGGTGGGAC
This sequence comes from Arthrobacter sp. G119Y2, assembly GCF_038069765.1. NCBI lineage: Bacteria > Bacillati > Actinomycetota > Actinomycetes > Micrococcales > Micrococcaceae > Arthrobacter > Arthrobacter sp. G119Y2. The sequence continues at coordinate 676,997 of NZ_JBBPFS010000001.1, read as the reverse complement.
CGGGATGCTGACCGGGTAAAGCGCACCGGGTCGAAGTGCCCCGCAGGGCCATAGTCCCCATCGGGCATGATGTGCTTTTCTGCTGTCACAGCTTCCTACCGCCCGGAAATATCCGAAGCCGCGCGTTCAGGCGTCAGCTCCTGCACCTGCTCGGCAATCAGCAGGCAGTGATCCGCCGTGCGGCGCAGCAGCCCCGGATCGTGCGTCACGAGGAACACGGCACCGCCGGCGCCGGCGAACTCCCGGATCCGGGAGCCGAGCCGGTCCCGCATGACCGGGTCCAGACGTTGCTCAGGCTCATCCAGCAGCAGCAGCGAGGAAGGCCGGATGAAGGCCGCAGCCATCAGCAGCCGGCGCCGCTGGCCCGAAGACAGCACGTCCGGGACGGCGTCGGCGCGTTCCTGCAGGGCAAAGAAGTCCAGTTCATGGTTAACGGCGTCCTCAGGCGCGGAAACACCGTGGCCGCGCGCGACCAGCAGCAGGTGCTCGCGGGCACTCAGGGCCGGAAAGAACACGTCTTCGTCAAAAACCGCAGCGGTCCGCCGCCGGAAGGGAAGACTGTCCTCATTCACCGGCAGCCCAAAGGCACGGATCTCCCCGGACAACGGCAGCAGCTGGCCCCCGGCCGTTCGGGCAACCGTTGACTTGCCCGCCCCGTTGAGCCCGACCACTCCCAGAACGGAACCCGGGAAAAGCGATGCCGTGACGTTTCCGCAGACGGCGCTGCCGCCGTAGCCGACGCTCAGCTCCGCCATTTCCAGGACGGCGCCGGACACGGGTACAGCCCCCGGCCCGGGCCTTCCCCTGTTAGCCGCTGCCCCCATAGTGCTCATGGACTGAGAATCTACCGCAGGAGCTTCCGCCGGGGCCGGCCGCACCGCCGCTGCCCGCCCTTTGACTTTGCGGGCGCGTTACCGTGGGATGGCAGCATGACGAAGAGCTACCGCATTGCCCTGATCCCCGGTGACGGAATCGGCCACGAAGTCCTCCCGCCCGCCCGGGCCGTGCTCGATGCCGTGGCACCGCGCCACGGGATCAGCCTGACCTATGACGAATTTGACTGGTCCTGCCGCCGTTACCTCGAGACGGGCGCGATGATGCCGGAGGACGGTCTGGACTCCATCCGGGGGCACGATTCCATCCTGCTGGGAGCCGTAGGCTGGCCCGGGGTACCGGACCACGTCAGCCTGTGGGGATTGCTGATTCCCATCCGGCGCGAGTTCCGCCAGTACGTTAATCTTCGCCCCATCAAGGTCCTGCAGGGTGTGCCCAGCCCGCTGCGGCAGGAACTGACCGATCCCGGGGTCGATTTTGTGGTGGTCCGCGAAAACAACGAGGGCGAGTATTCGGAGATCGGCGGCCGCCTCAACCGCGGACTGCCGTCCGAGATGGCCATCCAGGAATCGGTGTTTACCAGGGAGGGCGTTACCCGAATCCTGGACTATGCCTTTGATCTGGCGGGACAGCGCCGGGGCGTCCTGACCTCGGCAACCAAGTCCAACGGCATCATCCACACCATGCCGTTCTGGGACGAACTGGTGCGCGAACGCGCCGCGGACTACCCGGGCGTGGCGTGGGACTCGGAGCACATTGACGCGTTGGCCGCGAAAGTGGTCCTGAACCCGTCCCGCTTTGACGTCATCGTGGGCTCCAACCTCTTTGGCGATATCCTCAGCGACCTTGCGGCAGCGATTGCCGGCAGCATCGGCATCGCGCCGTCGGCCAACCTCAACCCGGAGCGGGAGTACCCGTCGATGTTCGAGCCGGTGCACGGATCCGCCCCGGACATCTTCGGCCAGGGCGTCGCCAACCCGCTGGGCGCGATCTGGTCCGCCTCCATGATGCTGGACCACCTGGGCCACCCGGAGGCAGGCGCCGAGGTCCTCGAAGCTGTGTTCGGTGTCCTGGCCCACTCTCCCGTCCGGACCCGGGATCTGGGCGGAACGGCCGGCACCGAGGGATTCACCCGGGAGATCCTGTCGCGGATCGGTTCCGGCGGGGCCTGACCTACGGGCCCTGAAGAGGCACGGAGGACAGTTTCAGCGCTTCGACCACGGCATCAGCCACCTCCCGGGTGCCGGCTGTCCCGCCGACGTCGCGGGTCCGGCAGCCGGCTGCAGTGACGGATTCGACGGCGCTTTCCAGGCGGTGGGCGGCGGCCGGCAGACCCAGGTAATCCAGCATCAGGGCGGCGCTGGCAATGGCACCGACCGGGTTGCTGATTCCTGCTCCGGCGATGTCCGGCGCGGAGCCGTGGACGGGTTCAAACATGGACGGAAACCTGCGTTCGGGGTTGAGGTTCGCGCTGGCGGCCAGGCCCAGGCTGCCGGCGAGCGCGGAGCCCAAATCGGAGAGGATGTCGGCGAACAGGTTGGAGGCAACTACTACCGAGAGGTCTTCCGGGTGCAGCACGAATTTGGCGCTCATGGCGTCCACCAGCACGCTTTCGGTCTCTACATCCGGGTAGTCGGCGGAGACGCGCTTGAACACGTCGTCCCACAGCACCGACCCGTACTGCTGCGCGTTGGACTTGGTGACGCTGGAGACCTTCCGGACAGCGCGCGTGCGGGCCAGATCGAAGGCAAACCGGATGATGCGCTCGCAGCCCTTTTCAGTGAACAGTGCTGTCTGGACCGCCACTTCATTGCCCGGGCCGCGGCCTGAAAGGTTGCGGCCGCCGAGCCCGGCATATTCACCCTCGCTGTTCTCCCGCACCACCACCCAGTCCAGAGCAGTCCGGTCGGCCTTGCGCAGCGGGGATTCGATGCCGGGCAGGAAACGGACGGGCCGTACATTGGCCCACTGGTCAAAATGCTGCGTGATATTCAGCCGCAGCCCCCACAGGCTCACGTGATCCGGGACGTTTTTCCAGCCCACCGCTCCGAAGTAGATGGCGTCATAGCTGCGCAGCTGCTCCAGCCCGTCCGGGTCCATCATGACTCCGTGTTCGGCATAGTATTCCGATCCCCACGGAAAGTCCGTCCAGTCAAAGCCGAAGGGGCCGTTTCCGCCGTCGGCCACCGGCGATAACTCCGCCAGTGCATCCAGCACCTGCCGGCCTGCCGCAATGACTTCTTTCCCTACCCCGTCGGCCGGTATGGACGCGATCCGGTAGATCCTCCGCTCAGGCATGCCTGTTCCCCTTTTCCGGCGGCACGCAGCTCCCCGACGGCGTGCGGTGAATGCGGTGTGCGCCCTGCTCACTACACAGGCTGAAGGCCGGTGGCGTCCAAGACGCAAAAAACATGCAACGCATAGGAGTTCTCTATCCGTGGGCAGCGGCGGGAACCCGGCTCAGTCCGGCAGCAGTGGCGAGAAATGCGCGGGCGGCCGGGGTCAGTTCGGCCGCGCGGCTCAGGGCCGAGATATGCAGACTGGTTTCGGGTTCCAGCCGCGCTGTCCGCAGCCCTGCCTGCCGCGCGAGCGGAACCCATGCCGACGGCAGGACGGCGTGGCCGATACCGGCCAGGACCAGGGGCAGGATCGAGGTCCGGTGAGCCACTTCCACGGCAATTTCCATGTCCACGCCGCCGGCCAGGGCTTCGTCCACCGCCCAACGCATCAGCGATCCCCGCTGGGAAGCAATGACGCGGTGCCCGGACAGCTCTTCCCACCGGATAACCGCATCGGCTTCCTCGCCGGTTCCCCGGAGCTCCGCCGCCGGGTTGAGGACCAGCATGAGCGGCTGCCGGCCAAGGTGCACCACGTCAATGTCGGCAGCGCGGAACGGCCGGTCGGAGCCCAGCAGCCCGATTTCGGAACTGCCGTCGCGGACGGCGGCCACGACCTCGTCGCGGGTGAAGGCCGCGGAAATGCTGACCGTGACCGTGGGGTTGGTCCGGGCGTAGGAGCCGATGACGGAGGTCAGCGGCTCAATGGCGGGTGAGGGCATGGCAATGACGTCCAGCCGGCCCCGGCGCAGGCCCTTGAGCTCGTCGATGGCTGCACGTGCGGCATCCAGGTCGCGGACGACGACGCGGGCCGGGCCCACCAGCTCCCGTCCGGCCTCGCTGAGGACCACGTTGCGTCCCACCCGGTGGAAAAGCGGCACCCCAAGATCCCGTTCCAGGGCCTTGATCGTCTGCGACAGCGAGGGCTGGGCGATCAGCAGCCGTTCCGCAGCACGGGTGAATCCCTGATGGTCCACCACGGCCAGGAAGTACTTCAGGTGCCTGACGTCCACGAAGGCTCCCTTGCATTCGGGCATACGGGGCGCGGCCGCCGCGTATTGGTATTTCCTATGGGTGAGTAGACAACAGGTTGTGGACGCGGCACAAGGCGCTGCTGCATAGTGAACGCATTCAACGAGGAAGGACCAGGATTGTGTACACGCAGCAGCCGGCTCCAACCGAAGACTCGGGCTCACCTCAACGCACCGACGTCCGCGCGGCACTCCTGGGCGGGACCACCTTCCGCAGCCTGAGTGAGCAGACACTCTCCCCCCGGGAGGAGAAATTCGAACGGGCGCGGCAAACGATCGGCCTGTTCCTGGCCCCCGCCGTCGCCGTCGTCTTCGCCCTTCTCCCCCTGAACCTTGACCCGCAGCAGCATATGCTGGCCGCCATCCTGCTGGGCGTGATTATCCTGTGGATCTGCGAACCGGTCCCCATCCCCATCGGCGGGCTGATCGGCGTCGCCGCCATCGTCATTCTCGGCGTCGCCCCCGCCAGCGCAGTCCTGGCGCCGTTCGGGTCCACCACCATCTTCACCTTCATCGGTGCCTTCATCCTTGCCCAGGCCATGCTGAAGCACGGCATAGCGCAGCGGCTCGCCTTTGCGGTCCTGTCCCTGCCGGGCGTGGGAAAATCCACGTACCGGGTGGTGATAGCTTTCGGCGTCATCACCTGCCTGCTGTCGGCGTTTGTATCCAACACCGCCACCGTTGCCATGCTGATGCCCACGGCCCTGGGCGTACTGGTGGTTATTGCCCAGCTGATGCAGGACCGCGGGGTCGTCAAAGCGGACTTTGACCCGCTGCGGATGAGGATCGGCGCGGCGCTGCTGCTGATGCTGGCCTACGGGGCGAGTGTGGGCGGCCTCCTCACCCCGGTCGGGTCACCGCCCAACCTGATCGGCCGCGGCCTGATCGAGGAAGCCACCGGCGTGCGCATTTCCTTTGCCCAGTGGATGGCCATTGCCGCTCCCGTCTGCCTCGCCATGTTCCTGGTCCTGGCCCTGGTCATGCTGCTGCTGAACAAGCCGGAGATCCGCCGCATCGAAGGCGTGGAAGAGTACGTGCGGGAACGCCGGGCTGAACAGGGCCGGATGTCCCGGGCCGAGATCAACACGCTCATTGCGTTTGGGGTGACGGTGACGCTGTGGCTGGCCCCCGCCGTGGCCAGCCTCATCGGGGGAACGGAGTCCGAGGCCTACATCTTCCTCGACGACCGCCTCGACGAGGGAATCGTGGCCGTGCTGGGTGCGTCCCTGCTGTTCATCCTTCCGGTCAATTGGAAGCAGCGGCAGGCCACCCTGACGTGGTCCGACGCAGCGAAGATCGACTGGGGCACCATCCTGCTCTTTGGAACCGGCATTATCTTCGGTGCGCTGCTGGCGGAGACCGGGCTTGCGGAGACCATTGGCCAAGGTGCTTCGGAGAACCTGAACATCACCAACATCGTGGCCATCACCGTCTTCTCGGCCATCCTTGCCATCCTGATCTCGGAAACCACCTCCAACACGGCGTCCGCTGCGGTGATTGTTCCGATCGTGATCCCCCTCTGCCAGGCCATCGGCGTCGATCCCTTCGTGCCCGCACTGGCCGCCACCTTCGCGGCGTCCTTCGGATTCATGCTTCCCGTCTCCACCCCGCAGAACGCCATTGTCTACGGAACCGGCGCCGTGCCCATCACTCGGATGATCCGCACCGGCCTGTTCTTCGATATCCTCGGTGCCGCCCTGATCATCACCATCGTCCCGGTCATGATCGCCGTGGTCGGGATCGGCGGCTAGAGGCTCGGGTCCTGGCGAACTGCCCAGCGGGTCAGCGCCAGGAGCCGGGCGGCGACGTCCGCGGCTGTGCGGCCGTCAGTGGGAAGCCGGTGGACCCAGTCCGGGGTGTGCAGGTCAAGTGCTGCTGCAGCTGCCCGGCTCCGCGACACATGCTGTGCCAGGGATGGTCCGGATTCGCGCCGGGAGAGCCGGGACCGGACCGAGCGCTCCGAACCTTGCAGCAGCACGGCATGAACGCGGGGGCTATCGCCCATGGCCGCCGCCAGCTCGGCCGTTTCGCGGACCGACACGGTGTTTGTGTAGACCAGGCGGCGATAGCCCAAAGCGCGGTAGTTCTGCCACAGGGCGGCCAGATTCTGTGCCGCCAGGCCGTGCTTCCATGGCGAGGGGTGCTGCCAGGGTGCCGGGTGGGCCAAATCGAGGTTGTCACCCTCGATGACGGCGTGCCGCACGTCCAGGGCCGTGAGCAGAGCGTGCAGCTCCAGTGCCGCACTGGTTTTGCCCACCCCGGAGCGGCCGCCGATGAAAAGCACCTCTGCCGGTGTTTCGGCCTCCGTCCCTTCGGCCGATCCTCCGCTGCCGCCCGTACTTTCGCTGCCGCCCAATAGGTTCCCCGTCCCCGTCCCCCGCCTGCCGGCACAGGGCGCCGCCCTTGTGCTCAGCCTGCCCCGCCGCAAGAATCTCACCAGACTTCTGGTGTGAAGTGCACCAACCGTACCTGCTGAGAGGAAAAGCCATGCCCCGCATCACTGTAGGCACCGAAAATTCCGGAACTGTTGAGCTTCACTATGAGGACCACGGGGCCGGCCAGCCGGTCCTGCTGATCCACGGCTATCCCCTGGACGGGGATTCCTGGGAACGGCAAACCCGGGCCCTGCTCGGCGGCGGCTACCGGGTGATTACTTATGACCGGCGCGGGTTTGGATCTTCAGGCCATCCTGCCTCGGGGTACGACTACGACACGTTTGCCGATGACCTGAATGTCATCCTTACCGAACTGGACCTGCGCGACGTCGTACTGGTTGGCTTCTCCATGGGCACCGGGGAGCTTGCCCGCTACGTGGGCCGGCACGGAACGGAGCGCATCAGCCGGTTGGCGTTCCTTGCCTCGCTGGAACCGTTCCTGCTGCAGACCGGCGACAATCCGGCGGGGGTTCCCGCAGAGGTCTTCGAGGGGATTGCCGCCGCAGCGCAGGCCGACCGCTACGCCTGGTTCACCAGCTTCTTTTCCGATTTCTACAACCTTCCGGAAAACCTGGGAAAGCGGATCAGCGAGGAGGCGGTGCGCGGAAGCTGGAACGTCGCCGCCCGCAGCGCCCCGATCGCCGCCCGCAGCGCCCCGATCGCTGCCTATTCCGTAGTGCCGTCCTGGCTCACGGACTTCCGCGCCGATGTCGCGAAGGTGCGGGAGTCGGGGGTTCCGGTGCTGATCCTGCACGGAACCGCCGACAACATCCTGCCCATCGACTCCACCGGAAGGCCATTTGCCGCGGCACTGCCGGACGCCCGGTACCTCGAGGTCGAAGGCGCGCCGCACGGTCTGCTGTGGACGCACGCGGACGAGGTTAATGCGGCACTGCTGGACTTCCTCCAGAGCTCCTGAGCCGGGATGCCCGCCCGCGGCTGCGCTCCGGCCGCCGCAGCCGGGCACAAGGTCTTGTGCTAGCCGGTGATCTTGTACTTTTCGCGGTCCTTCTCGTCCAGGATTAGCTGTTCCTCCACCGTCATGGCGCTGCCGCCGCGGCTGACCGGCATCCACCACGCGCCCGGCTCGGGGGTCTCCTGGTAGGTGTCCATGCAGTGATCCATGCCCGCCTGCAGGGTTTTCTGCAGCCGTTCCGTCTCTTCCACCACCGACGCACCCGGTTCAACCCGGATCATGGGGCTGACATGGATGCGGACCGGTGTCTTCCAGAGGGACTTCACGCTCAGGCCGTGACCGCCGCGGGTGAGCATACGGTGTGCGCCCCAGACGGAAACCGGAATAATCGGCACGCCGGCTTCGGCAGCCATGCGGACGGCTCCGGTCTTGAGCTTGCGGACGCTGAAGCTGCGGCTCACACCGGCCTCGGGCAGAACCGCAAGGTATTCTCCGCGCCGCAGGGCCTCCACCGATTCGGCGTAGGCCGCGGCGCCGTCGGACCGGTCCACGATGATGTGCTCGCACATCTCGCAGACGGCCTTCACGAACGGTTTCCGGGCGGCCTTCTTGGTGACCAGGAACCGCATGTGGGCCTTGAGCTTCCGCCAGACCAGGTACTCGGCAAACACGAAGTCGAGATAGCCGAAGTGGGTGATCGCCACGACGGCTCCCTTGCCCGGCACCACTTTGCGGTCCAGGCCGGAGATCTCTTCGTTGCCCGGAAGATTCTCCAGGCCGGATGGAAGGACGGGGACCCGGAACAGCTTGATCGACAGCGCACCCGTCAGGACGATGCTGCGGTAGACGTACTTGTTGGGGCGAAACTTCAACGTCATCTCCTGTATTCGTATCCGGCGGAACTCGATTCTATCCGGTAGCCGGGCCGTCAGTGGAACCGGGTATGCACGCCGGCGGCCCCTTTTGGGCCGTGCTCTGGCCCCGCTGGCACCCCACGCGGTTAGGGTGGGATATGGCATGGCGAATCCTGGCCCGGGCCCGCAACGGCGGCGGTCCGTCACCGGCCGTGCCGGCCGTGCCCGGGGCTGCGGATGAGGCGGAAGCCCTTGATGCGGGCTTGGGCGAAACAGACTGGGAGAGGCCTCCGGAAGGTTCCCGCCCCGGGTGGTTTCCCGCACCCAGCGGAGCGCTGGCGCTGCGCACCATGGGCGTGGAAACGGATCCGCCGGTTGTTCTTGTCCCGGGAGTGATGGGCTCCAAGGAGGACTTTTCGCTGATGATGCCCGTCCTGGCTGCTGCGGGCTATTACGTCCTCAGCTTCGACATGGCAGGGCAGTACGAGTCAGCGGCGGCGGGACCGGAGCAGCTGACACCCCCGCAGACCCGCTACGGATACGAGCTGTTCGTCAATGACCTGCTGGCAGTCCTGGAATCCCTGGGCGGTGCCGCGCACGTGCTGGGCTACTCCTTTGCGGGAATCGTCGCCCAGATTGCCTTTGCGGAACGCCCCGAGCTGTTCCGGTCACTGTGTCTGCTCAGCTGCCCGCCGGTTCCGGGACAGAGCTTCAGGACTGTCAGCCGGGTGGGCCGGTTCAGTCCCCTGGTCAATGACAAGATGCACGCCGGGCTAATCGTGTGGGGCATCCGCCGCAACTTTGTCCACACACCCGAGTCGCGCATGCGGTTCATCCGCCACCGGTTCGAGTACACGAGGAAGCAGTCGCTGCAGGACATTGTTGCCCTCATGAAGCAGTCCCCTGACCTGCGCGGCGTCCTTGCAGCGGCGCCGCAGCCCAAGCTGGTGGCTGTAGGGCGCGCTGATGTGTGGCCGCTGCACCTGCACCAGGCCTTTGCCGATTCGATCGGCGCACGTTTCGCTGTCTACGGAGCGGGACACGGGCCGTGCGAGGATGCCCCGCACCAGCTCAGCCGGGATCTTTTGGCGCTGTATGCGGCGGCGGGCTGAGCCTGCGCCCGGCCCGCATGCGGTACCGCTCGCGGAGCCGGGGTCCGGGAGGCTCAGCCCGAAAATCGACGTCGAACGTCTGATACGCGCGCACCACCCGGCTGCCTAGTCCCTGCCAGCTGTAGAACGGGCGGGCCGATACGCCTACGCGCAGCCGCGGGTCGTAAACCACAGACATGTCGGCGCGGATCTGATAACTCAGCTCCAGGTCATCGTGCAGTTCGGGCCGGTCCCGGTGGACACGGCCCCGAAGGGCGGCCCACATGTCCGCAGGCATAGCGAAATTGGACCCGAACAGCGGCGGATGGCCCAGCAGCAGTCCGACCACCCTGATGTAGCCACCGATATAGATGTTCCGGGCGATCCAGCAAATAAGGCGGTTGGCTCCGTAGAAGTCACCCGGGCCGGTCACCGCCGTCAGCGGGCCCGCTGCCGCCAGCAGCCGTTCCACCCGCTCAAGCCAGTCCGGCGGCGGAACCGAGTCCGCATCAAGCCGGGCCAGGATCCGGCCGGTGGCGGCATCGAACCCGGCGGCGGTTGCCCCGGTGATTCCCGGAACGTCCAGGGAGATGCGGCACACCCCCGCCGCTGAACACACCGCGGCGGTGTCGTCGGTGCTGCCGTTGTCCACCACCACTACTTCATCCGGGGGCCGGGTCTGGCGCCCGAGCGCCGCCAGGCAGGCAGCGAGCATCGGCGCATCGTTCCGGGACGGGATAACCACCGAGATTGTTGGCATGGTGTCATGACTGTAGCGGCGCGCGGCCGGACGTGGCCATGCCAGCGGCTGCGGTGCGGAACGGGCCCGGCAATTTACCCGGCGGAATCAGTTTCCCCGGTAAATTGCCGGACCGGATAAGCCGGACCGCGTTAGCCCGGCCCGGCTTAGTCGTGGCGGGGAGAATGCACCGTCTTGGACTGCTGATACACGTCGGGAACACCGTCGCCGTCGTCGTCGATGTTCTCCTCCTCCTCAACCGCACGGTAATGGCGGTTGCGGCGGGACAGAACCACCGCTGCCAGCAGCGCGGCCAGGATCGAGGCCGTCAGGATTCCCACCTTGGCGTGGTCATTGGCCAGCGTGTCGAGGCCGAAGCTCAGGTCCGCGACCAGCAGAGAAACGGTAAAGCCGATTCCGGCCAGCAACGCGACGCCGAAGAGGTCGATCCACTTGAACGAGGCATCCAGGGAGGCGCGGGTCACCTTGGTCAGCAGCCAGGTGGTTGCGAGGATGCCGATCGGCTTGCCCAGCACCAGGCCGGCGATGATGCCGACGGAAATGGGATCGGTCAGCGAGGAGACAAAACCGTCCCAGCCGCCCACCGCAACGCCGGCCGAGAAGAAGGCAAAAACGGGAACCGCAAAACCGGCGGACAGGGGGCGGAAGCGGTGTTCGAAAATCTCGGAGAGGCCGGGGCCGGCCTCGGGCCCGCCGCTGGCTTTGCTGCGGATCACGGGAACCGCGAAGCCCAGCAGCACTCCGGCAACGGTGGCGTGGATTCCGGAGGCGTGCACCAGGGCCCAGACGACGACGCCGATCGGCAGCAGGATGAACCAGGCGGCGGAGGCCTTCAGTCCGAAGAAGCGGCGGTATTTCTGGGCGAGGAAGGTGTAGACGGCAAGCCCGGCCAGGGCCAGCAGCAGCGGCGTGAGCTGAAGGTCCTCGGTGTAGAAGACGGCAATGATCGTGATCGCCAGCAGGTCATCAACCACTGCAAGGGTCAGCAGGAAGATCCGCAGGGCGGACGGCAGGTGGGAGCCGATGATCGCGAGGACAGCCACGGCAAAGGCGATGTCGGTGGCTGTGGGGATGGCCCACCCGTTGAGGGTTTCCGGGCTGCTCAGGTTGATGACCGCATAAATGGCTGCGGGGACCACGACGCCGCCGACAGCCGCGGCCACCGGAACAATGGCCTTGCTGACGTTCCGCAGGTCACCGGCCACGAACTCACGTTTGAGCTCCAGGCCCACCAGGAAGAAGAAGACGGCGAGCAGGCCGTCTGCGGCCCAGGCGCCCAGGCTTAGCTGCAGATGCCAGGGCTCGTAGCCGATCTCGAAGTCCCGCAGGGCGAAGTAGCTGTCAGAAAGCGGTGAGTTGGCCCAGACCAGGGCGATTACTGCCGCTGCCACCAGCAGCAGGCCTCCGACGGTCTCCTTGCGCAGGATTTCGCCAATCCGGAGTTTCTCGCTGTAACTTCCGCGGCTGAAAAGGCGGGGGCGGTCGCTGGGGGCGGAAGCGGGTTCCGGAGAGTTGTTGGGGTGCTGCACGGGGACTCCTGAAAAAGCGGTCGACAATGTTATTGCCGACCAGACTTCCCGGCGCACCTTCGTTCCACCTTACGGGAAATTCAGCCTCTGTTCGAACCCGTTACCGCTGCCCGGCAGTGGGTTGCCCGGCACCCCGTGCGCTGTTGCCCGGCCGCCGGCCAGCAGAACACAGTGCTGTGCAGCCCGTGCCCTCGCGAGGTCGTGGGTGGCTTCGACTACCGTCACTCCCCGTGCCGCTTCGGCCTGCAGTGCCTGGCCGATCAGCTCCCGTGCGTGCTCGTCCAAGCCCGCGTCCGGCTCATCAAGGAGGAGGACCTGCGCTTCCTGTGCCAGCCCCTGGGCCACCAGCGCCCGCTGCCGCTGACCCCCGGAGAGTTCCCCCAGCGGTTCAGCCGCCAGGGAACGGATATCCATTCGCTCCATTGCCCGTTCCACCGCCTGCCGGTCGCTGCGGGTCATCCGGCCCGCCAGCCCTGCCCTTCCCCAGCGGCCCATGGCCACGGCACCGCGAACGGTGACCGGAAACGCGCCTGCGGCCGCCGACTGCTGCACCACCAGGGCCGGGCGGCCCGGCAGGTGCGCCTGCACGCGGCCGGCGTGCGGCTTGCCGACTCCTGCCAGCAGGGACAGCAGGGTTGACTTCCCTGACCCGTTATCCCCCACGAGTGCGGTCAGCGCCGCGCGCTCGATCGTGATGGACAGATCCCGGAACACCTCACGTCCCGGATAGCGGAAGGCCACTGATTCAAGGGTGTACGCCTGCATATTTCTGCCTCCGAAGTCCATCAGATTGCCTTATTGCAACTGATTCTCATTATCTATTGTAGGGTTCATCCGTGATGACTTGGTTGCTTGAACCGTTCGCGGTCGTATTTGTCCAACGTGCCCTGCTTGCCGGGCTGCTGGCCGCTGTGCTGTGCGCCGTGGCCGGCACCTGGATCGTCCTGCGCGGCATGGCGTTCCTCGGCGATGCGATGTCCCACGGGATGCTCCCCGGCGTGGCCGCCGCCGCTCTGCTGGGCTTCAACCCCCTGCTCGGCGCCGCCGCCAGCGCTGCTGTCATGGCTGCCGGAATCAGTGCAGCGGGCCGCAGCCGGCGTTTGTCCCAGGACACGGCGATCGGCCTGCTGTTTGCCGGAATGCTGGCGCTGGGAGTCATCATCATTTCCCGGTCCGGGTCCTTCGCCGTGGACCTGACGGGCATTCTCTTCGGCGACATTCTGGCAGTGCGCCCCCGCGACCTGGCTGTCCTGGCAGCCGCACTGCTGGTTACCTGCGTTCTGGCCGCGGCATTCCACCGGGCCTTTACCGCCGCTGCCTTTGACACCCGGAAAGCCGCGACGCTCGGCCTGCACCCCAAGCTTGCCCACGGGGTCCTGATGGCCATGATGATCATCGCCATCTCGGCGTCGTTCCAGGTGGTCGGAACCCTGCTGGTCTTCGGGCTGCTGATTGCGCCCGCGGCAGCGTCCCGGCTGTGGAGCAGCACCGTGCCGGCCATGATGCTCGGAGCTGCCGCCGTCGGATCCTTCAGCGTTGCCGCCGGCCTCCTGATCTCCTGGCATGCCGCCACGGCCGCCGGGGCGACCATCACCGCCGTCGCCGTCCTGGTGTTCTTTCTCGCCTGCGCACTGCAGCCGCTGCTACACCGGGTGCGCCGCCGTTCCCGCTGCCGCCGTTCACGCCGTCCGGCCCTGTCCGCCGATACGTCCCGCCTTTCCCCCAGCACAAGGAGCTAATACGCATGTCCCCTCCCACCGCCCCCTTCACCGCCACGGTCAGGCTGGCCTGCACCGTCTCGGCCGCTGTTTTGCTGCTCGCCGGCTGCGGCAGCGATCCCGCCGATGTCAGCCCTGCACCTGATTCCAGCCGCACTGCCGCTGCCGGCAGCGCGGAGGGGACGGAGCCGCACGGCTACGTCCCCGGCGCCGAAGAAGCTGCCGAACCCCAGGTGCGGCTCACTGCCGTCGGTCCCGGCGGCGAGGTCACGGTCACCGATCCGGTCAGCGGAACCGTCAGCCCTGTCGGCACCTTTCCCGGTACTTCCGCTGCCACCGGTACGGACAGGTTCGTCTTCCTGAGCAACCCGCAGGAAGGGACGGTCCGGATTGTGGATTCCGGCGGTTGGACCGTGCCGCACGGAGACCACAAGCACTACTACTCGGCAGACCCCGGAGACGTCGGGAGCCTCACCGGAGACCGCCCGGGAGCCATTGCCGGCAACAACGGACAGACGGCCGTCTTTTTTGGCGACGGCACGGTGACTGCCGTGGACCACGATGACCTGGCGGAGGGCACGGTGGACCCGGTGAGCTTCAAGGTCACCGCCCACCGCGGTGCAGCCGTCCCGTTTGAGGGCAGCTATCTGGTCTCGCAGGCAGAACCGGGCGCTGAGCTGGCCTCCGCCGTGGGGCTTTACTCGCCGGACGGCAGGGAGCTGCCCCTGCCCGGGGCCGGGTGCCCGGAGCTGGAAGGCCACGCGGTAACCCGCACGGGCGTCGTGTTCGGGTGTGCTGACGGTGCACTGCTCGTAACCGCCGAGGCCGGCAGGATCACGGCCACGCATCTTCCCTACCCGGCAGCCGGACTGCCTGCCGGCGCCGACCGGGCGCGCGCCTTTGATGCGCGGTCCGGATCCGACGAGCTGGCCGCCGTGGCCGGTACCGCCGGGGCCTGGCATTTGGACACTGCCGCGGGAACCTGGCGGCTGCTGGCCACGGAGGAACCGTTGGCGGCCGCTGCGGCAGCCGGCGACGGCGCGCGCGTCCTGGCGCTTGGGGTCAGCGGATCGCTGCTGTCCCTGACAGTTGCTGACGGTGCGCTTGAAGCCAGCGCACCGTTGGCCGGCCCGCCCGCCGCCGGTTCCGCTCCGGCACTGGAAATTGATCCGGAACGTGCCTATGTCCTCAATGAAGCAGGCGCCGTCCTCGAGATCGACTATGCGGACGGGCTGCGCACGGCCCGGGAACTCGGCACCGGACTGTCCGCGCGGCTGCTGGTGGAGACCGGACGATGACGGCCGCGCAGGGCGTATCGCTGCCCCCTTCCCGCCGCTCCCGGGTTTCTGCACGCGTTCGAGCGGCCGCCCTTGCCCTGGCCGCCGGAACGGTGCTCAGCGGATGCACCGCGCTGGCGGAGTCCGCAGAATCCCGCGGCACCATCGTCGTCACCACCAACATCCTCGGCGACGTGGTGGAGAACATCGTCCGGGATGAGGCCAACGTCGTCGTGTTGATGGAAGCGGGAAGCGACCCCCATTCCTTTGGCATCTCCGCCCGGCAGGCGGCGGAGCTGGAATCTGCGGAATTGATCATCGCCAACGGGCTCGGACTGGAGGAGGGAGTACTGCGCCATGTTGATGCTGCCGCGGACCAGGGCGTACCGGTGCTGGCCGTGGCCGATTCCCTGGACCCGCTGCCGTTCACTGCCGACGGCGCCGCCGACGGCGTTCCGGACCCGCACTTCTGGACAGATCCGCAGCGGATGGCCGGCGCCGCCGACCTGATAGCCGGGGCAGTGACCGAGAACGTGCCGTCGGCGGATGCGGCAGCGGTCCGCAGCCAGGCCGCTGCCTACCGTGCGCAAATCGAGGAACTCGAGACCTGGATGGAAAGCGAATTTGCGGCAATTCCCGCTGACCGGCGCAGCCTGGTCACCAACCACCACGTTTTTGGTTACCTGGCGTCCCGGTTCGGATTCACCCTGACGGGAGCCGTCATTCCCGGCGGCACCACGCTGGCCTCACCCAGCTCTTCGGATCTCGATGACCTGGCAGCAAAGATCCGGGCGGCGGCAGTTCCGGCCATCTTTACGGACTCTTCCCAGCCGGACCTCCTGGCCCGGGTGCTCGCGGAGGAAGCCGGGCTGAACGTTGCCGTCGTCGGGTTGTTCACCGAGTCCCTGGGAACTGGCGGTTCGGGCGCCGAGAGCTATCTGGAGATGATGCGCACCAACACTGAACGCATCGCCGCCGCCCTCAGCCGCTGAACGCCCCGCGCAAAAGTTTGTCCACCCGCCGGCGGCTTCCGCCGCTTTGGCATCCCTGTTATATCCCCACCGAAAGAAGGACCCTCATGACCCTGTCAGCCCCATCCCTCCGCCGCGCCGCAGCGCTCTCCGTCGCCGCGCTCCTGCTGGCCGGCTGCGGCACCGGTCAAACTCCGGCTGCTCCGGACCCGTCCCCCGCGGCCGCCTCCGCCGGCTCGCCGGATGCTTCCGGGCACGAATCGCCGGAAGCTTCGCCGCGCCTTGTCACCACCTACGACGGCGGGGTGCAGGTGCTCGACGGCGAAACCCTGCAGGTCCTGGCCGACTTCGAGATGAGCGGATTCAACCGCATCAATCCCGCCGGCGACGGCCGGCACGTCATCATTTCCACGGCGGATGCTTTCAAGGTTCTGGACACCGGCACCTGGACCGACGACGACGGCACGCACCGCACCTCCGACCCGGTGCTGACCGGCCTTGAATTCGACACCAGCAAGCCCGGCCACGTGGTGCACCACGCGGGACGCACCGTCCTGTTCAGCGACGGCACCGGAGCAGTGGAATCGTTCGACACGGCGGACCTCGCCGGGCTGGCCCGCGGAGAGAAACCCGACACTGAAACCCACACCGCAGCCGAAGCCCACCACGGAGTAGCGGTTGAGCTCTCCAACGGGGAGCTGGTGCTGACCCTGGGTAATGACGAGGAGCGCCCCGGCATTACCGTCCTGGATTCCAACCGCGGGGAAATTGTCCGCAACGAGGACTGCCCCGGTGTGCACGGGGAAGCCACGGCCGCGGGGGAAGCGGTGGTCATCGGTTGCGAGACCGGCGTGCTGGTGTACGACGACGGCGCGATCACCAAGATTGACAGCCCGGACGCCTACGGCCGGATCGGCAACCAGGCCGGCAGTGAAGAGTCTCCGGTGACGCTGGGCGACTACAAGTCGGATCCGGATGCGGAGCTGGAACGGCCGGAACGGATTTCCCTGATCAACACCGCAACCAAGCAGCTGCAGCTCGTGGATCTGGGAACCAGCTACAGCTTCCGTTCGCTGGCCCGCGGACCCCACGGCGAAGCCCTGGTCCTGGGGACCGACGGTGCACTGCACACCATCGACCCCGAGACCGGAGAACTGGTTTCCAGCACGGCGGTGGTGGAGCCCTGGGAAGAGCCGCTGGAATGGCAGCAGCCGCGGCCCACGCTCACCGTCGTGGACCACACGGCCTACGTCACGGATCCGTCCGCGAACACCGTTATCGCCGTGGACATCGAGTCCGGAACCGTCACCGGAAGCGGCAAGCTGGAACAGACTCCCAATGAACTGACCGGGGCTGCCGGGCAGGTCCACTCGCACAGCTAGGAGGCGGCCGGGTCCGGTGCGGTCAGTCCTTTTTCCGGGCCCGGCTGGGCTGGACCCGCATCGGCTCGCCGGGCATCTTGGGATAGTCCGGCGGAAACGGCATTTCGCCCAGCCCGTTGTCCAGGTCCCGCTGCCACCACTGCAGCAGCACGTCGATGCTGCCGGGGTTGGTGCCCATGTCCGCCCACGGATCCCCCACGGTGCGCAGCCGCTCCGGCACGGTGAGGATGGTGAAGTCCCGCGGGTCGGCTGCTTCGAGTTCGTCCCAGGTCAGCGGGGCCGACACCGGTGCGTGCGGCAGCGCCCGCGGGCTGTACGCACCGGCAATGGTGCGGTCCCGGTTCGCCTGGTTAAAGTCCACAAAAATGTTCTGCCCGCGTTCCTCCTTCCACCACGCAGTGGTGACGCGGTCCGGCATCCGGCGTTCCAACTCGCGTGCGGCGGCGATGACGGCGTGCCGGACGTCGAGGAACTCGTGGTCCGGGATGATCGGTGCGTACACGTGCAGCCCGCGGTTGCCCGAGGTCTTGATGAACGCCTCCAGCCCCGCCTCAGCCAGCACCCCGCGCAGCTCGATCGCCGCCGGTACGGCGTCGTCAAAATCCGTGCCGGGCTGGGGGTCCAGGTCGATGCGCAGCTGGTCGGGGTTGTCCGTGTCTTCGGTCCGGGACGGCCAGGGATGAAACACCACCGTGTTCATCTGGACGGCCCAGACCGCTGCAGCCGGTTCATCGAGGACCAGCTGCGGGTGGGCGCGGGCGCTGGGGTACGTGACGGTGACGGCGCGGATGAAGTCCGGGGCGCCCCTGGGCGGGTTTTTCGAGAAGAACTGTTCACCGTCGATTCCCTCCGGGAACCGCTGCAGCGAGACAGGGCGGTCACCGTTGGCAGCAATGAAGGCGCTGCCAACCTCGGCCACGTAGCGGGCCAGGTCAAGCTTGGTCAGGCCCAGCTCGGGCCAGAGGACCCGGTCGGGGCTGGAAATCCGCATCTCGCGCTCGCCGTGCGGACCGGGGACTGTCAGGGTGGTTGCTTTGCCGGCCATGGCGATAACCTACTCCGGATTCCGCGGAGGGTCACGGTGCGGTGTGTCGGTGCCGGCGGACCGGGTGTCGCCGGTGCGGTGACGGGAGGCCCGGTGTCAGTCAGCGGCGGCCGGTTCACCCTCCGCGCCCCGGCGGTACTTCTTGTGTCCGTGCACAAAGTGGTAGAGCACAGTGGTGGCCAGGATGCATCCGGCCAGCAGCCAGTACATGCCGTGGAAACCGGTCACCGGAACCAGGGCGCCAAGAACCAGCGGACCCAGGCCAACTCCGGCGTCCATCATGATGAAGTAGGTGGAGGTGGCCAGCCCGATCCGGTGCGGCGGAGCCATGGTGACAGCCACAGCCTGTGCGGTGGGGACCAGCGCGCCGAAGCCGATGCCGACAAACACGCCGGCCGCCGCCAGGACCAAACCGTTGGGCGCCCACGCCAGCAGGGCCAGGCCTGCGGCAAAGGACACCAGTGTCGGATAGATGACCGCGTTGTCGCCGTAGGTGTCCTGCAGCCGTCCCATGAAGAGCCGCGAGACCAGGACGACGGCGGCATACACGAGGAAGAAGGCGCTGGCGGCCGTCACGAGGTTTTCCGACTGTGCGTAGGAGTTGATGAAGGTGAGGATGCCGGCGTAGGAGGCTCCCGCAACAAACATGATGGAGGCGATGGGCAGCGCGGCCGGATCCAGGATGTCGCTGAACCGCAGCCGCCACTTGCGCGCCTGTTCCGCCGCCGTCGGCGTGCGCTCGGGCAGCTTCAGCATCAGTGCGGTCACCAGGGCAAGGCCCGCACAGCCGGCGCTGGCCAGGAAGAGGAAATCGTAGGTCATGCTGTCCACGATCAGCACGGCGAGGAAGGGCCCGACGGCGGTGGCCAGCGTCGTCGAGATGCCAAAGTAGCCGGTGCCCTCGCCGCGCCTGCGGACCGGGATGAGACCCATGACCGATGCCGAGATTGAGGTGCTGGCAGCACCGAACGCCGCTCCGTGAAGCAGCCGGATGGCGAGCAGCACGGCGAGGCTGTCAGCCAGGGGGTACAGCAGCGCAGCAGCCGCAAAGACAGCGAGACCGCAGAGCAGCAGTCTGCGCCGCCCGACGAAGTCCAGGAACTTGCCGCTGAAGACGCGGGCCACAAGCGCCCCGATGACGAAGGAACCCGACGCAAACCCTGCCGCGCTGTCCGATGCCGCGAACTGCTCCACGGCATACAGCGCCATGGTGGTCATCAGCAGGTAGAACACCAGGGACAGGAAAAAGTTGGTGATAATTGCGAGGACAAACCCCTTGGTCCACAGTTTCTGACCGCCGCGCGTCACCGATTGCTCCTCAAATAAAATTGCACAGGCCGAACCTTGAGCAGGCCCGGGACTTGTGCAGTGCGTGTTTCCGGCCCCGCTGGCCGCGGGGACCGGCGCCACTACGTTACGCCTCCTCAAGTTGTTGAACAAAATGCCCCGGTCGCCCGGCGCGCGGGCGGCGGGTTCCCATTTGTGATCCCTGGGGCTCCTGCACGGCTGCCGACCTGTCACTGACCCGCACCCGAACATAAGCTGGAAGCCGCCCGGTCCCACTCCCGGCCGTGCCGCGCCGTCCGTCCGGGCCTGCGAAAGGACCGCTGTTCGATGAGGAATCCTTACAAGCCGGCCTGGTGGACCAACGCCGTTGTCTACCAGATCTACACCCGCAGCTTTGCCGACAGCTCGGGCGACGGCGTCGGCGATCTGACCGGCATCATCAACAACCTGGACTATCTCAGCGAGCTCGGCGTGGATGTGCTCTGGCTCTCGCCCATCCACCAGTCCCCCCAGCACGACAACGGCTACGACATCAGCAACTACTGGCGGATTGACGCATTGTTCGGCACCGAGGAGGAATTCGACCGGCTGCTGGCCGAGGTTCACGGGCGCGGCATGAAGCTCATCATGGACCTCGTGGTAAACCACACCTCGGATGAGCACTCGGCTTTTCTCGTGTCATCGTCCTCCCGCAGCAACGTGTCGCGGGACTCCTACTTATGGCGGGACCCCAGGCGCGGCTTTTCTCCGGATGAACCGGGAGCCGAACCCAATAACTGGGGTTCGGTTTTCGGCGGCAGCGTCTGGACCTATCACCCCGGAACGGAGCAGTACTACCTGCACCTCTTCAGCCCGCACCAGCCGGATCTGAACTGGGAGAGCACCCGGGTCCGCCACCGCGTGTACGAAATGATGAACTGGTGGCTGGACCGCGGCATCGACGGTTTCCGCATGGACGCCATCAACTTCATTTCCAAGCGGCCCTCCCTGCCGGACAGCCCGGTGTCCACGGGCGGTATGTATGCGGACGGCTCCCCCTTCTTTGTGTCCGGCCCCCGGGTCCACGAGTTCCTCCAGGAAATGATGCGGGCCGTCTTCAGCTATCGGGACACCGATTACCTGGTGGTGGGAGAAACCGACGGCGTGACGGTCGACGAGGCAGTGCTCTTCACCGACCCGCTGCGCGGGGAACTGGACATGGTCTTCCATTTCGAACACATGCGGCTGGACCAGGGCCCAGGCGGCAAATGGAACCATCTGCCTCTGAAGCTGCAGGACTTCAAAACCATCGCGAACCGATGGCAGCGTGCGCTGTCGGACCGCGGCTGGAACAGCCTCTACCTGGGCAACCATGACCAGCCGCGTTTGGTTTCGCGTTTCGGAAACGACGCCGAGTACCGCTACGAATCCGCCACGCTGTGGGCCACGATCCTGCACCTGCAGCGCGGCACGCCCTTCATCTATCAGGGCGAGGAGATCGGCATGACCAATGCCGACTTTACCTCGCTGGACCAGTACCGGGATGTTGAGTCGCTGGCCTTCTATGAATTTGCCGTCAGCCGCGGGATTGCCGCGGAGCACGTACTTGCTCTCATGAACCGGGTGAGCCGGGACAACGCGCGCACTCCCATGCAGTGGAATGACGGACCCAACGCCGGTTTTACCTCCGGCACACCCTGGATTGACGTCAACCCCAATTATCAAACCGTCAATGTCGAGGCGGACCGGAGCGCGGCGCAGTCGGTGTTCCGTTACTACCAGCGGCTGATCGCCCTGCGCCATGCCTCCCCCGTTGTCGCGCTGGGCGACTTCGAGCTGATGGACCCCAGCGACCCGGCGCTGTTTGCTTTCCGCCGCCGGCTGGGGAACGAGGAACTGGGCGTGATGTGCAACGTGTCCGATGACCCGCTGGCCGTGCCGGCCTATACGCGCCCGGCCCGGCTGGTGCTGGGCAACTACGCCAGGGCCGGTGATCCTGACATGCTCCGGCCCTGGGAAGCACGGATCCACCGGTTGTCCGGGAACAGCAGCCCTAGCGGCGGATAATCCGGCGCTTGCGTGCCTCGTTGACGGCCGCCGTCCTGTTGTCCACGCCGAGTTTCTCGTAAATGTGCACCAAATGGGTTTTGACGGTGGCTTCGGAAATGTAGAGAGCCCGGGCCATCGCGCGGTTGGCCATGCCGTCGGCAAGCAACTCCAGCAGTTCCAGCTCGCGCGGACTCAGGGTCGTTTCAGGGTTCCGCAGCTGGCCCAACAGCCGCCCGGCGACCTGCGGAGCCAGTGCTGTCCGTCCTTCGGAAGCAGCGGCAACGGCGCTGCGGATCTCTTCGGGTGCTGCGTCCTTGAGCATGTAGCCGGCCGCTCCGGCATCGATGGCCGCGAGGATATCGGCGTCGCTGTCGTAGGTTGTCAGGATCAGCACCGGCGGGCCCTGGGCGGCGCGGATCTTCCTGGTGGCCGTGACTCCGTCCATGCCCTGGCCCATCTGCAGATCCATCAGGACTACGTCCGCCGGGGTTCCCAGTGCCTGCAGCCGATCGAGTTCCGTGAGGGCGGCAGCGCCGTCCGCGGCTTCGGCGGCCACTTCCACCCCCTCGAAGTCCCCCAGCATGGCGCGCAGTCCGGCCCGCACCACGGGATGGTCATCAACCAAAAGGATCCGGAGGGGATTCATGCGTTCTTCTCTGTTTCGATCTTCTCTGGTCCAGTCAGCCCGTTGCCTAACGGCAGCCGCAGGGCCACTGCTGTCCCCTCGCCCGGGGCTGACTCGACGTTGAGGCTGCCGTGCAGGTCGGCAACCCGTTCGCGCAGCGACAGCAGTCCGAAGCCGGAGCCGTCGGTCCGCGGTCCCGCGGGAAGAGCTGCAGGGTCAAAGCCCGCGCCGTCGTCGAACACGTCAAGCGCCACCGAATCCCGCGAGTATTCCAGCGTGACGACGGCGGAGGAGGCATCAGCGTGGGAGAGGACGTTGGCCAGCAGCGACTGTGCCGCGCGCAGCAGTGTTGCCTCGTAGGCTGCGTGGAGCGGTACCGGCGTTCCGTCCACCCGGAAAACGCACTCGAGCCGCTTCCCTCCGGCCGCTGAACGCCGGGAAGTGTCGGAGCAGAGCGCGGCAAGGCGGGTATCGAGGGAACCGCGTTCCAGCGGCGCAGCGGCCAGGCCGCGGACAAACCTGCGGGCCTCGGCCAGGTTCTCGGCTGCCGTGCTCTGCACCAGGGTAATCCGTTCGCGCGCCAGTGCCGGGTCTCCGTTGTCCAGGGCGCTGCCGGCGGCACGGGCCAGCAGCACGATGCTGGACAGCCCCTGGGCAAGGGTGTCGTGGATTTCCCGGGCCAGCCGTTCGCGCTCGGCCAGCATGCCGGCGTCGTGCTGGGACGCAGCAAGCTCACCCCTGGTGCGCTGCAGCTCGGCAAGCGCCCGGCGCTGGTTCACGCTCTCCCGGTGCAGGGCAGAGTAGGCACTGCCCATGATCACGGCAAACAGTGCACCGATGGCCGGGCCCAGGAGGGCCGGTGCCGTCGGCTCGCCGGCACGTGAGAACTGCGCGGCGATGACGGCTGCCGTAGTCAGGGCAACGGCAGCGAGCGCCGGAGCGGTGCGCAGCAGATGCAGGTCCAGAAAGAACAGCGGGAAGGCCACCCAGGAGAACTCGGGACTGATGATCAGCAGGCACAGCCACAGCGCAGTCACAAGAGCCAGCCAGACGGGACCGTAGCGGGTGGGGTCCGGGCCCCTGCCCGTGGTGGCGAACCGTTTCTCAGTGGCTGTCCCGGCCAGGTAGACCCCTGCCAGCACAAGACTCAGGACGTACGCGCAGACCTGTGCCGGCAGGGCGGGCGGCGCCAGGGTCATTTGCACCACGGCCAGCAGCAGCAAACCGGCAAAGGCCGCATGCAGGGCGGTGCGCAGTGCGCGCAGCACCACGTCCCCCGATGATCCGCCTGCGGGCGGACCTGAAGCGGCCGCTGCACCCCTGCCGTCAGTCCACATCTCCGCGCCGTCAGGCTCCGCCACCTCTGGCAAGGGTCGGCGGAGGGCACGGGCATTCATTCCTCCAGCCTAGGGTGCCCGGGCCGGCGGCACATCAACCAAACGGTGGACCCGGCCCTCACCCCCATGGACGCGGCCAATCAACCGCGCTCCCGATGGTTTCTGTCCGCATCCGCGGAAGGCTGGAAAGCGTGGACATCACCGGCCGGAACCCCCGGCTGTTATGAAAGGACCTTCCGTGTATCTCGCACTTCGTGACATTCGCTTCGCCAAGGGCCGCTTTGCCCTGATGGGCAGCGTCGTTGCGCTGATCTCCCTCCTGTTGGTGCTGCTCTCCGGGCTCACCGCGGGCCTTGGCAACCAAAACACCGCCGCCGTCGCCTCCCTTGCCGACAACGGAATCACGTCCGTGGCTTTCGGCGCCCCGGGTAACGGGGAAGCCAAGGCCTCCTACACCGAGTCCGTGGTGACCGACCAGCAGCTGCAGCAGTGGCGGGACACCGACGGGGTGGCGAACGCGCAGCCGTTGGGCATCACCCAAACCCGTGCCGTTGCCGGGTCCACCTCCAATGTGGCCGTCTTCGGCGTCGAACCGGGTTCTTCCCTGGCTCCCGGAACCGTTGACGACGGCGGCGTCATCCTGGGTGCCTCCACGGCGGAGGACCTCGGTGTCACCGTCGGCGGCACGGTGGCGCTCGGCGGGCGGGAGCTGACGGTCACGTCGATTTCCGAGGACTCCTGGTACAGCCACACGCCGGTGGCCTGGGCAGCACTGGATGTCTGGCAGCAGGTTGCACACACCAACGACGCCGGCCTGCCGAAGGCACCCATCGCCACAGTCATTGTCGCGGACGCCTCCAAAGACGCCGCCGGGCAGGCTGATGCCGCGGCCGGTACCGTCTCCACCGACGTCAGGGGCTCCTTCAGCGCCCTGGGGTCCTACACCTCCGAAAACGGCTCACTGCTGATGATGCAGGTTTTCCTCTACGGCATATCCGCACTGGTCATCGTGGCCTTCCTGACCGTCTGGACTGTGCAGCGCACCCGTGACATCGCGGTGCTCAAGGCCCTGGGCGGCTCAACTTCTTACCTGCTCCGCGATGCCCTGGCCCAGGCCGCAATTGTCCTGACCGGCGGGGCTGTTGCCGGCGGGCTGGCGGGAGTGGGCCTTGGCGCGGTGGCCGCCCGCGTGGCTCCGTTCCTGCTCAGCTTCACCACAACGGTGCTTCCCGTCGTCGGCATCGTCCTGCTGGGACTTGCCGGCGCCGCACTCGCCGTCCGCAGTGTCACCAAGGTGGATCCGCTCACCGCGCTGGGCGGGAACTGAGGGGTCAACCCGTGGGCTTGCCTCCCCGTTCCGCCATGCGTTCCCGTACGTCTTCCCGAAAGGACTCTCCCATGCATTCCTCCCCCCTGCCCCTCGACATTACCCAGACCCCCGCAGGTCCGGTTCCCGCCCTGGCGCTCGCCGGCGTCACGCTCGAGTACCCGGACGGTGAAGGGACCCTCAAGGCCCTGGACGATGTCAGCCTGCAGGTGCCGGCCGGAGAAGTCCTGGCCCTGGTTGGCCCCTCCGGTTCCGGCAAGTCCTCGCTGCTGGCCGTGGCGGCGACCCTCATCCAGCCAACAGCGGGAAGTGTCTCCGTGGCCGGCACGGCCACCGCCGCGCTTGACGACGCCGGGCGCACCACCCTGCGGCGCGGCAAGGTGGGCCTGATCTTCCAGCAGCCCAACCTGCTGCCCTCGCTCACCGCCGTGGAGCAGCTGGTCATTACCGACCGGCTGCGCGGCATCCGGTCCTCCTCCTCCGATGCGAGGGCACGCGAGCTGCTGGATCTGGTGGGTCTGGCGCCGGCCGCGGACAAACGGCCGCACCAGCTCTCCGGCGGGCAGCGGCAGCGCGTGAACATTGCCCGGGCACTGATGGGCAGCCCGGCGCTCATGCTGGTGGATGAACCCACCGCGGCCCTGGACCATGAACGGTCCGAGAGCATCGTCAAGCTGCTCGTGCAGCTGACCCGCGAATTCGGTTTCGGAACGGTTCTGGTCACGCACGACACCGAGTTTGTGCCGCTGACCGACGCCGTCGCGGGCATGCGCGACGGCCGCCTCACCCCCGGTTCGCTCGCGGACTTTGCCCGCTAGCGAACCGGAAGATTTACAGCCGTCGACTGCCGTCAGGACCACGAGGCTTCCGGCCAGCCATCCTTCCACTGCAACTGTGTGATGCCCAGCCGGAAGGCCCCGTCGAGGCCCGCGTCGTAATAGTGGAACGCCAGGTAATCCCCAAACACCGACTGTCCGCCCGGCCCCGCACGGTCGCCGTCGCGGGAGAGGACCGGGGTGCCGCCGTCCTCGGTCATGGGAACCCCTTCAGCATCCAGATACGGACCGGTTACGCTTTCCGAGCGGCCCACTGCGATGTTGTACGTGCTGTCGGTGCCCTGACAGCAGAAATCACGGGACACGAACAGATAGTAGAACCCGTCGCGGGGCAGGATGTACGGGGCCTCGATGGCGTTGGGCGGGGACCCGCGGCCGGCCAGGGTGAGCGGTTCGGCGTCGCCGGCGCGTTTCCCGTCCTCCCAGTCCAGCTCGACCATGCGGATACCGGACCAGAAGGAGCCGAAACTCATCCAGGGGGTTCCCTCGGCATCCTCCACTATCCCCGGGTCGATGGCGTTGAAGTCCTCGCCCAGGGAAGATATGACGGGCCCGCGGTCCACCCACTTGTAGCCGGGATCCGCAGGGTCCAGGGTGGTGTTGGTGGCCAGCCCGATTACCGAGAGGTTGCTGCCGAACGACGACGCGGAGTAGTAGAGGTACCACGTGCCTTCGTGCTCGTACAGTTCCGGAGCCCACAGGTTGTCCGTCTTCGGCACTGCCTCCGTGATCCATTCCGGTTTTTCCTGCCACACTTCGCCGGCATATTCCCACTCCACGCCGTCCTCGGACCGGCGGATCTGAATGTTGCCGTCAGCCACCTGCCCGTTGCCCGTGGAATAGACGAACCAAGGTTCGCCGTCCGTTCCCGCAACCAGGGCCGGATCATGGGTGAAGAAGTCGCCGCCGGACTCCCGCAGGCCTGCCGGACCCGCACAGCTGGCCAGGCCCAGGGCAAGGGCAAGGCACGCCGCGAGGAAGGCAGCCGGCATCAGCCTGCTGCCTCCCCTGCGGTGCAGCCGTGCCGCGCGACGCCGCGGGGAAATCCCGCCGGTGCCCGGCGCCGCACTCAGGCCAGGGCGAGCGCGGACCATGACACCGGAGCCAGCCGGACCGTTAGCACACCGTCCTGCAGCGATACTTCCTGAAGCTCCTTCAGGCTCACGCGTCCCTGGTCCGTACGGGTGTTTTTGGCATATACGTCCTCGTCGTGAAGCGTATGGGCTTCGGTCACCACGGTTGCATCCAGGTCGCTGACGTCGATTGACACCTCCAGCGTCTCGGTTTGACTGCGGTTCACCAGAAAAACGGCGGAGGCGCCGGTTGCGCTGTCGGTGGTGGCCACAACGTCCACCAGCGGAGCCTCGCCGTACACGGCCGTTGAGTAGGTGCCGCAGGACACCCGCGGCAGCAGCACCTCGCCGCGGGCCAGCCGGGAGGTCACCGAAAACGGGAAGAAGGTGGTCTGCCGCCAGGCGTCCCCGCCGGGTTCGGTCATGATCGGAGCGATGACGTTTACCAGCTGTGCAAGCGATGCCGACCCCACGCGGTCGTGGTTCTTCAGCAGCGTCATCAGGAGGTTGCCGAACACGACGGCGTCCGCCACGGAATAGACGTCCTCCAGCTGCCGCGGTGCCACCCGCCACTCGTCATTGACCTCATCCGATGCACGGTGTTCGTCCAGGTACCAGATATTCCACTCGTCAAAGGAGAGTTTCAGCGTCTTGCTGCTGCGGAGCTTGTGTTTGACGTGGTCGGCGGTGGCCACCACCGTTTCGATGAAGTACTGCATGTCCAGGGAGGAGGCAAGGTAGGAACCGAGGTCGCCGTTGCGCTCCTGGTAGTAGGCGTGGCACGAGATGTAGTCCACGTGCTCGTAGCTGTGCTCCAGCACAACCCGTTCCCACTCGCCGAAGGTGGGCATGGCGGATCCCGATGAGCCGCAGGCCACCAGCTCCAGGCTGCTGTCGGCTGTCTTCATGGCCGACGCTGTGCGTGCGGCCAGCCGGCCATAATTCTCCGCGGACATGTGCCCGATCTGCCAGGGCCCGTCCATCTCGTTCCCGAGGCACCACATACGGATGTTGTGCGGTTCCGGCGTTCCGTCGGCGATCCGCTTCTCGCTCAGGGCTGTTCCCGACGGGTGGTTTGCATATTCCAGCAGGTCCAGCGCTTCCTCGATTCCGCGGGTGCCCAGATTGACCGCCATCATCAGTTCCGAGTTGGTCAGTTTGCACCACCGGGCGAATTCGTTCAGGCCCACCTGGTTGGTTTCAATAGCGTGCCAGGCGAGATCCCGGCGCACGGGCCGCTGCTCCCGCGGGCCCACACCGTCTTCCCAGCGGTATCCGGAGACGAAGTTCCCTCCGGGGTACCTGATGGTGGTTGAGCCGAGTTCCTTAACGAGTTCAACGACGTCCAGCCGGAAGCCGTCCTCGTTCGCCGTGGGATGTCCGGGTTCGTAGATGCCGTCATAGACGCAGCGGCCCAGGTGTTCCACAAAGGAACCGAAGATCCGCCGGTCAATGGGTGCCACCGCTGCCGCACGCGAGATGACGGCGGTGGCGGGGATGGTTGTTGGCGCAGCTGCGGTTTCACTTGCAGCAGTGCTGGTGGCGGTCATGGATCTTCCTTTTCTATACAACGTTGTAACAATGGGGTCTGAGTAACAATGGGGTCTGAGGGGTGCGGTGGAGATATCAGGTATGTCTGGACTCAGGCAGCGGAGGCGGCGTGCGAGCCCTTCATATCCGGGGCGGGGGCCGGGGCCGGCGCGGGAACTACAGCCAGCTCGCCCAGACGGCGGTCCAGCAGCCATCCGGTCAGCAGCAGGGGCAGGGATGCGCCCGCCAGCGGAATGAGCACCGGAACAGCGGTGAATACCGACCCCGCGGCGGCCAGGGTGAGAAGGACTCCCAGGCCTGCAACAGGCGAGGCAATGGGCAGGACCAGTGCCAGGCGCCATGTGCGGAGCACCGTGTCGCGGTAGCGGACACAGATCGATACGGCGGTGAAAGCCGCTGCAAGTGCGATCAGGCACACCGCGGCGAACAGTGAGAACAGGACCGCTCCGGCCGGGGACGGTCCGGACAGCGGGCTGATTCCGGGGGTACTGAATGACAGGATATTCAGCACCGCCAGTACTGCAGCGGCCCAGAAGATGCTCCCCACCCGGTTCATGTGCACAAACTGCCTGCGGTAGACGGCGACAAAGTCCCGGACCAGCCGGTCCTCTGCCGTTCCGGCCCGCAGCCGGGCCAGCAGGGCGGAAGCCGCGGCAGCTGCCGGAAACAGGCCAAGGACTCCCAGCCCGGCAATCGTCCCTGCGAGGAACAGCACATTGATCAGGACCAGGCGCATGCCGAAGGCTAGCCATTGCATCAGACGCTCGGCCCAGCCCAATGACGTGGTCATAACTCTCCTTCCCTGGTACCGAACCAGGCGGTTCCGCCCGCGTCGATACCGCTGAAGCACAGGGAAATGCGTCCGCCGGCCCAGTCCTGTCCTGCAAACACCACAGCGTCGATTTCCGTTCCGTTGACCAGCACCCGTGCCGTCGAAGGTGTTCCGTCGCTGGCCGGCAGCTCCGGTGACGCCAGGGTCATTCTGCGGGCGGAGACCGGTTCGGTGCTCAGCGGATCCATTTGCGCCACCAGCCAGGAGCCGTCAACGCCCGACGGTTCGGGCAGCCGCTCTGTTTCCCGGCCGGCAAAGGGCTGCGGCGAGGCCACCGGCCACCCGCCTGCCGTGAAGTACAGCCGCCGCAGGTGGGCCGTGTGCCGGGACGGATCTTCGGCGAAACGCACGTGATGCACCATGAAGTATTCGTCCTCCTCCTGCCCGGCCGCGGAGAATGGAGTGTCAGTGAGCCCCGTGTCAATGAATACGGAGTTGTGCCCGGGGGCCAGCCACCGCGTGCCGCCGGGGAATCCATAACTGCCCAGGATCTTGGTTCCCGCGGCCCCGGGCTCCGGCTCTGCTTCGGTGAGGAGGTGCCCGTTCCAGTCGCGGTAGGGGCCGGTGATCTCCGCTGCCACGGCGGTCCGGATGTTGTAGGTGCCGAACAGCGAGTCGTAGGAAAGGAACAGCACGTAGCGGTCCTCCTGCGGCCGGTACAGGATGAAGGCGCCTTCCACCGCGCCGTCCACCGAGGGCGGGCGCCGGGCCAGGAGTGTGCCGGGACCGTCCTCGGCTGCCAAACCTGTCCGGGGATCAAGCTTCAGCGTGTAGATACCGTCAAAGAAGGAGCCGTAGGCCAGCCAGGGATCCCCGCTGCGGTCAAAGCTGACGGCGGCGTCGATGGCGTTGTGGCCCGATTCGCCCTGGGTGGTTTTCAGCACCAGCCCCCGGTCCGTCCAGGGGCCGCCGGGGTGGGCGGCCACGGCCAGGCCAATCGCCGAGGTCCGGGAGCCGAAAGTGGAGGCGGAGTAGTACATGCGCCAGCTGCCGTCCGTCCAGCGAACGACGTCGGGGGCCCAGAGTCCTGCGGCTCCCGTCCACTGTGCTGCGGGGCCTGGTACGCCGTCGAGCGCCGTGCCGGCGTACTCCCAGGTCACGAGGTCCTGCGAGCGGCGGACGTGGACGCCTGCCGGAACATCGGCGGAATTGGCCAGGGCGTCGGTGGAGAACATCCAGTATGTGCCGTCATCGCTGCGCACCACGGTTGGGTCGTGGGCGTGCCTGAGCCCCTGGCTTTCAAGGGCCCCGCCGGGCTGTATGTGGCCGGTCACCACGGTCAGCCCTTTGACCCGGTCAGCGCGATCGACTCGATGATCTGCCGCTGGAAAATGAGGAACACCACGAGTACCGGAAGCAGGGCGATAAATGAGGCGGCCATAATCAGCGGGTAATCGGTCTGGATGGCGTACTGGGCGTTGAAGCTGGCAATGACGAGCTGCAGCGTCTGGATGTCGGGAGAGTTCAGGTAAATGATGGGCGCCAGATAGTCATTCCAGACGGCCATGAACCACAGGATGAACTGTGCCGCCACGGCCGGCTTGATGATGGGCAGAATGAGCCGGATGAAAATCTGGAGGAAGGACGCGCCGTCAAGCCGCGCGGCTTCGACGATGGAGTCCGGGACGTTGTTCAGGTACTGCCGGAGGAAGAAGATCATCACGATATTGCCGAAGACAAACGGCACAATCAGCGGCAGGAGCGTGTCCACCCAGCCGAGCCCGGCAAACATCGTGAACTGCGGAATCATCAGGGTGGGGAACGGCACCATGAGGGCTGCGAGGAGGAACAGAAAGATGACGTTCTTGAACGGCATGCGCATCTTCGCGAAGGCGAAGGCAGCCAGGCCCGAAAACACGGTTCCGACAATGGTGACCGAGCACGCCACGATCAGGCTGTTCTGGATGCCGCTCAGCAGCGGACCGGCTGTCCAGACGCGGATGTAGTTTTCCCACTGCACCGGATCGGGGATCCACTGCGGCGGAAGGGCAAACAC
Source organism: Arthrobacter sp. G119Y2 (assembly GCF_038069765.1). Classification (NCBI taxonomy): domain Bacteria; kingdom Bacillati; phylum Actinomycetota; class Actinomycetes; order Micrococcales; family Micrococcaceae; genus Arthrobacter; species Arthrobacter sp. G119Y2. The sequence goes on along the minus strand of NZ_JBBPFS010000001.1, from coordinate 645,926 downwards.
ATTGTCCCGGGTTTTGAGGGAGGTGGAGAAAGTCCAGGCCAGCGGGGCGACCATGATGACGGCGCCCAGCGAGAGGAAGATTCCGACAATGAGGTTGCCGGGCGAGAAGCGGCGGCCGGGGCCGGGACCGCCGCGGCGCTCGCGGGCCGCCCGGCGGCCGATGCCCGGTTTATCCGGGGCTCCCGGGATGGGATCGGCGGGATTGAGCGGTGGAGTGAGCAGATGTGACGATGACATAGTGGTCGCCCTCAATCGATGGAGAACTGGTTGCGGCGGTTAAGGCGGAACTGCAGGAAAGTAACGACGAAGACCAGCAGGCCCAGCACCACGGACATGGCGGAGGCGTATCCCATTTGCAGGTTGTCGAAGGCCTTCTGCCAGATGTACCAAACGATGGTTGCAGAGGAGAATTCCGGGCCGCCGGTGGGAGTCATGATGTTCACTTCGACGAAGATCTGCGAGCCGCCGATAATGCTGGTTACGAGCAGGAAGAACGTCACCGGGCTGACCATGGGCAGCGTGATGTGCAGGAACTGCTTCCAGGCGTTGGCTCCGTCCAGGGCAGCTGCTTCGTACAGGTGGCGCGGAACCGACTGCAGCGCCGCCAGGTAGAGGAGCATTGAGTAGCCCAGGCCCTTCCACACAGCCATGAGCATCAGGGCGGGCTTGACCGTGTCGGCGTTTTGCAGCCAGTTGGGGCCGTCGATGCCCACCAGCGCCAGAACCTGGTTGATAAGTCCGAAGTCGCCGTTGAAGGCCCACTGCCACAGAATGGCAACGGCTGCAATGGAGGAAATGACCGGCAGATAGTACACGGTCCGGAAGAATGTGGTTCCCCGCATTTTCCGGTTCATTGCCAGTGCCAGGGCCAGCGACACCACCAGCCCGATCGGAATGGCGATCATCATGAAGACCGTGTTCCACAGGGATTTGAGGAAGTACGGGTCGTTGAACATCGTGACGTAGTTTTTCAGGCCGCTGAATTTCGGTGCGGACAAACCGTTCCAGTCGGTAAAAGATGCATATATCGAATATCCGAGCGGATAAAGCGTGAAGAGCAGGAAGCCGAGGACGGGAATGGCAACAAAGGCCAGGGCGGCCCGGTGCTCCCCCCGGTGCAGCGTTGACCGGCGCATAGTCTGGGACATCAGTAATCCTCTTTGATTGTGCTGATCGATCCCACGGCACCTGGCCGTGGTGGGGCAGGTGCCGCGGCCGGGTAAGGGCCGCGGCACCTGCGGTCTGGAAGTGCTAGCCGATACCGGCCTGCTGATTGGCTGAATCCAGGAACTGCTGCATCTTGGGCTGGGCTTCCTTCAGATAGTCCGCTGCCGTCTGATCGCCGTCGAGGACCGGCTGGATGTTGGTAAAGAATTCGTCGTACCACTCGCCGTTGTAGGTGAAGCCGCCCGGCAGCGGACGGCCGTAGTCGTTCACAATGTCCAGGAATTCCTGCTTGTTCGCCGGCTTGGTGGTTGAGTCCGCAGCCCAGGTTTCGGCCATGTCCTTGAGATTGGGGATCTGCACCCCTGCGTCCACGAGGGTTTGCTGCGCTTCCACATCGGTGGAGAGGTACTGGGCCAGCTTGACTGCCTCCTCCGGGAAGTCGCTGCTTTCCGCGACGGCAATTCCCAGGGTGCCGATCCACGAGGCGGCCTCCCCGGTGGATCCTGCCGGATAGGGAATAACGTCGTAATCGAACGGCAGCTTCTCGTACGTCGACAGGTCCCAGGGCGCCACGGGGAAGAAGGCGATTTCACCCTGCATCCAGCGCTGGTAGGTGTCGAGGGTCTGGGCCTCGCTGGCAGAGGGAGTTACTCCGTGCACGTTCTGCAGATCCGCAAACCACTGCAGGGCTTCGGCGAACTCCGGAGTGTCCACCGTGACCTTGGTGCGGTCCTCGTTAAGGAAGTCCGCACCGTTGGACCAGGCAAACGCCTGGACGTTCCAGGAGACGTTTAGCCCGGTCCCCCACTGGTCCAGCGCACCGTCGCCGTCTGTGTCCTTGGTCAGCTGCTTGGCTACGTCCACGAATTCGGCCAGCGAGTACGGCTTGTCCGCATCGGGAAGCGGAATGCCGGCTTCCTCGAACATCGTCTTGTTGTAGCCAAAGGAGAACGGGCCGATGTCCTTGGGCAGTGCATAGATGGGGCCCTGTCCCATGAGCTTGCCGTCGTAGCGGTAGCTGTCGATGCCGAAGTCCCAGATATTGTCCAGATCGATCGATTCCACGCCTTCAACATCGGCGGTGATGTCCTTGATGATGCCGTTGCCGACGTAGGACTGGACGTCGCCCGGGGCAACGTAAAAAACGTCAGGAATCTGCTTGCCTGCAATGGCAGCTTTCAGCTTCGTGTTGTACTCGTCGGCCGTAGTGACGATCATTTCGACGTCAACGCCGTTGGCTTCCTCGAAGCGGGCTACGGCGGCGTCGTACGCCGTCTTCTCGTCCGGTCCCCCGCGGAACATGAACGTCAGTTTTTTCTCGTCTGAATCAGCGCCCGAAGATTCGGAGCATCCGCTGAGTAAAAGGGCTGCGGCTGCGACCATTGCCGCGCCTGCAGTCAGTGAACGTGACCTCATTATCACGTAGTCCTTCCGGTAAATGGTGCCTGGGGTGCGGCCGCTGCCGCCTGAAGAATGTGAGCCAAACCACGTTTACAACGTTGCAAGAGCAATATTCCACGCGATTGCTCCGCCGTCAAGGCATCACTCGGGCATTTCCGGTATTGGAAATTGCGTGGTTGTGTTAGCGCTAACAGGTAAACTGGGCAAACAGCTCTTTGGCAGGGCCGGCGGGTGCTCCGCAGGCAGGGCCGCTGACCCCGGGACAGCTACTGCATCAGCACAGCCGACGAGAGGACCCGAATATGAACAGGCCGGCCGTTAGCCCCAACGGACAGATCATCACTTTGGAGGCAGGTCCCTACAGCGCAGGGATAGCCACTGTGGGAGCAGGAATCCAAAGTCTGCGCCACGGTGGACGCGACCTGGTGCTCCCGTTCGACCCGGATCTCGTTCCGCACGCCTACGCGGGCAAAACGCTTGTTCCCTGGCCCAACCGCATCGACTCCGGCACGTACGTTTTCCGGGGTAAAACGTATGAGGTTCCCGTTAATGAAGCGTCCACGGGAACCGCGCTCCACGGCCTGGCGGTCTGGGTGGACTGGCAGGTTGCGTCCCGCTCGGAGCACGCCGTCGTGCTGGAGCACACGCTGCACGGGCAGCCGGGCTACCCGCATCAGCTGCAGCTGCGGGCCGAGTTTGCGCTCACTGAGGAAGCAGGCCTAACCGTGACGGTCAGTGCCCGCAATGCAGGCCGCACGGCTGCGCCCTACGGCGTTTCCTCCCATCCGTACCTCACCGTCGGCCGGTCGGTGGACGACTGCGAAGTGGGCTTTGCCGCCTCGCGGGTGCTCATGACCGACGACCGCCTGCTGCCCCTGGAGCTGAAGGAAACGGCGGGCACGGACTACGATTTCTCGCAGCCCCGCGTCCTGGGCGCCATGAGCCTGGACCACGCCTTCACCGGCCTGCCCGACGGCGGCTGGGAGGTGAGCCTGCGCGACCCCGCGACGGGCGACGCGTCGGTACTTTCCTCCCCGGCCGGGCCGGAGGGATCGGGCTGGCTGCAGGTGTACTCCGGAGAAGAGCTCGGACGCCTGGGCATGGCCGTTGAACCCATGTCCTGCCCGCCGAATGCCTTCAATACCGGCACTGACCTCATTGTGCTGGAACCCGGCGACGAGCATGCATTTTCGTACACTGTCAGCGCCGGATAGCCTTCCGGCCTACCGGCACCGCACAGACACACGTGAAGATCGACAGAAAGCAGCCCATGGCACCGTTACAGCGCAGGCTCTCCGGCGCGCCGCCCACCATGGAGGACGTAGCCCGCGTTGCCGGCGTGTCCCACCAGACGGTTTCCCGGGTCTTGAATGAACACCCCAACGTCAGCCAGGCCACGAGGGAAAGGGTTTCTGCAGCCATCGGGGAGCTCGGCTACCGGCGAAATGCTGCGGCCCGGTCCCTGGTGACGCGCTCTTCCAAGGTGATCGGCGTCATCATTACCGAACTTGAGCAGTACGGACCGGCGAGCACCCTGCTGGGCCTGCAGGAGGCAGCCTTTCGGGAGGGATACTTTGTCAGCGTGGCCGGCCTGCGGGAGCTATCCCCGGACGCCATGCTGGAGTCTGTCAACCATCTCCTCAACCAGGCGCCCGATGGAATCGTGGTGGTGGCACCCGTACAGGCCGGCGTCGACCTGTTCCGCGACCTGCAGCTGACCATTCCCCTGGAAGTCGTGGCCGGCGGACTGGCCCCGGAAGGAAGCCAGGAGCAGGCGGCACGGACAGCAGTGGCGCACTTGGCCGACCTTGGGCACCGGAGCATCGCACACCTTGCCGGACCCGAGCAGTGGATCGATGCGCAGCGAAGGGCATCCGGGTGGCGAGCCGAGCTTGAGGCCCGCGGGTTGGCGGCTGCGCCGCCGATGACCGGTGACTGGGGTGCGGAATCCGGCTACCGCAACGGGCTGGAGTTCGACGCCGACGCGCACACCGCCGTATTTGTCGCCAATGACCAGATGGCCCTGGGGTTCATGCGTGCTCTGCATGAGCGCGGTATCAGTGTCCCCGGAGACATCAGTGTCATGGGTGTTGATGACCAGCCCGAAGCGGCCTACTTCCTTCCGCCGCTGACCACCATCCGCCAGGACTTCCGCAGCATGGGCAGGTACTGCATCGATCGGCTCCTGCTGCAGATTGCCGGCTCCGCCGCCGGTGCGGGCGGGGAATCAGGGGGAACTGCGGGCGGCACGCCCGAAGAGCTGCCGGCACCGGAGCTGATGGTCCGCAGCAGCACCGCTCCCCCGGGGCAATAGGAGGCACCACCGGCGCGGCGGGGGCGCGCTTCGTTTCGCTGAAATATCCTCGTCTTGACAATGAGACACAGCAAACATCTAATTGTTAGCGCTAACAAGATCAACGACGATTCGTTCGGCCGGTCCCTCCGGCCGCCACAGGAGGACCCATGAGCAGGACCGATCCGGAAGAGCAATACGTCATCGGGGTGGACTACGGCACCCTCTCCGGACGGGCCGTGGTGGTGCGGGTCTCCGACGGCACCGAGCTTGGCTCCGCCGTCCACCCGTATCCGCATGCCGTCATCACGGACAACGTTCCCGGCACCGGCGTCCGGCTGCCCCCGGACTGGGCTCTGCAGGTTCCGCAGGATTACGTGGAAGTCCTCAGCAAGGCCGTGCCCGCTGCCCTGGCAGAGGCCGGCATTGACCCGGAAGCCGTCATCGGTCTGGCCACCGACTTCACCGCCTGCACCATGGTCCCCGTCACCGGCGACGGCACCCCGCTGAATGAACTGCCAGAGTTCGCGGAACGCCCCCACGCCTATGTCAAGCTTTGGCGCCACCACGCCGCCCAGGGGCAGGCCGTCCGGATCAGCACGCTCGCAGCCGAGCGGGGAGAATCCTGGCTGGGACGCTACGGCGGACTCATTTCCTCGGAATGGGAGTTCGCCAAGGCGCTTCAGATCCTGGAGGAAGACCCGGAAATCTACGCCGCCATGGACCACTGGGTGGAAGCGGCGGACTGGATTGTGTGGCAGCTGACCGATTCCTACGTCCGCAATGCCTGCACGGCCGGCTACAAGGGCATCTACCAGGACGGGGCTTACCCCTCAGCGGACTATCTCGCCGCCCTGAACCCCGATTTTGCTGGCTTTGTCACCGACAAACTGGAGCACACCATCGGCCAGCTCGGCTCGGCCGCCGGCACGCTCTCGGCCCGTGCGGCTGCATGGACCGGGCTTCCCCAGGGCATTGCCGTTGCCGTCGGCAACGTGGACGCCCACGTAACAGCCCCGGCCGCCAATGCCGTTGAGCCCGGCCAGATGGTCGCCATCATGGGAACCTCCACCTGCCACGTCATGAACTCCGGTGAACTGCACGAGGTTCCCGGCATGTGCGGCGCCGTGCAGGGCGGCATCGTGGAAGGCCTCTGGGGCTACGAGGCCGGACAGAGCGGCGTGGGTGATATCTTCGGCTGGTTCGTGAACAACTGCGTTCCGCCGCGCTACGTGGACGCCGCGGCCGAGGCCGGCACCGGCGTCCACGAATACCTCACGGAACTGGCCTCCGCCCAGGCCATCGGCGAGCACGGCCTGGTGGCCCTGGACTGGCACAGCGGCAACCGGTCGGTGCTGGTGGACCATGAACTCTCGGGCGTGTTTGTCGGCCAGACCCTGGCCACCCGTCCCGAGGACATGTACCGCGCACTGCTGGAAGCCACGGCCTTCGGCACGCGGACCATCATCGAGGCCTTCAACGCCAGCGGCGTTCCCGTCACCGAATTTGTGGTGGCCGGCGGCCTGCTGAAGAACCCGCTGCTGATGCAGATCTACTCCGATGTCATCAACCTGCCCCTCTCTGTCATCGACTCGGATCAGGGGCCGGCCCTGGGTTCTGCGATCCACGCAGCAGTGGCGGCCGGAGCATACCCGGATGTGCGTTCGGCCGCGGCCGCCATGGGCCGGGTCCGGCGCGGGGTTTATCAGCCCGTTCCGGAAAACGTGGCCGCCTACAACGCCCTGTACGAGGAATACCGCACCCTCCATGACTACTTCGGCCGCGGCGCCAACGAGGTGATGCACCGGCTGAAGAAGATCCAGCGCGCAGCAGCGGCAGGCCTGCTCGCCGGAGCAGCGGAGGCCGCGCCGGAAACACGTTCACCCGAAGAAACTGCAGCAAAGGAACCGGCACTGTGACCCTTACCTCCGACGTCCTCGGCACCGTGGACAGGCTCCGCCGCCAGGTCAGCGACCTGCACGCCGAACTCACCCGCAACGAACTGGTGGCCTGGACCGCCGGCAACGTCTCGGCGCGCGTCCCGGAACAGGACCTGATGATCATCAAGCCCTCCGGTGTTTCCTATGACGATCTCACTCCGGAGAACATGGTCCTGACCGACCTGTTCGGCACTGCGCTCGACGGCGGCGGCGCACCGTCGTCGGACACCGACGCTCACGCCTACGTGTACCGGCATATGCCGGACGTGTTCGGCGTCGTGCACACGCACTCCACCTACGCCACCGCCTGGGCGGCCCGCGGAGAAGCCATCCCCTGCGTCCTGACCATGATGGCGGACGAGTTCGGCGGGGAAATCCCGGTGGGTCCGTTCGCCCTGATCGGCGACGACTCCATCGGACGCGGCATCGTCGAGGTGCTCTCCGGGCACCGCTCCACCGCCGTCCTGATGCAGAACCACGGCGTGTTCACCATCGGCAAGGACGCCCGGTCGGCAGTGAAATCAGCGGTCCTCTGCGAGGAAGTTGCGCGCACCGTGCACATCAGCCGCCAGCTGGGGAACCTGCTGCCCATCGCACAGCCGCACATCGACAGCCTGTACGAGCGCTACCAGAACGTGTACGGCCAAAAATAATTCGGAGCACCGCTCCCCCAACACTCTCGGAAAAAGGATTTCTTCATGACCATCAGCACTGCCCCCGCCCGCGAAATCTGGTTTCTCACCGGAAGCCAGGGACTCTACGGCGAAGACACCCTGGCCCAGGTCCGGGAGCAGGCAGGCGACATTGCCCGCCAGCTCGACGAGGCTGACGCCATTCCGTACCGCATTGTCTTCAAGCCTGTCCTGAAGGACTCCGATGCCATCCAGGAAGTGATCCTGGCGGCCAACTCCTCGGAGGCCTGCATTGGCCTGATCACTTGGATGCATACCTTCTCCCCCGCCAAGATGTGGATCCGCGGTCTCACCAAGCTGCAGCGCCCGCTGCTGCACCTGCACACGCAGCACAACGTTGAGCTGCCGTGGGCCGAGATTGACATGGACTTCATGAACCTGAACCAGGCCGCGCACGGCGACCGGGAGTTTGCCTACATTTCTTCCCGGCTCGGCATCAGCCGCAAAACCGTCGTCGGGCACGTCTCGAGCCCCCGAGTCCAGGCCAAGATCGATTCCTGGGCACGGGCAGCGGCCGGCTGGCATGAAATCCGCAGCCTGAAGCTGGCACGGTTCGGTGACAACATGCGCAACGTCGCCGTCACCGAGGGCGACAAGACCGAGGCGGAGGTGAAGTTCGGGGTTTCCGTGAACACCTGGTCCGTGAACGAACTCGCGGAGGCAGTGGACGCAGTGTCCGAAGAGGCAGTGGATGCCCTGGTCGCCGAGTACGAAGAGCTGTACGACGTCGTTCCGGAGCTGCGGCGCGACGGCGGCCGGCACAAGTCGCTGCGCTACGGCGCGCGGCAGGAACTGGGCCTGCGGTCCTTCCTCGAAGCAGGAAACTTCGGCGCCTTCACCACCAATTTCGAAGACCTGGGCAGCCTGCAGCAGCTGCCCGGCCTGGCCGTCCAGCGGCTCATGGCCGACGGCTACGGGTTTGGCGCCGAGGGCGACTGGAAGACCGCCGTCCTGGTCCGCATCGCCAAGGTCATGGGCGAGGGCCTGCCCGGCGGGGCCTCCCTGATGGAGGACTACACCTACAACCTGGTACCGGGCAGCGAGGTGATCCTCGGGGCGCACATGCTCGAGGTCTGCCCGTCGCTGACCACGTCAAAGCCGGCGCTGGAAATCCATCCGCTGGGCATCGGCGGCAAGGATGACCCGGTGCGCCTGGTCTTCACTGCAGATCCAGGGCCCGCCGTCGTCGTTTCCCTGGCCGACATGCGCGAACGCTTCCGGCTCACCGCCAACATCGTGGAAAACGTGGTCCCCGAGCAGGATCTTCCCAACCTGCCCGTGGCCCGTGCGGTGTGGAAGCCCGCTCCGGACCTGGAAACCTCGGCGGAGTGCTGGCTTTCGGCCGGCGGCGCACACCACACGGTGATGTCCACCGCGCTGGGACGTGACGTCTGGGAGGACTTTGCCCGCATCGCCGGAGTGGAACTGGCACTGATCGACGGCGCCACCACCACTGCGTCGTTCGTTAACGAGCTGAAGCTGAACTCCGCGTATTATCGGCTGGCACAGGGCTTCTAGCCCCTGCACTCTCCGGATTGAACCCGATCCGACCACCTCACCTGAAGGGGCTACAACGTGCTCGAGGAATACAACTGGGCCGGCAACCTGCGCTACTCCGCCACGGACGTGGCGCAGCCGTCCACCCTGGACGAGCTGTCATCCCTGGTGACGTCGGCCGGGTCCGTTCGCGCCGTCGGCACGAGGCACTCGTTCAACGACATCGCCGATTCCGGCGGGCTGATGGTGAATCTGGAGAAGCTGGACGGCGAGCCGGTCCTGGACCGGCTCGCCCGGACGGTGACGGTTACCGCGGGCACCCGCTACGGTGATCTGGCAGCGTTCCTGGTGCAGCACGGCTACGCGCTGCACAATCTGGCATCGCTGCCCCATATCTCGGTGGCCGGAGCCGTTGCCACCGCCACCCACGGCTCAGGGAACCGCAACGGGAACCTGGCCACCACCGTGGCCGCCTTGGAGCTGATGACGTCAGACGGCGAAGTCCTGCGGGTTGACCGGTCCTCCCCCGATTTCAACGGAATGGTGGTTTCCCTGGGCGCGCTGGGGATCTTCACCCGCATCACCCTGGAGGTTGAACCGGCCTTCGAGGTGCGCCAGGACGTGTTTACCGACGTCCCGTGGACTTCCGTTGAGGAAAACTTCGACGCCATCACCTCCGCGGCCTACAGTGTCAGTATCTTCAGCTCCCTGGCCGGCCCGGCGGCGTCACAAGTGTGGCTCAAGAGCCGGACCGACACGGAGATGCCGTACGCCGGAGCGGGCGCCTTCTTCGGGGGAACCGCCGCTGCGGAGCCGATGCACCCGCTGCCGGGCATGAGTGCCGTGAACTGTTCGCAGCAAATGGGTGTTCCGGGGTCCTGGTCGGACCGGCTCGCGCACTTCCGGCTGGCCTTCACGCCGAGCAACGGCGATGAGCTTCAGAGCGAATACCTCGTGGAACGCGGCTCGGCCCTTGAAGCGCTGGAAATTCTGCGAGGCATGTCGGCGGACATCGCTCCCCTGCTCCAGGTCTGCGAAATCCGGACGATGGCCCGTGATGATCTGTGGCTGAGCAGCAGCTACGGGCAGGAAACTGTCGGGTTCCACTTCACGTGGAAACCCCTGCAGGCCGACGTCGAGGCTCTGCTGGCGAAGATGGAAGCGGCACTCGCTGCGCTGAAGCCCCGCCCGCACTGGGGAAAGCTGTTTACATTGGAGCGGGCCGAGCTGCAGGGGCTGTACCCCCGCTTCGGGGACTTCCAGGACCTTGCCCGCCGGCTGGATCCGGAACGAAAGTTCGCCAACGCCTTCCTGGCCCGGAAGGTCCTGGGCTAGGGCCCGTGCCCGGGGCCCGGCCTTGAAGAAAGAGGAACGATAGAACATGGCAGTCACCCTGCATGATGTGGCCCGGCTTGCAGGGGTTTCCTTCAAGACGGTCTCCAACGTAATCAACAGCCATCCAAATGTGCGTCCGACAACCCGGGAAAAAGTTGAAACCGCCATCAGCGAACTGGGCTACCGGCCAAACCTGACCGCGCGAAGCCTCCGTTCGGGACACACGGGAGCGATCACTCTCGCTGTGCCGCAGCTGCGCCTGCCGTATTTCGCGGAACTGGCCGATTCCATCATCAGCTGCGCCGATGATCTGGGCCTGGTGGTCCTGATTGAGCAGACCGGCGGCCTGCGTGAACGCGAGCTAGAGCTGTTGGCCAGTCCGCGGCTGAGGATGTCCGACGGGCTGATTTTCAGTCCGCTCGGCATGGGCCAGGAAGATGCCGAGCTGGTGAAGTCACCGGTGCCGCTGGTGCTGCTGGGAGAGCGGGTCTTTTCCACCGGCAGCGACCACGTGGTCATGCAGAACGTGGAGGGTGCGCAGGCGGCCACCGAGCATCTGCTTGCGCAGGGACGACGGCGCATTGCCGTGGTGGGTGCCCATGAAAATGAGGAGATTGGAACCGCAGGCCTGCGTCTGCGCGGTTACCGGGAGGCCCTGCGGCGCCACGGCGTGCCGTACGACGACGACTTGGTGGCCTACATGTGGATGTGGCACCGGGCCAACGGAGCAGCGGCTATGCATGAGCTGTTGGAGAAGGGCGTGGAGTTCGACGCCGTCTTCGGCTTTAACGACACCCTTGCCCAGGGCGCCATGCGCGTACTCCAGGACGCGGGGCGCCGGGTGCCCGACGACGTTGCGGTGATCGGCTTCGATGACCTCGACGAAACCCGCTACACGCTGCCGACCCTGAGTACGGTGGATCCGGGCCGCGGCGAAATTGCACGGACGGCGTTGAAGCTCCTCGTGGACCGGATTAACGGAACGGCTGCTCCGGGGGCGCAGCAAGTGGAAACGAAATATCGGGTTGTGGCACGGGAATCAACGGCCCCCCGCTGATGTCCGGTTCCCGAAGTTCCCCGGTGCGCCGAACGGCCTTTCCGCTGAACGACGTGCGCCTGCTGTCTGGCCCGTTCGCCCGCGCGCAGGAGACTGCGCTCGAGTACCTGCTGGCTCTGGATGCGGACCGGCTCTGCGCACCTTATCTGGCAGAAGCAGGCCTTGCCGGAGCTGTTGGTGACCCCGGCGCAGCACCGTACGGCAGCTGGGAGTCGGACGGCATGGGCGGCCATATGGGCGGCCACTACCTGTCCTCCCTTGCCAGGTTTTTCGCCGCCACCGGGGACAGCCGGGTCCGCAGCCGTCTGGAGCATGTCCTTGACGTTTTCGAGCGGTGCCAGGGGGCAGCCGGCAACGGGTACCTGGGCGGCATTCCCCGGGGGCAGCAGCTGGGGAGGGAACTGGCCGCCGCCCGCATCGAGGCGGATCTTTTTATCCTGAACGGCCGCTGGGTTCCGCTGTACAGCCTGCACAAGACACTGGCCGGGCTCCTCGATGCCTTTGCATACGTTGGTTCGCAGCGGGCCTTGTCCATGGCTTCCGCCCTGGGCCAGTGGTGGGTGGACAGTACTTCAGGACTCCCGGACGCTGCCTTCGAATCCGTCCTGATTACCGAGTACGGAGGAATGAATGATGCCTTCGCACTGCTCTATACGGCCACCGGTCGGTCGTGTTTCCTGACGGCAGCCCATCGCTTTTCGCACCGCCGGATTTTGGAGCCCTTGGCGGCCGGCCGTGATGAACTGGACGGGCTGCACGCCAACACCCAGATTCCCAAGGTTGTTGGCTATGCGCGGCTCGCCGGACTCACGGGAAACCGGAGCTATGCCGCCGCTGCGGAGACATTCTGGACCACAGTCCGCACCCGGCGCACGGTTTCGATCGGCGGCAACAGCGTCCGGGAACATTTCCACCCGTCCGGGGATTTCTCCCCTATGGTCACCGATGTGCAGGGGCCGGAAACCTGCAACACCTACAACATGCTTAAGCTCGCCCAGCTGCGGTTCGAGCAGACGGGAGATCCGGCAGCACTCGACTATTACGAACGGGCGCTCTACAACCACATCCTGTCCTCCCAGCGGCCCGGCACCGGCGGCTTTGCGTACTTCACGCCCATGCGGCCGGGCCATTACCGGGTCTACTCCCAGCCGCAGGAATCGATGTGGTGCTGCGCGGGGTCCGGGCTGGAAAACCACTCCCGCTACGGCGAACTGATTTTCAGCCGTTCGGCGGAAGCGCTGGAGGTGAACCTTTATATCGCCGCGGAACTGGAGTGCACGGAACTGGGCCTGCGGCTGCACCTTGAGGCTGACTTGATGGAGTCGGACACGGCTGTGCTGACGGTCCATGCGGACGAACCCCTGGACTGTATGCTGCGGCTCCGCCGCCCGGGCTGGGCGACGGACATGCAGGTGGAAATTGACGGCGTTCCCCTGGCTTTTAAGGACGAGACTGGTTGCGGGCCCGCATCCGGATCCGGCAATGACGCGCCCGGAGTCCGGATTCGCCGCCGATGGTCAGGCACCTCAGTTGTCACCGTACGGTTCGCTGCCGAAATACGCGCTGAGTACCTGCCGGACGGCTCGCCGTGGGTATCCTTCGTCTACGGGGCCACGGTCCTTGCCGCCCGAGTCCCGGACTCACCTGCTGAAACAGGAACCGCCGAAGCCCTGACCTTTGATGCGGAGGACACGAGGATGGGCCATGTAGCTTCCGGCCCGAAACGGCCTCTGGCATCGACGCCCGTGGTTACCGCAGCCCGTCCCGCTGCTGCCGCCGTCGTCCGGACGCGTTCCCCGCTGACCGCAGAATTGTCCGCCTGGCTCAACGGCGCGTCCGTTGCCGTGGAACTGGTGCCTTTTGCAGGCCTGTCAGAGGACCGCTACACCGTCTACTTTCCGGCCGGGACTGATCCGCAGGCAATAAGGTCCGCGCTTCTTTCCGCCGACCGCGCAGAGGCTGCAGCATGCAACGTCATTGACGCAGTGGCGGCCGGCGAGCAGCAGCCCGAAGCAGATCACGGTTTTGCCGGCGAAGGAACAACCGCCGGCGGCGACGGCACAAGGCACTGGCGGTCGGCTTCGGGCTGGTTCTCCTACCTGCTCACCGATCCGGACGGCCGTGCCCAAACGCTGCGGCTCACCTTCCAGCCCGGATCAGCGGAGGGAGCCCGGGTGGAAATCAACGGCGTTCACACGTCCCCCGACGCCCTGCCGGGTGACAGCGTCCCTGACGCCACGCACGAGTACCAGCTTCCCGCTGTACGTCCGGGAGACGGGGCATACAGGGTCCGGATTACTGCCCGGCCGGGCGGCGGGACCGGAGATCTTCTGCAGATACAGCTCCTGGGTGCACCCGCGGCGGAAGATTCTTAGCGTCGCACCGTGTTTTTCCGCATTTCGCACCTAGGATCAGCCCATGGATATCCCTTGGTTTGCACTTGTTGCTATTGCCGGAATGGCCGTTTACGGGCTCACGGAGATCGTCCGGATGGTGGTGAACCGTGAACAGGCTCCGGGGGTAGCCGCCTCCCGGGAGCTTCAGCAGGCGGTCGAAGCGAACAAAACGCTGCAGCGGCGGCTGGACTCCGTTGAACGGAAGGTCTTTGACCTTGAGCTGGCGAAAGCCGGGCGTCCTGTTCCCCCGGGTGCGTCACTGGCCGACGATTAGTCGCCGGGACTAGTCCCGGCGACTTATCCCAGCGACTTATCCCAGCGACTTATCCCAGCGACGCAGCCCGTTCTGGCCTGCGCCCCCGCCTTAACGGCGGACCTGGCCCTTGCCGCGGCCGGACATGCTTTCAGCCACGCCAATCAGCAGGACTGCGGCCACAACAGCCACAATGAAGCCGAAGATGTTGAGTTCCCAAATGTCGCCGCTTCCGACCAGGGAAGCAATGACGCCGCCGACGACGGACCCGGCCAGTCCGAGCAGGAGCGTGGCCAGCAGGCTCAGATTCTGCTTGCCGGGCTTGATCAGGCGGGCCAGTGCGCCAATAACGAGTCCCGCAACGATGAATCCGATCATGGTGTTCTCCTTCTGGAAGGGGCTGGTTTCCGCTGCGGACGCTGTCCACAGTTGTAAGCATCCTTATCATTCTAGGCGACGGCCTCGGACATCCCCACCCATTCTGGCACCGGAGGCTGCCCGGCACACGGTGCCGGCTCCAAACTTGGGAGCCGGCACCGAGGAAAACTATCGCTCAGCATGCCTAAGCCGGCTACTGCTCCCGGACCAGCCCGTCGGCAACCTCGAGCACTTCATCCAGGATTCCGAGCCCGGCCTCGGTGTCGGCGGCGCTGGTGTTGCACGGCGGGACGACGTGGATGCGGTTGAAGTTCGCGAACGGCAGCAGGCCGCGGGATTTGCAGGCGGCCAGCAGCTGGTTCATTTCCCCGCTGGAGCTGCCGTACGGTGCCAGCGGTTCCCTGGTCGCCCGGTCCTTCACCAGTTCAATGGCCCAGAACACGCCGGTGCCCCGGACTTCGCCCACCGACTCATGACGTTCGGCGAAGTCTGCCAGTGCCGGTCCGATGACCGTGCGCCCGAGCTCCGCTGCGTGCGCCACCATACCTTCGTCCTCCATGGCGTTGATGGTCGCGACCGCGGCCGCAGCAGCCAGCGGATGGCCGGAATAGGTCAACCCGCCAGGGTAGACCCGGGTGCCGAAGGTCGCGGCGATCTCCGGGCTGATGGCCACGCCGCCCATGGGGACATAGCCGGAGTTGACCCCCTTGGCGAAAGTCAGCAGGTCCGGCACTACGTCAAAGTGTTCGACGGCGAACCACTTGCCGGTGCGTCCGAACCCGGACATCACCTCGTCCGCGATGAGGACGATGCCGTAGCGGTTGCAGAGCTCGCGGACGCCCTGGAGGTATCCCGGCGGCGGGAGGTAGATGCCGGCCGTTCCGGGAATGGATTCGAGGATGATGGCTGCGATGGTTCCGGGACCTTCGTAGGCGATCAGCTGTTCCAGGTGTTCCAGCGCCCGTGAGCTTTCCTCTTCCTCCGTGGTTGAGTGGAACGCCGTGCGGTAAAGGTAGGGCGGGAAGAAATGGACGGTGCCGGTGCTGGCGGTGTCGTTGGCCCAGCGCCGGGGATCTCCGGTGAGGTTCACGGCCAGCTGGGTGCCGCCGTGGTAGGAACGGTAAGCCGACAGGACCTTCTGCCGGCCGGTGTGCAGGCGCGCCATCCGCACCGCGTGCTCGTTGGCGTCCGCACCGCCGTTGGTGAAGAAGATCTTGTTCAGCTCCCCCGGCGTCCGTTCACTGATGAGCCGGGCCGCTTCGGACCGTGCGTCGTTGACGTAGCTCGGCGCGATGGTGCAGAGTTTCGCTGCCTGCTCGGCGATGGCGGCAACGACGGCGGGGTGCTGGTGGCCGATGTTGGTGTTCACCAGCTGTGAGGAGAAGTCCAGATACTTGTTGCCCTCCCCGTCCCACACGTAGGAGCCCCGGGCAGCACTGATGACCATGGGATCGAGCAGGTCCTGCGCGGACCAGGAGTGGAAGACGTGCTTGCGGTCCAGGTCGTAGGCGCGCTGTGCACCCTCGGCGTCCAGCAGCGGCGGAGCTCCGCCGTCAATTGTGGAAGTCATATCCATAGCCTTTCAGTTGAGGCGCCGGTCAGGCGTTCTGCGGGAAGCCGAGATTGATTCCCCCGTGGCTCGGATCCAGCCAGCGGGTGGTGACCACTTTGCCCCTGGTGAAGAACCCGACGCCTTCCGTTCCGTGGGCGTGGGTGTCACCGAAAAGCGAGTTCTTCCACCCACCGAACGAATAGTAAGCCATGGGCACCGGCACGGGGACGTTGATGCCCACCATGCCAACTTCCACCTCATTTTCAAAGCGCCGCGCCGCGCCGCCGTCATTTGTGAAAATGGCCGTTCCATTGCCGTACGGGTTGGTGTTGATCAGGTGCAGGGCCTGCTCGTAGCTGTCCACGCGGACCACGGAGAGAACCGGGCCGAAGATTTCGTCCTGGTAGATCGACATGTCGGTTGTGACGTTGTCGAACAGGGTCGGTCCCACGAAGAATCCGTCGCCTTCTGCGTCCGGTGTGACGGTGCGGCCGTCCACGACCACTGTGGCGCCTGAGGCTTCTCCGGCGTCGATATAGCCCGCCACCCTGGTGAGGTGTGCTGCCGTGACGAGCGGGCCCATGTCGCAGCTGCGGCTTCCGTCACCGGTACGCAGCGCTCCGGTGCGCTCGGCGATTTTGTCCACCAGTTCATCGGCAATGTTCCCCACCGCAAGCAGCGCGGAGATGGCCATGCAGCGTTCCCCGGCGGAGCCGAAGCCGGCGTTCACCGCAGCGTCGGCGGCCAGGTCCAGGTCGGCGTCGGGCAGCACGATCATGTGGTTCTTGGCGCCGCCCAGGGCCTGGACGCGCTTGCCGTGGGCGGTTGCCGTTTCATAGACATACCTGGCGATCGGAGTCGAACCCACAAAAGACACGGCCTTGATATCCGGATGGGTCAGGAGCGTATCCACCGCCACCTTGTCCCCGTGCAGGACGTTGAAAACGCCGTCGGGCAGGCCGGCTTCCTTCCACAGCTCCGCCAGCCAGTTTGCCGCGCTCGGGTCCTTCTCGCTCGGCTTCAGCACCACGGTGTTACCGGCGGCCAGCGCTATCGGGAAGAACCACATCGGGACCATGGCCGGGAAGTTGAAGGGACTGATGATCGCCACGGGCCCCAGCGCCTGGCGGACTGAATGCACGTCCACGCCGGTGGATGCGTTTTCGGTGAAGCTGCCCTTCAGCAGATGCGGTATGCCGCAGGCGAATTCCACCACTTCCTGGCCGCGGCTGACTTCGCCGAGCGCGTCGTCGAGCACCTTGCCGTGCTCGGCGGTGAGGATGGCGGCCAGTTCACCCTTGCGGGCGTTGAGCAGCTCGCGGAAAGCGAAGAGTATCTGCGTCCGCCGGGCAAGGGACGTATCCCGCCATGAAGGGAAGGCGGCAGCAGCCGCAGCGACGGCCGCCGCGCCCTCATCCTCGGTGGCCAGGGACACCTGGCCTGTCACCTTGCCCGTGGCCGGGTTTGTCACCGGAGCGGTGCGTGCTCCGGCCGGGACGGAACGGCCGTTGATCCAGTGCCTGATGTTGTCCACGGTTTCTCCTTGCGGGGCTGGCCTGTCCGGCTCAAGTCGGCCGAAGTGTCTGGGACCAGTGTGCCGCTGTTCCACCTGCCGCAGAAGTAACAGTCTGTAAGGCCTCGGGGCCGGTGCTTTACCCTGTGTAAATGCTGCCCACAGTTCGGTCCGTCCTGGCCCTCCCCGTCCTGCGTGATGCCGAGCCGTCGCTGTTGGGTTCCGCCGGGGGCCTGGACCACCAGGTGCGCTGGGTTCATGTCAGCGAGGTCCTCGATGTTTCAGGACTGCTTTCCGGCGGGGAACTCGTGCTGACCACCGGCCTGGAACTGGAAAAGGACCCCGGCCAGACGGCCGTGTTTGTCCAGTCGCTTGAGGAGGCGGGAGCGTCGGGCCTCATCGTGGAAGTCATCGGCAACCGGGAGGAGAGCCTCGCGGCGCTGGCCCGGGCTGCATCGGCGGCTGCCCTGCCCGTCGTCGTCGTGCGCCGGCGCGTGCGTTTTGTCCAGATCACCGAAATAGTGCACCGGCTCATTGTGGCCGAACAGTTGGAACGGGTGGAACGCGCCCGGGCCGTCCACGAAGCCTTCACGATGCTGAGCCTGGAAAGTGCCGGAACTCAGCAGGTGGTGGAGCAGGCCGCGGCCATGATCGGCGCTCCGGTGGTGCTGGAGGACCTCTCCCATCTGGTGCTCGCGTACGCTGCGCGCAACGTTGACACAGCGGTACTGCTGGACGACTGGGAACGCAGATCCCGGATCACCCACTCGACGACAGGTACATCCCGCGGGGGCAGCGGAGACTGGCTCCAGACACCGGTGGGCGTGCGGCGCCAGGTGTGGGGGCGGCTGGTGGTCCCTGCGGTACTGGACGACGACGGCGCCGCAGCCATGGTGCTGGAACGGGCCGCCCAGACACTTGCCATCAACCGGCTCGCCGAGCGGGACCGGCGTGACCTGAACCAGCAGGCCCAGGCCGGGCTGCTGAACGCGCTGCGCCAGCCCCGCGGCCTGGGTGAGGGCGAAGCGCAGACCCGAGCGGCCGCCCTGGGCCTGCAACGCTCGCCCTTCTACCTTCCGGTGGTCTTCCGGAGCGGATCACCGGCCGTTTTTCCGCGGACAGAAGTGTCCTCCAGCGACGGCGATCCGCTCGCCGGGCAGCAGGAGGAACGCATGCTGCTGGAGCAGCTGGCCCGCGCCCTGAAACCGCTGCCGTGCACTGCCCTCAGCGCCGTTATTCAATCCGGCTCGGTGGGAATGATCCTGGCCCTCCCGTCGAAGCAGGCTGAGGATCGGGTGCTTCATGCCTTGGCCGGAGCCCTGGCGGAGGACCGGAAGGACGGTTTGGGTCGGGTGGGTTCGGGCCCGGATGGTTCAGGGGGCCGGGAAGGCCCGGGAGCAGCCCGGTGGACCATCGGCGTCGGGCGCCTTCAGGATTCCCTGCTGGAAGCCGCTGCGGGCATTGACGAAGCCGACCACGTCGCCGAAGCCGCCGCCACCCTGCCCGGTCACGGCCGGGAATACCACCGGGCCACCGATATCCGGCTGCGCGGCCTGCTGGCCCTGCTGCGCAAGGACCCGCGCGTGCAGCAGTTCGTTGAATCCGAGCTGCACGGGATCCTCGACGCCGAGGCCCGCGGCGAGGAAGGGCATCTCGAACTGCTGGGACATTTTTTGGAATCCGGCGGCAACAAGACCGCCCTGGCACGCACCAGTTACCTGAGCAGGCCCACGCTCTACGCCCGGCTCAGCCGTCTCGAAGACCTTTTGGGTCTGAACCTCGACGATGCCGAATCCCGGACATCGCTGCACGTGGCCCTGCTCGTATACCGGCTGCGGACGCTGTGACGGTCGCTTACCATTGGGTCCGCGCAGTCATAACTGAATCTCGGGACCCGCAGATTCCGTGACGATGAGTTCGTCCACCTGCAGGCGCCCCACATACAGCTCCTTGATGTCGGCGCGGCCGATGCTGACCCTCCCGATGGCCAGTGCACCAACAGCCACCGCACCCATGGCGAGGGCGCCCAGGGAGAAGGCGCCAACGGCCAGGGTCCTGGCGCTGAGCGCGGGCGGCTCCAGCATCCGGGAATGCCGATGGCCATGACCATGGATCAGGCTGTTCAAGAACACGGGAGCCTCCGGCAGATGGTGGACGGATAACGGACCTCGGCCAAGGCAGCGAAGCCGGTGCGCCCCGCCGCCGCTGTCGGCTTCGGCTATCCAGAGTGCAGGGAGTCCGCCGAACACACAAGCGTCACAGACAAAAATGCTCCCCGGCCCGGTCAGGGGTCGGGGAGCATTTTTTACATCCGCAAGTTTACAGCTACTCGCCGGGGGCTCCGGGGATGGCTGTTGCGGGCGGCTGTGTGGGTACCGGAACTGCAGTCGGAGCCGGGGCCGGAGCGGGAGCGGTCGGCGCGGGGACCCCGGGAACCTCGGGCTCTGCCGGCGGTGCGGGTTCCGGAACTTCGCCGGCACCTTCGCCCGCGCCGGGGGCAGATGAAGGCTCGGGTTCCGGCGTCGGATCCTCCCGGGGTGCTTCCGGTTCCGGCTCATTGTCCTGCTCGGGCACCGGTGACGGGGACGGTACCCGGTTCGGGTCCGTCAGGCCACCGGTTGCGTACAGCGGTGCGACGGCGCGCATGTAGTCGGTCCACTGCGCGCCGGCGATGGTGGAGCCGTCCACATAGCTGCGGGTCACGCCGTTGATCGGAAGGTCGTTCAGCGAAGAGTACGAGGTCCAGTTACCCACCCAGGACGCAGTGGAAATGCCCTGCGTGTAGCCCACGGTCCAGGTCTGCTCGGAGACATCGGTAGTGCCGGTTTTCGCTGCTGCGGGAACACCCAGCGGCGAGATGCCTCCGGGACCGCTCTCCACGAGTTTCTGCAGCGGCTCCGAGACCTCTTTCGCGACTTCCTCGGACATTGCGCGGGAGCACTGCTCCTCGGGCACGGAATAGGACCGGCCCCTGGCATCGGACACCTGCGTCAGCGCGATGGGTTCGCAGTACTCTCCGCCGCTGGCAAAGGTCGCGAACGCTGCTGCCATCGTCATGGGCGCCACTTCCTGGCCGCCCAGCACGAAGGAGGGGTTGTTGACCTCCAGCGGTTCGCCGTCGACGGCGCGGTGGACACCCATGCGGGTGGCCGCGTCACGAATGTCGCACAGGTCCAGCTGGGAAGCCTGCGCCACGGTGGCCGTATTGGCGGACCAGGTCAGCCCGTCCCCCACGGTCATCCTGCGCTCGTACCCTTCCTGGGCGTTTTTGAATTTCCACTCGTCGAAATACGCGTCTTCGGGCAGGCAGCTGGCAGTCCAGTCATATCCGGCGGGATAGGTGGTCCGGGAAGCGTCAATGACATCATCAATGCTTCCTCCGGCCTCGAGCCACGCCACGGTGGTGAAGGGCTTCATGGTTGAGCCCGGCTGGAAGCCGTAGGCGGTTCCGCCCATTTCCGAGTCCACATTGAAGTTCAGCTGCGTGTTGCCGGCGCCTTCTTCCGGCGTGTAATTCGTGTTCTGGGCCATGGCCAGGATCTTGCCGGTACCCGGCTCCACTGAAACCATTGCCGAACCTGCTCCAGAGGCGTCTCCGGTGGGGACCTGCGCCTCGATCTGGGCCTGGGCCTGCTCCTGGAGCCTGGAATCGAGTGTGGTGGTGATAGTCAGGCCGCCGCGGGCCAGCAGCTTGGCACGGGCCGTTTCATCGGCGCCGAACTCCTCGGAGGCCAGCACTACCTGCTCCACGTAGCTGCAGAAGTACTCCGCCATCTCGGCACCCACGCAGCCGGAGCGGGCCGCGGGCTGGGGGTTCAGCTGCAGATCGGAGGCGACGGCGTCGTCGTACTCCTGCTGCGTAATCTTGTCGTAGCGAAGCATCGCGGACAGCACCGCATCCCGGCGGTCGCGCGTGCCCTCGGGGTTTGTCAGCGGATTGAAGTTGTTCGGGGACTGCACCATGCCGGCGAGCATTGCCGACTGCGGGACGTTCAGCTGGGCTGCGGGGACGCCGAAGAAGGTCTGCGCCGCCGCCTCAACTCCGTAGGTGCGGCCGCTGAACAAGACGATGTTCAGGTAACCTTCAAGAATTTCTTCCTTGGAGTATTCCTTTTCGACGGCGAAGGACAGCTTCGCCTCCCGGATCTTGTCCGTAATGTTCTTGGTTCCGCTGACCGTGAGCTCGTCAGCGCTCTTGCCTTCGGCAACACCCTGGTCGATCAGCACGTTGTTCACGTACTGCATGGTCAGCGTGGAGGCGCCCTGCGTGCTGTCCTTCGTCAGGTTTGATGCCACTGCACGGGCCACGCCTTTGACGTCCACTCCCCCGTGCTCGTAAAAGCGGTTGTCTTCAATGGCAATAATCGCGTCCTGCATCGACGGCGAAATGTTCTCCAGCGTCACCGGTATCCGGTTCTCCGCGTAGAACGAAGCGATCAGCTGGCCGTCGGCCGAGTAGATCTTGGAACCCTCGTCCAGGGGGCCGGTTTCGAGCTCGTTCGGCAGGTCCTCCAGTGAATCGAGGACCTGGTTTGCGCCGGAAGCTGCCACTGCCGTGGTGGGAATGAAGATGCCGGCGACGAGGGCACCGCAGAGGGCGCTCACCGCCAAAAACAACACAAGCCGGCCGGAGGTGCCGAGTCTGCCCAGCAAGGAGGAGTTGTTTTGTCGCATCCGCCTAAGATACAACCCGTTTCTGTGGAGCCATACTTGACGGCCTCTGTCACAACGAGTAGAACCTTAGCCGCATCCCGCCGTCGGCGGCGGTTTCCTGCGGCTGGTCCGTCTGCCGCCGCCCTGTTCCATGAGAAGAAGATCACACCGGCGTGCCGGGTTTCGGTGGAGCCCTGACGCGTATACGCTGTAAACATGAATTCTCGTCCCGATCCTGACCGCGGTCCCCTGTCTGCTGCTGCCATCGCGGCATGTGCACTGGAACTGGCGGACCGCGAGGGTCTCGAAGCGGTCTCCATGCGCAACGTTGCCGACATCCTCGGGGTCTCTGCCATGGCGTTGTACCGCCACGTGGAAAACCGTGAAGCCCTGCTGCTGGCTATGGCAGCCGAGGCCGGCCGTGAGTTTGTCCTTCTGCCGCCCACCCCGGCCTCGTGGCAGGAGATGCTTCAGCACATGGCCGCGGCACTCTGGGACGACTTCCACAAGCACCCCTGGCTGCTGCAGATTGTCCTGGGGCCGAGCCGGCTGCTGGACATGGCCTCCACCGAGGAACTCGAAGTGCTCCTTCAGGCGCTCAATGCGGCAGGGCTTCCGGAGGACGACTGCTTTGACTGTGTCGTAGGACTATCGGGTGTTGTGATCGGGACTGCAGTTCTGGCCCTGGCCGCGAATCCCGGACCGGGACGGCACCGCCCCACCCGGCCCAACGCCGTCGTACCCCTGGAATCCGGTGACGGCGCCCCTCACGGTTCCCTTACCGCCAAGTTCCGCGGACGAGGGATTACCTACGACGCCTCACGGAAGTCCCTGGACTTCGCCGTGGGCAGTTTTCTCCTCGGCGTGGAAGCACGAATCACATCAAGCATCCGGATGCGGCAGGAAAAGCACTCCGGCTTAGAGAAGGAACAACAGTGAAACTGAGCAACAAGACAGCCATTGTCACCGGCGGCGCCGGCGGTATTGGCCAGGGTATTGTCCGGCACTTCCTGTCCGAGGGCGCCAAGGTTGCCGTCGTGGACATTAGCCAGGAGCAGGGCGAGAAGCTCGTGGCCGACCTGGGCAGCCTGGGCGAACTGATTTTCATCTGCAAGGACATCTCCCTGCCTGAAAGCGCTGCCGAAATTGTCGCCGAGACGGTGGCACGCTTCGGCCAGTTGGATATCCTCGTCAACAACGCGCACGCATCCAAGCAGGCACCGATTCTGGAAACGACGCCGGAGATCTGGAACCTGTCCTTCGGCACCGGAACGCTGGCCACTCTGTACCTGATGCAGGCGGCCCATCCGGAACTGAAAAAGACCCGCGGCAGCATCATCAACTTCGGTTCCGGCGCCGGTATCAAGGGCCTGCCAAATCAGGTGGCCTACGCCGCAGCCAAGGAAGCCATCCGTGCGATCACCCGTACGGCGGCAAACGAGTGGGCAGCGGACGGCATCCGCGCCAACGTCGTCAGTCCGGTCGCGCTGACTCCGGGAATTGTGGAGTGGAGCAAGGCTTACCCGGAGCAGTACCAGGAAGTGGTCGACGGCGTCCCGCTGGGCCGCCTGGGCGATCCGGAGACGGACATCGCACCGATCGTGGCATTCCTTGCCAGCGATGAATCCCGCTACCTGACCGGCCAGACACTGATGGCCGACGGCGGCACCATCAAGCTGTACTAGAGCGGTTACACCTCCGGGGAAGCGCTGTGGCGGGTTTGGCAGCGCACCTCCGAGGTGCTGCTTACGACGCCGCAGCGGATGCGGCTGCCGTTGTCGTCCGCGTCTTGCTGTTGCGCGGCAGTGACAGCCGGGGCGCGGGCGACGCCAAGTGGCTGCCGGGGTGTCGGTTCCCGAGGTCGTTGAGCCCACGACTGTGCAGGCTTGGACTAGTGGCATTGCACTAGTGGCCACCGGCGACTTGGGTGACTAGGTAGCCTCTGGCAAAAGACGGGTATTTGACCGTCAACAATAGGGCCGGTTTGGGCCTGTTTTGGTCTGTTGTGGAGCTGGAAATGTCGGTGGCGGGTGAAATCCTGAGGTCATGGATCAGAACGGATCTTCGACGGGCCCCGGACCCGGCACTAACAGCGGACAGGCAGCAGTGTGCAGCCTGTCGGTTTTTGTTGCCGGGCCCGGTCCGGAGGTTTCTGATCGGGCCGGTGAAACTGATCCGGCTGTTGCCGCAGTAGCCCATTCCCCCAGTGGTTTTGTTGCTCCCGGTGGCGCTTTTGAACCGTCGGGGCCTGGCTCCCGGGACGGGTTTACCGGGGCTCTGGCCTTCCGGAACGTGGAGTGCCTGAACGAGGAAGAAACCGGTGCCGTGTTGTCGCGGTTGAATGTGCTGGGCCGGTGGGTTCAGGCGCAGCAGGCGAAGGTCCTGTCCCGGATGCAGAACATTTACGAGTCCGAGAGCATGTTCGTTTCGGGCCGGCCGGATTCCGAGATGGCCTTCAGTCTGGCAGCCGAGGAAGCGGCTACGATTCTGGGGGTTCCCACCGGTACCGGAACGGCGTTGATGAGCCGGGCCGGTGATCTGTGCACCGCCAACACTGCCACGTTGGGGAGTCTGGAGGCCGGGGAGATCAGTTACGGGCATGCCGAGACGGTTCTGGAGCAGTGTGTGGGGATTGCTCCGGCGGATGTGCCCGTGTTTGAGGCGAAGCTGCTGGGTTTGGCTGCGGGACAGACGAAGGCGCAGTTCCGGGTGAAGGCTCGGCGGTTGAGGGAGAGTCAGTATCCGCAGACGATTGTTGAGCGGCAGCGGACGGCTTTTGATCGGCGGTCGGTGTGGGTGCGTCATGAGCCTGACGGTATGTCGTGGTTTTCGGCGATGCTGCCGGCGGAGACTGCGCAGGGGATTTATCACCGGCTCAGTGTTGCGGCCCGGGGTGAGCAGGCGGCCGGAGATACGCGGAGCGTGGATCAGTTGCGGGCGGATATCGTGGCGGACCTTTTGGGTGGTCATGAGCATGGGTGCAGTTCCGGGGGCTGCGACAGCAGCAAGGGCACCGGCGCCGGGAAGGGCGCTGGCGAAGGCGGCGGGGGCAACGGCGCCCGGAAGGGCAGCGGTTCCGGAACCGGAACCGGTGAAAAGGATGGTGCCGGTTCCGGGTCGTGCCGTATAGGTCATGGTTCCAGGGCCCGGACTGAGATTCTGGTGGTGATCACTGCTGAAACTCTCTTCGGAGCCGATGACCAGCCTGCGGAACTGGTCGGGTATGGGCCGATCAGCCCCGAAAGAGCCCGGCGGATGGCCCGCGAGGCGGCGAAGTGGACGCCGGCGGAGCGGGACCCGGAGACTGAGGAGATCCTGCGGGTGGGTAAGCGGCGGAAAGTACCGGACGGGTTGAAGCAGTTGCTGCGGGTCCGGGACGGGACGTGCCGGTTCCCGGGCTGCCGGACCAATGCGGTGATCTCCGAGATTGACCACACCAAACCCTGGGCGCAGGGCGGTCCCACCGATCACGACAACCTGGAACATTTATGCCGGCGGCACCACATGTTCAAAACCAAAGGATTCTGGAAAGCCTGCCAGCCCAGTCCCGGGATTATTGAGTGGACCTCACCGGGAGGACGAAAGTACCGCACCAAACCAGACCTCACCCTGGATACATCTTCGACCACAGCCACGTCCGACAGCACACCCACGTCTGCGACTTCGGCCGTATCTGCGACTACGGCCTTGTCTACGGCCTTGTCTACGGCCTTGTCTACGGCCAGAGACACGGCCACGACTGCTGCGGAGGGCAGTGAGGTTGAAAGAGTTGAACTAGACCCAGATGATTATGGGGATGACCCGCCGCCCTTCTAGCGGGGCTGCCGGACGGGCGGCGCTTTGAGACTGGCATGCGTGCTGGCTGGCTGCGACACGAGCAGAGCGGCGGAACTGGGGGCTGCGGAATTGCGGGCTGCGGAATGAGTTCTCAGTTCAACAGCCAGCCCTTCTGAACAGTGGTGGGAACAGCCGGCCCTCCTGATCAGCGTAGGAACGGCTTCAGCCTCTCAGCCGCAGGAGCCTCCACCATCAGCGGTAAGCTCAGGGCATGGCACGATACTTTGACATCCACCCGGAGAACCCCCAGCAGCGCAGCATAGGTCAGATTGTTGCAATCCTGCGGTCAGGCGGATTGATCGCCTACCCGACGGACTCCTGTTACGCCCTCGGAGCGCAGCTCAGCAACAAGGATGCTTTGGACCGGATCCGCTCGATCCGCCAGCTGGACGACAAACACCACTTCACGCTTATGTGCAGGGACTTCGCGCAGCTCGGTCAGTTCGTAAAGATGGACAACGACACCTTCCGCAGCATTAAGGCCGTCACCCCGGGCAGCTACACCTTCATCCTGCCCGCAGTGAAGGAGGTGCCGCGCTGGTTGTCTCAGCCCAAAAAGAAGACCGTAGGCGTCCGTATCCCGGATAACAAAGTTGTGCAGGCACTGCTGGAAGAACTGGGAGAGCCGATGATATCCAGCACCCTGCTGCTGCCCGGCGAAGAGGATCCCCTGACCGAAGGCTGGGAGATCAAGGAACGCCTGGACCACCAGGTAGACGCTGTTCTGGATGCCGGGTTCTGCCCGCCGGACCTCACCACTGTCGTCGACTTCTCCAGCGGAGAGCCGGAAGTTGTCCGGCACGGCACTGGAGATCCCTCCCGTTTCGAGTAAGGCACGCCGCCACTTCCTTTGCACCGGCACTTCGAATAAGCACGCCGCCACTTCCTTTGCACCGGCACTTCGAATAAGCACACAGCCATCCTTCCGTGGCAGGCTGGGGACATGGCACTGCACATCGGCACCTCCGGCTGGAGCTACAACCATTGGCGGAACGTGCTGTACCCGCCCGGTCTCCCGAACCGCCGCTGGCTCGAAACCTACGCAGCCGAATTCGACACCGTCGAGTACAACGGAAGCTTCTACAGGTGGCCGCGCGAACCCGCGTTTGCTGCTTACCGGGAGCGGCTGCCGGACGGCTACCGGTTTTCCGTCAAAGCACCGCGCGGGCTGACGCATGCGCGCAAGCTGCGGGAGCCTGAAGAGTGGATCGGGCGCATTAGCCGCTGCTGGAAGGAACTCGGAGATAAAGCCGGTGTCCTCATCGTGCAGCTGCCGCCCAACTTGGAGCGCGACGACGCCCGGCTGGACTACTTCCTGTCCGCACTTCCCGGGGACATTAAAACTGCTGTTGAGTTCCGTCATCCCAGCTGGGAAACCGAAGACGTGTACAGCCTGCTTTCACGGCACGACGCCGCATACACCGTCATGAGCGGAGCCCGCCTGCCCTGTAACCTGCGTGCAACGGCGTCATTCGTGTACGTACGCATGCACGGACCCGACCATGAACACCTCTACGCCGGCTCCTACAGCGATGCTGATTTGCGCTGGTGGGCGGAGCGGATACGGGAATGGGAACGGTCGGACAGGGATGTCTACATGTACTTCAACAACGACGGCGAGGGGCACGCCGTTCGCAACGCCCGCACCCTGCACGCGCTGCTGGCTGGGGACAAGTAGTTTCAGGCTGCTCGCTGGCTCAGGCTGCCCCTGGGCTGCACGGCGGCCCACCATTTCTGCCGCTCCTCCGCGCCTCCCGTACCCGGGGCGTCTCGCGTACCCGCGGCGCCTCCCGTACCTCCCGCGCCTTCCGTACCCGCGGCGCCTCGCAGCGCCAGGGAAACGCCTTGCGATGTTTATCGAATACCGTTATGTTAACGGTATTCGATATAACGACAGTCGTTAACCAGCGACGCATCTCCGTGGAGGAATCATGACAGCAGCACTATCAGATGTATCAACAGCGGTAGCCCGCCGGGGCGCCGCAACTGCCCGGAAAGCAGGACTGATCACGAGCATGGTTCTTTCCGGACTGATCATCCTGCTGTGCGTTGGGGTGGGAATTGCCCACACCGTGTTTACCCTGCAGGGGGAAGTGGAGCTGTTGCTGCCGGCAGCCCCGGTCTCGGACGGCACTTGGTCCGAACTCAGCCCGAAGATTACGTCGGGAACTCCGGAGAGTTTCATTCTCACTCTGGAAGGGGTGGAGTCCGAAGGGCTGGCGCAGTATGCAGCGCTAATGGGTGTCGGCTTTGCCGCCATTGCCCTTTTCTTTGCCTTTGTGTATTACCTCTGCCACCGCCTCTACCGGGGAAAGCCGTTCGGTCGCCTGATGACGGTCGGATTCGCGGTTTCATCTGCTGTGATGATCATCGGAACAGTGGCTCTGCCTTCGGCCTGGACGAACATCAACGAACGCATCTTGGTTGACGCAGGTATTTCCCTTGCGGACGCACCGTTCACGGCAGGCTACGTCCTCGGTGCAGGTGATGCTCTCACCTTGGCGCTGGGAATCTTCCTTGCGCTTTTGGCCGCAGCCTTCCACATCGGCAGCAGGCTCCAGCGCGACGGCGAAGGGCTTGTGTAGTGCCTCCGGTTGATCTTGATTCTTCGGTGCACTGCAGGCTGGACGAACTGCTCGCTGCACGAAACCTGACACTGACTGAACTCAGCAAGCGGGTAGACGTCAGCATCGTAAATCTCTCCGTCCTCAAAAATGACCGGGCCAAGGCCATTCGGTTTTCCACCCTGACGGCAATCTGCCGGGCACTGGATTGTTCCATCGGAGAGCTTCTGGTCCTCAAGGACCTGCCCCAGGGGCGGTAAGGCCTAGAGGCTCTTCACCACGCGTGCCGGATTGCCGACAACAACCACATTCGGCGGCACATCGCGCGTGACTACGGCACCGGCACCAATGACGGAGTTCTCCCCTACGGTAACTCCGGGAAGAACAATCGCTCCGCCTCCAATCCACACATTGTCACCGATGGTAATGGGCTGGGCTGCCTCCAGCTTGTCCCTCCGGGGCGCCGGCTCCACCGGATGCGTGGGCGTCAGCAGCTGCACATTGGGACCGATCTGGACGTCGTCGCCGATCGTTATCGCAGCAACGTCCAGGGCGGTGAAATTGTAATTGATGAAGGTGCGGGACCCTATTGTCAGGTACCTGCCGTAGTCCACATGGATCGGCGGCCGGATTTCCGACCCCTCACCCAAACCGCCCAGCAGCTCGGGAAGGATCTCCGCCGCTCCGCCCCGGTCCTGCGCCCAGGTTCGGTTATAGCGGTCGGCCAGCTCGATGGCACTGATGCTGAGCTGCGCCAGTTCCGGATCGTCAGCGATATAAAGGTCACCGGCCTCCATCCGCTCCCGCATCGAACGGGGATCTCCGGCAAAGTAGTCTGTCATCGCAAGGCAGCCTTTCGGTCGGCAGCTTCCACCGTATCGGACGCCCCCGGATCAGCTTGGGCGGCGATGTCCCGGAGCGCGGCAAGATGGCCCCGGACGGCTTCGCGGCCCTCCGGGGTCAGGGCTACCCAGGCACGCGGGCGCGGCACACCCTTCTCTCGGGCGACGGCGGCGATTCCGGCGTCCGCCAGAACCTTGAGTTGGCGGCTTAGGGCGGATTCGCTCAGAGCGAGAGCATCACGCAGGGCGGTGAAGGCGACCTCATCATTGGGCAGAAGAAAAGCACAAATCCGCATGCGCTGCTCCGGATGAATCAGGGAGCTGAACTGCGGCGCGGTCACCGCGCGGCACCGGCGTCGTATCCGGTACGGCGGCGGCTGACGCTCCAGGTGCAGGCGGCGGTCACGATCCCCAGCAGAACAGCAGCAACGAGAACGAAAACCACATTGCCTGAAGCCTTGAGCAGGATAAGAGCCGACGCACACAGGCCGGCTCCGAGAACCACAAAGACCGCCGACGGAACCCGGAATCCGGGTGCACAGTAGGTTTTTACGGGAGAGGCACCGGAACGGCGGCGCGCCATCGCCTCCAGAGCCAGGGGAAAGAGGATACCGCCCAGCACCACACCGGTAGTGGTCAGCCACGGAACTGCGAATGAGCCCAGGGCAAACGCGGCAGACAATCCGAGCCCAACCGGATACCACCAGGGGCGTGCGCCGGCGCGTGCCCCCTGCTCGACAGCCTCGTTTGCCCTCCGAAGGGCGTCCCGGGCCTCCTGTGGTCCATGGATATTCATGGCATCTCCCCCGCCGGTGGTTTTCCGAAACAGCTGACGTTTTCGAAGCAGCTGACAGAGTTCGAAAGCCGGTTCCCGAAGCCTATTTCAGAGTTTCCAACTCCGCAAGAGTGAAACTCAAGGCGGTTCCGGTGCGTCAGCCGTGCATATCAGGGGTGGTTCCAGTGCCCGCCGCACTGGTTCGGATATCTGGGCGTGCCGCCTCCTCTCCGGCTCGAAATGCAAGAGTCGAAAGGAAAACCGCTGCACAATTTCTGCAATCAGCTCTGTTGAACCAGTTTCCCTTGACTGCCGGCCCGTGGGTGAGAACTGTGGACGCCACGGGGGAAACACACGCCTCGCGAGGCTACTCACGTC
The DNA here is from genome assembly GCF_038069765.1 of Arthrobacter sp. G119Y2. NCBI lineage: Bacteria > Bacillati > Actinomycetota > Actinomycetes > Micrococcales > Micrococcaceae > Arthrobacter > Arthrobacter sp. G119Y2. Next base: position 615,403 of record NZ_JBBPFS010000001.1, on the reverse strand, counting down.
ACGGGGCATACCAGAAGGGCCGGGACACTGCCGGCCCCTCCACCGCACTCTGGGAGGAATGCCGCTGTGAAGTATCCACATGCAGGAAAAAACGCAAAACGGATGATAACGACGGCGGCTGTTGCCGCCGTCGTTTTGTCAGGAACCGTCCCCGCTCCGGGGATGCAGGGAAACGGCCGCGGCGGAGGCAACGGCGACGACGGCTCCCCCGCAGCGCAGAACGTGATCCTCATGGTGGGGGACGGCATGGGTCCGGGGCAGCGCGAGGCGATCCGTCTGGCGCTGGTGGGGCTGACGGGTGAACTGGAAATGGACTCGATGCCCGCCGTCGGACGGGTGCATACCAACTCCGCAGATCCGGAGACTTTTGTGACCGACTCAGCTGCGGCAGCCACATCGATGGCCACCGGGGTGAAAACCTACAACGGAGCCATCGGGGTGGACCTGAACCAGCAGCCGGTCACCACGGCACTGGAAGTGGCCGAGGAACTGGGAAAGTCCACCGGACTGGTCACCACGAGCAACGTCACTGACGCCACACCGGCAGCATTCGGCTCCCATGTGCTGGACCGGGACGAGCAAAGTGCCATTGCCCGGCAGTTCCTGGAGAGCAGCCGCCCTGAAGTCATCCTCGGCGGCGGAGAAGACCACTGGTACCCGGCCGGCGATCCTGGACGGTTCCCGGACAACCCGCCCGAGGATCCGTCAGAGGAGAGCGCCGGAACCGAAGGGAACCTGGTGGAAGAGGCCCAGTCCCTCGGTTACGAATATGTCTGGGATCTGGAGGGCCTGCAGGAAGCGGATTCCTCCATGCTGCTGGGTCTGTTCGCAAATGAGGAAATGTTCCAGTATGGCGAAGACGTCGAGGAACTGTATGAGCCGACGGTGCCGCTGACAGAGATGACAGCGAAGGCGCTCGAGGTGCTCACCTCCGGCGGGACCGGCGACGGCTACGGCAACGGCGGCGCCGGTAAAGCCCAAGCCGGCGGCAGCGAAGCCCAAGGGGGCAAAGGGGGCGGCGGCAAGGGCGGTGGAGGTAAAGGCGGCGGAGGCGGCGGCAGCAACGAAGACGCCGGCTTCTTCCTCATGGTGGAGGAAGAAGGCATCGATTCCTTCAGCCATGTCAATGACGCCGAACTTACCATCGACTCTGGAATTGAGTTTGACCGCTCCGTCGCCCTGGCGAAGGACTTCGCGGAGCAGGACGGAGACACCCTGCTGATTGTGGTGGGTGACCACCAGACCGGCGGCATGACCATTGAAGCCGTCGATGTGCCCGAGCCCGGAGAGGAACCGGACGAGTCCGGAGACGGCCTTTCAGCAGAAGACGGCCCGCTGCCGGTGGCCAACTCCGAACAGCAGTTCATGGTGGACTGGACCACGGACGGCCACACCGCCCTGGACGTTCCGCTGACCGCAATGGGACCGGGATCGGAGCTTCTGACCGGAGTCTATGAAAACACACGCATCTTCGACGTCATGGTCGAGGTGATGCGTGCCGGGGCGGGCGACGGCGACAACGGCGGCGGCACCCCTCCCCCGGGCTGGCACCATCCCAAAGGCCGCTTCGACCTGCAGTCCCACCGCGGCGGGCGGGGCGAATACACGGAGGAATCCCTCACTGCCTTTGCGCACTCGCTGGAACTGGGAGTCAGCACCCTGGAACTGGATACCCACCTGACCGAAGACGGCAAGGTGATTGTCTGGCATGACGACGTCATCATGCCGGAGAAGTGCCGCGACACCGCACCGGCCCGGCCCGCGGATCCCGAATTCCCGTATGTGGGTGACCGCGTCGCGCTCCTGGATCTGGCACAGATCAAAACCCTTGACTGCGGCTTCCAGCAGCTGCCGGGTTACCCGGAGCAGGAGGTGGTGCAGGGCAACCGCATTGCGGAACTGCGCGACGTCTACGCCCTGGCCGACGCTTACGATGCCCGGAAAATCCGCTTCAATGTTGAGACCAAGGTTGAAGAGGGACTGGAAGGCGGTCCGGGAATGGAAGCCCTGGCACGTGCCGTCGTCGAGGAGGTTGAAGCCTCGGGCCGGGAACGCCGCACCACAATTCAGTCCTTTGACTGGTCTGCCCTGAACCTGGTGGCCGCAATCGCTCCGGACCTAAAGCTTGTGGCCCTGGCCGAAGACGCCGTTGCCCTGCAGGTGGGCCAGCCCGGCGCAGCACCGCAGCTGGGCGGGCTAGATATCGACGACTACAACGGATCGCCGGCGTTGGCTGCGGCTGCGGCGGGATACGACGTCCTCTCCCCTCTCGCAACCACAGTCACAGCGCAGATGATCCGGGAGGCACATGACGCCGGCCTTCCAGTCATCCCGTGGACGGTCAACACCGCGGAGGCCATGAACGCCCTGATGGACCTGGGGGTGGACGGACTCATCACCGATTATCCAACTCTGCTGCGTTCAGTCATGGAGGAGCGCGGTTTGAAGCTGCCGAGGGCCTACAGCCGTTCTTAGACTGAGCCCACATCTCCGGAGCCGGATAGGAGCCCCGTGGAAGGGAACGCGAACACCCCGGATCCGGCTGCCCTGGCCGGACTGAGCCCGTTCGAGCTGAAGGACCGGCTGATCAGTCTTGCCTCCTCTGAGCGGGACCGGTTGATGCTGAATGCCGGCAGGGGAAACCCGAACTTTCTGGCAACCCTTCCACGGCGGGCGTTCCTGGCCCTTGGAGACTTTGCCGTCTCCGAGTCGGAGCGCTCGTACTCCTATCTGGACAGCGGCTTCGGCGGCCTGCCGGAGCGGGACGGAATGCTTGGACGGTTTAATGCCTTTGTCGTTCAGGATCCGCAGCGTGGTGGTCTGTCCTTCCTCCGGTCGGCACTCAGCTATGTCCATGACCAACTCGGACTGGACCGGGAGCAGTTCCTGGCGGAAATGGTCACCGCCTTCCTGGGCTGCTTCTATCCCACACCCCCTCGGGTGCTTCCCCGCACAGAGGAGGTACTGCGGGCCTATCTGACCCAGGAGCTGTTCGGACCCCGGACCTCTGCCGGAACCTTTGACGTGTTTCCCACCGAGGGCGGCACAGCCGCCATGACCTACCTCTTCTCCAGCCTGGCTGCCAACGGACTCATAGCTCCGGGAGACCGAATCGCGCTCGCGGCACCGATCTTCTCTCCGTACCTGGAGATCCCGGTGCTGCCGGAGTACGGGCTGGAAACAGTGCTGCTGCGGATGGACGAGGCGGAGGACTGGCGGCTTCCGGACTCCGAACTGGACAAGCTCCTCGATCCGGCGATTAAGGTGTTCTGCCTCGTCAATCCCAGCAATCCGCCGTCGTCCCGGCAGCCCGGGGAGGTGCTGGACCGGCTCGCCCGCCTGGTAGCGGAGGAACGCCGGGATCTGATCATCATCACCGACGATGTCTACGGCACGTTCGCGGACAACTATGTCTCGGTCTTTGCCGCCTGCCCGCGCAACACCGTGTGCGTGTATTCCTTTTCGAAGTACTTCGGAGCCACCGGTTGGCGGCTTGGAACCGTCGCCCTGCACCGGGAGAACGTGATTGATGCCCTGCTTCAGGACCTGCCCCCGGATGAGAAGCAGCGTCTGGACGCGCGGTACGCCTCCCTGACGACCGATGCCGGGGATCTGGCGTTCATGGACCGGCTGGTGGCTGACAGCAGGACGGTGGCTTTGAACCACACGGCGGGTCTCTCGGGTCCGCAGCAGCTGCAAATGGTGCTCTTTGCCCTGCACGGACTCATGGACCGTCTGCACCGGTACCAGGATGCGGCAAAAGACCTGATCCGCGGCAGATACGACACCCTGTACCGGAGCATGGGGGTTCCATCGGTCCGCGGGCCCGACGACGTCGGGTACTACAGCGTGATTGACCTGGAAGAACTGGGCGGAAGGCTGTACGGCCCGCAGTTCCGGAACTGGCTTGCTTCCCGGACGGATCTGGGCCTGCACTTCCTGCTGCGGCTGGCTGCAGAAACGGGCGTGGTTTTGTTGCCGGGCAGCGGGTTCGATGTCAGTGTCCCCTCCGCACGGGTGTCGCTGGCCAACCTCACGGATCATGAGTACCGCGCCATTGGTACCGCCACCCGGCGGGTTGTGGAGGAGTACTACGGAATGTTCAGCCGCGGCGAACCGGCCGGTGCGGGACCTGCGGAAGGCAGCAACCCCTAGCTCCCGGGCGGGGGTGCCGAACCGGCAGGAACAAAGCGGTATCCCATGCCGTGTTCGGTCACGAAGTGCACCGGCACCGCCGGATCGGTTTCGAGCTTGCGGCGCAGCTGTCCCATGTAGAGGCGGAGATAGCCCGTATCGGTGGTTCCTGGACCCCAGACGTCGTTGAGCAGGGTGGGCTGGCTGATCAGCCTGCCCGGGTGCTGGACCAGAGCCTCCAGCAGCCGCCACTCAGTGGGGGTCAGGTGGATGGAGGAACCGTCCGGGATGCGGACCACAGCCTTCGCCGCCAAATCCACCCGGACGTCCCCGAACACCACTTCGGACTGTTCCGGAGCTGCCGGCGTGCGGCGGGTCAGGGCACGGATCCGGGCCATTAGTTCTTCGGTGGAAAAGGGCTTGGTGACGTAGTCGTCGGCCCCGAGGTCGAGGGCGCGGACCTTGTCGGCCGAGTCCGTTCGGCCGGAGATGACCAGGATCGGCGCACGGCTCCAGCCCCGCACCGCCTCGATGACCTCCATACCGCTGAGCCGGGGCATGCCCAAATCCAGGACAATGAGGTCGGGGTGTTCCTCCACGGCCTTGCGGACCGCGGCAGCGCCGTCGGCGGCAGTGGCCACCTCGTAGCCGTAGGCGGACAGGGTGATCCGGAGGGCACGGAGAATCTGGACGTCATCGTCGGCAATGAGGACCTTCACCGGACACCCGGTGCTTCAGCCGGAACGGGTACTTCTGCGGCAGGCAGGGACAACACCATGGTCAGCCCGCCTCCGGGTGTGTCCTCGGTTTCCAGCGTTCCCATCATGCCCTCCATGAAACCCTTGGCCAGGGCAAGTCCCAGACCAAGACCGGTCAGATTATCGGTATCCCCGAGCCGCTGGAACGGCACAAACACATCTTCGAGGCGTTCCGCCGGGATTCCCGGCCCACAGTCTATGACCCGCACTTCCACACGTCCGGCAAATGCGCTCCCCGCCAGCACCACTTTGCTGCCGGCCGGAGCAAACCGCACGGCGTTGGCCAGCAGGTTTACCAGGACGCGCTGGAGCAGCACCGAATCGGCGAGCACCGGCGGCAGGTCCGCGGGAAGCTCCAGCTCGACTTCGGCCGGACCAAGAGCCAGCTCCTCCAGCGCCGGCAGCACAGCTTCCGCAATCTCCAGCGGTGCCAGGCTCACACCGAGGACGCCGGCCTGCAGCCTGCTGACGTCCAGCAGGCTCGTGACCAGGTCGGAGAGCGTGGCCAGGGATTCCTCCGCCGTGGCGAGCAGCTCCGCGCGGTCCGACTCGCTCCACTGCACATCCGGTGCCCGCAGGCCGGTGACAGCGGCGGTGGCTGCGGTCAGCGGGCGTCGGAGATCGTGCCCGACGGCGGCGAGCAGCGCAGTACGGACCTTGTCCGCCGCTGCCAGTGAACCCAGTCCCTCAGCGGTCTGGGCCAGGTCGCCAAAGTCCAGGGCGGCCTCCAGCTGGGCAGTGATAACGGCCAGCAGCCTGCGGTCCGACGCCTCCAGATCCCGCCCGTACAGTTCCAGCACCGCCCGCTCCCCCACCGGGAGCTGCGTGGCAGCCGTACTTCCGGACGCCAGCCCGGCGGCGGCCAGCTCGGCGCCGTCGGCCAGCAACCGGACGCACCGGAGGTTGAAGGCCTCCCGGGTGCGGTTGACCAGTGCACCCAGGGCGTCCTCACCGCGCAGGACGCTTCCGGCCACTGAGGCCAGCAGCTCCGATTCGGCTGCGGCGCGGCGTGCCGTGCGCGAACGCCGGGCGGCGCGGTCTACGACATAGCTGACCAAAACGGCGTTGACGACGTACAGGACCAGGGCGAGGACATGTTCCGGGGTGGCAACGGTGACTGTGTAGAGGGGCTGGATAAAGAAATAGTCCAGGGTGATGCCGGAGAGCAGTGCAGCAAACATCGCCGGCCAGATGCCGCCGGTCAGCGCCACCAGGATGACCAGCAGCTGGTAGCTGAGGACATCGCCGGTGATCGAGGCGGGAGTGCTCATGGCCACCAGCAGCCAGGTCAGCAGGGGCCCGCCGGCCAGCGCCAGGGCCAGGCCGGACAACCGCCGTCGAACCGTCAGTGCTCCGCCGAGCCGCGGCAGGACCGGCCGTCCGCCAGCTGCCGGGTGGTTCACGATGTGCACGTCGATGTCCCCCGACTCGCGCACCACGGTCGCACCGATGCCGGGGCCGGTGAGCAGCGCCCAGATGCGCGGGCGGCGGCTCACTCCGATCACCAGCTGGGTGGCGTTCACGCCGCGGGCAAATTCCACCAGGGCCTGCGGAACCTCGGTGCCGATCACCTGGTGGAAGGTGCCGCCCAGTTTTTCCACGAGTCCCCGCTGGGCTGCGAGTTCACCCGGGTGGGCTTCCCGCAGCCCGTCGGGACTGGTGATGTGCACGGCCAGCAGCTCACCGCCGGCGGAACGGGCGGCAATCCGGGCTCCGCGGCGCAGCAGTGTCTGCCCCTCGGGGCCGCCGGTCAGGGCCACCACCACCCGTTCCCGTGCCTCCCATTTGTTGCGGATGCCGTTCTCCGCCCGGTAGCGCTTCAGGGCGCTGTCCACTTCGTCCGCCAGCCACAGCAGCGCCAGCTCGCGAAGCGCGGTGAGGTTGCCGAGCCGGAAGTAGTTGGACAGCGCCGCATCCACCCGGCCGGAGGGGTAAATGATGCCGGAGGAGAGCCGGCCGCGCAGCAGTTGCGGAGCGATGTCCACCAGCTCCACCTGGTCCGCCGCCCGCAGCACCGAATCCGGCACCGTCTCGCGCTGCACGGTACCGGTGATCTGCTCGATGACGTCGTTCAGGGACTCGATGTGCTGGATGTTCACGGTGGACAGGACGTTGATCCCGGCGTCGAGCAGGGCCTGGACATCCTGCCAGCGCTTGGCGTGCTCCAGGCCGGGGGCGTTCGTGTGGGCGAGCTCGTCCACCAGCGCATAGTCCGGCCGGCGGGTCAGGACCCCGCCCAGGTCCAGCTCGGAGAGCACCAGTCCCCGGTGGTTAACCATGACGGGCGGGACCGTTTCGAGGCCTTCGGCCATGGCGGCCGTGGCGGCGCGGCCGTGGGTTTCCACCACCGCCACCGCCACGTCCCTGCCCTCGCCGGACAGCCGCCGACCCTCTTCAAGCATGGTGTAGGTCTTGCCCACTCCGGGCGCAGCGCCCAGGAATACCCGGAGTTGTCCTCGTGTCATGTTCTAAGTGTCCAGCTCCGAGAGCGCGATGTTCAGCTTCAACACGTTGACCCGGCCCTGACCCAGCACTCCTGCCTGCCTGCCCTCCACCGCAGCCTCGACCAGCGCCCGCACTTCGCCGGTACCCAGGCCGCGTTCGGCAGCGACCCTATCCGCCTGCAACAGCGCGTATTCGGGGCTGATGTGGGGATCCAGGCCCGACGACGACGCCGTCAGGGCGTCCGCCGGCACGTCATCCGGGTCCACTCCCTCCAGCTCGGCGACGGCGGTGCGCCGTTCCCGGATTGCTGCTGCCAGATCCGGGTTGGTGGGGCCCAGGTTCGAGCCGCCGGAGGCCCCGCCGTCGTACCCGTCTCCGGCAGCCGACGGCCGGGACTGGAACCACTGCGGCAGGGCTGCACCGTTTTCGTCCGTAAAGGACTGGCCGATCAGCTCGGAACCCACTGTTGTGCCGTCCACGGTAACCGGGGAACCGTTGGCCCGGTTGCCGGCCACCGCCTGGCCTAGGCCGGTGACCACCAGCGGATAGACGAGGCCCAGTGCGAGGGTTAGGACAGCGACGGCCCGAAGGGCCACTCCCAGCTGCCGGGCGGACGTGCGTGCGGTACTCATGATGCTCCCTGGGGATAAGTTGTGGTGTTTTGTCTGTCCGGGTGTGCTGCCCGCACCTGCCGCATCAGAACCCCGGAATCAGGCTGACGGCCAGATCGATGAGCTTGATCCCGATGAAGGGTGCCACCACCCCGCCGACGCCGAAGACCAGCAGGTTGCGGGTCAGGATCCCCGAGGCGTTGGCGGCACGGTATTTCACGCCGCGCAGTGCCAGCGGAATCAGGGCGATGATCACCACCGCATTGAAGATGACGGCGGAGAGGATCGCTGAGGAGGGCGAGTGCAGGTTCATGACGTTCAGGACGGCCAGTCCCGGGAACACCCCCATGAACATGGCGGGAATGATCGCAAAGTACTTGGCCACGTCATTGGCGATCGAGAACGTGGTCAGGGCTCCGCGGGTGATCAGCAGCTGCTTGCCGATCCGGACAATATCGATCAGCTTGGTCGGATCCGAGTCCAGGTCCACCATGTTGCCGGCCTCCTTCGCAGCCGACGTTCCGGTATTCATGGCCACACCGACGTCGGCCTGGGCCAGTGCCGGGGCATCATTGGTGCCGTCCCCGGTCATGGCCACCAGCTGGCCTTTGGCCTGTTCCCTGCGGATCAGTGCCATTTTGTCCTCCGGGGTGGCTTCGGCCAGGAAGTCATCCACCCCGGCCTCGGCGGCAATCGCCTTAGCGGTGCGGGGATTGTCGCCCGTGATCATGACCGTGCGGATGCCCATGGTGCGCAGCTGGGCGAAACGTTCCCGCAGGCCGTCCTTGACCACGTCCTTCAGGTGCACGACGCCGAGAATCCTGGCGCTGCTGTCGGCATCGCGGACCGCCACCACCAGCGGCGTGCCGCCGCCCGAGGAGATCTTGTCCACCTGGTACGTCAGATCCGAGAGCACCTCAACCTCGATGCCGCCGGACTCCGCCGCCCAGTCCATGACGGCCGAGCCTGCACCCTTGCGGATCCGGGTTCCGTCGGCACTGTCCAGGCCGCTCATCCGGGTCTGGGCGGTGAAGGGAACGCTGACGGCGTCGGCGTCTTTGACATATGTCATGCCCATGCCTGCTGCCAGGTCCACGATCGATTTGCCTTCCGGCGTCGGGTCTTCCGCCGAGGACAGGACGGCGGCACGAATAAGTTCGTCCCGGTCAGCCCCGGCCACCGGGATGAAGCCCGCGGCCTGCCGGTTGCCGTAGGTAATGGTGCCGGTTTTATCCAGCAGCAGCGTGGTGACGTCACCGGCGGCCTCAACGGCGCGACCGGACATGGCCAGCACATTGTGCTGGACCAGCCGGTCCATGCCGGCGATGCCGATGGCGGAGAGCAGCGCACCAATGGTGGTGGGGATCAAACAGACCAGCAGCGCCACCAGCACCGGAATACTCACGGCGGCACCGGCATACCCGGCGAGCGGGTTCAGCGTCACCACCACCACCAGGAAGATCAGGGACAGGGTGGCCAGCAGGATGTCCAGGGCGATCTCGTTCGGCGTTTTCTGCCGGGCTGCCCCTTCCACCAGGCGGATCATTCGGTCCACAAAGGTCTCCCCCGGCTTGCTGGTAATCCGCACGACGATCCGGTCCGAGAGGACCCGGGTGCCGCCGGTAACCGCTGAACGGTCGCCGCCGGACTCCCGGACCACGGGAGCGGATTCACCCGTAATCGCGGATTCGTCCACCGACGCGATGCCGTCAACGATGTCGCCGTCACCGGGGATGATTCCGCCCGCGGTGACCACCACGACGTCGTCGAGCACCAGATCGGCGGAGGCAACCTCCTCCACCGAAGTGCGGGACGCGGACGGATCACCGGAGGGATCGTAGCCGGAGACCCGCTGTGCAGGAGTGGTGGTGCGGGTGGCGCGCAGCGACGCCGCCTGGGCCTTGCCCCTGCCCTCGGCCACGGATTCGGCGAGGTTGGCGAAGATGACGGTTAGCCAGAGCCAGGCCGCAATCAGCCAGGTGAAGCTGCCCGGAACCGCGCTGCCCCCGGAGGCGCCGGCACTGCCGGTGACGGACTCCGCCACTGCAATGACGGTAATCAGCGCGGCGCCCGCCTCCACGATGAACATCACCGGCGTATGCCACATGATCCGCGGATCCAGCTTGCGCAGGGCCCCCGGAAAGGCAGCGGCAAGCTGGGCTACGGAGAAACCGCTTCCCTGGCCGCTTTTGCTTCCGGAGGCCGCTGCCGGGCTGTCCGCAGCGGAGCCGGGATCTGACCCGGGCTGATGGGTACTGGAGTTTTTCGTCAAGGTGGTCATGGTCAGAGCAACCCTTCCGCCAGGGGACCCAGCGCGAGTACGGGAAAGAAGGTCAGTGCGGTCACGATGACGGTGACGCCGCACAGCATCACCACTGCCTGGGGTCGGTGGGTGGGCAGGGTTCCGGCGGATACCGGCACCCGGTCCTGTGCAGCGAGGGAACCGGCCAGTGCCAGGACAAAGAGCATTGGCAGGAACCGGCCCAGCAGCATAGCCAGGCCCAGGGCTGTGTTCAGCCACGGAGTGTTGGCCGTGAGCCCGGCAAATGCGGAACCGTTGTTGTTCGCGGCGGATGTGAAGGCGTAGAGAACCTCGCTGAAGCCGTGCAGTCCGGGGTTGAGGATCGAGGTGTCCTGCACATCCTCGCGGATGCCCGGGACGGCGAAGCTCAGTGCCGTGCCGGCCAGGACGACGGTGGGCATGGTCAGCAGGTAGAGGCTGGCCAGCTTGATTTCGCGCGGGCCGATCTTCTTGCCGAGATATTCAGGGGTGCGGCCCACGAGCAGGCCGGCGATGAAGGAGGTCACCAGGGCCAGGATCAGCATCCCGTACAGGCCCGATCCGACACCGCCCGGTGCCACCTCGCCGAGCATCATGTTCAGCATGGCCATCATGCCGCCCAGCGGGCTGAAGCTGTCATGCATGGAGTTCACCGCGCCGGTGGAAGTGGCCGTGCTGGTGGTGCCGAACAGGGTCGACGCTGCAATGCCGAAGCGCTGTTCCTTCCCTTCCATGGAACCGGCCTCCCCCGAGGCCGCGGAGAACTCGAGTGCCGTCATGGCAGCTGCTGAAACGGTGAAGATTCCCGCCATTGCCGCGAGGATCGCGTAGCCCTGCTTCCGGTCGCCCAGTATGGTGCCGAAAGTGCGGGGAAGGCTGAAGGGAATGGCGAGCATCAGCACAATCTGGACCAGATTGGTCCAGGCCGAGGGATTCTCGAACGGATGGGATGAGTTGGCGTTGAAGAAACCGCCGCCGTTGGTTCCCAGGAGCTTGATGGCCTCCTGCGAGGCCACCGGGCCGCCCGGAATGCTCTGGGTGCCGCCACTGAGTGTCGCTGCGTCGGTGAAGCCGTTGAAGTTCTGGATCACGCCTCCAGCCAGCAGCACCAGCGCGCCGAGGAAGGCGCCGGGAAGCAGCAGGCGCAGGACGGAGCGGGTCATATCGGTCCAGAAATTGCCGATGGTGTCTTCTTTACGGGAAGCGAAGGCACGGACCAGGGCCACGGCAACTGCCAGGCCGACGGCGGCGGAGAGGAAGTTCTGCACGGCAAGTCCGGTGAGCTGGACCGCATAGCCCATGGTCACTTCCGGCGAATAGGACTGCCAGTTGGTATTGGCTACAAAGGACGCCGCAGTGTTGAAGGCGAGGCCTTCCGGCACAGGGGGCAGCCCGAGGGATCCCGGCAGCAGATGCTGGGTGCGCTGCAGCACGTAGAGGAACAGCATGCCAATGGCCGAAAACGCCAGGACACTGCGCAGATATGACTGCCAGGATTGCCGGGCAGCGGAGTCGACCCCGATCAGGCGGTAAAAGCCGCGTTCAACCGCAAGATTCTTAGTGGAGGTGTAGAACCGGGCCATGTAGTCGCCCAGTGGACGGTAGAGTGCGGCGAGCAGCAGTGCCACCAGGAGGAACGAGGCGACAGCCGGCCAGACACCCATTAGAACCGCTCCGGCCGGATCAGTGCGGCCAGCAGATAAACCGCTGCGGCAGCAGCCAGGACCAGGGACAGGACGTCAAAGAAGATCACAGCTTCTCCACCGCCCGGATGCTCAGGAACAGGGCGGCAAAAAACGCCGCAATGCCCAGCACAATAACTGCGTCTAGCAAGGGGACCCCCAGGGATCAGATCGTTTTCTTCCACCAACACAGCAGCCGGCGGAGGCGTAAAGGCGCCTCAACGATTAGATGCCCGTCCCCGGGGGTATTTACGTTTCCTTACGGATTCCTAACGGACCCGGGCAGGACCATAACGGAAATTCAGCGGTCGGGGCACACAATGATGCACGGGCAGGGCAGGTCCCCGCCCGAGGCCGGAGCCGGACATTCACGGCAAAATGACAGCTTCTCGAATAACAGGTCCAGGAATTCGGGAATAGTCCCCTCGGTAAAACGCCCTTCCGGCCGGGCAAGCAGCGGCGGAGTGGGGAGGATTGCGTCCATGTCGAATTCTTCGATCCCCAGGGCGGAACCGAGCAGGCCGAGGATCTTCTCCTCTGCGTCGGGGCTCATGGTTCTCCGCTTGGAGATCCGGCAGGAGGAGAGTTCCTGTCCGTGGCCGATTTCCTCCCTAAGCCGGCGCATCGTTTGCCGCACGACGACGTCGGCGGCATACAGCGGCGGACCGTCTGCCCAGGCGACCTCAATGATGGAAGTGCCGTAGCCCGTTTCCGGGGTTACCTGGAACGCAACGCCGCCAAAGTAGCTGCGGAGTTCGTGGCGGAGGCATTCGGCAACTTTCCCGGCTATGGCGCCGCTCATGGGGCACCTGCCGGATAGCCGGCTGTACTCCCCGACGGCGTCACCCGATGGGCATAGGCAAGCATATTTAGCAAGTTCATCCACAATCTGTGAGGAATTGCTGTCCTGAATCAACCGGGCCGGTTGGTTAGGTGGAATCATAACTGCTTTGGGAACCCGGCCCCCATTCGCACGGCCGGTGCACTGACATGTTTCTGGGGGAAGAATGAGCCAAGTGAGTACGGCTGGTGCAGCAAATCCGCTAAATAACGACGTCGTGTGGTGGACACTGACAATTCAACCTACAAGGAAGGACTTTACTGACGCGGTTATTGGTCACATTGTGACACCCTTTGCCGCGCAGGCCAGAATATGGGGGGCGGAACGGTGGACGTACAGCCGTCACCTCGCCCCAACCAATCCCTCCGTTCAGGTCCGGGTCCTCGCGTCGCCGGGCGTTTTTGAACGGCTGCAGTCTTTTGCACTGGCACTGGTACAGCTCTCTGCCCCCCATCTGGGCGAAGTGGAAATCAGCATCAGCGGGTCCGGTCCTGTGCCCACACGCTGGAATACGGAACCGGTTCCAGCCTACGTTGAAGCGGCCCTGGCTAAATTTGGCGGGCTGGAGGGTATCGCCCTCGCGGCTGAGGTCTCCGAACTGGGCTCTGACCTCGCCGTGTGGGCGGTTGCCCGATTCCCCGGGGCAAACAGCCGGTCCCCCCTTGCAGCCTTACTTCTGCATGATTCCTGCCATGCGATGATGCGCGGACCACGGTCTTCCACCTGGCCCGACCGTCGGGCCGTCTCCTGGGACTTTTACTGGGACGCGCATCTGCGCAGCTGCACCGCGTCCCTGGGCAGCGAAGCAGCACGCCGGCGCGACCTTCTGACAGGTCAGCTGGCACCCCGGGTACCGCCTGCACACCGGCTCATGGCAGCAACAGCCTCGGAGCCCGCAGTAGCCAACTGGCGCAGGCGCTGGTCCAAAGCCATCGACTCCTACTTGTACCGCGCTGACAAGGAAAAAGTCAGCCGCAGCGCCCTCCATCTCACCATGTACCAGACCAGTCAGTTGCTCAATCGCCTGGGCATCACCCTTTTGGATCAAGCCGCTCTCGGGTTGTTCGCCCGGACCTGGAGCAGGGACCGCGAAGCCGACCTCCTGGCCGGCCGCTCCGGAGGACGGCGGAACGGCCGGCCAGCAGATGGAGAGCCGGCATAGCGTTAGCTGAAGCGGTGAAGCATCACAGTGCGGCTGCCCTCGCACGGTGATGCTCCACTGACGGTAGTGTCTCGTTCGTGATCACTTCATCAGCTCAGGATGCCTCCGCTTTCGCAGCACCGCTGGCTAGGCAATTCCAGCTGTTCCTCGACGAGCATCGAGCATTCATTCGGGACAGTCTGGAGGGGCTCACGGAAGCGGAGGTCCGCACACGGCTCGTTCCATCCGGAACAACGCTGCTGGGGCTGGTCAAGCACGCCTCCTTCGTGGAGCAGGTGTGGTTCAACGAAGCCGTCACGTGCCGCTCCCGGGAAGACATCGGGTGTCCTCCGGGTCCCGATGAGTCCTTTCAGCTCTACACGGCGGACACCATCCAGTCCGTGCAGGACGCCCATCGCCGGATCTGTGAGGAATCACGGGCCGCGTCTGCTCTGCTGGACCTTGACGACGTCGTGACGGGTAACAGGCGGGGTCCGGTGCCGATGCGCTGGATCTACCTTCACATGCTCCGCGAGCTCGCCCAGCACTGCGGACACGCGGATATTCTGCGGGAACAGATTCTGGCCGGCAGGTCCATGCCGCCGGGCAGTTTGCCGGTCACGTCGGCCACCACGGGCTCGACCCGGTGAGAAGACCTCGTCCACAATCCCGGTAGTACCGGCAAAAAGAGGAGGAGCCGGCGTCGTATTTCCGACGCCGGCTCCTCCTCTTGTGCCCCCAGCTGCTGCTTTAGGCAGGCACGGGTGCTTTAGGCATCCACAACAATGGCGGTGATCGCCGGAGTGCGGTTGTAGAAACGGCGCATCCAGTTGGCGGTGGCGCGTTCGATGACGGCCTCCGGGTCCTCGTTGCGTCCGCCGCGGCCGCGGCCGGCGGCATCGTTGATGGCCTTCTCAACGGCAGCTTCAGCCTTCTTGACGTCGCCCGGCGTGCAGGCGAAGCCCTTGATGAAGAACTCCGGCGGCTCAGCCACGGTGCCGGTATCGGGATCGATAAGCGCCAGGACGGTCACCGAGCCCTGCTCGGAGAGCTGCATGCGCTCCTTGAGGTCGTCCTCGGTGGTGTGTCCGACGCTGTCGCCGTCCACAAACACCAGGCCAACGGGAACCTTGCCCGAAATCGAGGCGCGGCCGCGGCGCAGGTCAACCGTCACGCCGTCTTCTGCAATGACGACGTCGCGGGGATCCATGCCGGTGGCGACGGCGATGGCTGCGTTGGCCTTCAGGTGGCGCCATTCGCCGTGGACCGGCATGACGTTGCGCGGCTTGACGATGTTGTAGCAGTACGCGAGCTCGCCGGCACTGGCGTGACCCGAGACGTGCACCTTGGCGTTGCCCTTGTGGACCACGTTGGCGCCGAGCTGGGTCAGGGAGTTGATGACGCCGTAGATGGCGTTCTCATTGCCCGGGATCAGCGAGCTGGCCAGCAGAACGGTGTCATTCTCCTGGATGCGGATCGGGTGGTCCTTGTTGGCCATGCGGGACAGCGCGGCCAGCGGCTCGCCCTGCGAACCGGTGCAGATCAGCACCACCTTGGGGTCATCGGAGCGCTGGAGCGCCTTGAAGTCCACCAGGATGCCCTTGGGGATGTTCAGGTAGCCCAGTTCCTCGGCGATGGTCATGTTCCGGATCATCGACCGGCCCACGAAGGCGACCTTGCGCTTGTAGCGGTCGGCGGCGTCGATGACCTGCTGGATGCGGTGGATGTGGCTGGCGAAGCTGGAAACAATGATCCGGCGCGGCGCGGTGCGGAACACCGTGTCGATGGCGGGAGCAAGTTCCTTTTCGGACGCCATGAAGCCCGGAACGTCGGCGTTGGTGGAGTCCGTCAGGAACAGGTCCACGCCTTCGGCGCCGAGGCGGGCGAAACCGGCCAGGTCGGTGATGCGGCGGTCCAGGGGGAACTGGTCCATCTTGAAGTCACCGGTGTGCAGGATCATTCCGGCCTCGGTGCGGATGGCAACGGCAAGGCTGTCAGGGATGGAGTGGTTGACGGCCACGAACTCGAGGTCGAAACCGCCCATGGTCCGGCGGTCGCCTTCCTTGACCTGGATCAGCTTCGGGGTGATGCGGTGTTCCTTGAGCTTGGCTTCAACAAACGCGAGCGTCAGCTTGGAACCAATCAGGGGAATGTCCGCGCGTTCGCGCAGCAGGTAGGGGATGCCGCCAATGTGGTCCTCGTGGCCGTGGGTCAGCACAACACCGGCGACGTCCTGCAGGCGGTCCCGGATGTAGGAGAAGTCAGGCAGGATCAGGTTGACGCCGGGGTGGATTTCCTCGGGGAAAAGGACACCGCAGTCAACGATCAGCAGCTTGCCGTCGAATTCGAATACGGTCATGTTTCTGCCGATTTCGCCGATGCCGCCCAGCGCAACAATGCGCATGGTTCCTTTGGCGAGTTCCCGGGGGGCTTTCAGTGCGGCAGCTGTTCTATTCACGGATGAAGTTTCTTTCGTCGGGTACGGGGTTACTACGGGGGTGCTGCAGCGCTTCGCCGCGGCACCAGGAGGTCAGTGGTCCGCTCTGGGGTCGACTCCCCCGGGCCCGCGCGCAGATACGCGCATCCTGGGCCGCAGGGCTGCCGCCGCTTTGATCGCCGTTGGATGCAAAGCAGTGATGAGCCCACACGGGCGGAGTCGTCCAAAACCTTTGGACTCTCTTATCTTCTCATTTTCTTCTGCTATTACCGCATCCGGGCTTTCACGGCTTGCGGGCGACCTCGGCATGGACTGCCCGAAGCCCCTGGTTCAGTGCCCGCAGGTCTGCCAGCGGCAGCCGCCGCAGCAGTTCGGCGTTCAGTTCCGGACGGTCCGCCACGAGGCGCCGGACCAGCGCCCTGCCCAGCGGAGTAGCGCGGACCCGCCGCACCCGCCCGTCCCTCTCATCCTGGGACCGGGTAGCTGCACCCTGCGCCACAAGCCTGTCGATGAGCCCGGACATCGAGGCCAGTGAAACCCCAAAGGAGTCCGCCAGCCCGCGGCCGGTTGCACCGTCCTCGGTTGTCGCCAGCACTGCCAATACCTTCAACTGCTGGATGGTCAGTTCCGTCGTCAGGAGCGAATCAAGGAGAACCGGGAGTGTGGTGGCCTGATAGGAATCCGCCAGTGATTCCAGGCTTCGTAGTATTTTGTCGCGTTCCTGCTGCTCATCGGCTCCATCGGTCATGTCCTCACCGTAGTTGCCCCACATCAATCAGGAAACATACAGACGAGTTAGTTAGCCTGAGGTTAACTATTTTCGAATGGTTGGATCCACAGGCATCCCGGTGACCGGAAAGTGGGGGGACTCGCCGGGGCGCTTTTCGCGCGAAGTAAGGAACTACAGATGAGCAATAACCGTGCATCCGCAACCTCCGGCGGGCACAGCGAACCTACCCTTGACGGTGGTCTTGGCGGTGGTCTTGACACCGATATTGATGTTGAAGCGTTGAGGGCAAAGTACAAGGCGGAGCGGGACCGGCGGATCCGGCCCGACGGCGCCACCCAGTACCAGCCGGCAACCGGAACCTTTGGCTATTACGCCACTGACCCTTATACCGAACGGACTGAGCGTGAGCCGCTCACGGACTCCGTTGAGGTCCTGGTCATCGGCGGCGGATTCGGCGGGCTCGTCACGGGCGCCCGGCTGCGGCAGGCCGGCATCGAGAATATCCGCATGATGGATGAAGCCGGCGATTTCGGCGGCACCTGGTACTGGAACCGCTACCCCGGCATCCGCTGCGACATTGAGTCTTACCTCTACCTGCCGCTGCTCGAAGAGGTTGGCGGCATGCCCAGTGAACGCTATGCACCGGGCGAGGAAATCCGTCAGCATGCGGTCGCGATAGCGAAAACCTTCGATCTCTACCGCGACGCCGTCTTCCATACCCGGGTTACCGGCATGGTTTGGGATGAAGGGGCACTGGAGTGGGTCGTGGAGACGGATCGCGGAGACCGCATGCGTGCCCGGCAGGTCATCACGTCCTCGGGCACCCTGACGCAGCCCAAGCTTCCCGGCATTCCCGGCATTGATTCCTTCAAGGGACACACCTTCCATACCAGCCGCTGGGACTACGGCTACACGGGCGGGGACCAGTTTGGCGGGCTTTCAAAGCTGGCCGACAAAAAGGTGGCCGTGGTTGGCACCGGAGCCACGGGCATCCAGGTTATCCCCATGGTGGCGCGCGACGCCGAGCAGCTCCTGGTCTTCCAGCGCACCCCTTCCTCGGTGGACGTTCGGAACAACCGTCCCACCGACCCGGAATGGGCCGCGTCCCTGCAGCCGGGCTGGCAGCAGGAACGCATGGACAACTTCCTCGCTGTTCTCGCCGGGGAACCTGTGGAGGAAGACCTGGTCGGAGACGGCTGGACCTCCACGGCGCAGCTCCAGCGCAAGATGATCAGCGGCGCCGTCGATACGACTGTTTCGCCGGAGGAGCGGGAGCGGATTGACGAGCTGGTCGACTTTGCCAAGATGAACGAGATCCGGGCCCGGATTGCTGCAGTGGTGTCCGATCCGGCAACGGCGGAAGTCCTTCAGCCCTGGTACCGCTACATGTGCAAGCGGCCCACCTTCAGCGACTTCTATCTGGAACCATTCAACCGCCCGAACGTCACGCTGGTCGACACGGCGGACTTCGGCGGCATCACCCGCATGACCGAGACGTCCATTGTGGTGGGCGACGTCGAATACGAGGTGGACTGCGTCATTTTCGCGACCGGGTTCGAGGTGGGCGTCTCCGGCGTGACCTCCGGTGCGATGCCCGTCACGGGCCGGCGGACGCACGCTGCTCGAGGCCTGGAGCCGGGGACCGAGGACTCTTCACGGCTTCTACACCAACGGCTTCCCGAACCTCTTCCACCTGGGTCCGTTGCAGAATGCGAACTCAGTGAACTTTGTGCACATCCTGCTTGAACAGGCCAACCACATTGCGGCGGTCATCGCCAAGGGGCGGCAGGCCGGGGCGGATTACATTGAACCGACCGCGGAGGCCGAAGCCCAGTGGTGCCGGACCATCCAGGAAACGTCAAACGACAACAAGCAGTTCCAGGCTGAATGCACCCCCGGCTACTACAACCGGGAAGGCAACCCGCCGCCCGTCAGCTTTTCCTACGGACCCGGACCGGTGGCGTTCCACCGTCTGCTGAAGAAATGGCGCGAGGAAGAAATCCTCGACGTCCTGGCCGTGAAGGAAAGCCAGCAGGCCTAAGGACCCGGATCTAGGAACTCGG
Organism: Arthrobacter sp. G119Y2; assembly: GCF_038069765.1. Lineage (NCBI taxonomy): Bacteria > Bacillati > Actinomycetota > Actinomycetes > Micrococcales > Micrococcaceae > Arthrobacter > Arthrobacter sp. G119Y2. The sequence goes on along the minus strand of NZ_JBBPFS010000001.1, from coordinate 596,280 downwards.
GCCCAGAAACCTCGGGCTCCGGGATTCAAACGCCCTTCCCGCACATGCAAAAGCACTCCGGACAGCGGCTGCTGTCCGGAGTGCTTTTCACTGGGCGCTCCTGCTAATCCTGCTAGCGCCCCACCTTGCCGAACAGCGAGGCGATGGGAGCCAGGATCAGCGGGCGGGCCGCAAACCAGGCACCGGCCATCACGAGCAGTGAGACGAAGAAGACCCAGAAGCCAAACCAGTTCACTGCATCCTGTCCGCCGTACATGTGGTTCAGGTTACGCAGCGCACCGGTGGACAACACCAGGGCGACGTGCACGATGATGAAGCCGACAAAATAGAACATCACGGGCAGGTGGATCGCCCGCGCCACTTCGATGGGATAGGCGGCACTGAGCCGTTTGGCCTTTGAGGGCCACAGGTCCGACATCCGGAACCCGCTTGCAGCCGCGAGCGGAGCCGCGACGAAGATCGTCACGAAGTAGGCGAGCACCTGCAGGCTGTTGTAGTTGACCCACCCGTTCTCCGTGGGCCAGTCCAGTGACGCGTACTGCAGGGCAGCGGACAGGGCATTCGGGAAAACATCCCAGCTGGTGGGGACAACCCGCATCCACTGGCCCGTGAACGCGAGCAGGACGACAAAGAGCGCACCGTTGACCAGCCACAGCAGGTCCAGCGACTGATGCAGCCACAGGGTGATGCTGATCTTCTTGGGATTTTTGCCCCAGCGCGGCGTCCAGGACGCCGGAGGCTTACGCTGCGTGCGGACCTGCCAGCCCGAGCGAATGATGAGCACCATGAAGAACGCGTTGAAGAAGTGCTGCCAGCCGAGCCAGCCGGGCAAACCCACGGGGGCGCCTTCCGGCAGATGGCTCTCGCCCGGATACTCGCTGATAAAGCCCTGCACTGATTCAAGCGTGACCAGCCACCGTGCCGCCAGCACGACAACCGCCATGAGCGCCAGAAGCACGGCGGCCACCATTCCGGCCCGCGCCAGGCGGCTGCGGCCGGGACCGGCACCTGGCGCCGTTCCAGCCGGCTTCCCTGCGGGTTTTGCTGCAGTTTTCAGCGGTGCAGTCCGTCCGGTCTGAGACGGGCTCCGGACGCCGGACGCCGGAACCGATACGGCGGCCGCTTGTGGGGAAGCAGCTGCTCGCGGGGAGGCGGCAGCTTCGGGAGCAGCCGGAGCCCCGCCGCCGGCCGCCGGCCGCGGCATCCCCTGGCGCCGTCCTGCGGACGCGGCAGGTGCAGCAGCGGACTCCGAAGCAGCAGCCGGCGCGGCACTGCCGTCTGCGGACGGGCGCGGCAGACCGCGACGCCGGCCGGCCGGAGCTGAAGCAGCCGGAGCTGATGCAACCGGTGCTGCTGCAGCCTGCGCTGAAGCAACCGGCGCTGAAGCAGCACCGGACCCCGGAGCAGGAGCCTGTGCAGCTGGGGCAGCAGGCGGAACGGCGCCGCCGGCGGTTGGCCGGGGAAGCCCCTGACGCCGGCCGGCAGGCGCGGCAGGAGCGGCAGGAGCGGCAGCCGGCGGTGCAGCTTCAGCGGCAGCCGGCGATGCGGTCGCTGCCTGGGCGTCCTGTCTTACTTCCCTTGTCAGGTCTGCGGCACCCGCGTCCGGGGTACCGACATCACCGGCACCGCCGGGAACCCGGGGCAGCCCCTTTCTCACCATGGAACTACCCCCGCTTCGCTTCGATCGCGCTGACCAGCTGGGGCACTACGGTGAACAGGTCGCCTACGACGCCGAAGTCCGCAATTTCAAAGATGGGCGCATCGGCGTCCTTGTTGATCGCGATGATGGTCTTGGCGGTCTGCATGCCGGCGCGGTGCTGGATGGCACCGGAAATGCCGAGCGCAATGTAGAGCTGCGGAGCGACGGTCACGCCGGTCTGGCCGACCTGCATCGCCTGCGGCACATATCCGGCGTCCACTGCTGCACGGGATGCTCCGATTGCTCCGCCGAGCGCGTCAGCGAGATTCTCCACGAGGACGAAGTTTTCGCCCGACCCCACGCCGCGCCCGCCGGCAACGACTACCTCGGCGCCGCGCAGTTCAGGCCGCAGCGAGGCCGCGACCGTCTCCTCGTAATGGGTGATCTGCGCGTCGGGCGTACCGGACGAAGCAACTGCCAGCAGCTCGAAGCCGCCGTTCTGCGCCTCGGCCCGGATACTCGAGGAGCCCTGGCGCAGCGTGATGACAAGTGTGCCGGTGGAAGCGGCGGAATCGACGTTGTACGCACCGCCGTACACCGAGTGATGGGCAACAATGCCCTCTTCATCACGGGAAACACCTACGGCGTCTGCAGCGATCGGTGAGCCGGAGCGGGCCGCAAAACGCCCTGCGGCGTCCCTGCCCTGGACGGAGTTCGAGACGAGCACTGCTTCGGGCGAAAGCGCTGCGGCGGCTGCACTGAGGGCGTCCACGACCGGTGAAACCGACAACTCAGCCAGCTCGTCCGATTCACTGACCATGACAAAGCCTGCTCCGAGCGCTGCCAGCTCAGCACTGAGCCGGTCCGCGTGACCCGGAGCGGCAACGGCGAGGGCCACGGGCGTACCCACCGCAGAAGCCGCGCCGATTACTTCTGCAGCGCTGGAGCGAAGCTGGCCCGACGGTGAAACATCGACGAGCACGAGAATGGGGTTCGAAGGGTAGGCGGTCATTATGAACGTCCTTTAATGAGTTGGTTCTGGATGAGGAAGTCGGCGATCTGCTGGCCGGCGTCGCCGTCGTCCTCAATGCGGATGCCCGCGGTGCGAGCGGGGCGCTGTGCAACTGCGATCACAATGGACCGGCCGGTCGACTCGTCAACGGTAATTCCGAGGTCCGCCAGGGACAGGGTTTCGAACGGCTTTTTCTTGGCCGCCATGATGCCCTTGAAGTTTGAGAAGCGCGCATCGGGAAGCGCTTCGGTAATCGAGATGACGGCAGGCAGGGCCGCGCTCAACTCGTAGGCTCCCGACTCGGTGTTGCGGCGTCCCGAGACTGCGGAGTCCGTGATCTCGACGGTGCTCAGCGAACTTGCTCCGGCAACACCCAGCAATTCGGCGAGCATGGAAGGAAGGACTCCGCCTCCCCCGTCTGTGGACAGATTGCCGGCTATGACGAGGTCAAAACCGATGGAACGAAGGGCCGCGGCGAGGACTTCGGCCGTCAGCGTCATGTCAGCGCCAAGCAGTGCGTCATCTTCGACGTGTACTGCGCGGTCCGCACCCATGGCCAGGCCCTTCCGCAGGCTGTTCGGCACGGTGGAGGGGCCGACGGCGAGCAGGACAACCTCGGTATCCGAGTGGCTGTCACGGTGCGTCAGCGCTACCTCGAGGGCACGTTCGGTAATCTCGTCGAGCACGAGATCAGTTCCGGCCCGGTTCAACAGACCGGTTTCCAAATCCAGCGTGCGGTCGCCCCAGGTATCCGGGACCTCTTTCATCAATACAACGATTTTCATCTTCTGCCCTCTCTTGTTGTCGTCAAAGACTCTGTGGTGATGGTCTTCACGACCTCGGTCACGGCTCGGCGGACCTCGCCGCGATCGTATCGCAGACCGGCCGATTCGTTGTGATTCATCTCATAACCCCCGTGCCGATCGGGCTCCGGGAACCGGAATGCCGCTGCTCCGTCCTGACCGGATGTTCGGTGAAATACCGGGTTCATTGAAGTACGGACGGTCATTGGAATACCGCCAGCCCCTCGGTGATCACGGGCCGGCCCGCCACGGTGGCGTCGAAGCGCCCGCCTTGCCAGGCCCGCACGGAGATCAGGTCTCCGGGAAACACGACGCCGGCGAAGCGGCCCTCAAGCTGCACCAGGTCCGCAGGATGCGCGCCGGCCAGGTCTGCCAGCGGCAGAGTGGCGGAAGTCAGCGAAGCCAGTCCGTGCAGAATGGGCCGGTCCTGCCCGATACGGCGGGCTGCCTCCGGGTCCACATGTATGTGGTGCCGGTCGCCAAGCAGGCGGTACAGGACGGCCTGGTTTTGCAGCGTCTGGACGCTGACGGTGCCGTCAGGCTGCCCGCTCTCCGGCACCGGCCGGGACGGACCGCGGCTGCCGCCGAAGCCGCCGTAACCGGGGGCGAAAAGGCTCCACGTCGCAATGAAATACTCACACTCGACAATGACGTTGAACACAGCGGCAGCGCCCTTGTCCCAGACCTCTCCAACGCGGGCACTCAGGCGGATCTCTCCGGCACGCGGCAGCGGCTTCAGGACCGTCAGCTCCTGGGATCCGTGCACGGCCCGGTTATCGAAGGCGCCCTGTTCCGCAAGGACGTCGGGGGCCCACTGTGCCAGTGTCAGACCAAAGGAAGGAAGTACGCGCAGCCGGTCTTCGAAGACGAGGTCCAGGTTGTTTGCCGGAGCACCGATGGCCAGGGCATAAAGGATGGCATCCGTCTCGCTGTAGCCGACGGTGCGCTCCCCCAGAGCCCGGCCGGCCCAGGCTCCTGCGCCCTCCATCCCGGTTCGGTCTGCACCGGTGTCCTCCATTCCGGTTCCCCCGGCGGCCCCCGTCACTGTCCGGCTCATATGCCGTACACCGGCTCAGGAGCAGCAGCCTTGGCGAGCAGCTGCTGAATTGCTTCTCCCGCTGCAGCAGCCTCCCAGCGCCTGCCGGCATCTTCGGCCGGACCGTGGTTCCAGCCCTCCTCTATGCAGATGCGCCCGCCTTCAATCTCGATCACGCGGCCGGTCACTGCAGCGGAGGAGCCGCTGGCGAGCCAGGCAACGATGGGCGAAACATTGGCCGGATCCATGGCATCGAAGCCGCTCTCGGGAACAGCCATTGCGGCGGCAAATGCCCCCTCTGTCATGCGGGTGCGGGCAGAGGGAGCAATGGCATTAGCCGTCACGCCGTAACGGCCCAGTTCCTGGGCTGCGACCAGGGTCAGTGCGGCGATGCCTGCCTTGGCCGCCGAGTAGGTCGCCTGGCCGACGCTGCCCTGCAGGCCGGCGCCCGAGGAGGTGTTGATGACGCGGGCGTCGTGTGTGCGGCCGGCCTTGGCCTCGGAGCGCCAGTACTCGCTGGCATGACGGAGCGGCGCGAAGTGCCCCTTGAGATGTACCCGGATCACTGCATCCCACTCCTCTTCCGAGGTGTTCACCAGCATGCGGTCCCGGACGAAACCGGCATTATTCACCAGGACATCGAGTCGGCCGAAGGTGTCGATGGCCTGCCGGACAAGCCCGGCAGCCTGTTCAAAGTCGGCCACGTCCGCTCCGTTGGCCACTGCTTCTCCGCCCTCTGCACGGATCAGCTCCACGACGTCATGGGCGGGACCCGAGGCCTCGGCCACGCCGTTGAGTGTGGTTCCGAGATCATTGACAACCACCTTTGCACCCTGCCGCGCCAGCTCAAGCGCGTGTTCGCGCCCCAGTCCGCGACCTGCCCCGGTCACGATGGCGACTCGTCCTTCACAGATGCCGGTCATGTCGTTTCTCTCCTTTGAGTTGACTGCAATGTTCTGCAGTGTACCGTCTACCAAGCAAATGCTAGGGTATCAAGCAAACGTTAGGTAGGGTCACATTATGGCAATTACATCGAAGATGCACCACGACGGCGTGCGTGCGGTAACTATGGACTATCCGTCGGTCAATGCACTGCCGGTTGCAGGCTGGTTCGCCATCAGCGACGCCCTGAACGAGGCCGGACAGGACCCGGACACCCGCGTTGTCGTCCTGCGGGCGGAGGGGCGCGGCTTCAATGCAGGCGTCGACATCAAGGAAATGCAGGCAACCGACGGTTTCAGCGCCATTCTCGGCGCCAACCGCGGCTGCTATCTCGCGTTTAAATCGATCTACGAATGCCCGGTGCCTGTCATTGCCGCCGTGAACGGTTTCTGCCTGGGCGGCGGAGTCGGGCTGGCGGGAAGCGCGGACATCATTGTGGCGAGCGAGGACGCGTACTTTGGCGTCCCGGAGGTGGACCGCGGAGCGCTGGGTGCAGCAACCCACCTCTCCCGCCTGGTGCCGGCACACCTGCTGCGCACCCTGTACTACACCAGCCGGACGATTACCGCGCAGCGCCTGGCCGAGCTGGGAAGCGTGGCCGAGGTTGTCCCCGTCGACCGGCTCGACGAGGCGGCCTTCGCGCTTGCGGATGAGATCGCGGCCAAGGACACCCGCGTCGTCCGCGCTGCCAAGGAAGCCCTGAACGGCATTGACCCCGTCGACGTCGTGAAGAGTTACCGCTTCGAACAGGGCTTCACCTTTGAACTCAACCTGGGCGGTGTCGCCGACGACCTGCGTGACGAATTTGTCGCCGCCGGACCTTCCTCGGCCAAATGACCGGCAAGGTCCTCGATGCCCATGCGGTCATCGATCAGTTCACCGATGGAATGACCATCGGTATTGGCGGCTGGGGATCCCGGCGCAAGCCCATGGCCCTGGTGCGGGCGCTCGTGCGCTCGGGCGTTCGTGACCTGACAGTGGTGAGTTTCGGCGGTCCCGATGTCGGCGTCCTCTGTGCCACCGGGCAGGTGAAGCGGGTGGTGTACGGGTTCGTGACCCTGGATTCGATCTCGGTCGAACCGCACTTTGCCGCGGCCCGCCAATCCGGGGCGGTCGACGTCACGGAGCTCGACGAATCCATGCTGGTCTCCGGCCTCCGTGCGGCTGGACGGCGGCTGCCTTTCGAAGCGACCCGCTCCGGCCTGGGCGCGGACACGCTTGCGGCAAATCCCGCCATCCGCACTATCACCTCACCCTACGACGACGGCGAAGTGCTCGTCGCGATGCCGGCGATCCCCCTCGATCTGGCCCTGGTGCACCTGAACCGTGCGGACGAGCTGGGCAATGCCCAGTGCCTGGGCCCCGATCCGTATTTCGACGATCTGTTTGCCCGAGCTGCGGCCAAGACCATTCTCAGTGCCGAGCACATCGTTCCCACGGCCGAGCTCACCCGCAATGCCCACCCCTCCACCCTGCTGTTGAACCGAACCATGGTCGATCATGTGGTGGAGTCTCCGCTGGGTGCCCGCTTCACGTCCTGCCTGCCGGACTACGGCCGGGACGAGGAATTCCAGCGCGAATATGCGCAGGCGGCAGCTTCGCCCGATGCGTGGAGAAGCTTCCGTGCGCGCTATCTGGACGTGGACGACGGCGCCTACCGGGCGACCCCGGCAGGTGTGCAGTGAGTGCAATGGGTGCGGTGGGTGCAGTGAACGGAATTACGCGCGCAGAAGTCGCTGTCACTGCGTGCAGCGACCTGTTCCGCGGCCAGCGCGAGATACTGGCCAGCCCCGCGGGGCTGGTGCCCGCCATCGGAGTTCGCCTGGCACTGCTGACCCATGCCCCGGATCTGATGATCAGCGACGGCGAGTCAACGATTCTCGGCGACGTGCCGGCGGTGGACCGACCAAGCACCGTCTCCGCCGGGTACCTCCCGTACCGAGAGCTGTTCGAACTGATTGCCTCCGGACGCCGCCACGTCGTCATGGGCGGAGCCCAGATCGACCGCTTCGGCAACCAGAACCTCTCAGCCATTGGCGACCATACCCGGCCCGCCCGGCAGCTGCTGGGCACCCGAGCCGCCGCCACCAATACCGTCAACCACATGACGAGTTACTGGATCCCGCGCCACACCCGGCGCACCTTTGTCGCCAAGGTGGACTTCGTGAGCGGCGTCGGCCGGGACCGGGTCCGCGCCGCCGGACCCGGAGCCTTCCCCTTCCACCGCCTGCACCGGGTGGTGACCAACCTGGGAGTCTTCGATTTCAGCGGTCCGGATTCCAGCATGGCGCTGGTATCGCTGCACCCCGGAGTTGCGCTCGACGAAGTCCGGGACGCGACCGGCTTCCCGCTTCATCTGACCGCTCCCATCCGCACCACCCGCCTGCCGGACGAGCGCGAACTGCAGCTCATCCGGGAGGTGCTCGACCCCCGTACGCTCAGAGAACACGAGGTCCCAGCATGAGTACCGCCAACCGCATCTCCACCCCTCTGACCACGCTTACCGGCGTCGACCATCCCATTGTTCAGACGGGCATGGGGTGGGTGGCCGGACCCAGGCTCGTGAGCGCCACGGCGGAGGCAGGAGCGCTGGGAATCCTGGCGTCAGCGACGATGACGCTCCCCCAGCTCGAAAACGCCATCGTCGAGGTCAAGAGCCGCACAGAAAAGCCCTTCGGCGTCAATCTCCGCGCCGATGCCGCCGATGCGCCTGCGCGGGCCAAGCTGCTGATCAAACACGGGGTCAAGGTTGCCTCCTTTGCGCTGGCGCCGAAGCGTGAGCTGATCGACAAGCTCAAGGAACACGGCGTCGTCGTGATTCCTTCGGTTGGCGCCGCCCGGCACGCTGAAAAGGTGGCAGCCTGGGGTGCGGACGCGGTCATGATCCAGGGCGGGGAAGGCGGCGGGCACACGGGTGCCATCCCCACGACGCTGCTGCTGCCGACCGTCGTCGATGCCGTCGACACTCCCGTCATAGCGGCAGGAGGCTTTTTTGACGGCCGCGGCCTGGCTGCTGCGCTGGCCTACGGCGCCGTAGGCATCGGCATGGGCACCAGGTTCCTGCTCACCTCCGACAGCTCGGTGCCCGAAGACATCAAGCAGCGTTACCTTTCCTTCGGTTTGGACGGCACCGTGGTGACCACCAAAGCGGACGGCATGCCGCATCGGCTGCTCCGCACCGAATTTGTGAATTCCCTCGAGGAAGCGGGGCGGCTGCGGCAGCTGCTGCCGACCCTGCGCCGGTCCCTGCAGTTCAAGGAACTCTCCGGGCAGTCCTGGCTGGAGATGGCACGGGACGGCCTGTCGATGAAGCGCAGCACGGGCAGGAGCTGGAGCCAGATGATGCTGGCCGCCAACACGCCCATGCTCCTGAAGGCAGGCCTCGTTGACGGCGACACCTCTGCGGGCATGCTGGCTGCCGGCCAGGTGGTTGGCGTGATCAATGAGCTACCGTCCTGCGAAGTGCTGGTTGACCGCATCATCGACGAGGCGGTCCTGCGGCTGAAGGCTTCCGGGGCGGCGTGCGGCAGTACGGCCCAACCAGCCCGCTAGCCTCAACACCCAAAAGGCGGCACGCGTCCGGAGACGCGTCCCGCCTTTTGGGCTCCCGGGGCCGGCACGTTCCCGTACCCGGGGCCGGGTGCGTCAGAGGCGCTCGATGATGGTGACGTTGGCCTGGCCGCCGCCCTCGCACATCACCTGCAGCCCGTACCGTCCGCCGCTGCGTTCGAGTTCGTTCAGCAGGGTTGCCATGATGCGGGTTCCGGTCGCACCGATCGGATGGCCCAGGGCAATTCCTCCTCCGTTGACGTTGATTTTCTCCCGATCAACACCCAATTCCTGCGCCCAGGCGAGCACTACGGAGGCGAAGGCCTCGTTGCACTCGAAGAGGTCGATGTCGTCCACGGTCATTCCTGCGCGTTCGAGTGCATATCCGGTGGCGCGGATCGGTCCGGTGAGCATCCAGACCGGATCATCGGCACGGACGGAAATGTGGTGGATGCGCGCACGCGGTGTCAGGGAGTGCGTGGCCAGGGCACTTTCCGAGGCAATCAGGAGCGCGCTGGAAGCGTCGGTGATCTGTGAGGCCATAGCTGCAGTTATGCGGCCGCCCTCCGTGAGCGGCTGAAGTGAAGACATCTTTTCCAGTGACGTACCCCGCCGGGGCCCTTCATCCCGGCTCAATCCGGCGATCGGCACGATCTCCCCCGCAAATCGTCCTTCATCGGTGGCCAGAATCGCCCTGCGGTGGCTCTCCAGAGCAAACTCCTCCATGTCTCCGCGCGAAATGTTCCACTTTTCCGCAATCATTTCGGCCGAGCGGAACTGTGAAACTTCCTGGTCCCCGTATCGGGCCAGCCAGCCAGGCGACTGGGCAAAGGGGGTGGTAAATCCGTACTGTTCCCCGAGCGTCATGGCTGCCGAAATCGGAATCGCCGACATGTTCTGGACGCCGCCGGCCACAATGAGGTCGGCCGTTCCGGACATCACGCCCTGGGCGGCAAAGTGCACGGCCTGCTGGCTCGATCCGCACTGCCGGTCTATCGTCACGCCCGGAACATGGTCCGGCATCCCGGCAACCAGCCAGGCGGTCCGGGCAATGTCCCCTGCCTGGGAACCGAGCGTGTCGGTGCATCCGAAGATGACGTCGTCCACCGCTCCGGGGTCAATCCCGGTGCGTTCGACGAGCGCGGAAATCACATGGGCGCCGAGATCTGCCGAGTGGATGCCGGCAAGCGAGCCTCCGCGGCGCCCTCCGGGAGTCCGTACGGCGTCGACAATGTATGCAGTAGTCATGGGGATGTCCTCTCAGGCCTGCTGGCTGCTTACCGACACGACTTCGCCGGTCATATAGGACGAGTAGCCGCTGGCGAGAAACACCATGACGTTGGCGATTTCCCAGGGCTCGGCGGCGCGGCCGAAAGCCTCCCGCGAGGTGAGCTGCTCAAGCAGTTCGTCCGAGGTGACCTTGGCCAGGAACGGGTGCATGGCCAGGCTCGGTGACACGGCGTTGACCCTGATTCCGTACGGAGCGACGTCGAGCGCCGTTGAACGCGTCAGCGCCATGACTCCTGCCTTGGCGGCGGCATAGTGTGCCTGCCCCTCCTGGGCACGCCAGCCAATGACCGAGGCGTTGTTGATGATGACGCCTTTTGTCTCGTTGCGGACCATGCGCCGCGCCGCGCCGCGCACGCTGCGGAAGGTTCCGGTGAGCGTCACGTCAAGGACTTTGGACCACTGCTCATCGGTCATCTCCAGGATGGAGACGGTTCCGCCCAAGCCGGCATTGTTGATCATGACGTCGACGCCGCCCGCTTCCTCGGCAACGTCGAGAAGCGCTTCGATCTGCTCCTCGACGGTGACGTCGCAGACCGCCCAGCGGACCCGCTCGGCCCCAAATTCCGCGCCGAGTTCCGCGGCGGAAGTTTCCAGCCGTCCGGCGTGGGTGTCACCAAGGACCACCAGGGCCGCGCCTTCCTCCAGGCAGCGCCGTGCTGCCGCAGCACCGATGCCGGCACCGGCGGCCGCGGTCACAACGACGCGCCGTCCCGTGAGCAGTCCGTGGGCGGGAACGTAGGCGGGAACGGGCTGTACAGTGCGTGCTTCGATCATGCGCGTGCCTCCTTGGGCAGGCCGAGCACACGCTCGGCGATGACATTGCGTTGGATTTCGTCCGAGCCGCCGTAGAGCGTGTCCGCGCGGCTGAACAGGAAGAGGGTCTGCAGGGCGTCAAGCTCGTACGGGGCCTCGGCTGCGGTGAGCCCGGCCGCTCCGGCCACGGCCATGGCCAGTTCACCCAGCGAGCGGTGCCAGGGAGCCCAGAGCAGCTTGGTGATGGAGGCTTCGATGCCCTGCTCGCCGCTGAGGGTGCGCAGGCCGTGGAGCCGGAGCATCTCCAGCCCCATGTGGGCCGACACCAGCTTGTCCTGGATGATCGGATCGTTGATGGTGCCGTTGCTGCGGGCCAGGTCGACGACGGCGCCGAGCTCGCGCTGGAACGCGATCTGCTGGGCCAGGGTGGAGACGCCCCGCTCAAAGCCGAGGGTCCCCATCGCCACCGACCAGCCGGCTCCCGGCGCACCAACCACCAGGTCCTCGGCCGTGACGGCACCGTCGAAGAACACTTCATTAAATTCAGAGGTGCCCGTCAGCTGCAGGATGGGCCGGATCTCGACGCCCGGCTGATTCATCGGCACCAGCAGGTAAGACAGGCCGTCATGCTTGCGCGGCCCGGAACCGGTGCGTGCAATGACAAAACACCAGTCGGCGTGGTGTGCCAGCGAGGTCCAGACCTTCTGTCCGTCGATGACCCACTGGCCGTTGTCCAACCCGGCCTTGGTGGATACGGCGGCCAGGTCCGAGCCGGCTCCGGGTTCCGAGTAGCCCTGGCACCACAGTTCCTCGACCGCCACGATGCGGGGAAGGAAGCGCGCCTGCTGCTCCGGGGTGCCAAAGGCGATCAGTGTGGGGCCGAGCAGCTCTTCACCGAAGTGGTTCACCCGCGCCGGAGCATCAGCCCTGGCGTACTCCTCGTGAAAAATCACCTGCTGGAGCAGGCTCAGGCCCCGCCCGCCGTGTTCCTTGGGCCAGCTGACACAGCTCCAGCCGTGCTCCGCGAGGTGGCGGTTCCACTCGAGGCGTTCCTCAAAGGCCTCATGTTCCCGGCCGGAGCCGCCCAGGCCTTTAAGGTTCGCAAACCTGCCCACAAGATTGGATTCCAGCCAGTCCCGGATTTCCCGACGAAACTCGTCGTCTTCCGCTGAATAGTTCAGGTCCACGAAACACCTTTCATCGCCCACCGCCATTGGTCATAAAGTCGAGCTTCGCCTATGCTAGCAAACCAAGCACTTGTTTGGTGAACCACATCACAGCGGTGAGTGTCTCAGAGAGGAGCCACCATGAAGAATGACGATTCCGGCGAGGTTGTAACGTACGAGGTGCGCGGATCCGTGGCCGTCGTCCGGCTGAACCGGCCCGAATACCGCAATGCGCAAAACTCGAAGGTTACGTATGCGCTGGACGCAGCCTTCACTGCCGCCGTTGAGGACGATGCCGTGAAGGTCATTGTGCTCGCGGGCAACGGGAAGCATTTCTCCGCCGGGCATGACATCGGCACCCCGGGCCGTGACGTGGACCAGAGCTTCGAGCGCAAGGCAGTGATGTGGTGGGACCACGTGGGCACCGCGGGTGTCGACTCCCGTTTTGCGAGGGAGTCCGAGGTCTACCTCGGCATGTGCCGGCGCTGGCGGGAGATCCCCAAGCCCATGATCGCCATGGTGCAGGGCGCCTGCATCGCCGGCGGACTGATGCTGGCCTGGTCGTGCGACTTCATCGTGGCCAGCGAGGACGCCTTCTTCTCCGATCCCGTCGTCCGGATGGGGATCCCGGGGGTGGAGTACTTCGCCCACCCCTGGGTCATGAACCCCCGGGCCGCCAAGGAGTTCCTCTTTACCGGCGACCGCTTCACGGCCCAGCGTGCCCGCGAGCTGGGAATGGTGAACCATGTAGTTCCGCGGGAGGACCTGGAGGACACGGTCATGGCCATGGCCGAACGCATCAGCGCCATGCCTCGGCTGGGGCTCGCCCTGGCCAAGAAGGCAGTTAACCAGTCCGAAGACCTGCAGGGGCTCCGCGCCGGCATGGACTCCGTCTTCGGGCTGCACCATGCGGCACATGCACACAATGCGGAGGTTGGCGCCGACTCGCTGGCCGGAATGGGAGCCAGGAGCATGCGGGACGCGGCGGTGACTAAGTGAACCTCGATCTCAGCGACGAGCAGCAGGCCTTTGCCGCCGAGGCACGCGCCTGGCTCAAGGAACACGTACCGGCGCAGCCCCTGCCGTCCATGGATACGGCCGAGGGCTTTGCCGCGCACCGGAAGTGGGAGGCAACCCTGGCCGAAGGACGCTGGTCGGCAGTGGCTTGGCCGGAGGAGTTCGGTGGCCGCAGCGCAGGACTCGTGGAGTGGGTCATCTTCGAGGAGGAGTACTACCGCTCCGGTGCCCCCACGCGGGTAGCCCAGAACGGCATCTCACTGCTGGCCCCGATCCTGTTTGAACACGGCACCGATGACCAGCGCTCGCGCTACCTCCGCCCCATGACAGACGGTTCGCTGATCTGGGCCCAGGCCTGGTCCGAGCCCGGCGCGGGCAGCGATCTGGCGGCCATCCGCAGCACCGCCCGCCGCGACGAGGCACGGGGCGGCTGGCTGCTCAGCGGCCAGAAGACCTGGAGCTCGCGCGCAGTGTGGGCCGACCGGGGCTTCGGGCTTTTCCGCAGCGACCCCGCTGCGGACCGGCACCGGGGCCTGACCTACTTCCTCTTCCCGATGGATGCCCCGGGACTCACTGTGCGTCCCATCGCACAGCTTGACGGGTCAACGGGCTTCGCTGAACTGTTCTTTGAAGACGTGTTTGTTCCGGATGAAGACGTCCTCGGGGCTCCGGGGGACGGATGGCGGGTGGCCATGAGCACCGCCGGCAATGAGCGCGGACTCTCGCTGCGCGCCCCCGGCCGTTTCTGCGCAGCCTCCGACCGCCTCATCGACCTGTGGAACACGCGGCAGCACGAGGACCCCTTCGCGCAGGACGCCGTCGTCGACGCCTGGATCAAGTCCGAGGCCTACCGGCTCTACACCTGGGGTACCGTCAGCACGCTGCAGGAGGGCGGAGACATCGGCGCCGAGGGCAGCGTGAACAAGGTCTTTTGGTCCGAGCTCGACATTTCCCTCCATGAGACGGCGCTGTCGCTCCTGGGGCCTGAGGCCGAACTGCGCGGCGCCGCCGGGATTGCCGGCGGACGCTGGGCGGATGACTATCTCTTCTCGATTGCCGGACCCATTTACGCCGGCACGAACGAGATCCAGCGCAACATCATTGCAGAACGTCTACTTGGCCTCCCCCGCGGCGGCGACGGCAGGAGAGTGTCATGAAGTTTGCCTTGACCGAAGAACAGCAGGCGCTGGCGGAAGCCGTGGATGAGGTTATCGAAAGCGCCGGCGGAACAAAGCCCGCACGTACCTGGGCGGCCGGTGACACCGCATCCGGCCGGGCCCTCTGGGCGCAGCTGGCCGAGCTCGGCCTGCTGGGGCTGTGCGTGTCCGAGGAGAACGGCGGAATGGGCGGCACCGCCGTCGACCTCGCCGTTGCCTTCGAACGGCTGGGCTACCACGCGGTCCCGGGGCCGTTCATCGAGTCCGCGGCGCTGCTGCCCGACCTGGTGGATGGAGACGTGCGCAGCGGCATCGTTGCGGGTTCGATCATCGCCACCGCCTCGGTCCCCGGGATGGTCCCCTACGCCCTCGACGCCGCTGCAAGCAGCCACCATTTTGTCGTCGACACGGCGTCCCTCTCCGCGGCGTCGGCCGGACCCGGCACTGCCTCGATCGACAGGACGCGCACGCTCAGCGAGCTGACCGCCGTCGGCGAGGCTACCGCCCTGGATCCCGCTGCAGTGTCCCTGGCTGTCGACCGGGCAACGCTCGCCTGCTCGGCGATGCTCCTGGGTGCAGGTGAGCGGTTACTGGCGGAGGCAGTTTCCTATGCCAAGATCCGCGAACAGTTTGGCCGCGCGATCGGCGAATACCAGGCGCTCAAACATCAGCTCGCCGACGTGCGGATAGCGCTCACCTTCGCGCGCCCGCTCATTTATGGGGCGGCGCTTGACCTCGGCGGCCCCAACGGCGCCCGCAGCGTCTCGGCGGCCAAGGTTTCCAGCGGTGAAGCAGCAGACCTCGCCGCCCGGGTCGCCCTGCAGGTCCACGGGGCCATCGGGTACACCGAAGAGCACGACCTGGGCCTGTGGATCACGCGCGTCCGTGCCCTCTTGGGCGTATGGGGAACCCCGCGCCACCACTACACCCGGATCGCGTCACTGCTGCTCTCCCCCGCCGGCTCACAGAACCACTGAGGACACCATGGATTTCTCGCTGACTGACGAACAGAACGACCTCGTAAAGACACTGCGTGCGGTGCTCAGCCGCCATGCGACCTCCGCTGCTGTCCGCGGCGCTGCGGACTCTGAACCCGGATTCGACCCCGGGCTCTGGCGGGTCCTGACTGAAGAGGTGGGGGTCGCTTCACTGGCAATTCCCGAAGAGTACGGCGGAGCCGGAGTGAGCTGGTTTGAAACCGGCCTCGCCCTGGAGGCCCTCGGGTACTATTTGGCGCCCAGCCCGCTGCTGGCCTCCGCCGTGCTGGCCGCCTCCGCGATCCTTGAGTCCGGCAACGAGGAGGCCAAGCAGCGGCTCCTGCCCGGAATCGCCGAAGGCAGCAGGATCGCCGCGCTGGCCTGGGCGGACGGCCGCGGTACCTGGAGCACCTCCGGTTCGGGCATCACAGCCTCGGCCGCAGACGCCGCCGGAAACCCCGGCGGTGACGCCGCCGCAGAACAGTGGACCCTCACCGGAACGGCAACCCTCGTACTCGACGGCGGCAGCGCCGACACCCTCATCGCGGTGGCGGTGACGCCGGACGGCGTCGGACTGTTCGAGGTGCTCGACGCCGGTTCGGTCCAGCGGGTCAACACACCGGCGGTGGACACCACGCTGAACTTCACCACTATGACGTTCTCCGGAGTTCCGGCGCGTGCGCTTTTGCCGGACGCCGCAGCAGCGCTGGAAAAGATCCGCGACATCGCCGTGGTTGCCGTGAGCTGCCTGCAGGTCGGTACCGCCCAGCGCGGCCTGGACATGAGCGTGGAGTACTCCAAGCAGCGCGTACAGTTCGGCCGGCCCATCGGTTCCTTCCAGGCACTGAAGCACCGGATGGCGGACATGCTCCTGCAGGTGGAAACGGCGCGAACCACTGCATGGGCCGCGGCCTGGTCGGCGGGAACGGAAGCTGCCGACCTGCCGGAGCGGGCCGCCGCCGCAGCTGCCTGGTGCTCGGACGCGCTCGATCACGTGGCGTCGGAAACCGTGCAGCTTCACGGCGGTATCGCGATCACCTGGGAGCATGACGCGCAGCTTGTCTTCAAGCGGGCCCATGCCACCGGCCAACTGTTCGGACAGGCGCGCGAGCACCGCCGCCGTCTGGGTGTGCTGCTGGGCATCATGCCGCAGCCCGCCGGTGCAGCGCCGGAACAGAGGGAACGGGTTTCCGCTGTGCTGTGACCCCCGCACGGCTCCGGGGCGACGCCTGGGCGCCGTGCTAGTCTGACTACCAAACAAGCGCTAGGTTTCGCAATGATGCGGGAAATGAGGACCGGATGCCCGATAAGAGGATTGGCCTGAGTGAGGCGGTTTCGTCCATTGAGTCAGGAATGACCGTTGGCATCGGGGGGTGGGGTTCCCGGCGCAAGCCCATGGCTGCGGTCCGCGAGCTGCTGCGCAGTGACGTGACGGACCTGACCGTCGTCGCCTTTGGCGGTCCCGACGTCGGCCTGCTGGTTGCCGCCGGCAAGGTCCGCAAGCTCATCTACGGCTTCGTGTCGCTGGACAGCATCGCCCTGGACCCGCTGTTTACCGCAGCCCGTGAACGCGGCGAGCTGGAGATCAATGAATATGACGAAGGCATGTTCGTCACCGGGCTGCGCGCCGCAGCCTCGCGGCTGTCCTTCCTGCCGACGCTGGCCGGCATCGGCTCCGATGTCATGGCGGCTAATCCGCATCTGAGGACCGTGGGATCCCCCTACTCCGACGACGAGTATGTTGCTGTGCCGGCGACGCCGCTGGACGTGGCCCTGATCCACGTGAACCGCTCCGACAGCGGCGGCAACGCCCAGTTCCTGGGCCCGGATCCGTATTTCGATGACCTGTTTGCCATGGCGGCAGCACGCACCTTCGTCACCACCGAGCGAATCGTGGAAACGGAGGACCTGCTGGATGAGGGCTCCTTCCACACCCTGATGCTCAGCCGCATGTACGTCACCGGCGTCATCGAGACGCCCCGCGGGGCGCACTTCACCACCTGCGAGCCGGACTACGGCCGCGACGAGGCGTTCCAGAAGCACTATGCCGCCTCCGCCAAAGACCCTGAAAGCTGGCGCGCCTTCGTTGCCGAGTTCCTCGGCGGCGACGAAGCCGCCTACCACGAGGCGGTTGCCCGCTTCCACGCAGTACAGGAGAAGAAGTAATGACCGCAGACGCCACCATCGCCGAAATCTGCATTGCGGCGTGTTCCGACACCTACCGTGAATCCGGCGAGATCCTTGCGCATGCCGTCGGCACCATTCCGACCATCGGAGCCAGGCTCGCCAAGGTCACCCACTCCCCCGACCTGGTCCTCAGCGACGGGGAGGCCTTCATGATGAGCGAACCGCCGCCGCTGGGCAAAACGGCGGCCGGCGGAGGAGTCATCGAGGGGTGGGCCCCGTTCCGCCGCATCTTTGACATTGTGGCCAGCGGACGGCGGCAGAGCATGATGGGTGCCAGCCAGATTGACCGCTTCGGAAACCAGAACATTTCCCTGATCGGCGACTGGAACAAGCCCAAGCGCCAGCTCATTGGCGTGCGGGGAGCTCCGGGCAACACTGCCAACCACCGGGTGGATTACTGGGTGTCCCGGCACAGCGCGCGTCTGTTCGTCGAATCGGTGGACATGGTTTCGGGTGTCGGAAACGACCGTGCGCGTGCGGCCGGCACCTCGATGCGGTTCCACCATCTGGGCGTGATTGTCACCAATCTGGCCGTCCTGGGTTACGACGACGGCGGCCGGGTCACGGTTCTCTCCGTCCACCCCGGGGTCGATCCTCAGGAGGTCATCGACAACACCGGCTTTGCCCTCGAGGCGGAGGGTGCTCCGCTGACCCGTGTTCCCACCGACGAGGAGCTGCACCTGATCCGCGAGGTGCTGGATCCGCGCGGGAGCCGGTCCCGGGAAGTCCCGAACTAGACCGGCTCCTGACGCGGATTAGTCCTGCAGGAGGCCTGAGTGGATCAACTCCAGGAAGTGGCGGCCGGCGCTCTCGGCGGAGTGCCGGCCGCCCGGGCGGAACCAGCGCACCGTGGACCAGACGGCGTCACGGATGAACCGGTACGTCATGGCGGAATCCAGGTCCGCGCGGAAGACTCCCTCGCGCTGGCCTTCCTGAATCACTTCCTGCCAGATGGATTCAATGCGGGCACCTTCTTCGGCCACGAATTCAAAGCCGGGGAGATTGGCCAGAAACGCTGCCTCATTCTGGTAAATGCCAACGGCGTCCGGTTGCTTCTCGATGGTGACAAAGGCGGTCCGGACGAGTTCGTCAAAGACATGCCGCGGCCCGCCTCCGGCGGCGGCAATCTCCTCCGACCGCTGCCGCAGTCCGCCCTGGAAGGACCGCAGGATTTCCTCAAGGATCGCTTCCTTGGAGGAGAAGTGATGGTAGAGGCTGCCGGAGAGAATACCCGCTTCGTCGGCAATGTCGCGCACCGTCGTCGCGGAGTATCCGCGGGTGGCGATCAGGCGGGCGGAAATCGCCAGCAGCTGTTCCCGGCGGTCGGACCCCTGCTCGCCGGCCGCTGGTTCCGTCTTTTTGCGCGTTGCCATCATTTCTCCTCGTATATAAATTCACCCAAGCATTTGCTCAATTCTCCCGTATTTTAGGCACGTTACTGTATTAGCCGCGCCATTGCGTTTTTTGTCACACGGAATGAAAGGATTCCTCGATGCATCTCTCCGACGCACGGACCATTCCCCAGCTGCTTGCCGGCATGGCGCGGCTCGGTGACCACCCCGCCGTCGTCGCCGCGGGCGCTGCCGTCTCTTACCGCGAACTCGGTGAACGCATCGCGGAGGCCGGGCGCGCCTACCTGGCCCAGGGGGTGAGGCCGGGTGACCGGGTGGGCCTGTGGGCCCCGAACCGGCTGGACTTCATCCTGGCCATGCTGGGTGCACAGTCAGTCGGTGCGGCGGTGGTGCCCCTGAACACCCGGTACACCGGCCACGAAGCCGCCATGATCCTGCGGCGCTCCGGTGCGTCTGTCCTGGTGGTTGCCGACGATTTCCTCGGCCGCCGGCCGCTGGAAACGCTGCGTGCAGCGGCTGCGGAGGCCCTCGGTGACGGCGCTGTGGAGCCGGGTGATGCAGTTCCGGTGCCGGGTCTGCCGAAGGTGCGGCTTGTTGTCCGGCTGGACGGTCCGGCGGACGAACACGGGGAGAGCAGCTGGAAGTCCTTCCTCGCGGACGGCGCAGGCCAGGAGGCGCCTTTCGCTGCGGCGGCCGCCGCGGTACAGCCCGACGACGTCGTCGACATCCTGTACACCTCCGGAACCACAGGCCTTCCCAAAGGCGTCATGAGTGCGCACCGGCAGACACTGGGCGTGGCCCGGGCCTGGGCTGCGGGCGCTGAGCTGTCCGCCGGGGACCGCTACGCCGTGGTCAATCCGTTCTTCCACGGTTTCGGCTACAAAGCCGGAGTAATTGCAGCGCTCCTGGCCGGGGCCACCATCTATCCGGTGGAAATCTTTGATGCTTCCGCACTGCTGGACCTGGTCCAGAAAGAACGCATCAGCGTCCTGCCCGGCGTGCCCACCATCTTCACCTCGCTGCTGAACCACCCGGATCTGAAGAGCTATGACACCTCGTCCCTGCGCTTCGCCATTGCCGGCGCCGCAACTGCCCCGGAAACACTGTTCCGGGACATGTCGGAGGTGCTCGGCTTCCGAACCGTGGCACAGGCGTACGGCATGACCGAATGTGTGGTGGCCACGCTGTCCCGGCCCGGTGAATCCCTGGAGCACGCCAAGCAGACCACGGGCCCCGCAGTTGAAGGCGTCGAGATCCGCGTTGTCGATGCAGCCGGAAACGATCTCCCCGTCGGTGAAGACGGCGAGATCCTGCTGCGCGGCGACAACGTGATGCTGGGATACTTCGATGACCCGGAGGCCACTGCTAATGCCGTGGACGCCGGGGGCTGGTTCCACACCGGCGACATCGGCCGGCTGGACGAGCACGGGTGCCTGAAGATCACGGACCGTTTGAAGGACATGTTCATTGTGGGCGGCTTCAACGTCTACCCGGCGGAAATTGAGAACGTCCTGCGGCAGCACCCCGCCGTCAACGAATCCGCCGTGGTTGGCGTTGACGACGAACTGATGGGGTCGGTGGGCAGGGCTTACGTTGCCCTGCTGCACGACGCCGATCCGATGCCGTCGGCTGATGACCTGGCGGCCTTCTGCAAGACCAGGCTGGCCAATTACAAAGTGCCCCGCAGCTTCGTCATCGTCAACGATTTTCCGCGCAACAGCACCGGCAAGGTTCTGAAGTCAAAGCTGTGAGCCGATAACCCGGCACTGATCGTCAGCACACGCTAAAGGGCGGTTGCGGGGAGTTCCCGCAACCGCCCTTTCGCGTCACTGCAGCCGGTCGAGGCAGCAGCTAGCTCAGCCGCTCCAGGATCATGGCCATGCCCTGGCCGCCTGCGACGCACATGGTTTCGACGGCGAACTGCTCGTCGCGCTCCTGCAGCGCGTGGATCGCCGTCGTGGTCATGCGTGCCCCTGTCATGCCGAAGGGGTGACCCAGGGCAATGGCCCCGCCGTTGACGTTGACCTTGTCCGGGTCGATGCCGATGTCGTCAATGGAGGGCAGCACCTGGGCGGCGAAGGCTTCATTGAGCTCCATAATGTCCATGTCGCCGATGGACATCCGGGCGTTGGCCAGTGCCTTGCCCACGGCGTCGACGGGGCCCAGCCCCATCAGCTCCGGCGTCATGGCTGCGACGCCGGTCGAAACGATCCGGGCCAGCGGCGTCAGGCCCAGTTCGGCCGCGCGGCGGTCACTCATGATGACCAGGGCGGCGGCGCCGTCGTTCAGCGGGCAGCAGTTGGCCGCCGTGACGGTGCCGTGTTCGCGGAACACCGGCTGCAGTGTCGAGAGTTTCTCGAGCGTGACGCCTGCGCGCGGGCCGTCATCAGTGGAGACAACGGTTCCGTCGGACAGGGTGACCGGGGTGATGTCGGTTTTCCAGAAACCGCGGACCGCGGCGGCCTCGGCGAGGTTCTGGCTTCGCACCGCCCACTCATCCTGCGCCGCACGGGAGACACCGCGCAGCTGTGCCACGTTCTCGGCGGTGTCGCCCATGGCAATGTAGATGTCGGGGTGTTCTCCGCGTTCCCGCGGATCACTCCAGCGGGCCTCGGGGTCCTTGGCCATGGCCTTGGTGCGCTCCATGCCCTCGAAGTATGCGGGGTTCTTCGTATCGGGCATGCCGTCGGACTTGCCGAAGCCGAAGCGTGAAACGGTCTCTACGCCGGCTGAAATGAACACGTCGCCTTCGCCCGCCTTGATCGCGTGCAGTGCCATCCTGCTGGTCTGCAGGGACGAGGAACAGTAGCGGTGCACCGTGGTCCCCGGAACGGAATCCAGGGCGAGCTGCATGGCCACCATGCGGGCAATGTTGTAGCCCTGTTCCCCCGCCGGCTGGGCACAGCCCATCATCAGGTCATCGATGGTGGAAGGGTCGAGGCCGGGCACGGCGTCAAGGGCAGCCCGCACCATCTGCGCCGCGAGGTCGTCGCCGCGCATCCCGCGCAGTGAACCCTTATTCGCCCGGCCAATGGGTGAACGTACCGCAGAAACAATTACCGCTTCGGTCATCAGTGTGCTCCTTCTACTTCATGAGGTTTGAGAATGTCGGCGTGCGGGGTGTGCGCCAGGAAGGCGGGCCATTCGCCGCCGCCGTCGACGTCGAGCACTGCCCCGGTAATGTGGCTGGCCAGCGGCGAGGCCAGCATGACGCAGGCCGCACCGATCTCGCCGGGCAGGGCCAGCTGTCCGCGGGGAATGGTGGCTGCCACGCGGGCGTAGCTGTCGGCGTCCCCGTAATGATCTGCCGCGCCCTCGGTGGCCACCAGGCCGCAGCTCACGGCATTGATCCGGATCCGCGGCGCCCACTCAACAGCCAGGCTGCCGGTCAGGCTTTCGAGGGCGGCCTTGGCTGCCCCGTAGACCGCGGTGCCCGGACTCGGGCGGCGGGCGCTGATCGACGTGATGTTGATGATGGATCCGCCCTGCTCCTGCGCCATCATGACCGGGTGCACTGCGTTGGCCAGCTGTGCCGCAGAAAGGAAATTCAGCTCCGTTATCGCGCGCTGGTAGCGGGCCGAACCGGCTTCAAAGCGCCCGAACGGTGAACCTCCGGCATTGTTGACCACCACGTCGATCCGTCCGCGGCGCTGCACGACGTCGGCCACCCAGGCGCGCACCTGCGCATCATCGCGCACGTCCACGGCGCTGAAGTTCACCCCCTGCACTGCGGTTCCGGCTGCCGGTTCCGGTTCTGTCCGGCCGCAGATTTCGACGACGGCGCCGGCGTCAACGAACGCCTCGACAATGCCGGCACCCACACCGCGTGCGCCTCCCGTGACGAGTACAACCCAGTCTGTGAGATCGATAGTTATCGACATCGGTTCCCTGTCCTTTCTTCGCGACGGCGCGAATGGTTCACACTGTACCAAGCAAACGCTAGGTTTGTTACCCGTGGGCTGAGATGTTATGCACGGCTCACGGGAGAATTCGCACCAGATTCGCTGGTGAAGCCGGGTGCGGCAAAGTGCCTACTTGGCCAGCTCGAGGAACCGGAAGTCCTGAATGCCCGCGTTGCCCCATGGAATGTTTTCGGGGTTCATGAGTTTGTCCGAGTGGACATACATGGCCTCGATCGAACAGATGGGCACGTACCACGCGCCGTCGAGGGCGGCCTTCCAGATCTGCTGGTAAAGTCCGGCCCGCTCTTCCTGACTAAGCAGCGGATTGGCGGCCTGGTCCGCAAGCGGTGAGACTTCTGCAAGCTGTTCCGGCAGGGCCGCCAGCTTGTATGAGGACGTGATGTATGAGTTCACTGTCCCGGCGGGGTCCGCATGAGGAGCAACGGCTGCATGGACGAATGATTGCAGGTCACCCGCGATGTAGCGCGAGGTGCCCTCGCTGACCGGGACCGGGCTGAGCTCTGCGTTGATCCCGGCTTCAGTCAGCTGTGCCTGGATGGCATTTCCGGCCTGGTCCGCATTGGAGCCGGCGGGGGTTGTGATCTCAATTGACACCGATCCCAGCTTCGAAACGAGCTCCTTGGCCTTCTCCGGGTCGTAAGGGTACGCGCCGTTCCAGTCCTGGATTGCCGGCCACTCCGAGTCCGGGTAGAACTGGCTCCGCGGCGTGCAGCGGTCACTGAAAAGCCCGTTGATCCCGGCCGGATCAATGGCGTGGGCAACAGCCTGACGCGCCTCCGGCTGGGCCATGTCGCCTTTGGAGGAATTGATCATCAGTCCGAGCGAAGCACGGAACCGGACATCGGTTGTTCGGACCTCCCCGGTCTTGGCAAGCTGCTCCGCCTGGAGAATATCGGTGGGCGAACTGATCGAGGCGAAATCCGCGGCACCTGTCCTCACAGCGTTAAGGCGGGTAATCGCATCGGGCACGTTCTCGATCTGTATGCCCGCAAGCTGGCCGACGGAATCATCCCAGTAGCCCTCCGACGCTGTGAAGACCGACTTTTCGTTCGCCACGAAGCTGTCAACAACGTATGGGCCCGAGCCGGCGTCGACCTTGCCCGTCGCAATGTCACCGACCGATCCGGCTATCGCGGCGGGGCTCACAATCATGCCGACGTTCGTGGTCAATACACCGGGAAGCCCGGCACCGCGCCCCTCCACGAGATTGATGCGGACGGTGTCAGCGTCCACGGCGTCCACCGAGGTAATGTCCGTGAGGTACTGCCGAACCGAACTGTCAGGAGTGTCCCTGCCGCGGTCAAGGTTGATTTTGACTGCCTGCGCGTCCAGCTTCGTGCCGTCGTGGAACATAACATCGTCGCGAAGTTGGAGTTCGAGATAGCTGCCGTCATCAGCAAATGACCACGCCGTTGCAAGGCCTGGCAGGATCACGTCGTTGGAATCAACCACCAGGAGACGGTCGTACAGCAGACTCGTAAAAGACTGCTCGCCCGCGCTCGTCTGCATGATGGGGTCGAGCGACCGCGAGGGCATCGGCGTGACGACCCGGAGTACGGCCGAGGGGTCGGCTTCCGCCACAGCGCCGTCTCCGGCGGGTGCAGCTGATCCTCCGTTGCCGGCACAGCCTGCCAGTGCCAGGCCGATGACTGCAATGGGGGCGATCATGTGAATGCCGCGTCTGCGCTGAGGTGACATCTGATTCCTTTCGTCATAACGGCTCAGGAAGGGCCGAGGTTGCGGCGGAGGCAATGTCCTCCGCACGGTGTCGAGGGTTAGTTCTGTCCCCGGCGGGGAGGGATCGGATTGGGGGTGGCACTTATCAGTTCGCGCGTGTAGGCGTCCTGGGGGTCCCTGAATATAGAGGCGGCAGGCGCGGTCTCGACCACCCGTCCGCCGCGCATGACGAGTACCCGGTCGGCGATGATTTCAACCAGAGCAAGATCGTGGCTCACAAAGAGGTAGGTCAGATTGAACTCCGACCGAAGGTCCTGGAGCAGGTTGATGATCTGGGCACGGACCGACACGTCCAGGGCGGTAACGGGCTCGTCACAGACGATGAGTTTCGGCTTTAGGGCGATTGCCCGGGCAATGGAAACCCGCTGGAGCTGCCCGCCCGAGAGTTCAACCGGATACCGGTCCAGGTACCGGGAGCTGAGGCCGACGGTATCGATGAGCTCTGCTGCCCGCCGGTCCCGTTCCGTCCGAGACATAGGGGTGTGCGCCAGCAACGGCTCGGCCACGCAGGCTCGAATTGTCATCCGGGGGTCCAGGGAGCTGTACGGATCCTGGAAAACCATCTGCATGTGCTCGCGCGCGGTACGGAGTTCCCGCGGATTCAAGGAACGAATGTCCATTCCGGCCAGGCGGACTGCGCCTTCATCCGGCTCAATGAGTCGGATGACAAGACGGCCGAGCGTGGACTTGCCGGCGCCGGACTCCCCGACAACGGCCAGGCATTCGCCTTCCTCAACCGTAAAGCTGACGTCATCGACAGCAGGAGCGGCCGGACCCTGGCGCCCGAACAGCTTCCTGCGCCGGGTAAAGGTTTTGGACAGGTGTTCAACCTCAAGCAGACTCATGCGACAACCCCCGCGAGAGCCAACTCGGCGGTCCTGGCGCACCTTGCCGCGTGCTCAGCCTCCTGAGCCGCACTGACCTGCAGCATCGACGGCACCGCGCGGTTGCATACCTCGTCAAGGGCGAAATCGCAGCGCGGTGCGAACCGGCATCCGGGAAAGTGTGTCCCGACTGCAGGCAGCTGACCTGGTATAGCCAGCATGCGCCCGCCCGTATCCACCGCCGGCCGCGGGATCGCTCCCAGCAGTCCGGAGGTGTAGGGATGCGCCGGCCGGAAAAAGACATCGTCGACCGGGCCGTGCTCCACGACGTTTCCCGCGTACATCACCACCACCCGCTGGCAAAACTCGGCCACGACGGCGAGGTCGTGGGAAACAAACAGCACCGAGACCCCGGTCTCCTGCTGAATATCGGCGATGAGGTCCAAAATCTTCCGCTGAACGGTTACGTCCAGTGCAGTCGTGGGCTCGTCTGCGATGAGCAGCTCAGGTTCGCAGACCATGGCCATTGCAATCATGACCCGCTGACACATTCCTCCGCTGAAGGCATGCGGATACTCCCTGGCCCGAGCGGCTGCGTTCGGGATCCCCACGTGGTCAAGCATCTGGACTGCCCGCTTCCACGCTTCCCTTCGGGTAAGGCCGAGGTGGCGCCGCGCTGATTCGGCGATCTGGTCGCCTACGGAATATGCCGGGTTTAGGCTGCGGGTTGGCTGCTGGAAGATCATGCCGATCCGGGCACCCCGGATGGAGCGCATGGATCGTTCCGATGCCGTCACCACGTCCGTTCCATCGAACTGGATCGATCCAGCTGCCACGGTGGTGCCCGTCGCCGCATTGAGCCCCATAATCGATAGGGAAGTGACGGTCTTGCCGGAGCCGGATTCACCAACCAGAGCCACACTGGACCCTCGAGCCACTGAAAAGCTGACATCCTCGACAATTCGCATATGCCCGCTTTGCGTACCGGCGACGTCTATGGAGAGGCCTTCAACTTCGAGTAGATTGCCGGCGGCGGCCCTGGCGTTGGCGCCGAAGTCCTGGCGGTGCGGTTCGGTCATGATTTGGCTCCGTTCGAACGGGTTCGGATGAGCGCAGCGCGCATCCCCTCACCGAGGTAGGTAAAGGCCAGCACCGTGAGGAAGATGGCGATGCCGGGAGGCCACACGTGGAGAGGTGCAATGCCCATGGTGGAGGCAGCGTTGTCGAGCATCGACCCCCAGCTCGCGGTGGGCGGCCGCACTCCCAGCCCGAGGAAGCTCAAACTGGCTTCCGCTGCAACTGCCGTTCCGAGGGAGACCGCTGAGACCAGGATGATCGGAGGCGTCACGTTCGGAAGAATATTGCGCACGATGATTCGCCCTGTTGATGCGCCGACGGCCCGCGCCGCTTCAATGTAGGTGTCATTCCGGACTTCAAGTGTGCTTGCCCGGGCGACCCGGAAGGTGCGTGGAGTCAGCACAATGCCGATTGCCAGCATTGCCTCGGTGATACCCGGACCGAGCACGGCCACAATGGTGAGGGCAAGCACGAGTGAGGGGACGCTCATGAGCACATCCATGACCCGGTTCATTACCGTGTCGAACCACCCGCCGACATACCCTGCGATGATCCCCAGCGGCAGTCCGAGGACGAGCGTGATCGATACAGCCTGTACGGCAGCAAGGAGCGAGACCCGCGCACCGAAAATAAGTCTGCTGAGCGCGTCGCGCCCGTATTCGTCTGTGCCGAGCCAGTGCTTCGAAGACGGCGGAGCCAGCCGTTCCATGAGGTTCTGGGCATCGGGAGCAAACGGACTGATAACGGGTGCCAGGACGGCCACAGTGATCA
Organism: Arthrobacter sp. G119Y2; assembly: GCF_038069765.1. Taxonomy (NCBI): domain Bacteria; kingdom Bacillati; phylum Actinomycetota; class Actinomycetes; order Micrococcales; family Micrococcaceae; genus Arthrobacter; species Arthrobacter sp. G119Y2. The sequence continues at coordinate 569,068 of NZ_JBBPFS010000001.1, read as the reverse complement.
GCAGCAGGATAAACAAGGTGCTCAGCAATGTCGCGGGTTTCTTCCACAGCCATCCCACACCTCCCGACCGGACCCGGGGAGTCGCTGCCTCCGGCTCCGGATCGGTAGAGGAAGCTGGCATCAACTTGACGGGATTTGTCATGCGCGCACCTTTGGGCTCAGGAATCCATAGGAAAGGTCGACGAGGAAGTTCACTACGACGACAACGAGGGTCGTGAAGAGCACGAAGCCAAGCACGACAGGGATGTCCCGGGCCTGTACGGCGTCGAGTGCCAGGCGGCCAAGCCCCGATATGTTGAAAATGAACTCGATTGCCACAGTGCCGCCCAAGATCTCAGCAACCCGGAATCCGAACACGGTGACCACGGGCACGAGTGCGTTTTTCATGCCGTGCTTGAACATCACACTCAACGATGACAGCCCTTTGGCGCGGGCATTCAGGACATAGTCGGTTGTCATGGCGTTCAGTAGTGACGACCGAAGCTGCATGACCAGTTCGGCGGCGGGGAGCACGCTGAGAGCCAGCGCCGGCAGGAAAAGGTGTGCCAACCAGGGGCCGATACCCTCCCCCGGCGGAACATAGCCAAAACTCGGAAAGAGCGGGATCTGGATGGCCAGGAGCGAGACGAGAAGCAGGCCAAGCCAGAAGGTTGGCATCGCGATCGCCAGCGCTGAAGCTGCGCTGACGAACCGGTCGAGCAGACCGTGCGGCCGGGCAGCAGCGGCGACAGCGAGAGCGACTCCGATCACCACCGCGATCAGCAGTGCCAATGCCACTAGGGAGAGCGTTGCCCCCAGGCTTCTGCCCAGCAGTCCGATGACAGTGGAGCCCGAAGTGAACGAGGTTCCCAAATCGCCCTGGACGGCACTGAGGAGCCAGTTCCCGTAGCGGACAATGAGCGGTGAGCCGAGGTTCAGCTTATCGCGGACGGCCTCAATCTGCGCCGGATCGGCGTTCTCGCCCGCGAGAATTGCGGCGGGGTCCCCCGGCACCAGTTCAATCATCGCGAACACCAGGAAGGGCACTACGACGAGAAGCGGCAACGTTGTGGCGAGCTTTCGCAGCAGAAACTTGATCATGCGGTCCGGCCCCCTGGCGCCGGAGGTCTTGCAGCCGTTAAGGCTCGAGCTTCATTGCACATCGTCACACCGTAGCCCAAGAACCAAGCAAGCGCTATGTTTGTTTTACGAGGCAGGACCCGTCCTGGAGCGGGCTTGCCAGCGGAACAACCGACGAAGGCAGGGAACAACCCGATGGACAGCCAGACGGCATCGGCAGCCACCCAGCAGCACCCGCTGCTGCACGAGCACACACAGCGGCTGAGCTATGCGGACACAGATCCCGCCGGAATCCTGTATTACGCTGCTTGGTTTCCGCGCATGGAGGCGCTGCAAACGGAATGGCTGTTCCTGCAGGGCCTGCGGCAGGACACGCTGCTCGAACGGTTCGGCTGGTGGACCGTGTCGAGAGCAACCCACTGCGACTACCTGCTTCCCGCCAAACTCTTTGACGAGATCACCATCGAGCTCCGCGTGGGAGATATCGGCACGTCCTCGGTGCGGTTCGACTTCGAAATGTGGCGCCGCACCGACAGCGCCCTGGTGGCCACGGCATCCAACTGGCTCGTGACCGTTTCTCCCGATCAACGGCCAATCCGGCTGCCGGCCGTCCTGCGGGAGTGCCTAGTCTCCGGGAGTGCCTAGTCTCCGGGAGTGCCTAGTCAGCGGAGCCAGCTGAGGCAGCCTCCGGGGGCCTGAGCGCGGGAAAGGGCGCAAGCAGCTCTGCCAGGTGCGGGCTTCGCGCCAGGTCCAGATGCATTTCCGTCTGCCGCAGCGCTGCATGCAGGAAGAATCCGGAAAGGCGGGACCAACCCGGCCCGTGCAGCAGCCGCGCATAGTCCCACACCGGGGCGTCTCCCAGCTCCGGCAGCAGATCCGCAATACGCAGCGTGCGCCGCAGCTGGTGCACGGAGATTTCAGCTGCCCGTGCGTCGAGCCCGAGGAAGCGGAACTCATGCCCCGGCAGCACCTCATGTGCAGCGAACCGCCGCAGGGACTGCAGCGACGTCAGGTAATCAGGCAGCGGCTGATCTCCGGGGAGGGCGCCGAGCCCGAACCCGGAGTGAATCTGCGGCAGTATGTGGTCACCGCTGTAGAGGAGCCCCCGGTCATTGTCGGCAAAGCACAGATGGCCACCGGTGTGGCCGGGCGTCGCAACAGCGGTGAGGCTGTGTCCGTCCAGGTCCAGCACGTCTCCGTCCGCCAGCAGCACGTCAGGCTCAATGTCGGAAAAATCGGGTGTGCGGGCAAAGGCAGCAACAAGCTCGGCGCGGCGCGCCTTGGGAACTCCCCATGCCTCCAGGACCCTGGTGTACGACGCCGGGTTCCGCAGCCCGGGACTGAGCTGGTAGGTCAGGACGGCCCGCTCTATGCCGGAGAGCACCACTCTGGCACCCGTCATGGCTTTGAGTGTGGAGGCGATGCCGAGGTGGTCGGGGTGGTGATGGGTGGCGACGACGGTGGAGAGGCCTTCGAGGGCAAGCCCGATCAGCCCCAGGGACCGGCGGAGGGAGTCAAGGTTCTCCGGCGAGTCCCACCCCGGATCCAGGATGGAGAATGAGGTTGAATCAGCACTGACCAGGACATAGCTGAGCGTGTAGGTGACGCTGCCTTCGGGGATGGGCGCGGCGATGGCCCACACCTTGTCCGCAACAGCTTCGGGCGGCGGCAGTTGTCCGGACTGCAGCGCGGCCAGCTGACCGGCGCTCGTGGTGCGGAGACGGCGCGTTTGATCGGCGTATGCTCCGGCGCCGCTCACGGGCGGAGCCCTGCAGGCACTTTATCCATGAGAGCCTTCAGCCGCGCTCGCCGCGGAAATCCACCGGTTTCCGGGCCAGGAACCCTGTGCGGGCCCGTGCGTACTCCTGTCTGCCCAGCAGGTCCGACTGAATCTCGAGCTCCCGCTCCAGGGCGGACTGCAGGGCGGGAGCCTCCGCGGCCCGCAGCAGGCGCTTGGTTTCCGATACTGCCGCTCGAGGCGCGGAGCACAGCCGCGCGACGACGTCGTCGACCCGGGAACCCAGTTGAGCATCGGGAACCACTTCCCCTACCAGTCCCCATTCGGCGGCGAGGGCCGCGGGAATCCGTTCTCCGCCAAACGCCATGCGGGCGGCCCGAATCCGGCCGGCGCCGGTCACGACGGCGTGGGTTGCCCCGCCGTCGGGCACCAGGCCCAGGGGCAGGAAGGGAAGGAGAAAGAAGGCTGATTCCGCAGCCAGCACCAGGTCGCAGGCAAAGGCAAGGGAAGCGCCCACACCTGCAGCCGGCCCGTTCACGGCGGCGATCACCGGTGCGGGGATCTCCGCAATCAGGGAGACCGCGTCGGCAGCAGCGGCAACGGTGGCTCCCGTAACGTCGGTGCCAAGATCGGCGCCGGTACAGAAGGCGCGGCCCGCTCCGGTGATGACGACGGCGTCCGCATCCCGGGACGATTCAAGGGCTGCGGCGAGTTCCGCAAGTGCTGCGGTAGAGACCGCGTTGAGGGTGTCCGGCCGATTGAAGCGCAGCCACACCACCCCCTGGCGCGATTCGGTGCTGACGAGGCTGTCGGTGGAATCTGTTAGCGCCATGTGCGCTCCCTTCGGTTGAGATGCTGGTGATGGTGTCCGGTGGACGGGGACGGACGGGAAAGCTACCAGTCCTGCCACGGAATGATGGTCTGCAGCGGCGACGCGAACAGTACTTCGCCAGTGTTCCGCGGGGCGTCCGGTGCGGTGCTGAGGGCCTGTTCCGCCCGTGCGACGTCCCGGGAGACCGGGCCCGGATCTTCGTCCAAGTAGAGCATCCGGATCCGCAGGCCGCCGGGAGGCTCGGACACTGAACCTTTGAACGGCAGGGTGCCGTGCTGCTGCGGATGGCTGAATGAGAACGTCCAGGCCCCGGCCACTCCGTCTACGCTGAGCAGTTCCGGAATAAGGCGGGTATCTTCCCAGGCGAAGGCTGTGTGTGCCTCCCGGCTGTGGGGCTCGGGATGGCGCGTCAGGGTCAGGTGCAGTCCGCGGTTGGGACGGTAGGGCAGGACATCCGGATCGACCAGCACCCTTGCCGCTGCATAGCCCTTGACCGGCCGAAAGAATCCGAGAAGCGGCCGCCGGACTCCCGGAATGATGGGGCCGCGCCCCCATTGGAACGAAGCTTCACCCAGACGGTCCCAGGCCGCGATGCTCTCCTCCACGGGTGCCCGGAACCAATACATAGCCACGTAGTCCGTGCCGTCCACGGCGGTTCCCCGAACGGGGTCCGCCTCCTTGCCGGTGCGCGCCCAGCGGTCCCCCCAGGCCACGCCGGGAAGGGCGAGGTTTTCCGGCCGGTGGTCGAGTTGATGCCAGCGGTTGTAGGCGCCGTGCGATGAGGCGTCCGTGAGTTCGACAAATGAAAAAAAGGCCATCTCGGCGAGCATGGGACTCCTTTGTCCGGCGCTTCTATGGCTAGCGCTCGTTTGGTTACGGTAACAGAGCTGCTGCCGGGACTTCACCGCGGCCCGCCCGCCGCCCCGTTGCCGAGCCCGGCACCGATGGCCGCGGCGGCCTGCAGTACCAGCGGCCCGGTGACCTGCTCCGGGATGGCTCCCCGGTGGGCAACGGACACTGCGCCGACCGGTCCCCCCGGACCCATGATTGCAGCGCCCACCGAGCTGACACCGCTGGCATGGCGGCTGCCGTCCCGGCAGGCCAGGCCCCCGCGCCGCCGAACAGCGGCAAGTTCCCGGTGGAGCTCGTCGCGGCCGCCCGGCCGGTTCACGCCGGCGAGCTCAATGACGGCGTCGACTTCCTCGCGGTCCAGCCAGGCAAGCATCGCCATGCCCGAGGTTGATTCCGGGGCATAAATCCTCGTTCCGATCCGGGTTGGCACGCTTGACCGCGCTCCAACGCCCGTTCTGTCCACGTAGTCCACAAATCCGCGGTGCATGATTCCCAGATGCGCAGTGAAGCCGGTGGCAGCCGCCAGCTCACCCAGTACCGGTGACGCGGCCTCGCGAAGTCCGTCAAAATCCGACAACACACCGCGGTATGCCAAACGCGGTCCGAGCACATAACCCCCGGCGTCGTGGCTCACCCAGCCCAGGTCCGCCAGCTGGCGGAGCAAACGGAAAGTTGTGGACCGCGCAAGGCCGGTGATGGCGGCTACATCTTCAAGCACGAGATGGCCGGGGGCCTCGCCCAGGCAGTCCATGATCAGGGTGACGCGTTCCAGAACACCGCTGCGGGGTCCTGCGTCTTCCCGCAGGGCCTCATCAAACGGCTGTGCATCAGTCATGGGTACAGCCTGCCGCGCGGCAGGCCCGGTGCCGGTCCGATTCCACCCAGTGGGATTCCACTGGGTGGGACAGCGGCGGAGCGGGGCTGAAGTTCACCTAGCGTGGACCCAAACGCTGGGACAACAAGGAGAAGATGCGGTGCGAACGTACGCAGAAGTGGTGAGAACCCGCGCACAGGATGAGCATGAGGGGCTGCGTTTCGAAGGCCGGAGCTGGAGCTGGGCAGAGGTGATCAACGAGGCCTCGGCCCGGGCCGCCGTTCTTGGAACGATCACGCCGGGTGCCGGACGGAGCCAGGTCCATGTTGGGATCCTGCTGCAGAACACCCCCGATTACGTTTTCTGGCTGCTTGCCGCAGCGCTGAGCGGCGACGTCGTCGTCGGCATTAATCCCACGCGGCGCGGCGCCGAGCTCACACACGACATGATGCATGCCGACTGCGATCTGCTGGTGAGCGAGCCCCTCTATCTGGCGGCAGATGACCGTCCCGAACTGCCGGTCCCCGCGGACCGTATCTTCGATGTGGAGTCCCCCGCATATACAGAGCTGCTGGCAGGCCATTCCGGGGCTCCCCTGCCCGCGGTGATCCCGGACCCGTCCGCAATCTATCTCCTGCTGTTCAGCTCCGGGTCCACCGGAGCGCCCAAAGCCGTGATCTGCACCCAGGGCCGGCTTGGCACCGTGACGCCCAGCCTGAAGGACCGGATTTCGCTGCACCGCGGATCGGTCAGCTACCTGCACCTGCCGCTGTTCCACGGCCACGGCATCATGATGAACCTGGCAACCGCAGCCGAGGCCGGCGCCACCGTTGTCATGGTGCGCAAGTTTTCGGCCAGCCGGTTCTCCCGCGACATCCGGGAGAACAAAGTGACCTTCGTGAACTATGTCGGGCGCGTGCTGAGCTACATTCTCGCCCAGCCGGAAGACCCGGCCGATGCTGAGAACTCCCTCGAGTCAGTCTTCGGCTCTGAAGCGTCCCCGGCGGAAGCGGAAGCCTTCCGAAAGCGGTTCGGATGTGAGGTCCGTGAAGGGTTTGGATCCAGCGAGGGCATCATCCGCATCGTCCCCGTCCCGGGCACACCCAGCGGTGCGCTCGGACTTCCCGCTGCGGGCATGACGGTGGAGATCCGCTCCGACGACGGCGCCGAATGCCCCCGGGCGCAGTTCGACGGCACCGGGCGCCTGCTCAACGCCGAGGAAGCCACCGGTGAGATTGTGGTGGTCGGGGCCGGGCCACGCTTTGAGGGGTACTACAAGAACCCGGAGGCAATGGCCGATCGGCTGCGTTTCGGCGGGGACGACTTCTGGACCGGGGATCTGGGATACCGCGACGAGGAGGGCTACTTCTACTTCGGCGGCCGGACCTCGGACTGGCTCCGGGTGGACGGTGAAAACTTTGGCACCGCCCCCATTGAGCGCATCATCTCCCGGCACCCGTCAATCTCCGGTGTCCATGCCTATGCGGTACCCGATCCCCGCACAGGCGATCAGCTCATGTGCACCGTGGTGCTCAATCCGGGTGCCGAATTCGACCCCGTCGATCTGGCAGACTTCCTGGCTGCCCAGCCTGATCTGGGCACCAAGTGGCGCCCAACCTTTGTGCGTGTTGTTGATGAAGCCCCCACAACGGCCAACGCCAAAATCGACAAGGCTCCGCTGCGCAGGGTGGCCTGGGAAGCAGAGAATGTCTGGTGGGCGCGGAACCGCAGCAGCGCCTTCATTCCCCTGGAAGAAGAACACCGCGAAGCCATTCGGGCCGAATTCATTGCCGCGGGCCGGATCAATTCCCTGCCGGCAGCATCGCAGGCACTCGTGGGGGCCGTTGGCACCGTAGGGGCCGGTGCCCGATGACGACGGCGGAGCAGGTACTGAGCGCTGAGGCGCTGCAGCGATTTGTCGGAACCGTCGCCGAGCCGCCCCGGATGGCGCGGTACGGGGTCTCGGAAGCGATGATCCGGAACTGGGCCGAAGCCCTGGATGACCGCAACCCGGTCTACGTCGATGAGGCGGCGGCACGGGAAAGCGGCCGCAGCGGCATCATCGCTCCCCCGGCCATGGTGTCCACCTGGGTAATGTCCGGATACCGCCGGTGGCGCGAGGTGCAGCGTGCCCGCGCGGCAGGCATCGTGGAGCAGACTCCGTACGCCGAGCTGCTGTCCCTGCTTGACCGGGCCGGCTACACCTCCGTGGTCGCCACCCGGATGGAGCAGGAGTACGAGCGGGAACTGACCGTGGGCCTGCAGGTCACCTGCCACATCACCATCGAGTCCATCACCGGACCGAAGCAGACGGGACTCGGCGAGGGCTACTTCATCATTCTCGGAAAACGCTACGAGGACGCCGACCAGGAAACCATCACCACCGAGCGCTTCACGCTGCTGCGGTTCCGGCCCAAGGAGGGCTCATGACAACCCCGGGTACTGCAGTTCCACCCATTGTGCGCACGCACGACAACGTGTTCTGGTTCGATGCTGCCGCCGAAGGGCGCCTGGTCGTCCAGCGCTGCACCGACTGCACCACGCTGCGCCATCCGCCGGCGCCGACATGCCCGAAGTGCCGTTCCTTCGAATGGGACTCAGTGGAGTCAAACCGGCAGGGAACCCTGCACAGCTGGACCGTTGTGCATCACCCCCAGGATCCCGCCTTCACCTATCCCCTGCTGGTTGGCCTTGTAGATCTCGACACCGGAACGCGTCTGGTGGCGGACTTCGAGCCCACCGACCATGACCTGCTGGCCGTCGGCTGCCCGGTGGAGGTCTTTTTTGCCGAGCATGCCCGCGGCGAGATGCTGCCGCGGCTGCGGCTCCGGCCACGGGGCAGCGAAGGAACAGCGGCAGAAGACGAATCAGCACTAGAAGACGCACCAGACGCACAGCACCAAGGAGTGTCATGACCACGAACGGTTTCGCACCGGGAGACCTGCTCCCCGAGCTGGAGATTCCCGTTGACCGCGCCTTTATTGTTGCCGGCGCCATCGCCTCGCAGGACTTCGAGGATGTGCACCACGACCCGGATGCAGCCGTCCGCCGCGGTGCCCCCGATGTCTTCATCAGCATCAACACGTCCAACGGTGTTGTCAGCCGCTACATCACCGACTGGGCCGGACCCGCTGCACGGCTGCGCTCCGTGTCGCTGCGCCTGGGCATGCCGCTGCACCCGGGCGACGTCCTGCACCTCACCGGAGAGGTCACGGCCGGGGACGGCGACGCCGTCACCGTGAACGTAACGGGAAACCATGAGCGCGGAATGCACCTCGCGGCAACGGTCAGCCTTCAGCTGCGGACGGAGCGTGCGGCGTGAGCGGATTTTCCGGCCGCGCCGCGATCGCGGGCATTGGTGCCACTGAGTTTTCCAAGGACTCCGGCCGTAGCGAGTGGCGCCTCGCCTGTGAAGCGGTCCTCGCCGCACTGGCCGACGCCCAGATCGGGGTGGAGGAAGTTGACGGCTTTTCCCTGTTCTCCATGGAAAACAACCCGGAAATTGCCGTAGCCCGGGCCCTCGGCATCCCGGAGCTGAAGTTTTTCAGCCGCATCCCGCACGGCGGCGGCGGGGCCTGTGCGCCCGTGCAGCAGGCGGCGCTGGCAGTGGCCAGCGGCGTTGCCGACGTCGTCGTCGTTTACCGCGCCTTCAACGAGCGCTCCGGCCACCGTTTCGGCTCCGGCCCGCCCCAGTTCGCCTATGCCAGCACCACAGACCAGGAGTACCGCAACTGGATTAATCCCTACGGCCTGCTGACCCCGGCGGCGCAGGAGGCCTTCCTGGCCCGGCGGTACATGCAGGAGTTTGGGGTCACCAGTGCCGATTTCGGCCAGATCTCCGTGTTGTCGCGCAAGCATGCCGCCAGGAATCCTAAGGCCTGGTTCCACAACCGGCCCATCACGATCGAAGACCATCAGGCCTCGCGGTTTATCGCCGATCCGCTGCGTCTGCTGGACTGCTGCCAGGAAACCGACGGCGGGCAGGCGCTGGTCATCGTGAGTGCCGAGCGTGCCCGCGATCTGCCGCATCCGCCGGCCATCATCACCGCCGCAGCGCAGGGCGTCGGGCCGCAGCAGATCTCCATGTCCAGCTACTACCGGGACTCCATCGACGAAATGCCGGAAGTTGAGCTGGTCGCCCGGCAGCTGTGGCAGCAGGCCGGGCACGGGCCCGAGGGCATCGACGCCGCCATCCTGTACGACGCCTTTACGCCCATGGTCCTGCTTCAGCTCGAGGAATACGGGTTCTGCAAGCGAGGGGAAGCCAAGGGCATGATCGCCGACGGCGCACTCGAGCTCACCGGCAGCCTGCCCATCAACACCCACGGCGGCCAGCTGGGCGAAGGGTACCTGCACGGCGTGAACGGCATTGCCGAAGGCGTGCGCCTGATCCGCGGCACCTCGACCAACCAGCCGGAGAAGGCCCTCTCAAACGTGCTCGTTACCGGCGGATCCCCCGTGCCGCACAGCGCCCTCATACTTGCCACCGACCATTGAGCTACAGGAGTGAAAAATGAACCCCGACCTCTCACCGGCATCGAAGCAGCTGCGCGCTGACCTGCGCGCCTACTTTGCCGAGATCATCAGCGAGGAGGATGCCCGCGACCTCGTGCACCAAACGGAAGGCGGCCCGACCTTCACCCGGATCCTGAAGCAGATGGGCGCCGACGGCTGGCTCGGCCTGGGCTGGCCCAAGGAATACGGCGGCCGGGGCGAAGACCCCGAGGCACAGTTCGTGTTCTACGACGAGGTAATCCGCGCCAATGCGCCGCTGTCCCTGGTCAGTCTCAACACCGTTGCGCCGGCACTGATGAAATACGGCACCCCGGAGCAGAAGGAGTTTTTCCTGCCGCCCATCCTCGCCGGCGAGCTGACCTTCGCCATCGGCTACTCCGAACCCGGAGCGGGCACCGACCTTGCGTCACTGCGCACCTCGGGCCGGATTGCGGGGGACGAAATGGTCATCAACGGCAACAAGCTCTTCACCAGCGCCGGTATCTTCGCGGACTGGATCTGGCTGGCCGTGCGCACCGACCCCGACGCTCCGCGCCACAAGGGCATCTCAGTGGTCATGGTGCCCACCTCGGCTCCGGGCTTTTCCGCCACCGAGATCCACACCGTCGGCGGCATCAGCACCGCAGCCACCTATTACCAGGACGTGCGGATTCCGCTCAGCAACGTTGTCGGCGAGCTGAACGGCGGCTGGCGGATGATTACGAACCAGCTCAACCATGAGCGGGTGGCGCTGGCAGCCCGCGGCGGCATTGCCAACGAGGTTTTCGGCCAGGTCGTTGAGTGGGCCCGCGCGGAACCGCTCGGCTCCGGCTGTGTCATAGACCTGCCGTGGGTCCGGTCGACGCTGGCCGAGGTGTATGCCCTGCTCTCGGCGGCGGAGCTGGTAAACCTGCGGCTGGTGGCCGATGTCGCGGCCGGGACTCTCGGCGGCGGCGAGGCAGCGGCGGCGAAGGTGATCGGCACCGAAACCGTGGTGGAGGTCTACGGCAAGCTGCAGGAAGTCCTCGGCGTGGCGGGGCTGCTGCGGGCCGGCTCCCCGGGAGCTGCTATTTCCGGCCGCGTCGAGACCCTGGCGCGCCGGGCACAGAACAACACCTTCGGCGGGGGCAGCAACGAGGTCCTGCGGGACATCGTTGCTGCCAAGGCACTGGGAATGACACTGGCGGCACGCCGCCAAGAGAAGAAAGAAGACGCGCATGCAGTTCGAACTCGATGAGGATCTGCGCGAAGCCGCGCAGCTAGCCGAAGAAATCTTCACCCAGCTGGCCGACCTCCAGCGCGTGCGGGACGTCGAGCGGGAGCTCGGCGGACACGACGGCAGGCTCTGGGCCGCTCTGGCCGAGAGCGGAATCCTTGGACTGGCGCTTCCCGAGGAACACGGCGGCTCCGGTCTGGGCATGCTGGCGCTGGCTGCGGTGCTCGAGCAGCAGGGACGCCGGGTCGCCCCGGTACCGCTGGCCGCCGCGGTGGCGATGGCGGCAATGCCGCTGGCGTCATGGGGCACGCAGGCGCAGTGCGAACGCTGGCTTCCCGCGTTCCTCGACGGCTCAGCGCTGATTGTCGGTGCCATTGATGCCGGTGTTGACGGAGACAACGCGGTTCGCGCTGAACGGGACGGCTCGGGATGGAAGCTTTCCGGAATATTGTCGGCGGTGCCGGGCGCCCCGGCAGCTGATGCGCTGCTCGTTCCGGTGACGACGGATTCCGGTGTGGTTGCCGTCCTGCTTCCCACGGACCGTGAAGGCGTTCACCGCGAGAGCATCGCCGTGACGAATCAGGGGGCTGCGGCGACGGTGGTGCTGAGCGCGGTGCACGTCGACGACGACGAGGTGCTTACCGGCGGCGGTGCAGCCATCCGGCAGGCGCGCCTGCTCGGGCGCATCGCACTGGCGGCGGTTCAGGCGGGAGTCTGCGACGAAGCTATCGCCATCACGGCCGCCTACACGTCCGAACGCATCCAGTTCGACCGCCCGCTCTCCACCAACCAGGCTGTCTCGGCCCGCGCGGCTGATGCCCACCTGGATGCCGAACGGATCAAGCTCACCACCCGCCGGGCTGCCTGGCTCGTGGACCGGGAGAGCGACGACGCCGAGTCGGCCTCGTTGGTGGCCTCCTGGTGGGCGGCCCAGGGCGGCCTGCGTGTTGTGCACACCACCCAGCACCTGCACGGCGGCATGGGTGCCGACATCGATTACTCGATCCACCGCTATTTCCTCTGGGGACGGCAGAACGCGTATTCGCTGGGCAGCGCCCCCGCGCTGCTGGCCGAACTGGGCTCGATGGCCGAAACCCTGCCGATGATTGGCGCTCCGGCGTAACCCTGCGGTACCGGTGGAAGAGCGGCCCCGCCTGCGGGGCCGCTCTTCCTGCCTGCGGGCAGCCCCAGTACCCTCGGGGCATGGCCGGACTGGATCTTCCACACCTGCTCGCCCTCGAGCACCTCGGCTGGGACGCGCTGTGCCGCTCGGAGGGCGGCACCTACTACGGTGAGCTCATGACGCCGGACGGGGTGATGATTCTTGTCAACGGCATGGTGCTCGGCCGCGACGAGATTGCCGGCTCCCTCAACCAGGCCCCTCCCTGGGCGTCCTACACATTGACGGACGCACGGGTGGTGCCGGCGGGTGCGGAGACCGCTGCTCTGGTCTACCGGGCAACGGCCGCCCGCAAGGGACAGGATGAGCCCTTCAGCGCACTCATGTCCAGCGTTTACTGCATGGTTCAGGGACAGACGCGGCTTGCGCTGTATCAGCAGACGACAGTTACCCACTGAGGCTTTCGCCGGGGATTAGCTGCCGGGGACGGAGCAGGTTGCCGTTCCGGCAACACCGCTTGCCCCTTCTGAATCCCGCCGGAGACGATGGATATATCCATCCATCGCGGCAACGGCCACCGGCAAAAAGGGTTTCAAGTGGAAAACGCAAGCGGGCACCAGCCCGGAGAGCACACGTTCGACAAGGACTACTGGGAACGCCATTGGCAGGAGTCCGGCGAGACTGCACCTGCCGCCGGCCCGGAAACAGCCCCGGAGCCGGCAGCAAATCCGTATGTAGTGCGTGAAACCGCAGATCTGGCCCCGGGCACGGCCCTGGACGCCGGATGCGGTGCCGGCGCTGAGGCACTCTGGCTTGCTGCCCGCGGCTGGGACGTGACAGGGGCCGACATTTCCGCCGCGGCTCTCGCACAGGCGGCGGGCCGTACCCCGCAGCCGGCAGCCGGCAGCGTGACATGGGTTGAGGCCGATCTGGTGTCGTGGGAACCGCAGCAGAAGTTTGACCTCGTGGTCACCAGCTACGCTCACCCCTCCATTCCCCAGCTGGCGTTCTACACCCGCATTTCCAACTGGGTGGCTCCCGGCGGCACACTGCTGATTGTGGGCCACCGGCACGGGCCCGCAGCCTCCGGTCAGGACCAGGCTCAAGGACACCACCACGACCACGGCAACCGCCCTCCCGCCGAAGCGCAAGTCACGCTCGCAGACGTGATGGGGACGCTGGACCCGGCGGTCTGGCAGATTGAAACCGCAGAGGAGCAGACCCGGGCGCTCCCCGGCCCGGGTGAGCTGCTCGACGTCGTAGTGAAGGCCGCCCGCCGAATCTAGGCGGCCTCGCCGGCAGCTGGTTTACGCGACCCGGAGGTCGATTTCCCCGGGTGCGGCGCCGTCGGCACCGAACACCAGGTGCCGGTTGGCGATTTTGTCGGTAAAGAACCGGTCGTGGCTGACCACCACCACGGCTCCGGGGAAGTGCAGCAGCGCCCGTTCCATCACCTGGGTGCTGGAAAGGTCCAGGTGGTTGGTGGGCTCATCGAGCAGCAGCACTGACGCACCGGAGAGCAGGCACTGGGCCATTGCCACGCGGGCCTTCTGTCCGCCGGAGAGATTCCCGATCCTTTGCTTCAGATCCGCTTCGGAGAACTGGAACATGGTCAGGAACCGGTTGACTGACTTCTTGGTGGCGGTCAGCGCTAGGCTGTCCGGCATGGCGTTGACCGCGTGGGTGACGGTGTCCGCGTCGTCGAGCTCCGCGAGGACCTGGTTGTAGGAGACCATCCGGGCGCCGTTCGCCCAGACGACCTTCCCGGCGTCGGCCTTCTCCTCGCCGGTCAGCACCCGCAGCAGCGTCGTCTTGCCGCTGCCGTTCGAGCCGAGAACCACCAAGCGGTCACCGCGCCGGATTTCAAAGCTCAGCCCGCTGAACAGCGTTTTGTCTCCGTAGGACTTCTCCAGGGATTCCACCCGGCAGAGGTTGTCCTTGACGTGCAGGCCGCCGTAAATCTCGGTGATGATCTGGTCCACCGGACGGGGTGCGCGGGCTTTCTTGATCTTGGCGAGCTTTCCGTCCAGTGCGCCGCTGCCGGACTTGGCCGCCTCGCGCCGGTCCGAAATGCCTTCGGCCTCGAAGGCGAGCAGTTCGGACTCATGCACAAACTGGGATTCCAGCGCCTTGAGGCGGAACTGCTTCTGGATGACGTACTCGGCAAAGTTTCCGGGGTATTCGTGCAGGTGGTAGTTCTCCACCTCGATGATGCGGGTCACCACGGAATCCAGGAACTTCCGGTCGTGGGAGACCACGACGGCGGCACCGAAGAAATCGCGGAACCAGCCTTCCAGCCACTCAACTCCGGCGACGTCGAGGTAGTTGGTGGGCTCGTCGAGAAGCAGCACATCCGGGGCTTCGAGCAGGATCTTGGCCAGGGCCGCACGGTTGCGCCAGCCGCCGGAGAGGGCGTCGATGGGGCAGGTGCGGTGGGCCTCACTGAAACCGAGGGTGGTCAGCGCTGCGTCGATGCGTCGCGGGTAATCCCAGCCGTCCAGCCGGTCCATTGACTCGAAGAGCTCGGCCTGCCGGCGGATCAGCCGGTCCATGACCTTCGGTTCCGGATCGGCCCCGATGGTTTCGTCAATGGCGGCAAGCTCGGCCTCAACAGCCTTGATCTCCACGAACAGCGCGTCGAGCACTTCGGTGATCGTGGACTCGCCGTTCAGTTCGGAGAACTGCGAGAAGTACCCGATCTTCAGTCCCTGTTCCAGGGAGACCGTGCCGGAATCCGGCTCGATCTGTTCCAGGATCAGCTTCAAAAGGGTGGACTTCCCCGAGCCGTTTTTGCCGATCAGCCCCACCCGGTCCTTCGGATCCAGCCGGAAGAAGGCCTCACGCAGGATCTGCGTCTTATCGAAGCCAACATTGACGTCCTGCAGCCGGATCAGGCTCATACGGGGGTGTCCTTTCGGGGATGAAACTGGTGCCCGGCACCGGCGGTCCGGAGGGACCTGCCGGCAGTATTGTGCCCGTTGACCAGCCACTCATCTTATCCGGTGCGGCTGACCGCTGGTTCCGGTAGTCCTCCGCCCCTGTTCCCGGGTGGCGCGGCGGCTGCATACTGAAAACCAGTCCGAATCTCCAACCGCCCTTCTGCACTGAAACTACCGCTGAAAGAGGTGTCCACGATGGTTGAAATGACAACGCTGGCATCCGGGCTGGGAATGGGGGAATCAGCCCGGTGGCATGGAAACGAGCTGTGGTTCGCTGACTGGATGGCCGGCACCATCTCTGCACTGGACGGGAACGGACACGTACGGCGGGTCACCGCAGTGCCGTCTTTTCCCATCAGCTTCGACTGGCTGCCGGACGGGCGGATGATCGTCGTCTCCGGTGCCGACGGCACGGTGCTGCTGGAAGTCCCGCACGCAGGCCTCGTTCCCGTTGCCGATCTGCGCGGCATTTCCGATTTTCCCTGGAACGAAATTGCCGTGCATCCAGCCGGAAATACCTACGTCAACGGCATCGGCTACGACTACTCCGGAGAGATGCAGGACACCGGTGTGATCGCGCTGATCCGGCAGGACGGGTCAGTCCAAAAAGTTGCGGACGGGCTGGCTTTTCCAAACGGCATGCTGGTGTCAGGCGACGGTGCCACGCTCGTGGTGGCTGAATCCAACGCGGGCCGGCTCACGTCCTTCCGGATCCGGGAGGACGGCGGGCTGGATCCGGAAGGAGTCTGGGCCGAACTGGAGGGCAGCGCGCCGGACGGCATCTGCTGGGACGGCAGCGGCGGCATCTGGTTTGCGGAAGTGCCGGGAGAACGCTGCGTGCGCATCCGGCAGGGCGGTGAGGTCCTGGAAACCGTGCAATTGGAGCATGGATGCTTCTCCTGCGCCGCAGGAGGCGACGACGGCGGCCTCCTGTTCATGATGACGGCACAGTGGCCGGAGGCCATGGACCCGGGTGCGGACCATACCGGGAGAGTAATGGGCCTGCGGGTGAAATAGCCTCTGAGACGCCGGTGGGACGCCGGCAGGACTGGCGTACCCGCCACTGTTAGGCTGGTTGCTGATCGCTCAGTTAGCGACTAGCAACCCGCCGAATGGAGCATGGCATGACCGACACCGCCCAGCGTCTGCTGGACTCTGCCACCGAGGCCTTCGCGGCCAAGGGGTTCCACGGAACAACGACGCGGGACATCGCGTCCGGGGCCGGCGTCACCTCCGGAGCTGTCTACGTGCACCACAAGTCCAAGGAAGACCTGCTGTACAGCATCTCCAAAGTCGGCCATGAACGGACCCTCGAACTGGTGCGCGCCAGCACAGCCTCCGCTGACGGACCCTTGGACCAGATGAGTGCTTTGGTGCGCAGCCTGGTGGAGTGGCAGGCTGCCAACCACACCAAGTCCCGGGTAGTGAACTTTGAGCTGCCGGCCCTGAGCGAAGAACACCTCCGTGACGTGCTGGGGATGCGCCACCAGGTGGAGGACGAATTCCGCCGGATTGTTGAGGACGGCCTGGCACAGGGCGTCTTCGATGTACCGGACGCCAACATGGCCGTTGTCACCCTGCTGTCCCTGTGCATCGACGTCGCGCGCTGGTACCGCAGCGACGGCCGGCTCAGTGCGGCGGAGATCGCTGAGCACCACAGCACCGTCGCCCTGCGCCTGCTGGGTGCCGGAGTGCCCGCAAGCCACTAGGGCTCCGGGCTCACGCCCGGCCGGCCGCTCCCCCGCCGCCCGCTCCCCTGCTGCCCACAGTCCGCCAGCCATGCGGACTCTGCCCGTACTCCTGCTTAAAGGCACTCGAGAAGGAAGCCGGGCTGCCGTAGCCTGCTTCCTCCCCCACGGCGGCCACCGTCCGGGCTGTTGCGCGCAGCTCGTCCGCCGCCCAGGCCAGGCGCAGCCGGCGCTGGTAGGCGCCGGGTCCCAGCCCGGTGCGGCGGCTGAACCGCTGCGAAAACGCAGCCCGGGACAGGGCCCCGCTCCGAGCCATGGCTTCCACTGATATCGCCCTTCGGGGATTCGCGTGGAGTTGTTCAATAACCCGGTCGATCAGCGGATCCCCCTGCCGGGCGATTCCCGGTCCCGCCGCTCGCAGTGCGGCCACGAGCAGCGCATCCAGCAGCCGGTCCAGGACCACGGCCTGTCCCGGAGCTTCGGTGGCCGCCTCGGCCGCCAACAGGTCGGCGAAGGCACGCGTGGAGGAATCAGTGGCCTCCACCAACAGTTCGGGCAGCAGCTGCACCCAAAGCCGTCCGATTTCGAGAGGATCGGCATACGTGCCCACCAGAAACCTGTCCCTGCCCCGTTCCGTGGTGCCCCAGGTGCGCACACCCCGCTGCATCGACTCAACCAGACGGTTGCCGTGGACGTCGATGCAGGACTGATCCGGCGGGATGATGAAATCCGCAGAGCGCTCCGGATCCGAGGAGACGGAGTACGGTCCGGGACCGCGTACAACGACGACCTCGCCGGCCACCGCCCGGACCACTCCCGAGGCAGTAGTGACGGAGCAGCTACCCTCCAGGACCGCCAGAACTGTCAGCATGGCCTCGTCCGCCACCCGAATGGACCACTCGCCGTCCATTTCAAGCCTCAGCACAAACGCGCCCCTGGCCCGCGGCCCCTCAACGAAGGCTTCGAAGGACTCCACTCTTCCTTCCCCGATCGTTGTTTCCCGATGTGCGTTTACCGGTGCATTTACCGTGCAATTCACCGGGCCGGGCTGGACGAATTCGAAACAACTCCGGCGGATTCATTATGGAGCACAGGCGCCGTCAGGGGTGGGATGGAGGCATGAACACATCAACGATTCTCCTGACCGGCGCAACAGGCCGTACCGGCCGCCGCCTCGTCTCCCGCCTGGGCAGCAACGCCCGCTGCAGTATCCGGCGGGCATCCCGCAGCGGCACTCCGTCCTTTTCCTGGACCGCGCCGGAATCCTGGCATCAGCACCTTTCCGGAGCTGACGCCGCCTTCCTTTGTTACGCCCCCGACGTTGCGGATCCGGAGGCACCGGAAATCCTCGGGGCGTTCTCCGCCGCGGCACGGGAGCACGGCGTCCGCCGTCTGGTGCTGCAGTCCGGCCGCGGTGATTCCGCCGCCAGCCCCAGCGAAGAGGCGGTCCGCACCGCTTTTCCCTCCGCCGTCGTCGTGCGTTCGGCCTGGTTCCAGCAGGACTTCTCCGAACACTTTCTGTATCCCCAGGTTCTGGACGGACGGCTGCGGGTGCCGGTGGACCAGGTCTCCGAACCCTTTGTGGACCTTGAAGACTCCGCAGAAGCACTGGAGGCCCTGTTGACGGACCCGGAAACCTATGCGGCCGCCGCCAGGGGGAACGCGGTTCTGGAGTTTACCGGGGCCCAATCCCTGACGTTCGGTGAAGCGGCCGGGCTCCTGACCTCCCGGCTGGGCCGGAGGGTTGTCCATGAGCCGACCGCGCCTGCGGATTTTGTCGCGGCTGCCGGGGAGTACGGGCTCAGCCCTGCAGAGGCCGAGGGCATCGCCTGGCTATTCGCCGAAGTCATGAACGGTTCGGTCAGCAACGTCAGGCCCGACCTTGAACAGCTGCTGGGCCGCCCGGCCCGTGCCATGACCGATTACGTGGACCGAACTGCCTCTGCCGGAATCTGGAGCATCCCCCAAGAGCCCGGGGCGTAGCCCGCGGCACTTTCCCCGATGAATATGCGGGGTGCATACTGATCGCCATGCAACCGTCCCATGTGGTCCTGCTGGGTGACTCCATCTTTGACAACGGTGCCTACACCGGCGGCGGTCCGGATGTCGCCGCCCAGCTGCGCGGGGAGCTTTCCGCCGGCTGGACCACTACCCTGCTGGCCCTTGACGGCGACGTTGCAGCCGGTGTCATCCGCCAACTGCGCAAGCTGCCCGCGACCGCGACCCACCTCGTCATCAGTGCGGGAGGCAACGACGCGCTGGGACATTCCGGGGTGTTGTCCGCGGGTGCAGGCACCGTCGCCGACGCACTGGAGAAACTGGCCTCCGCACAAGATTCCTTCACCGTCGGTTATCTGGAAATGGTGACAGCAGTGGCCGCAACTGGGCTGCCGGCCGCGGTCTGCACCATCTACGACACTCCTGCTTCCGAGCCCAACCAGAGGATTATCCGTACAGCCCTTGCCGTATTCAACGACGTCATCACCCGGGCGGCATTCACATCAGGGCTTTCAGTGATCGATCTGCGTCTGGTGTGCGACGACGACGGCGACTATGCCAACCCGATAGAACCGTCTGTCCAGGGCGGAGCGAAGATTGCCCGTGCCGTGGCGGCGTATCTGGAGCCCGCCCGTGCCGCGAGACGTGCGGCGGTGGTAGCCGGCGCCCGGGCCCCGGAGCACCTCGGCTTCTTGGATTAGGTAGTGAAGTCTGTGGTTGAGCGCGTCGTGGTGCTCTGTTGCGTGTTCCGCGGCAGGCGGAGCGGTATATCCGAAAAACTTTATATAAATGGATGGAGCTGGATACGAATTCTCGAAATAAAGAGGGGCCCCTAGTCCCTTCCGCTCCTCTCGAACGGCCCGGCGCATCCCTTTAGGTCAGTCTGGGACGGCGCGCTGCCCGGGTCGCCGGAATTTTCATTCCCCGCAGGGACGAGCCTGCAGTCTCGGGCATGGCGGCAACCGCGGCCAGCCCCACCAGGCAGGCCCCCATCATGTAGAAGGCAGGAACCAGGGGGTTGCCGGTCGCGTTGATCAGCAGTTCGTTTACCACCGGCGCGGTGCCGCCAAAAAGAGCGGTGCTGACGTTATAGGTGACGGCGAAGCCGGCGTAGCGCACCTGGGTGGGGAACATGGCGGGAAAGGTGGCCGAGATCGTGGCCAGCTGCGGGATATACAGCAGACCCAGCACCGCAAAGCCCAGCAATGCGAACCAGAAACCGCCGGCCATGATCAGATACATGGGCGCGGCGAGAACAAAGAGGCCAATCAGCGAGACCAGCCACATCGGCTTGCGGCCCACTGTGTCTGACAACCGCCCGGCAAACGGAATCAAAGCCATCATGGCCAGCTGCCCCACAAACATCAGGGTGAGAACGACGTCGGCATCCATGCCCACTGTTCCCTCAAGATAGGTGGGCATGAAGCTAAGCAGGGTGTAGTTCACAACGTTGAGCGCAACCACCAGGCCGGCCATGGTCAGCATCGGCCGCCAGTACTTCACCAGCAGGTCCTTTAGGGCCGATCCCGCGGCTGGTTCCACCTCGTGGCGGTTTTCGAGCTCCCGGAAGACAGGCGTATCCTCAAGCCTGGTCCGCAGATAGAGTCCGATGATTCCCAGCGGACCGGCAATCAGGAACGGAATTCGCCACCCCCAGTCGGCCATGGCGTCGTTTCCCACCACGAGACTGCAGACAAGGACGATCAGGGACCCCAGGGCGAAACCGCCCAGGGTTCCAAACTCCAGGAAACTGCCGTAGAAGCCGCGCTTCTTGTCCGGTGCGTATTCGGCCATGAAGGTGGCCGCTCCCCCGTATTCACCGCCCGTGGAGAAGCCCTGGATCATCCGCAGCACGATCAGCAGCGCCGGAGCCAGGATCCCAACATTTTCATGCGTGGGCAGGATGCCGATGGCGAAGGTGGCTCCGGCCATCAGGATGATTGTCAGCGCCAGGACGCGCTTGCGCCCGATCCGGTCTCCCAGCGGCCCCCAGAAAAGCCCGCCCAGGGGCCGAACCACGAAGGACAGGGCAAAAGTGGCCAGGGTCCACACCGAGCCCGTTGCCGAGTCGCCAGGGAAAAAGTTGGCGGTGATATACGTGGCAGCCACCGCGTAGACCCCGTAATCGAACCACTCGGTGGCGTTTCCCATCGCCGAAGCGGCCACTGCCCGGCGGATGATTTTCCTGCCCTCCGGAGTAGCTGCATCGGGGGCGCGGAAATCCGGCCCGGGAGGAGGAACAGCGCTGGACGATGCTGGTTCGGACATTCCAACCTCCCCGGAACGAACGGCCCCCTTCAACCCCGGCCGCGGATGCCCCCTAGGTTACGCGCTCGTCTTTCTGTTGGTAATGACTTGTCGGTCATGGTGCACCGGCAAGGACAGAGGCCAGGGAATGATCTGCAGCGAGGGCCCTGTAGCCGAAGGGAGCATACGTCCGCAGGCCGCCGTCGTCGTCCGCAGTGACCATGAAGCAGCAGGTCTTCGCAGCAAAATGATCCACTGCGTCGGATGCCGGCGCTTCAGGCGCCGGCGTCGGAGATGCGCAGGCCGAGGTTGTCCAGACCGGAGCGGATCATGGCACCGTAGCCGTCGTTGGAGAGGTGTTTGCTGCGCATCTGTCCGGCCTGCTGGTGCTCGCGCGCCAAGTCGAATTGACCGCGGCGAAGATATCCGTCGCCCAGGTTCAGGTGCAGCGAAGGAAGCATGCCCTTGACGGCAGGAATGCCCACCGGCGCGAGATCGCCGTCGGACAGGAAGCCGTGCTCCAGCAGTGCGGTCTCGTCCCAACCGATCTCGGCATCCGGATCATCCTGGACATCGGCAAGATAATGGGCCAGGACGCACCGCTGGCCGTGGTCTTCGGGCGCCGTGCTGTCCCAGCACTCCGTCAGCAAACGCCGGGCCCCCGGTTTGTCTCCCCCAAGCGCGGCTGCCACGGCCGCCAGCACATCATCCCATTCCGCCATGGGCCCATCCTAGGCGAAGGCGGAGAATCCGGTGATGTGCCGTCCCAGGATCAGTGACTGCATGGTGTCGGTGCCCTCATAGGTGAACACCACTTCCATGTCGGTCAGGTGGCGGGCCACGTGGTTCTCCAGGAGCAGACCGTTGCCGCCCATAATGTCGCGCGCCTCGGAGCAGATCCAGCGGCCCTGCCGGGCGGCAAACATCTTCGCCATGGACGCCATGGGACTGGTCATGACACCTTCTTCGGCGAGTTCGTTCAGGCGGAAGCAGGTCAGCTTGATGGCGGTGAGCTGGGCAAGCATGTTGGCCAGCTTGTTCTGCACAAGCTGGAACCGGCCGATTTCCTTGCCGAACTGCACACGGGTTTTCGCGTAGGCGACGGCAATCTCGTACGAGGCGACCGCATGGCCGAGCGCTTCCCACGCCACTCCCCCGCGGGTGGCCGCCAGGACCCTGTTGACGTCCTTGAACGAGTTGCAGTTTTCCAGCCGGTTCTCCGCAGGAATCCGCAGGTTCTCAATCACGATATTGGGCTGCAGGACGGCCCGTTTGCCCATCTTTCCGGTAATGACCTCCGCGTTGTAGCCGGCCGGATGGCGGCCGTCGGCATCCTTCTCCATCACAAAAGCCTTCACTGCGGAGTCCGCTTCGTCACGGGCAAAGATGATGACGACGTCGGCGAAGCTCGCGTTGCCGATCCACCGCTTACTGCCGTTCAGGACGTAGCTGTCCCCCTCGCGGCGGGCGGACGTTTCCAGGGAAACGGAGTCCGATCCATGGCCCGGTTCGGTCAGGGCAAACGCCCCGATTTTGTCGAAGCGGGCCATGGAAGGCAGCCAGCGGTGTTTCTGTTCCTCGCTCCCGAGCATGTCGATGCTGCCCATGGCCAGGCCCGAGTGCACACCAAAGAAGGTATTGATGGAACCGTCGCCGCGCGCGAGCTCAGCAGCAGCCGTAGAGGCAGCGAGCCGGGTCATGCCGGGGCACCCGTAACCCTTGATCGTTCCGCCGGCAATGTTCAGTGCCGCCAGCTTGGGAATCAGTTCATACGGGGCTTCCGCCCGCTCCCAGTATTCGTTGATCACCGGCAGCAGGTCATTGTCCACAAATTCCCTGACGCGGGCCTGTACGTCCTTCGCCTGGTCATCGAGCAGGTTGTCCAACAGATACAGGTCGCTGTCCACATCCTGCACCGCCGTGGGGTCAAAAGGGGCAGGAAGGGTCTCAGTGGTCGTCATAACGGCTCCATCGCATCGTTGGTCACTCATTCCGGCGAACTAACTAATCGCTTAGTGACCGAGTATGCGTGCACCGCAGCGGTCCGTCAAGGGTGCGGGTGCGACGTCATCTGCCGCCCCGCACCCGCTGCGGTACAGCGCTCAGCGCACGGAAGATGCGCGGCGATAGAGACGCGCCGCCGCAATTTCGGCGCCGCGGCCCAGCGACTCCAGCTTGGCAACGGCAATGTCCGGGTGCAGCCGGCCGCCCAGACCGCAGTCGGTGCCGGCAATAACATTTTCCGGGCCTACGAGGGAGGCGAAGCGCTCTATCCGCTGGGCCACAAGTTCCGGGTGTTCCACCACGTTGGTGGCATGCGAGACCACGCCCGGAACCAGAACCTTGCCGTCCGGAAGCTGCTTGTCCTGCCAGATGGTCCACTCGTGCTCGTGGCGGACGTTGGCAGCCTCAAAGGAATAGGAGCCGGCGTTGATGCCCAGAACCAGATCCACGATGTCAGCGAAGGGAATGTCCGTGGTGTGGGGCCCGTGCCAGGATCCCCAGCAGACATGGAAGCGGATCTGCTCTTCGGGCAGCCCGCGGAGGGCGTAGTTCAGTGCCTCCACACGGATCTGCGTAAACCGCTGATAGTCCTCGACGCTGGGTTCGGGGTTGATCTGGTCCCAGTTTTCGGCAATTGAGGGATCATCGATCTGTACCGTGAGCCCCGCGTCAACGATGGCTTTGTATTCTTCCCGGAGGACATCCGCCCAGGCCCAGATGAATTCTTCCTCGCTCGCGTAGAACCCGTTCCCGATTCGGCTTGCCGAGCCGGGTGACAATGCCGTAATAAACCCGGAGGGAAGGTCTGCGGCGGCCAGTCCGGCCTTGAGGTTGGCTATATCGCTGGACAGGGCCTCGTGGCCGGTGTAGCTGATGGGACCGGTGGCTGTGGGAAAAGCGGTGGCGTTCCGCCCGAGCTGAATCCCGCTTTCCGGATCCGAATAGGCTGCGGCAAATCTGGTCCAGTCCCGCCGGTCGGCAAATGAGGTCAGCCGAATGGTGCCCGGTTCACTGCGAATCGGCGCGGCGGTGATCGGATTGAATTCGGTAAGTTCCAGTCCCGCAGTGCGCTGGAAACTGTAGGTCCACCAGGCGCCGTAGTCCACGGCATTGGACATGGCCTTGCCGTATTCACCATCGCCCGGAATGGTAATGCCGAGATCCTTCTGCCGCTGCACCAGGTCCAGAACGGCTGCGGCTAATAGCGATTCAAACTCAGGGGTTCGTTCGAGCGTGAAACCGTCGGCGGCGAAGGTGCGGGCCGCATTGGCGGCTATCAGTTCGGGGGTTCGGGGCAGTGAACCGGCGTGGCTGGTGGAAATGCGGTCAGGCGACATGGGTATTCCTTCCATCGTTCCTGCCGTTAGCACCCTTCCGGATGGAAATGTCCTCGGGGAAGCTGCAGCGTCGCGGAGGCAGGTCTCTCAGCTGCTCTGGATGGTGTGGACGCAGGCTCTCATCCACCGGCAACGCGGGTGCGTCCCCTCTCCGGCCGGTGCCGGGTGCCGTGCGGAGGGGCTGGAACCAGCATGCGGCAGGCCGCGCTGAAACTCCAGAAGCGCGTTATATGACGCGGAGACGGGGAAATATGGCGGATTGTCACGCCATATGACCGGACCGGGCAAACCGGAACAAAGGTCTGCCGGGTGCGCCCGGGCGGGACCATTCCTGCCCCCGTGAAAGCATCCCGCCCGGGCCGCGGCAGGTATGCCGCGGAATCGCACTAATGAGCGGCGCTGTACGCCTCTCGAATTTCCTGGCTGATCCGTCCGCGGGCGCTGGGCTTATAGCCGTTGTCAATCGCCCATTCGCGGATCTTTCGGCTGTCATCGCTGCGCGGCGCAGATTCACGCCGGGCGCTGCGCCCGGAAGCTCCCCCGCGCAGGCGGCGCCCGCTGGAAAGATACGGACTCAACTTCTCGCGAAGTTCAGCAGCGTGCTCGGTCGTCAGGTCTATTTCGTATTGAGCGCCGTCCAGTGCGAACTTCACAGTTTCCTGCGCGTCATCACCGGTCAGGTCGTCAATCAGCAGAACTTGTCTTTTCTGAGCCACGTGGTCTTGTTCCTTATTCATATAATTCTGGACCACCCCTTCGAAACAGTTTAGCCGAAGGGTGCCAATGAAATAGTGCCCGGGGCACATTCCGCCGAGGGATTGCGAAACTAATCCGAGCTGCGGTCCCGGCCCCTTCATTTCCTGAGCCGGGACCGCAGCGGTGCGGTTAGTGGAGGGTTACGCCGTCGGGCAGTTCATTGGTGGGACGGCGCACCAGGAATGATGCCGCCACGGCCACCAGTGAAATGACCGCGCCCCAGAAGAAGGCCGTGTGAACTCCGGCGGCTGCGGCCGGTACAGCCGCCATGCCGCCGTTTACCGCTGCGGTGGTCCCCGTGGTCATCAGGGTGATGAACACGGCCGTGCCGGCGGCGCCGGCCAGCTGCTGCAGCGTGTTGATGATGGCGCTGCCGTGGGAGTACAGCGACTTGTGCAGGGAACCCAGAGCCGAGGTGAACAAAGGAGTGAAAATGAATCCGAGTCCGGTGTTCAGCAGGCAGTGAAGCACGATCACCAGGGCAACAGGGCTGTTTTCGTCCAGGGCAGTCATGCCCCACAGCGCGGCGCTGAGCACGATTGCTCCGGGGATGACCAGCGGACGCGGACCGAACTTATCGAACAGTCCGCCCACGATCGGTGACAGAACTGCCATGACAGCCCCGCCGGGCAGCAGCAGCAGTCCGGTGTTCAGCGTGGTGAGCCCGAGGACCGTCTGCAGGTACAGCGGCAGAACAATGAGGCATCCGAACAGGGCCATCATGCTGACAAGAACCAGGACGATGGCGACGACGAAGGGTTTGCTCGCAAAGGTCCGCAGGTCCATCAGCGCCCGGTCGGTGCGCTGAAGCACCAGCTGGCGGAGAATGAATCCGGCCATGGCCAGGACGCCGGCGGTTAGCGGAATCCACAGCGGCATCACTGCCTTGCCGGAGGCGGCTTCGCCAATGCTGCTCAGCCCGAAGATCAGTCCGCCGAAGGCAAAGGTGGACAGCACAATGGAGAGGATGTCGAAGGGGACGCGTTTGGACTCGGTCAGGTTCTGGACCTTCAGCGCTCCCACAATCAGGGACAGCACTGCGATCGGCAGGACCAGCCAGAACATCCAGCGCCAGTCAAGGACGCTGAGAATGATGCCCGAGACGGTGGGGCCGATGGCCGGAGCCACGGCAATGACGATCGAGATTGTTCCCATCATGCGTCCGCGCCGGTGGGCGGGGACGGCGTTGAGGACGGTGGTCATCAGCAGCGGGAGCATGATGGCGGTGCCGCCGGCCTGGATGACGCGTCCTGCCAGCAGCACTCCGAACCCCGGGGCCAGTGCGGCCAGCAGGGTTCCGGCACTGAACAGCGACATGGCGGTCATAAACAGGCCGCGCATGGAGAAGCGCTGGAGCAGGAACCCGGTGGCGGGAATCACCACCGCCATGGTCAGCATGAAGCCGGTGGTCAGCCACTGGGCGGTTCCGGCGGTGATATTCAGATCTGCCATGAGCCGCGGCAGGGCCACGCTCATGATGGTTTCGTTCAGGATCACCACGAAGGACGAGACCAGCAGGAGCCCGATCACGGTCTTCGTGCGGGGATCCAGGGCATCCGGTGCGGGGACCCGTGCGCCGCGCGGGGTTTTACCGGCTGCTTTTGCAGGTACCGCCCGGCCGGAGGCCGTTTGCGGCTGCGGGGACGACTGTTCGGAGGAGACTACGGAAGGGGGGTCAATGCTCAAAAGAGAGAAATCCTGTTCACGGTGGTGGAGGTGGGTGCCGGGTCTTGCCCGAGCTGCAATCTTAGCCGCGCCCCGGAAGGCCCTTGAACGCGCCCGGGCGGGGCAGCAGCCGCCGCTGCTGTCCCGCCCGGACCTCGATTGTCAGTCTGCCGGCCGACGCAGCGCGGCACGCGTGGCCACCGCTATGGAGCCCAGGCCCAGCAGCGCCGTCGTGCCGGCAAGCAGCAGATAAGCCACCGGCTGAATTGTCGGCACCGGCTGGCCGGAGACGCTGAAGGCAATACCCATCAGCGGCGGCACGGCGAGCGCCGTGCCCAGCACGACGGCGGTTACGGCTACCAGCACCGATTCCAGCCGCGTCATGCGGCGCAGCTGCGCATCGGAGGCCCCCAGGGTGCGCAGTAGCAGCAGTTCGGGGCGGCGCCGTGCGGTCGCCATCACCAGGGTATTGACCACCGAGATACCCAGGTACCCCAGCAGCACCAGCATCGCCAGGACGGAGACCCACGACTCGGCGCTGCGCTCTGCTGCTCCGGCGGCACCCAGCTCCTCCCTGTCCAGTACCGTCAGGCCCAACTCGCCCACCGCAGCGGTCAGCGCTGCCGGATCCGCATCATCTTCCGTGCTGACCAGCAGATGGTCGTTCAGGCCCGTAGTGGTGTGGCCGCGCAGGGTGTCGTTGGCCACCGCGACGTCGCCGAATCCCAGGCCCCGTTCATAGGTGGCCACGACGACGGCTGTCGCCTCTGTTCCGTCACCGTAGTAGAAGGCGAACTCCTCCCCCGGCTCTGTACCGGTTTCCCGGGCCAGCGCCGTACTCAGCGCCACGGTGCCCGGCTCGGACAGCCGGTCCAGCGTCCCTTCGCTCACCCCAAGGTCCAGGGTTCCGGACAGGTCCTCCGGAGCCAGACCTTGGATGGCGTAGGGCTGCACTCCGTCCTCCATCCCCAGGAACGCGGCTTTCGCGAGGATCGCGGAGCGGGCCACGGGAGACGTGGCTTCCACCCCGGGCAGCGCGGCGACCTTGTCCGCCAGTTCCCCGGAGATTCCGGAGCCCGGGGCGCTGACCAGGTAACCGGCCACCACTCCGTCACGGGATTGCCGCTCGGCTTCCGCAGCCACGGTTGTCGGCATAAAGAACTGCACGGATCCAAGCGCGATGGCCAGCGCCAGCGGAATGATCCCCGAGGCCAGCCGGCGCGGGAACGCCGTGGCATTGGCCTCGGCCAGAATCAGCGATGCCGATGCGCTGCGGCGGACCAGCGGCTGCAGCAGTTTCAGCACCCCCGCCACCAGCCAGGGCCCGAGGACTCCGGCACCGATGATCAGGAGCAGGATGCTGGAGGCTGCGGCAGCGAGACCGGCAGTCCCGGGCACCGCCACCGGAACCAGCGCGGCGGCAAGGCCTGAGCCCAGCAGCGCCAGCCCGGTAATGACGCGGCCGCGGCCCAGCTGTGATTTCTCGGTGACCGACTCGCGCAGTGCGGTTGTCGGTGCTGTGCGGACGGTGCCGCGGGCAGCAACAAGCGAAGCGCCCACTGCGGCCGCAATACTGATCAGGACGGCGGCCAGTACCGGAAGCGGGCTGAAGGCGAGCCGGAAACCTTCGGGAATGACCCCGGCCGCGGCAAACTGGCTGCCCAGGAACCCGGCGAGCAGAAATCCGGGCGCAGCGCCCAGCACTGCGGCCGCCCCTGAAACCAGCAGGACTTCGCGGACCACCAGGCCCAGGGTCTGGTTGGCTCCGGCTCCCACTGCACGCAGCATCGCGAATTCCCGCCGACGGCCCAGAATAGACAGGGACAGGGTTCCGGCGGTCACAAACACCGCCGTCATTACCGCCACCCCGGCCAGGGACCCGCTGAACAGCAGCAGCGTGGAACGGGCGGCGGAACCGCCCAGGTTCTCCACATCGCCGCGCCGGTCCCCGGTGTAGCCAACGACTCCGGCCACCTGCGACTCGATATCCGCGGCGAGCTGCTCCGGACGGACATCCGGGCCGGCAATAACACCCACCGTGGCCACGGTGTCCCCGTGCGGCCAGAGAGCCGCCGCGCCGTCGGTGCTCAGGAAAACGGCGGGCCCCGCGGCACCGGTGTCGTTGGCCTCGGTGCCGGCCTCCGGCGAAACAATGCCGGTGACCGTGTACTCCGCCGGAACACCGCCGTGGCTCAGGACGAGCCTGCTGCCGGGATCCGCCCCGAAGCTCGCGTCCACCGCAACGTCCTTCTCCCCCGCGGGAACTTCTCCCGACGACAGCGCGTACGGTGCCAGGGCGGTGCTTTCCCACCCGGCGGCGGACACGCTCGTGCCGTCTGCCGTGGCCAGGGGGATGTCAACGGTGCCGACAGCTTCCTCGACCCCCGGAACGGATGCGATCTGCGCGACGGCTTCGGCCGGAAGCAGGACACGCTCGGAGAAGGGAGCATCCATGTCCTCCACCACGGGGTGCGACTGCGGGGCGCCCACTACGACGTCGGCTCCCTTCAGCCGCTCGGCTGCGATGCCGCCGCGAAGTCCCGATTCAATGAGGATGCCCATGGCGGTGATGAGTGCGGCGCAGAGGAAGACGGCCACAAATACTCCGGCGAAACCGCCGCGGTGGTGCCGGATCGAGGCTTTGGCAAGAGAAAACATGTCAGTGCTCCCCAAGGTTGGCCATGCGTTCGCTGACGTCCAGCGCGGTGGCACCGGTCATGCTGCCGTCGAGGCGTCCGTCCGCAAGGAAAATGACGGTGTCGGCGTGGCCGGCGGCCACCGGATCATGGGTCACCATGACCACTGTCTGGCCCAGGACCGAAACAGTGTGCCGGAGCAGGTCCAGCACCTGGCGGGCCGTCCCGGAGTCGAGGGCTCCGGTGGGTTCGTCGGCGAAAACAGCGTCGGGCCGGGTGATGAGGGCCCGGGCAATTGCTGCCCGCTGCTGCTGGCCGCCGGAAAGCTCCTGCGGCTTCCGCTCGCCCAGCCCTGCCAGCCCCACGGACTCCAGTACGTAGTCGAGCCACGCGTCGTCGCTCCCCCGTCCGGCCAGCAGCAGCGGCAGCGTGACGTTCCGGGCCACGGTGAGCTGGGGCAGCAGGTTGTAGGACTGGAAGACAAAGCCCACGTGATCGCGGCGGAAGCGGGTCAGTGCCTTGCTGCGCATTCCGGAAATCTCGGTGCTTCCCAGCAGCACGCGGCCGCTGTCGGGGGCGTCCAGCCCGGCTGCACACTGCAGCAGGGTGCTCTTGCCCGAACCGGAGGGGCCCATGACCGCGGTGAAGGTTCCGGCCGGTACGGCGAGGGAGACGTCGCGGAGGGCCGGCACCGTGGTGCTGCCCGAGCGGTAGCTCTTCGAAACGCCCTGCAGTTGCAGGGCGGCGGGGACGTCCATATCTGGAAATTCGGAAGGATCGGAAAACATGGGGTTCATCCTTTGAGCGGTTTAGTGGCGGGGTCTTTGCTTCCACCGACGCTACGGATTGGTGAAACGCGATCCGATACAGCCAACAGCCCGGTTTGGGGTATAGCTGGCTATACCGACACTGTCCGGACCCTCGGGCATAATTCATCAGGTGAGACTCCCCAGCCGTGCCAGCCTGCAGACCCGCCTACGGGATGCGGCTTTCCTCCTGCGCGAGGCCGGCTACTGGCTGGGCTCGCTGGGAATCCTGGTTGCCGGGCTGGTGCTGCTTCCGTTCATCGCCCTCGGCGTCGGGCTGTATGCGGTTCCCGGCCTCTTGGAGGTCCTGGACCGGCTTGCCGCCCGGGCGCAGGGACGGGCCGCCGGATTCGCTGCGGCTGTGGTTCCCTTTGAACGGCGCCGGCTCTCCGGCCGGTATTCCTTCGCCCAGTTGGCGGCCCTGCTCAGCGCTCCGGAGTCCAAACGCGACCTGTCCTGGCTTCTGTTCCACAGTGCCTTTGCCCTGCTGGCAGGCATCCTGGCCCTGGTGCTGCCCCTGGGCTCCGTGCTGTATATAGCGGCCGCCCCGTTCTGGCCCCTGTTCCCTCCGGAGTCGCCGCTGGAGCTGACCATCGCCATCCGCAGCTGGGGTGATGCCGTCCTGACCATGCTGCTTGGAGCGGCGTACGGGGTTGCCGCCTGGATTCTGCTTCCGTGGATGGCCCGGAGAATCAGCGAGGGAACTCTCGCCATCCTCTCGCCCCGCCGCTATGCCGACCTGTCGCAGCGCATTTCCGAGCTCTCCGCAGCCCGGGCCAGTGCTCTCACTGCGCACGCCGCGGAGCTGCGCCGCATTGAGCGGGAACTGCACGACGGCGCGCAGAACCGGCTGGTCGGCGTCGTCATGATGCTGGGGCTCGCGCAGCGTGCTGCCGAGACCGACCCGGCCGCCGCCGTGCCCTTCATTGGCCGCGCCCAGGATGCCGCGTCCGAAGCGCTGGCCGGCCTGCGGGCTGCCGTGCATGACATCTATCCGCCGGTCCTGGACGAGCTGGGCCTGGGCGGTGCGGCCTCGGCGCTGACCAGCCGCTCCCCCATCCCCTGCTCCCTGGACGTGCACGGGCTGGAGCGTGCCCCGGCGGCGGTGGAATCAGCTGCTTATTTTGTCCTTGCCGAGGCCCTGACCAATGCGGCGAAGCACTCCGACGCGTCACGGATCGACGTGGTGCTGCACACCGAATCAACTCCTCGGGAGGATGTCCTGGTGATACAGGTGAACGACGACGGGCGCGGAGGCGCGCGGGTGGGACCGGTTGATGCTGCCGAGGGCTCCGGAACCGGGCTTGCCGGGATTGCCCGCCGGGCCGCGGCGTTTGGCGGCAGGCTGGTGCTGGCCAGTCCGGCTGGCGGGCCCACGAAAGTCAGGGTGGAACTGCCGTGCGCCTTCTAATAGCCGAGGATGATGCGCTGCTGCGCGCCGGACTGGAACTGCTGCTCCGGGGCGAAGGATTCGACGTCGTGGGTTCCTGGGACAACGCCGATGACCTGCTGGCAGCCTTCGAGCCGGGCGGGGCAGACGGTGCGGTGCTGGATGTGCGCATGCCGCCCACCTTCACCAACGAAGGGCTGAAAGCAGCCCTGGAGTTGCGTGCGCGGGTGCCCGACTTTCCCGTTCTGGTCCTTTCCGCCTACGTTGAGGACCGCTACGCCAGCAGGCTGCTGGCCTCCGGGGCCCAGGGTGTGGGCTACCTGCTGAAGGAACGCGTGGGCAACGTCGGGGAATTTGTTGACGGCCTGCGGCGCGTATCCTCCGGGGGAACGGTGATGGATCCAGAAGTCATCGCCCAGCTGTTCAGCCGGCGCAGCACCCGGGACCCCATCAGGTCCCTGACTCCCCGGGAGTTCGAAGTTCTGGGACTGGTTGCCGAGGGGCTGGGCAACACGGCCATTGCTTCGGCCATTTCCGTTTCGGAGACTGCTGTCAGCAAGCACATCGGCAATATCTTTGCGAAGCTGGGGCTGGCCCAGTCAGACAGTGGCCACCGCCGGGTCCTCGCCACCCTGGCGTACCTGCGGTCCTAGTTCAGCTTCCAGATCTCCTCACCGTCCGGATCAAGCAGGCCGGTGCGTGTGAGCCCAAGACGGGCGGCTACCGCGGCGGAGGGAACGTTTGCGGGGTGGATGCTGGCGGAAAACCGGACCACGCCCTGCCGGATGAGCCAGTCCACCATGGCCTGCGCTGCTTCCGTGGCATAGCCTCGACCCTGATGTTCCTCACCCACTACCCAGGCGAGATCCGCCGTCGAGCTGCCGGCATCGACCGTTGCCTGGACAAAACCCGCGGCGGATCCGGTATTCCGAGTCCGGAAAACCCAGTTCAACCATAATTGTGCCCCCGACGGATCTCCGCCTGATTGGAGGATGTAGCGGTGAGTCAGCACTTCCAGGCCGGGCGGCAGTCCGCCGGTGAATTCATAAAGTCCCGGAGGTGCCAGGACCTGCACCATTTCCGGAGCATGCTCCGGGTGCAGCGGTTCCAGAGTGAGTTGCGCGGTCTCCAAAACCGTCCCGGCGGCTCTTTGGCTCATGCGCGCATTCCCTACCCGTCCGGTAAATGTTTTTCCCGGTCCCATCATGGCGCATTAGGTCCTAAGCACGATATGAGTCTGGTGTATGAAATTTGCGCGCTGCCCGCACTCCCCGGGGTTCCCAAGCGGCGGCGCACGCGCAGGGGCGGGTAGGCTAGGAGTGCTCCCGGTTCCCGCTGATCTTTGCGTTCCGGCCAGATGACGAAGAAAGAGAAGAAGATGCCAGCTCCTCAGCGAACAGATGCCGACAGTATTCGCCAGGATTTTGGATTCCTCACCGTCGCGGAAGTTCTGCAGCTTTGTACTACGCAGCAGATCCTGGATCCGTCATCAACGCTGATTTCCGCAAAAGTACAGCTGGGCGAAGGAAATGTTTTTTATCCCGGCGTCGTACTTCAGGCCGACAATGAGAGCTCCTGCGTGATCGGCCACCGCAATGTCTTTTACCCGGGGGCTTATGTCTCCGCCGAACACGGCGGGATGATCCTTTTGGGGTCCGACATTACGCTGGGCCCCGGCAGCGTGCAGCTCAAAGCCGGCCGGGCAGATGCCGTTGCGGTCGGCGACAGCGCCCGGCTGGCTAACGGCCCCGTGGTGACGGGGCGGTCCGTGCTCGGTTCCGGCTCGCAGATCCTGGGAGCTGTCGAGGCTGATTCCGTGGTCCTTGCCGACGGCGGGGATTACCGGTCCAGCCCGCCGGAGAAGCGCGGTGCCGTTCTGAAGGGCGCGGGAATGGCGCGCGATGTGAGGCTGGCGCCCGGCGACCTCCTGCAGGGATTCGGCAACTTCGCCGTTGCCAACGTGATCCGCCAGACGAACTAACCGGACCGGAGAGGCGCAGGCGCGGCCCATAGTGTCACGGCCCACGCCTAGCATAAAGAGGCGCCACTCACACGGTACTGCGAGGTCCGTTACTAAATAGTTATCCTCCCGTAATCGTCTTGTAGCGTAGTGGTCGTGCCGTTATCTGAAGCGGCTCCCTTGGCTTGTTACCTAGCTCTGCCGCTGGCCAAGGTCCACAGATATTCACACTTCGGCAGAGGCGGGGGAACCACAAACGGGTTCCTTTGAATCCTTGGGGTTAAGTCAGCCAAAGATTTTCTACGGCTGACCGGGTGACTCCCATCCGCATCCGACAGCTCACCTCGCAGGTATCGGGAGAGGTAACTCAATGTCTTTCAATAACACTCGTGGACGCCACCGTGCCGAGACCGCCGGAATGTGGGCCGCAATTGCGAACTCCACCAGCGGCAAAGCACGCACCATCGGCAGCACCGCTGCCGTTGTGGCAGCAGGTTCCGGCCTGATGCTCGGCATGGCAGCTCCGGCTTCTGCCGGTGTCATCGCCAACGACTCAGCCGAGTCCTACAGCGCACCTGCCGCCGTTGCTGCTCCTGCTGCCGCTCCGGCAGCAGCTCCCGCAGCTTCGGGCTCCACCCACGTTGTTCAGGCCGGCGACACGCTCGGCAAGATTGCCGCCACATACGGCGTCAACCTGAACGACATCCTGGCGCAGAACGGCCTTGCGCTGGAATCCATCATCTACCCCGGTGACGTCATCACGTACGCCGGCGGCGCCGCAGCAGCAGCTCCCGTTGCTGCAGCTGCACCGGCAGCTGCTTACGCCGCTCCGGCCGCCGCTGCAGAGACTGCAGACTTCGGCAGCATCAGCACCCAGGCCTCCTCGGTGACTCCTGCTCCCGCAGCCGGCGCAGCTGTTACCGGCACCAACCAGACCATGCTGAACTCCGCCTTCTCCCAGATGGGTGCAATGCAGGACTGCACCGTGCTGGTGGAAGTTGCCCTCCGGGCAGCAGGCCACTCAGTTGGCGACCTGGCCCCCGCGCAGCTTGCTGCCTACGGAACCCCGGTCTCTGACCCGATGCCCGGCGACATCATCTACTACGCCGACGGCGGCATGGGCTTTGCCCACATCGCTATCTACATCGGCGACGGCCAAGCCATCCACAGCGGATGGAACGGCAACCAGACTGTTCAGCAGAGCGCTAACGTCGGTTCCGGTGCCGCGTACTACCGCGTAGCGTAATCACGCAGCACTAGATTTACCGCAGGGGCGGGAAGCGAACGTCCCAAACCTTCGGTGAAACCAAAAGGAACGCCCGGCCATTGGCCGGGCGTTCCTTTTCTCGTCCCAGTTGGAATGTCCCAGTTGGAATGTCTCAGTTGGAATGTCTCAGTTGAATTCTCGTTCAGCTGGCTTTTGTTCAGTTGGCGGTCTGGATGGAGTTGGCTGCCTTTGGGTCTGACGGTCCTCAGGCGGCAGGCTCGTCCTGTTCCCGGGCGTCGTCCTCCTCCGCGCGGCCGTCGTTATCGGCGCCTGGCCCGCCGTCGTCGTCCGGACCGTTGCCGCCGCCGCGGTGGCCGTCATGGTGTCCGTGCCGGCCCTGATCCGCGTCCTGGTCCTGGTCCGGGCGGCCCATCTCAGTGTCGCTGTCCCGGGAGCCCTTGTCCGGCTTCTCGCCGGACTTCTCATCACGGTCATCCGCATCCGGTTCGCTGTCGGCGTCCGCCTCAGAGTCCGAACCGCCGTTGTCTTCGTCGGAACGCGGACCGCGGTCGGGCCTGGTGTCCGAGTCTTCCGTCTCGGTGTTGTTCTCCGTGCCCTCGTCCTGCTGCTCGGTCACCGAGGCCTGTTCCTGATCCGCCGGGGAATCCGCGGTAGCCATGCCGGCGAAGAAAGAACCAACCAGCAGTGCCAGGGCCCCGACGACGCCGAGAATCCAGCCAAGCGGTCCCCTGGCCTTGTCCCGGATTGCCATAGTGGTTTTCACCTCCGAATAGTGGGTTGCTTACGCATCCATTTTCGGATCAGATTCTTCGAGGATTCTTAGGGCCGCTTTCCGGCCAGCGGCAGCCGGACTTCCACCACTCCGCCCGCTCCGCCCGCACCGCCCGCTCCGCCCGCACCGCCCGCGGCAGGCAGTGCGCGGACGCTGCCGCCGTAACGGGATGCTATTTCTGCGACCAGGGCCAAGCCCAACCCGTAGTGCCGCGGCTCTGCTGACGTTTCTACGCCGCGCGACGGTCCCGATTCAGCGGTTCGGCCATCCTTTTCGGCGGGGTCCCCGGCTGGCTTCCGGGCCTGGTTCCGGGTAGAGGCGAACCGTTCGAAGGCCTGCCGGCTGAATCCGGGTGGAAAGCCGGGACCGTCGTCCATAACCCTGATCACTGCTTCCCTGCCGCTGGGTCGCACGGAAACCCGCACGAGTGATCTGGCATAGTCCAACGCGTTGGCCCCCAGAGCCGTGAAGATCCGCTGCAGGGCAAACTGACCGCCGAGAACAATAACCTCCGGCGCCGGAGTATCCAGCTCCAGGAACAGATCGCGGCGCCTGGCTTCGGGCTGCAGCGACGCCACCGCTGATTCCGCCAGCACAACCAGGTTCACCGGTTCCGCCGGCCCGGTCTGCCGGGGATCGGCAGCCATCAGCAGGTCCTCCAGAATCCCGGTCAGCACCTTGGTGTCGGCCACGACGTCGTCGGCCGCCTGCACCGCTTCCTGGTCCGGCCGGCCCCCGCTGCCGTCAGCGTTGGATTGGGGCGCCGGCCCGGCGGCGTCGGACACGAGCCGGCGCCGCAGCAGCTGCGCCCGGGTGCTGAGCAGCGTCAGCGGAGTCCGCAGTTCGTGGCTGGCGTCCGCAACAAAACGGCGCTGCAGCGCCAGCGCTTCGGCCATGGGACGCATCGCTGCGCGCGCCGCCAGGGCAGAGACCGCTCCGGCCACCAGCCCCGCCGCCGCCACGGAAACCACCAGTGCCACGGCCAGGCGCCGGAGCTGTTCGGTGGATTCACGCGTGTCAACGGCCGCCTGGACTACGTCGCGGCCGCGGCGGGTGGTCAGGACCTCGTAGGTGCGGTCCCCGGCGGTCACGGTATCCCGGCGGGCGACGCCGGTCTCAGCCACTTCGGCCAGCGCCTCCTCATCCGGCAGCCCCGAAGGCATGTTGCGGGAAACAGCCAGCCGGCCGTCGTCGTACACGGCCAGGAAGACATCCAGCGGAGCCTCCCGCGGAGAATCGGACTGTGCGGCCGAGGACAGTGTCTGTTCCGCAGCTTCCCGGGTCTGCGTGGATACCAGTCCGTACACCAGCCCCGCGGCCAGGCCCAGCAGCACCACAACCAGGACCGTGAACTGGACGGCCAAGCGCAGCGACGCGCGCGTCAGCTCGGCATCTTCCGGGTTGCCCCCGGGGTGCTTCACGTCCGAGCTCCGAGCCGGTATCCGATGCCGCGCACCGTCAGCACGATGCCCTTGCCCAGCTTCCGCCGAAGGTAGTGGACGTACGTGTCCACCACGCCGTCGTCGTCCGCGTCCGGGAACACGGCGTCCAGGAGGTCAGCGCGCGGAAAGACCTGCGCGGGGCGGCGTGCCAGCTGTTCCAGGAGGGCACCTTCGCGGTCGGAGAGGACCACCACCTCGCCCGAGTCGGTGGTCACGGTACGTCCGGTGGTATCCAGGACTCCGCCGGGCACGGGCAGGGCAGGCGTGCGGGGAACATTCCGGCGCCGCAGCACCCGGAGCCGGGCCAGCAGTTCGTCAATGTCGAAGGGCTTGGCCAGATAGTCCTCGGCGCCGCGGTCCAGGCCTTCCACCCGGTCCGCCGGGTTTCCCAGAGCGGATAGCACCAGCGCGGGCACGTAGATGCCCCGGCTGCGCAGCCGGGCCAGGACATCGAGCCCCTCGATGGCCGGCAGTCCGCGGTCCAGCAGGAGGACATCGAACGGGTGGGTCAGCCCCTCGTGCAGGGCCCGCTGTCCGTCGAAGGCCACCGTCACTGCATAGCCTTCGGATTCCAGGAGCTCCGCCAGCATCCGCGCCAGGCTGCGGTCATCTTCCACGACCAGGATCCGGGGACGGTCCGTCATGCCCGAAAGTCTAGCCGCGGGCTCGCCCAAACACCCGGGCCCGCCGGCCGCAGGGAGCTCTCACGGCGGAATCAGCGGCTCGGCCGCCTACTGCCGATCCGGCGCGGCCGGGGCTGGCCGCCGCAACAGCTTCTTCACCCGTTCCGCGCCGCGGCCCGTCGTCAGCAGAATCACGACGACGGCGACCAGCGCGCCGATGGTGGTCTCAACGGCCCGGTCCACGGTCAGCTCCCAGACCGGCTGGACGGAGACAAAGCCGGTCATCAGCAGCGCCACGGGTGTCAGGAAGACCATGGCGAGCCCGTAGTGCCTGATGACATACACCTCGCCGCCGAACTGCAGCAGTGCCAGGAGGACTGCCAGTTGCACCGGACTCCATCCCGGTTGCAGCAGCAGGGCGGAGAGCAGAACGCCGCCGTACGTTCCCAGGATGAAGTGGCTGGCCCTGGCCGGAGCGTGCGCGGCATCTGCTGCGGCAATCGGTGCGCAGGCCGCGAGCATCGCCCAGTAGCTGTGTCCCGGCCCCAGAAGCAGTGCCAGTGAACCGGCGCCGGCGACGGCGGCGGCGTACCGTCCCGAGTGGGCGAGGATTCGTGCTGCTTCCGGCGGCGGAACCTGCTGCCGCAGCAGGACCGGGGTGTGGCGGCGGGCATGGAGCCGGCCGGCGATCCCCAGCAGGACCGCGGTTGCGGCGCTTCCGGAGACGGCCAGGGCAGCTTCACCGACGGATCCCGCAAAAGGAGCGGCGGCGGTGGCGGTAAACGCGAAGATGTAGGTAAAGGGACCGGCGGGCCTGATGCGCAGGAAGTCCGCAGCCACCGAGATGACCATGGCGACAACGGTGGCGGCAGCAACCAGCTCCCAGTCGCCGTGCCCGGCAACGGACATGGAGACTCCGGCCACCACGGTCAGGCACATCAGCACGCCGGACTGGGCTTGATGGCGAAGCCTCCGCCAGTGCGGTTCCGAGCGGCCGAAAACTCCGGTGAGCGACCCGAAGATGGCACACATCGTGAGATCGGTGCGGCCCAGCAGAATCAGTACCAGCAGCGGAATCAGCATCCCTGCGGCCACCCGCACAGCGGGGAACCGGTGCCCGCGGCCGGCAGGGACCGCCAGGAAGCCACGGATGTCTTGCTTCACGGGGTAACGAGCCTTTCACTGCGGCAGGGAACAGGAAAATTGCCGCCTTTCCAGCCTATGAGCGCAGGCCCGCCCGCCAACGGAGCCACTCACGTGATTCATCTCCTACCGCTCCCGGCATCCGGCTCCCGGCATCCGTTCCGTCTCAGGCGCTACATCCGGGCCTTCGTTTTTGCCGTGGCCTTTGCCGCCCAGGGGTCTTCCGGCCACGGGTGCTTGGGGTATTTGCCCCGCATTTGGGCACGTACCTGAAGATAGGGTCCTGACCAGAAGGATGCCAGATCGTCAGTGACAGCCAGCGGCGCCCGGGCCGGTGATAAGAGGTGGAACAGTACCGGCACCCGTCCCTGAACCAACCGCGGCGTCTCCGCCCAGCCGAAGCACTCCTGCAGCTTGACCGCCACTACCGGGCGGCCGCCGTCGTCGTCCACTGCGGGATAGGTAATCCGAACCTGGGATCCGCTGGGGACCTGCAGCCGTTCCGGCGCCAACTCCCCCAGCCGCGATGCCTCCGGCCATGGAAGCAGCCGGCGCAGCGGTTCCGTGAGGTCGATTCCGTTCACTGACGCGCCGGCGGCCAGCGCCTGCAGTTCCGGTGCGAGCCAGTCATCAAGCCGGGCAAGCAGCGCAGGTTCGGAAACATCGGGCCAGGGCTCCCCCAGTTCGCGGTGCAGCAGTGCCATCCGGCGCCGAAGCGCGTCGGCCCCCGGGGAAAAGCCGATGACTCCCAGCCCTTCGCGGGCGAGGGCTCGGGCTACGGCTGCCCGGCCTTCTTCAGGTGACGGGCGGACCGGTGTGGAGGACAGCACAACAGCGCCCAGCCGCCGTTCACGCTTGGCAGTGACTCGGCCGCCGGTGAACGCCGCCTCCACGGTATCCGTTAGCAGATGCCGGGCTGCGGCTTCCGCCGTGTCCTGGCTCAGGGGTGCCGCCGAGCGGATCACGGCTCCCGTTCCGGCAGCATCCCGGCCCTGAGCCCGGGAAACCTCAGCAACAGCGAGCCACTCATACCCGGCCAGCGGGCTGCCCGCCGGCAGGCCTGCCCGGGTTCCGGTCGACAGAAGGTACCGTTCACCGGCACCGGCGCCGCCGGGGACGCGACGGGCAATGCGGTCCGGGAAGGCCAGCGCGACGACGAACCCCAGGGCCTCGGCTCCCGGCACCGCCACGGCGGATGATTTCGCGGGGCCGTTACTTGCGCGGCGGGACAGTGACTGCAGCCGCCGCACATCCTCCGACCACCGCCGCTCTCCCGGTTCCCGTCCGGCGCGCAGGTTCACCAGCAGGCGGGACAGGTCAGCGCCGGGGGCACGAAGGTCCCCGGACACCAGAGCCACAGCTTCTGCGGCAGTTCGGGCACCGACGACGGGAGTTCCGTCCAGCAGGGCCCGCGCCAGCCGCGGATCCGCGGGGATTCCGGCCAGAGTTCGGCCAAGAGCCGTGACGGCCCCGCTGCCATCGACGGCGCCAAGGTCATGCAGCACCGATTGTGCATCTGCCAGGGCGGCACGCGGCGGGGCGTCGGGCAGCGCCAATCCTTCGCCGCCCGGAGTTCCCCAGCAGGCAAGGACCAGTGCGGCGGCGGTGAGGTCCGCGACTGCCACCTCCGGGGTCTGGTGAGCCGGTGCAGCCCCGAAAGTACGCTCGTCATAACAGCGGATGACCCGGCCGGGACCCTGGCGCGCGGCGCGTCCGGCACGCCGCACGCCGATGCCCGGGAACAGGAGACCGTTACCAGTCCCGACATTCCGCGTGCGGCGTCCCGGCGGGGTTCACGGGCGAGGCCGGAATCGATCACCAGGCGAACCCCCGGAACGGTCAGCGACGACTCGGCGAGGCTGGTGGAGACGATGATCCGCGGCGGTTCACCGGGGCGCCGGCCCGAGACAGCCCGGTCCTGTTCCCGCGGATCGACCTGCCCGTGCAGCTCCAGTACCTCCGTTTCGGGTCCGCGTGCGGGCGGGCCTGCTGCTACTCGGTTGCGGATTTGGGAGGCCACGTAGGACACTTCCCAAGCGCCGGGAACAAAAACCAGTGCGTCGGCCTGCGGGTTCTCGGTCAGCATGTCACCGTGGGCAGCAGCGGCCGTCTCGGCGATGTGGTTCAGGAAGGACCGGGTCACTCCGTGTTCGTCGATGCGAAGCGACTTGCCCGGCGCCCAGCGGACCTCAAGGGGGTACAGCGCCGACGGGCAGCCGATAACGGGTACCGGGCCGCCGCCGTCGTCGTCATTTGCGATCAACGCAGCGAACCGCGGCGCATCAACCGTTGCGGACATGGCCACGAGCTTAAGGTCTGGGCGCAGCTGGCGCACTTCAGTGAGCATGCCCAGGAGGAGGTCCGTTTCCAAGCCGCGTTCGTGGACCTCATCAAGGATGACAGCAGCAGTGTTTTCCAGTCCTGGATCTGCCAGCAGCCGGCGCAGGAGGATTCCCGGAGTGACAAATTCGATGACTGTATCCGTCCCGGTGTGGCTTTCGCCCCGGACGGTGTAGCCAATTCTGCCGCCGACCTTGGTGCCGTCCAGCTCGGCAAGCCGTCGAGCTGCGGAGCGTGCGGCGACCCGGCGCGGCTGGGTGACAACCACTCGCAAGGGTTTGTTGGTTGCGGTGGCCCGGGCAGCAATCAAGTTGGCGACCAGCGGCGGAACCAGCGTGGTTTTTCCGGTGCCGGGAGGGGCCTGAACGACTGCGGCGCCGGCTCCGGCTCCGGCGCTCCGGTCCAGCGCTCCGGTCCAGCGCGGTTGCCAAATCCGGAAGCGACTCCGCGAAAACCAATCCCGCGCCGATCGCCTGCAAGTCGAACGGCCCGGGGTGGCGGGAGGAATCTGGCTGAGGGACGTCCGGAGTTCTCACCGTTCCATTGTCCCCGTCTCCTGCCGGGAATATTTCAAGGACAGCGTGTACCGCGCGTTTATGCCGACTTAACTACTGCCCGCCCGCCACAAGGCAATGCTTGCCGGAGGGCTGTGTGCTATGTACCATTGCACCTTATGTGACACGCAACACCTCCTGCATCCGCTTCCCCCTTCCCCGACTGCCCGCCCTCTCAGCAAGGAACACCATGGAAACACTCGTGGCAATCAATGACTCCATCTGGACACCCATGGCCTATTTTGCCCTCATTGTAGGGCTCTTCTTCACGGTCCTCACGGGTGCCATCCAGTTCCGCCGACTGCCGGACACACTGCGTGAAATCGTGCGTAAAAAGGACTCCCCGGACGGCATCTCCCCCCTCCAGGCACTGCTGCTGACCATCGCCAGCCGGGTTGGCGTCGGCAACATCGCCGGCGTTGCGACGGCCATAGCAGCCGGCGGGCCCGGAGCCCTCTTCTGGATGGTCACCTGCGCCCTCTTGGGTTCAGCCAGCGCCTATGCCGAAACCGTCCTGGCCCAGGTCTTCAAACGTCGAATCAACGGAGAGCACCGCGGAGGAATTCCCTTCTACATAGAGCATGGCCTGAAACTCAAGTGGCTCGCCGTTGCAGTTTCAATCATCACCATGGTTGGCTACGGCCTGCTCTTTCCGGGAGTCCAGTCAAACAACATCGCGGCAAGTTTCGAAGGCGCATTCGGCATGCCGGTCTGGGTTAGCGCAATCGGCATCACGCTCCTGCTCGGATTCGTTATTGTCGGCGGCACCAAACGCATCGTGGGCGTGGCGCAGCTCATGGTGCCGGTCATGGCCGCCGGATACATCTTGGCGGCCCTGATCATCCTGGTGATGAATTGGCAGGAGATTATCCCGGCTTTCAGCCTGATCCTCTCGAGCGCCTTCGGCCTGCATCAGATCTTCGGCGGCATCGCCGGCGCCGCCATCGCTTGGGGTGTGCGGCGCGCGGTATTCTCCAATGTTGCCGGTGTGGGGGAAGGAACCTACGCTTCTGCTGCGGCCGCAGTCTCACATCCTACAAAACAGGGCCTGGTGCAATCCTTCTCCATCTTCATCGATACCGTAGTGGTCTGCTCGGCCACCGGCCTGATGATCATAATGACCGGCTCATACAATGTCACGGCTCCGGATGGAACCGTACTGGTCAGCAATGTTCCGGGCCTCGAGGCTGGAGCGGCATACACGCAAAGCGCCGTGGACACGATTTTCCCCGGTTTTGGTCCGGCGTTCGTTGCCGTGGCCTTGTTCTTTTTTGCCTTCACTACACTGGTGGCATTTTTTTACATCGCCAAAACCAACCTGGTTTACCTCACCGGCCGGGATGACAACCCCGTCCTTGAATGGGGCCTGAAGATTGGCATGCTGGCCATCACCTTCTACGGTGCGGTGGAATCAGCCGCCGTGATGTGGACCATCGGCGACATAGGGTACGGCTCCCTGGGCTGGATCAACATGCTGGTCCTGCTGTGCCTGAGCGGCGTTATCCTCAAGGTCACGAAGGACTACGACGCACAGCGCAGACGGGGACTCGATCCCCACTTCGACCCGGTTGCCCTCGGCATCGGCGGCGCCGATTATTGGGTGGAGCGTGCCGAAACCGCGGCCGCGACCGTGGATTCGCGTTCCGCTGCTTCCAAGCCGCAACTCCCCTAGAGCTAGTTGTTTAGTGCAATGTCACATGCTATCGTGATGTGACATTGCCCACGGAGTTCCAGAATTCCTACCGCACTTCGGCTGCATTCCCCTGTTTTTCCCGAAAGGACACCATGACCGAGAACCGCAAACCCTGGCACGGCGTACTCGTTGCCACGGCCATTCCCCTGAACGATGATCTCTCCATTGACTACGACGGCTTCGCGGAACACGTGCGGTTTCTCGCTGACAACGGCTGCGACGGCGTGGCTCCGAACGGATCGCTCGGGGAATACCAGACGTTGAGCGAAGAGGAACGCGCCCGGGTAATTCAGACCGCCGTGGACGCTTCCCCGGAAGGCTTTACCGTCATGGCGGGGGTAGGCGCCTACGGCGGCCTGCAGTCCCAGAAATGGGCCGAGCAGGCCGCAGAAGCCGGTGCCGGCGCCCTGATGCTGCTTCCGCCGAACTCCTACCGCGCCAACGACGACGAAGTGCTTGAACACTACCGCCTCGCCGCCAAAGCCGGACTTCCGATCGTGGCCTACAACAACCCCATCGACACCAAGGTGGATTTGACCCCCAACCTGATCGCCCGCTTGTACAACGAAGGCCTCATTGTCGGCGTCAAGGAGTTCACCGGAGACGTGCGCCGGGCCTACGAGATAAAGGAACTGGCGCCGGGAATGGACTTGTTGATCGGGACCGACGACACCGTTCTGGAAATGGGCATCGCCGGAGCAGTCGGGTGGGTGGCCGGCTATCCCAACGCCATTCCCCAGTCCACGGTGGAGCTCTACAACCTGTCTACCTCCGGGAACATTTCGGACCTGCCCCGGGCCCGCGAGATCTACCAGGACCTTCATTCCCTCCTGCGGTGGGACAGCAAAACCGAATTCGTCCAGGCCATCAAACTCTCGATGGACGTTGCCGGCCGCAAGGGCGGCCCGTGCCGGCCACCGCGCGGCCCCCTGTCCGACGCTGTACGTGAAGCCGTCATCCGGGACACCGAAGCCGCACTCGCCAAGGGATACAAGTAAGCTCATCTCCGCCATGCGGTGCGTCCCGGGTCACACCTCGGGGCGCACCGCCCCCAAGATTCTAAGGAACGCCTGCGTCATGAGAACCAGCCGTATTTTCCACGCCGTGGACTCGCACACCGAGGGCATGCCCACCCGGGTCATTACCGGCGGGATCGGCACCATCCCGGGCGCCACCATGGCGGAACGCCGGCTGTGGTTCCTGGAGCATAACGACTCGATCCGCACTCTGCTGATGACCGAACCGCGAGGGCACGCATCCATGAGCGGAGCGATCCTTCAGCCCTCCACCCGCCCGGATGCTGATTATGGCGTCCTGTACATCGAGGTTTCCGGACTGCTGCCCATGTGCGGGCACGGCACGATCGGCGTCGCCACCGTTCTGGTCGAAACCGGCATGGTGGAAGTGCACGAGCCGTTCACTACGGTACGGCT
Source organism: Arthrobacter sp. G119Y2 (assembly GCF_038069765.1). Lineage (NCBI taxonomy): Bacteria > Bacillati > Actinomycetota > Actinomycetes > Micrococcales > Micrococcaceae > Arthrobacter > Arthrobacter sp. G119Y2. The sequence goes on along the minus strand of NZ_JBBPFS010000001.1, from coordinate 524,289 downwards.
GGACACCCCTGCCGGGCTTGTCATCGCCGATGTCGCAGTGCGCGACGGGCGGGCGGAATCCGTGACAATTACCAACGTTCCCTCCTACGTGGACCGCTTGGACGCCGTCGTGCAAGTCCCCGGCTACGGCCGGGTGCAGTATGACGTGGCGTTCGGGGGAAACTTCTACGCCTTTGTCTCATTGGATTCGCTGGGGCTGCCCTTCGAACGGGAACGCAAGGATGACCTGCTTCGTGCAGGCCTGGCCATCATGGATGCAATCAACGCAGACAACGAACCGGTGCACCCCGAACGGAGCGATATCCGCGGGTGCCACCACGTGTATCTGGAGGCCCCCGGGTCAACAGCCGTGCATTCCCGCCATGCCATGGCCATCCACCCCGGCTGGTTTGACCGCTCCCCCTGCGGCACCGGGACAAGCGCCCGGATGGCTCAACTGCATGCGCGCAAGGAATTGACCACGGATACGGACTTCCTGAACGAGTCCTACATCGGGTCCCGCTTCATCGGAAGACTTATCGGAGAAACAACTGTTGCCGGTATCCCTGCCGTCATCCCCACCGTTACCGGACGGGCCTGGCTGACCGGAACCGCCCAGTACTTCCTGGACCCGTCCGATCCCTTCCCGGAAGGATTCCTGCTGTGACCATCCCCTATTACGACGGCGCCGCTGTGCGGGCTGCCGCCCCATTTCCCGCCGCTGTCACCGCTTTGGAAAATGCGCTGCGGAGTTCAGTGGATCCTGAGGAGGACAGCCCCCGCCTCTTCAGCCCTTCTCCGGCCGGAGAATTCCTGATTATGCCAACCAGCGGAGCCCGCTACAGCGGCGTCAAGGTCCTGACCGTGGCACCGTCCAACCCGGAACTCGGGCTGAATAAAATCCAGGGCGTCTATGTTCTCTTTGACTCCAGTACCTCGGCGCCGCTGGCGACGATGGACGGGACGGAACTGACAGCGGTGCGCACTCCTGCCACAACCCTGCTGGCCGTGCGGCACATGGCTGAAGCTGCTCCCGTCTCGGCGCCGTTCCCCACCGACCCGCTGTTTGTTGTCTTCGGCGCCGGAGTACAGGCGCTGAACCATATACGCGCGGCCAGGGCACTGTTTCCGACGGCCCGGTTCGCCGTCGTCGGGCGCCGTCCCGACCGGGTTCGGGGCCTGATCCGGGAGCTGGACAGCGAAGGGATCGCCGTTACCGAAGGAACGGAAGCACTGGTCCCGGAAGCTGACGTCCTGCTGTGCCTGACGACGTCGACGATCCCGCTTTTCGACGGTTCCCTGCCGGCAGCCAACGCCATTGTTGCATCCGTGGGCCAGCATGGTCTCGACGCGAGGGAAGTGGATGCCACGCTGGTCCTGAGAAGCGACGTAGTGGTGGAGGGCCGGGCTTCGGCCTGGCGGGAAAGCGGAGACCTCATTCCTGCCCGAAGCGTTGCGCAGTGGCAGCAGATGCCGCCGGTCAACCTGCGCGAGCTCGTGCAGGGAAAACTGGTCCGCACCCCCGGCCGTCCCTGCCTCTACTCGGGGGTGGGCATGGCCTGGCAGGATCTGGTGACGGCAGCACTGGTGTTCAAGGCACCCGGATCAACGTCATGATCCGGAATCATTCCCCCGCAACTGCCAAGGAGGTGCCGGCGTGAACGCTCCCGCCGACGTCGTCATCATCGGTGCCGGCGTCATCGGTGCCGCTACCGCTTACTTTGCCAGCCGCAAGGGCCTGCGGGTCACGGTCCTGGATCAGGGCGCGCCCGGCAGCGGCACATCTTCAGCCTGCGAAGGAAACATCCTGGTTTCGGACAAGGAACTCGGTCCGGAACTCGAACTGACCCGCTACTCACTCAGTGTCTGGCACGGTGACTTGGAGGAGCACAAAGGCCTGTGGGAATTTGAGGCCAAGGGCGGGGTGATCGTTGCCTCTCGGGAGAGCAGCCTGGAATCCCTGAACCGGGTGATGGCCGCCCAGTCCGGCTTCGGCGTGTCCGTTGTGCCCCTGGATGCCGCCGAACTGCGCGGGCTCGAACCCAACATCAATCCGGCTGCGCTTGGCGGGGCGAGCTACCCGGAGGATTGCCAGGTGCAACCCATGCTGGTGGTCGCCCATCTGCTCCGTCTGGCCCGCCAAAACGGCGCGGTAGTGATACCCAATACCAAGGTCACCGGATTCCTGCGCCGCGGAGATTCCGTCATTGGGGTACGGACTGCCACAGGGATCTTCCACGCCGGCGCCGTCGTGAACTGCGCCGGAACATGGGCCGGACAGCTGGCAGCACTGGCAGGCGTCAGGGTTCCGGTTCTCCCGCGGCGCGGTTTTGTGATGGTCACCGAGCCTCTTGCGCCCATGGTCCATCACAAGGTTTACGCAGCGGAATACATCGATAACGTGGGCAGCTCCGACGCCGGCCTCCAGACTTCCCCGGTGGTTGAAGGTACGGCATCCGGCACTATCCTGATTGGCTCCAGCCGTGAGCGCGTGGGATTCGATGCCAGGGTCAGCGCAGAGGCACTGCAAAAAATGGCCTCCAACGCCCTGGAGCTGTTCCCATTCCTGGAACGCGTGAAGGTCCTGCGCCACTACCACGGCTTCCGTCCGTACTGCCCTGACCATTTGCCTGTCATCGGGCCCGACGAACGGGCACCGGGACTGTGGCATTCGGCCGGGCATGAAGGAGCCGGGATTGGGCTTTCGGCCGGAACGGGAAAGCTGCTCGCTCAGGCCCTGGCCGGAGAAGCCACCGACCTGCCGCTGGATGCTTTTGCACCAGCGCGCTTTGGTGAGCCAGCACCGGCCTCAGCCTTTTCAGCCCGAGAGGAGACCCCAGCATGAAGCAGCGCAGAACGCCCGCAACAACGGAGCCGGACCATATCCCGGCCGTGGTGCGCGCAGATTTTGAAGGCAGGGCCATTCAGGCCGAAGCGGGACAAAGTGTGGGCGCAGCGCTCATCGGTGCAGGCATCACTGCCTGGCGTGGAACCCGGGGCGCGGGTCGTCCTCGTGGCCTGTTCTGCGGCATCGGCGTTTGTTATGACTGCCTCGTAACGATTAACGGACAACCTAACCAGCGCGCCTGCCTGGCCGAAGTAGCCGAAGGCATGAAAATTCGCGGCACGCTCACGCGCAATTCCGATGCATTCTCTGGGCAGGTACCGGCCAAAGGACCCCGCGAATGAGCCCGAAAGTTACAGCAGCGGTGGTGGTTGTTGGTGCAGGTCCCGCCGGCTTGGCCGCTGCAGCAGCTGCAGTTGACCGCGGCGTCAGCGTGGTGGTGATTGACAGCGGTGCCCAGCCGGGCGGGCAATACTGGCGGCACCGGTCCGAAAGCAGTTTTCCGGATCCGGACGGAGCGGGCCACCACGGTTGGAGGACCTACCGTGGTCTGCGCCGACGTTTTGACGCCGCCGTCGCGGACGGTCGGCTCAGGTACTTTCCCGGCCAGCAGGTGTGGATGGCACAACACTCAGCGGAGGGTTTTGTTCTGCGCACCAGCCCTGTAGTCGATTCGACAACGGAGGGGATATCCGTAATCGCCCCCAAGGCAGTACTGTGCACCGGCGGATACGACCGTCAGCTGCCCGTGCCCGGCTGGGACCTCCCGGGAGTGATGGCAGCCGGCGGAATTCAGGGTTTCATCAAAGCCAACGGCATGCTGCCCGGTAAACGGTTTGTCGTCGCGGGTACCGGTCCGTTCCTCCTCTCCGTGGCTGCCGGTATTGCTGCGACCGGTGGCAAGGTCCTCGGAGTTTATGATTCAGCGGCTCTGACCAATTGGCTGCCCCATCTCCCTGCCGCCGCACTGGTCCCCGAAAAGGCAATAGAGGGAGCGGAGTATGCCGGCGTCTTTGCCCGTCACCGGATTCCCTTACGTACCCGTACCGTGGTCACGGAAGTGTTGGGCGCAGACCGGGTGCAGGGGGTACGGACCGCCCGGGTCGATGAGCGGGGCCGGGTCCGTCCCGGAACCGAGCGGACGATACACCATGTGGACACGGTCGGCTTCGGCTGGGGGTTCACCCCGCAACTTGAGCTCCCAACAGCCCTGGGCGTGCAGACCACCATCGATGCTGACGGATCGCTCGTCGGGATGGTGAACGACTCCCAGGAGTCCAGCGTCCCCGGCCTCTTTCTTGCAGGCGAGATCACCGGCGTCGGCGGAGCGATGTTGTCCGTGCTGGAGGGGGATACCGCCGGCACAGCTGCCGCCCTCAGCTTGGCTGGAGCTTCCGCTTCACCGCGCCGGGACCGGAAGCAGGCTTACCGGCGGTTTGCAGCCGCGATGCATGCAGCCCATCCCATCCCACCGGCGTGGCCCCAGTGGCAGCGCCCGGACACCCTTCTCTGCCGCTGTGAGGAAGTCACGGTCGGAGAAGCGCAGAATGCTCTCCAAACGCTCGGCGCCTCGGATTCCCGAACTCTGAAGTCACTGACCCGCACCGGAATGGGGTGGTGCCAGGGCCGGGTCTGCGGCTTTGCCGCCGGCTGCCTGACTGCAGGTCTGGAAGCAGCTCCGTCGGCGGTTTCGCTGGCTTCTGCTGCCAAGCGCCCGTTGGCCGCCCCCGTCAGCTTGGGAGACCTAGCCGCCCTGACCGACCCAATAAATTCACCCCCTAGCAGAACGGAGTCTCCGGCATGACCGAAGTATCTCTTTCCCGTCCCGCAGCGACCACTGAGGCAGAACTTGAGATCGTGCTGGCGGCCGCCTCGGCAGCCGCGGCGCCACTGGGCGCCTTCCGGCCCAGCGAACGGGCAGCATTCCTAGACGCTGCCGCGGATGCCCTCAATGCCGCAGCCCCTGAGCTGGTCCCGGTAGGCATGCGAGAAACACATCTGCCTGAAGCTCGCCTCAAGGGCGAACTCAAACGCACCACGTTCCAGCTGCAGCTTTTTGCGCAGGTGTTGCGCGACGGCAGCTACCTCGACGCCAGGATCGACCACGCTGATCCAGACTGGCCGATGGGTGCACCTCGGCCGGATCTTCGGCGTGTATTGGAACCGCTTGGGCCCGTGGTTGTCTTTGCTGCCAGCAACTTCCCGTTTGCCTTTTCCGTTGCGGGCGGAGACACCGCCTCAGCTCTGGCAGCAGGCAATCCCGTGGTGTTGAAGGCACACTCCGGGCATCCGGAGCTCTCTGCCCTTACCGCGGCCGTCCTGACGGGTGCCCTCACAGATGCAGGTGCTCCGCAGGGAACCTTTGCCGTAGTTTACGGAACCGCAGCTGGCCGCGAAGCGCTCACCGACCCGCGGGTGAGAGCCGGATCTTTCACCGGTTCGATCAGCGGCGGCCGGGCTCTGTTCGATTTGGCGGCTTCGCGGCCTGAGCCCATTCCGTTCTTCGGGGAGCTGGGCAGCAACAACCCAGTCTTTGTCACCGAAGCAGCAGCAGCTGAGCGCGGGGCAGACATTGCGGCCGCTTTTGTTGCATCCTTCTCGGCAGGCGCGGGCCAGTTCTGCACGAAGCCCGGTACCTTCTTTGTTCCAGCCGGGTCCGGCCTGGTGGAACAGCTGCGCGCAGCGGCGCTGCCCGCAGCCGCGCCGCTCCTTAACCAGCGCATTCAGGACGGCTATCTGGAGGTGTTCCAAGAGCTCGCGGGCCACCCGGAGATTGGCACCTTGGTGCAAGGGCAGGACCCGCTCACCGATCCGCCGAGCCCGACGCTCCTGCTGACTACGGCCGAACAGATGCTCACTGACCCCCGCAGCTTTCAGACCGAGTGTTTTGGCCCGACAGCACTGGTGGTGGAGTACTCTTCCGAAGCTCAGCTTGTACCCTTGGCGGAGAGTTTCGAAGGTCAGTTGACGGCCACGGTCCACGGAACTGACACCTGCCCCGTCCAGGAGCTGATCACCGTCCTGGCCCGCAAGGCTGGCCGGGTGCTGTGGAATGACTGGCCGACCGGCGTTTCGGTCACCTATGCTCAGCAGCACGGCGGTCCCTACCCGGCCACCACTGCCAGCGGATCCACGTCGGTCGGCACTGCGGCCATTGGCCGTTTCCTGCGTCCGGTGGCATATCAGGGGTTCCCGCCCCATCTGCTGCCGGAAGCTTTGCAGGAGGCCAATCCACTAAATCTGCCACGGATGGTGGACGGTAAGCGGTAGGTTAGGGGTCCGCCAACGACTTCACAGGCGAAGCCGCCGGTTCTAGGAGACCGGCGGCTTCGCCCACATTTCCCGGACCTTTAAGATGTGGGACCGCATCAGCTCTTCCAGCTCTTCTGCCCGGCCCTGCTCAATGAGGTCAACCATTTTCACGTGTTCCTCCGCTGAGGGGCTCAGCTCGCCGCGTTCAACCAGAGCATTGAGCCCCAGGAGGCGGCTGTGGGACCGCAGGTCGGCAACCAGCTCCACGAGCCGGCGGTTACCGCTGTAGTCAAGCAAGCGGAGATGGAACTCACGATCAGCGTCCGTGTAGCCTACAAGGTCTGCCGCTGCTGCCCGGTCAACAATTTGCTGTGCCATCTCACGCAGCCGCGGCAGGTCCGCAGCGGGAACATCGGGGACAATGCTACGTACCACGGGCGGTTCGAGAAGCAGCCTGATCGCCGCCATCTGATCCAGATCTTCCTCCGACACCTCCGTAACGCGGAAGCCCTTGTTTGGTTCCACTGTAACCAGGTTCTCCCGTACGAGATCCAACATCGCCTCGCGCACGGGGGTGGCGGAAACACCGAAACGCGTCCCGAGGCTAGGTGCCGAATACACGACACCGGGCACCATCTCTCCCGAAATGATGGCAGCACGGAGAGCCCGCGCCACAGTCTCTCTCAGGTTGGTTTTCCTGATAACTGTAATCTGCGGCCGGTTCTCACTGGTCATTCGCTCTCCAACAAAAGGTGATCGGCTGATTGTCACAACCATGTGACACTCTACCGTCGACCGAGGGCTGCGGCGTCCCGGTGCCGGTGCCGGTGCCTCTTCAGTTTGCACCTTCGAAGAGCCACCCATTGCCGGCGCAGGAGGATTCCGGGAGAGACTAGGTAACAAAGCGGGCCTGCAGATCACTCAGTTACTACGCTTCAGAGACAGTTTCCGATCGGGCGGCGGCGTGGAGCGGAGTGCTCGCATAACCACTTTTCAGATTTGCCTGCCTCATTTGTGGCCCCACCTGGTGGACTGCCTCTATTCCGCAAGTTGCCCGGCATAATCGAATCTCTGCATGGAAGGAATCACACGTGAATCGCGGGAAGGGATGGAGCCGTTGACGTGTAGACGTGTCCGGTGGGTGTCACGGTGTTGACGCTGTGCCGATTCGGCGGCGGCTGGTTCTTACCGCCGGATTCCTTGGCGAACACGGGCTGGAGAACTGAGGGGCGTGCTTCCCAGCCTGGTGCTTCCTTGGCCTGGTTGCAGGCCTGGCACAGTCCCTGGATGTTCTCGGCACTGGTGGGTCCGCCCTCGCGTGCGGGGGTGATGTGGTCGTAGTGTCGGATGGGTGCTCCGCACCACGGGGTCCGGCAAACCTGGTCCCGTGCTGCGATCAGCCGGGCCAGGCCGCGGGGTACCAGCCGGGCCCGGGAATCCATCGCGGTGAGCTGTCCGGTGTCCGGTGTGACGTAGAGGCGGCGGAGCCAGACTTCGGTGCGCGGATCCGGGCGGGCCGGAGGCGTACCCCAACAGGCGCCGGTACTGCCGGTGCTGCCGGTACTGTCAGGTGATCTATCCGGATGGTCCGGCGCTGCTTCCGCTGGGTTTGGTCCGCGGATCAAGTCCCTGGCCCACTGCGCCGGAACGATCCCGTAACCGGCCAGAATCGCCGGCTCCGCCCCGTCCGGAACAAAGGAGCCTGCGGCTTCTAATGACTCTCCGCTTTGGTCCTGACGCTGACTCTGGCTCTGGCTCTGGCTCTGGCTCCGGCCCCGGTACTGGCTGTGGCTTTGGTTCCGGCGGCTGCCCTGTTCAGGACCAAGATTCTGCCACGGCGCCCTGCTTCGCCGCAGCCGCTCTCCCTGGAAGCTGCCCGGGTCCGGTTCCGGCTGGCCCTGGTGCCGTTCCTGTTTCCGCTGAGCCTTGTCCTTCTGCGGCAGGATTCCGTCTTCCGGCGGCCGGATTCCGTGCAGCAGAGCCCGATCCGTCATGATCAGCTGCACCTCAACCCGAACATCCTCCGCCCGAGCCTGCCCCGTGGTGCGTTCCACGAACGTGTCAGCCATGATCTGACCCTTCGACCGCGGATCCCCCGTTGCCCGGAGCCTGTCCGCTTCCCGCGTCAGGGCCGCATACACGCCCACTCCCTGGGCGACCGGCAGCAGGGCCGTCACCCAGGTCATGGTGTCCGGTGCCGGCCGGCAGGACACAAACCGCTCCGAGACCGCATGCGCGGCACGTTTCACCACCGCATGCGGATCCAGACCGTAGGACAGGGACTTGATCCTCGCGATCAGCTGCCGGTCCCCGAGCTGCTCCAACTCACCCGGATTCCCGGCCACCAGTTCATCAACCTTTTGCCGGTCGGCCAGGGACAGGCAGGCGGTTTCCCGGACCAGGATCGTGGCCCGCCACTCACTGATCACCCCGAGGGTCAGGGCGTGCAGGGTATGGGGCATTTCCGTGGTGAGGATTCGTGCCAGGCCCAGCAGCTTCGCCCCGTTGTGCGGGGATTCCCTCCGGGCCAGGGCGATCTGCGCGGCAACACCCTTCCCCAGCTGATCAGCCTTCAGCCCGGCGGCGGCCTGGGCGGTGCGGATGGAAGCATCAAAGGCAGCCGCGGCACGGGCCTGCGCAGCCGTGATGACATTCTTGAGGTCCTCCAGAGCACGGATCTCATCGATCAGCCGCACCCGCTCCGCCGTCTCCAGCGCCGCAGGGTTCCCTGCCGGTTCGAACGCTGCCGGGCACTTGGCGGGTTCCGAAGCTTTCGCCGATCCCGCTGTTGCCGGAGAGCCGGCAGTAGTGGCCGCTTCGCTTCGGGTGGCCGGGTTCCTGTTTCGAGCGGCTGGGGTCAAGGTCTGGTTCTGAGCGGTTGACGCCCGAGGCGAAGCACCGCGAGTAGAAGTGGGGACAGAAGCGGGAGTGGAAGCCAAAGGGGTACTCCTGCCTTCGTCTTCAACAGCTGGGGAGTAGTACATGTCTTCTATTTTAGTGAAATAGACCACTGTTTCCGGGAAATCCACATACTGGTCAGATACTCCAAATTAACGTCGGCCCACTCGCGCGGTCTTAGCTTTCCATCTGTTCCGAGGCTCTCTGTCCACTCCCGAGCCCGGTTAGTCGGCCTCGGACGCCTCGAGCGAACTGTAGCTCCTTGTATATCTGCGAGCGCGCCAGCCGGGGATTACATTGGTTCCACGGGAGGCAGTGGCTCCCCGGGAAGGGGCTCCTCCAACGCACCGGCTCCGCAAGAAGAGGGTTCCCAGGCAACGGCCGGCCCCTCCCCGGAAAGGTACCTCCGGAAGGGGGTTCTCCAGGAAAGGTGGCTCTCTAGGCAGGTGGCTCTCTAGGAAGCCCACCCTTGGGAAACGAAGCGGCGAGGGGCGACAAGACGAAAGGACCAGCATGAGTCAACAACATCCAGATCAACAGACTCAACATCCGCTACAGACTCCGCATTCGGAACGGCATAATCCGGAACAGCAGACATCAGAACAGCGGACACCGAAAAAGACGCCGGCAGAACGGCTAAGCACCCTGAGCCGTGGCACAACAGCAGCCGAAGCGCTGGCCTTCTTCGATTCACTTCCTCCAGTTCGCTTAGACGAAGTGATCGGCGACTGGCACGGCGCCGACGTTCCAACAGGTCACCGGCTTGACGGTGCCCTGGGGCCGCTGGGTTGGCAGGGTAAGCGGTTCGAGGGCGCTGAGGCCGCTCGTCCGCTAATCTTCCGGACCGCGGCCGGTAAGGAGTTCGAGGTGAACCCGGGACTCGTCCCACTCCGGCTGGCACTGCGGATCGGACCGCTGGTGCACAAACATCCCGGCGCGGGAAGGGCTGCCCGTCCACTTCTCCAGCTGACCAGAACGGGCCGGCCCCGTGCACGGCTTCGAATGATGGAGTACCGCGGCGTAGTCTCCGCAACCATGATTTACGATGCGCTGCCTGTCAACGACGCCTTCCGGAAGGTAGACGCGAATACACTGCTGGGAGCCATGGACATGCGCAGGCCCGCAGCCCCCTTCATGTTCTCGCTTCACAGAACGCTGTAATCGAGGCAGAACCCATATCGACGCAGCCCATTGCCCTACCGGACGTGACCTGTGACAGTGTGCCGGTGGACTCAACAGTAAATCCGGTACCGGAACTCATTGCACGGCTACGGGCAGCCGGCTGTGTCTTTGCCGAAGAGGAAGCGGCCCTGCTCGCCGCCGAACCAGAAAATACCGAGATTCTGGAAGACAGGGTCAGGCGCCGCTGCGCCGGAATACCGCTGGAGCAGATCCTTGGCTGGTCCGAATTCTATGGACTACGGGTTCCGGTTGCGCCGGGCGTATTTGTACCCCGGCGCCGAACCGAACTCCTTGCCGACCGTGCCATTGCCGCCATCAGCCAGTTCACCGGACTCGCCGACGCTGCCGAACTCACCAAGACCGGGGAACGCTCCGGGCAAGCCGGGCATCCCCGTCCCCTGGTCGTTGAGCTCTGCTGCGGCTCAGGAGCCGTGACACTAGCGATATCCGGACATTCAGCTTCACCGTTTGAGGCGTATGCGGTGGACATCCACCCGGCCGCCGTACGGTGCGCCCGCCTGAATCTCACCGGCAAGGCCGCGGTTTTCGAGGGAGATCTGTTTTCGCCCCTCCCGCATGACCTGCGAGGCCGGGTCGACGTCGTCGTCGCCAACGCTCCGTATATTCCCACCGCGCAACTGAACACCATTCCGCGCGAGGCTCGGAACCATGAACCGGCAGCAACCCACGACGGCGGCAGCGACGGACTGGATGTCCTCCGGCGGATCATTGCCGGCGCCCCGGAATGGCTGAGCCGGGACGGCTGCCTGCTGCTGGAATGCAGTGAACGACAGGCCGAGGCTGTTGCACTGGTCATGGCTTCCCGCCGGTTGGCCCCGGAAATCGCCCGCAGGGAGGCCACCGACGCAACCGTTGTCATCGCCAAGAGGCAACTCTGCACTCCAGAGCCGCCGGAATAGGGAAGACTGGTAGTTCGCAATCTCCAAAGGTGGAACCACTTGATCAATCTTCAGCAGCGCCACGACGGCTTCATCCGCATGGACCGGCATTTCCCCCAGTCGGCCTCCGTCAGCATCACTTTCACCGACGGAACCACCGAGGTCATCACCGGCGCCCGGATCAACAAGGCATACGACGATGCCCTGGCGGTCTTCCGCGAAAAGAACGGCCTGGATGCCAAGGGATTCACCCGCATCGCGAAGAAGCGGGTCCTGGACAACAACAAGATTGACTTCGTTCCGGTGCACCCCGGCATGGGGCAGTAAGTCCGCTTCCTGAACCCGTAACGAGCTCACTGCCGCCGAGGCTGCAGTGCGCTTTTTGCGTTAACCTGCCGATGTGCAGCCAGATGCCCGGTAATGAGCCGCAGCAGCTCCGGCACGATGACCGGGTGGAAGTAGTGCCCCATCCCGGGAATGGTGACATGGCGGGACCCGGGCACCGCGGCGGCCGTTGCCGTTCCCCCGCTGGGATGGACTATGGGATCCCGGTCGCCGTGGATCACCAGAGTAGGAGCGATGATCCGGGCCAGATCACGTGTACGGTCCTGCGAGGCGTTGATAGCGCCGAGCTGGCGGGATCTTGCCGTCCCGCCGTCCGGGAAGGCGCCGCGGTCCCAGGCGAGGGCGGCCGCCGCGGTGTCGTTTGCTGTATCCGCAGGGTAGGTACGGCCGGCCAGATGCCGCATCATTCCCACTCGGGCCCGGATGAACTCTTCGCGGGACCGCGGAGGGCGGGCGACAAAACGCCGCTTGGTGGACAACGCCGCGGCACCGGTCTTTCGCGCACCTGTGGTGGAAATGATGGAGGTCAGGGTCAGTGCCCGGTCAGGGTGATGGGCAGCCACCGATTGGGCAATCATTCCGCCCAGCGACATTCCCGCAAGGTGGGCACGCGGCACGTCCAGATGGTCCAGAAGCGCGACGACGTCGTCGGCCATGTCTTCCAGGCGGTAGGCGCCCGGGAGTGGACGGGCCAAGGCCTGATCCAGCAGGGTGGGCGTGGGCGTGTTCATCCTGCTGGAACGGCCGGCGTCGCGGTTGTCCGGCCGGATCACCCGGTATCCCGCAGCCGCCAGGCCGTCCACAATCGACGCCGGCCAGGACGTGAGGTCCATCCCGAGCCCGGAGACGAGAACTACTGGTTCGCCGTCGGCAGGGCCGTCCACCCGGTAACACATCCGCACACCTGTCCGCAGGGTGGCGAAGCGGTCGGTTTCCGCATCGGCGGCCGTTTTCGCATCCCCCGCTGCTCCGGCCGCACCCGCCGCCGGCCCCTCAGACCCCGAAAAGTGCAGATGTTCGTCGACGAGGGCGCCCTTCTGCAGGTCTTTGCGGTCGGCAAGAAAGTTCATCGTCATTAGCCACGGGGCTTCCGTTCCCTGCCGGGGCAATGACTCCAGGCTCCGCTGCACGTAGCCCGCGCCGAAGTCCAGCAGCGGCCGTGTCTGCAGGCCTTCCGGCGTGACCGGCACTGCTGCGGAGTAGCCGTGGTGGTCCATGTGGGCGAGCAGACGGGAAAACCAGCGGGTCAGAAGCCCAATTTTCAGGGTCCAGGACGCGTTGGTGTAGCCGATGGCGAACGCCATGTTGGGCACACCGCTGAGCATGACGCCCCGGTACGCCACATGGTCGGCGAGATTCACGGGAACGCCGTCAAGACGCAGTTCCATTCCGCCCAGAATCTGAAGGGTAAAGCCGGTGGCAGTGACGATGACGTCCGCCGTCACTTCCTCCCCCGAAACCATGGTGATGCCGCGCTCAGTGAGCTCGGCGATCCGACCGGTGACGATGCCGGCCGAACCGCTGCGCAGGGCACCGAAGAAGTCGCCGTCAGGTACGGCGCACAGCCGCTGGTCCCAGGGCGCGTACGGCGGGTTCAGGTGCGTGTCCAGATCGAAGCCCGCTGGCAGTGCCTTGCCCTGGATGACCCTGATGACCCTGCGGGATGCGCGTGGCCAGCGTTGGCAGACGGACCAGATAAGCCGCTGCCGACGCGCACTGACCTCGGCCATGATGCGCCCGGTGCGTTCGGGGCCGACGACGCCGCACAGCCGCCGTGCGAGCGGATCCTCCGCCGGGATCGGGAGAATGTAGGTGGGGGTGCGCTGCACCATGGTCACGTGTGCACCCAAATCGGCCAGCGCGGGCACCAGCGTGACGGCTGTCGCTCCGCTGCCAATGACCGCTACCCGCTTTCCGCTCACCTTGAGGTCTTCGGGCCAGTGCTGCGGGTGCACGATGGTGCCGGGAAAGCGGTCAGCTCCCGGGAGGTCCGGCAGATAGCCCTTGTCGTAGGTGTAATATCCGGCGGCATTGAAGATCCAGTTGGCCGTGAACTCCAGAAACTCCCCGGTGCCCACCGGTTCCGCCCGGGTTCCGTCCGGACCGGGCTCGGGAGTCCGCGTCACCTCTGCTCGGATGTTCCAGCGCGAATCCCTGCTGGACCAGTCCGCCGAGACCACACGGCGGTGGTAGCGGATGAGGCGGTCAACCCCGTACTCGGCCGCTGTTTCTTCCAGGTACCGCAGGATGCTTGGCCCGTCCGCAATGGCCTTCTCTTCGCGCCAGGGACGGAAGTCATACCCAAAGGTGTACAGGTCCGAGTCGGAGCGAATGCCCGGATACCGGAAGAGGTCCCAGGTGCCGCCCGCTCGGCCCCGCGTCTCCAGCAGGGTTATGGAGCGGTCCGGGTGGTCAGTACGAAGGCGGCAGGCAGCGCCGATGCCGCTCAACCCGGCACCGATGATCAGCACGTCCAGGTGTTCCACGGTGTTTCCGGATGCCATGAGCACTCCCCCGTTGTTGGTCGCCGGCACGCCTTTATGCCGCTGAAACCGAGACTATCGGACCCCGCCGACATTCCCTGCGCATTCCGGGCAAGCCAACGGACAGGCTAGACCGGCGGCTCGGGATCGTACTGGATTCCGCGGCGCACCTCGCGGGCCCTATCCTCACCGGCGAGGCGGCGGACCAGATGCAGGGCCATGTCGATGCCGGCGCTGACGCCCGCGCTGGTGACGACGTCGCCGTCGTCGACCCAGCGCGCGTCCTGCCGCACGTCGATGCTGGGGTCCAGCTCAGCCAGCGTGGAGAGCGAGTCCCAGTAGCTGGTGGCCGGGCGTCCGGCGAGCAGGCCGGCGGCAGCGTACACAAGGCTTCCGGTGCAGACGCTGGTCATCAGCGGAACCTGCGAGCGCAGGCCGCGCATCCAGTCCAAATGGTCCTCGTCCTTGGCCAGGGCACGTGTTCCAAAACCGCCGGGATGAAGGAAAACGTCAAACTCCGGAGCGTCAGCACGGGACAGATGCGGGGTCAGGAGCATTCCCTTTGCCGCCATCACCGGTTTTCCGTCGGCTGAGAGCAGCGCGACGTCGTACCCGTCCTCCGGGTAATGCCGGGTCCAGTAGGCAAGCACCTCCCAGGGGCCGACGGCGTCGAGCTCTTCCACTCCGTCAAAAACCAGAATGCCGATGTGTTTCATTAGTTCATCCCCCGGGCGTCCACGGCCCACATAGTAGCGGCAGGATCCGGTGTGCCGGGGCCTGTAGATGACAGGACATAGTAGTTGTGCAGGTTCACCGCATTGCACGCATGGTTCGGCGCGACCAGCACCCGGGTGCCCAGTGCGGGCAGCGGGCCCGGGAGCTCCACCGTGGCGTGGTGCTCGGACGCGGCAACAATCCGGGCATCAGGATACTCGAGCAGCCGGCCGTATCCGGTGGTCCAGGCCGGCCGGTCGGCACCCAGTGTCTTCGTTCCCGAATCCAGAATGACCCGTCCCCCGGACTTGGAGACGACGGTGGCCGCCACGCTCAGGGCGATGTCCTCGGCAGCGCATGCTCCCAGTTCCAACTGCTGCGCATCATTAAAGACGTAGACTCCGGGCCGGATGTCGGTAAGCACCGGCTGAGCATGGGCGGCGGACGGGCTGGAGCCGCCGCTAACGGCGTCGGCAGCGGCACCGGCGGCCTTCGCTGCGGCGAGCGCCTCCGTCAGGGCAGCTGCCTCGTCGCCGGCAGCACCGTTTCCCTGTCCCGGAGCGTAACTGTGGCCGGGAAAGGTGAAAACGCCCGCCACTTTCAGGCCAAGGTTTCCAGCCTGTGCGGCAAGTTCACCGGCTGCGGCTGGAGTAAGGCCGCTGCGGTGGTGGCCGGAGTCCACCTCGATCATGACGTCCGCCGGGATCTTGAACTGCGCGAGCTGTTCAGCTGCCGGCAGGGACTCGACGCCGATACGCAGCTGCGTCCTCTCCGCCACGGCACGAAGCCGGCGTGCCCGCTCCTGGGTGACCCACAGCGGATACGCGATGAAAATACCGGGAACACCGAGCGCGGCAAAGACTTCAGCCTCACCCACCGTTGCGACCGTCAAGCCAGCCGCACCGGCGTCGAGCTGCCGCCGCGCAACCTCAAGCGACTTGTGCGTCTTTGCGTGCGGCCACAGGGCGAGCCCGCGGGCTTTGGCGGAACGCGCCATTCTGTCGATGTTGGCTGCCAGAATCACCGGGTCCAGCCTCAGATAGGGGGCATCTCTGTCGGGGTTCACTGAATTGTCCTTCCCTGCGGGCTCGGTTCGGATGTCCACTCGTCTTCGGTTACTTTCACCGCCGGCAGTTCCGCCCATTCAACACCAGCAACACCGGCGGTCCTGAAACGGCACGCGCAGCACCCACCCTCCCGCAGCATCCGGGCCCGCTCTACCGTTGAGGGATGGACAACAGCTCCGGCTGCCCTGCGGACGGCTGACATGCTGGCCTCCGAACTGGTCGTTATCCTTGCCGCGGCCGTGCTGCTCTGCACACTGGCAGCGCGGCGGTGGGGCCTGCCTGCACCGGTGTTCCTGCTGGGCTGCGGCATTGTGCTGGGTTTCATTCCGGCGCTGGCCCGGGTGGAGCTTCCGCCCGAGGCCGTGCTTTTCCTCTTCCTGCCGGCACTGCTGTACTGGGAAAGCATCACCACTTCGCTGCGCGAGATTCGCAGCAACCAGCGCGGTATCGTCCTGATGGGAACCGCACTGGTGGTGGCGACGGCCGGGGCGGTCGCCGTCGCTGGCCATGCGCTCGGCCTGCCGTGGGGCCCGGCCAGGGTTCTGGGTGCTGCCATTGCCCCCACGGACGCCACCGCCGTCGGCGCCCTGGCGCGGGTCCTTCCGCACCGCTACGTCACGCTGCTGCGGGCGGAAAGCCTGATTAATGACGGCACGGCCCTGGTCATCTATGGGGTGGCGGTTGGGATCACGGCCGGAACGGAACAACTGAACACGCTCGAAATTTCCGGATTGTTCCTGCTGGCCTATCTGGGCGGCATCGCAGCAGGCCTGGTGACCGTCTGGTTGAGTTTCCGCGTCAGAAAGCGGGTTCAGGATCCCCTGCTGGGCAACGTTGTCACCATCCTGACTCCGTTCACCGCATTTGTCCTGGCCGAACTCATCAACGCCTCGGGGGTGCTCGCCGTCGTCGTTGTGGGGCTGGCGATGAGCCAGGCGGGTCCGCGGATTATCCGCGCCGACACACGTCAGCAGGGGCAGGCGTTCTGGTCCCTGACCACCTTTCTTCTCAACGGAGCCCTGTTTGTCCTGGTGGGGCTGGAGCTGCCGCGCGCCGTCAGCGACCTGCCCGGGCGGCAGCTGGCGCAGGGCCTGTTCCTGGTGGCCGTGGTGACCGCGGTGATTGTTGCCGTCCGTCTGCTGTACCTGTTTCTTGATGCGTACGTCTTCCGGCTGCTGGACCGGCGCGAACGCCGGCTGAAACCGCGCGTCAACAACCGGATCCGGGTGGTGAGCGGGATGGCGGGGTTCCGCGGTGCCGTATCGCTGGCCGCCGCCCTGGCGACCCCGCAGTACACCGCATCCGGTGCGCCCTTTCCCTACCGGGATCTGATCATCTTCGTGGCCACCGGCGTCATCATCCTGACACTGGTGGTCCAGGCCCCGCTGTTGCCGGTGATCGCACGGTGGGCCAGAATGCCGCTGGATGCGGCCCGGCGGAAGGAAGAGCAGCAGCTGGCGGAAACTTCAGCCGTCGCGAATGCGCTTGAGGCATTGCCGCAGGTCGCCGCTGAGCTAGGAACTGATCCGGATGTCGCCGACGAGGTCCGCACCGAATATGAAAGGCGCCTGGCCACGCTCAACGCGCTGCAGGACGAGGATCAGGGGAACGACGACGGCGCCCGGCACCTTGCGCGTGCGGCGCAATACCGGGACCTGGGTCTGGCACTGCTGGCCCTCAAACGCGGCACCGTAATCCGGCTGCGGGACGAGCGGCGAATTGACGACGCCGTCCTGCTGCAGGTGCAGTCCTCCCTGGATGTGGAAGAACTCCGGCTGTCATCCCGCGGCGATCCGGGCGGCGGCGATTCCGGCGAAACCTCGCCTCCGGCGCCGGAGACCTAAGCCGAACGGGAGCGGCGCGGCCCGGCGGCCCGGGTCATGGCCCCCGTCGGGGAATGTGGTTGGCGGGAATGATCTTGGTGGTCCGGATTGGTGCTCGGCACGAGCCCTGCGTAGGCTCTCAACAGTTCAGCCGTTGCTGTATGGTCACTGTATGCTGACCATTTCTTCACGACTCGATGTGATGAACCGGATCGGTCGTGCGATGGCCGACCCGACCCGCTCGCGCATTCTCATGGCCCTGCTGAAGGGCCCGGCCTACCCAGCAGGGCTGGCCCGGGACCTGGGCCTGACCCGCTCCAACGTTTCCAACCACCTGGCCTGTCTGCGGGACTGCGGCATCGCTGTGGGGGAAATCGAGGGCCGACAAACCCGCTATGAAATTGCCGATCCCCATCTGGCACACGCCCTGACTGTCCTGATCGATGTGACCCTGGCAGTCGATGAAAGCGCAGCCTGCCTGGACCGGGAATGCCCGGTTCCCGGTTGCTGCGAGGCCGGAGCCGGCGCATGAGCTCGTGCTGTGCACCTGACGAACCGAACCCGGACTTCGCCGAGCCCGAGCCCGAAGCCGGCACTGCATGGTGGCGTGACCGCGGAATCATGATTCCCCTCGCGTCCGGCCTTGCCTTTGCCGCCGGGATGATCGCCCACTGGTCAGGGATGGAAGTGTTCGCTGCCGTGCTTTTCTGGGCGGGCTTGCTGCTGGGGGCGTCGACATTCGTTTCCGGCGCCATGCGCAACCTGGCCAAGGGCAGGCTCGGCATCGCCTTGCTGATGACCATGAGCGCCACCGGGGCGGTCATCCTGGGTTACCTCGAGGAAGCCGCAGCGCTGGCGTTTCTCTATTCGATCGCCGAAGCGTTGGAAGACAAGGCCATGGACCGGGCCCGCAGCGGACTGCGGGCACTGTTAAAACTCGTTCCCCAGACCGCGAACATCCTCACCAACGGCGAACCGCTTTCGGTCCGTGTCAGGGACCTCGAGGCCGGTCAGCTGATGCTCGTCAAACCCGGAGAGCGGATCGCAACCGACGGCATTATCCGCAGCGGACGCAGCTCCCTGGATACCTCGGCGATCACCGGTGAATCCATTCCCGTAGAGGTCCGGCCGGGCGACGACGTTTCCGCCGGCGTGATCAACACCTCCGGCGTCTTGGAAATCGAGACGACCGCCGCAGGGACCGACAACTCCCTCACGACGATCGTGCGTTTGGTCGAACAGGCGCAGACCGAAAAAGGCGAACGTGCCCGTTTGGCCGACCGCATCGCCCGCCCCCTTGTGCCCGGGGTGCTGATCCTCGCCGCATTGGTGGCCCTGATTGGCTCACTGCTGGGCGATCCTGAACTGTGGATCACCCGCGCCCTGATCGTTCTGGTCGCCGCTTCCCCCTGCGCCTTGGCTATCGCGGTGCCGATTACAGTCGTCTCGGCGGTCGGCTCGGCCAGCAAATTCGGTGTCATCATCAAAAGCGGCGCGGCCTTTGAGCGGTTCGGCTCAATCCGCCACCTAGCCATGGACAAGACCGGCACCCTGACGCGGAACCAGCCCACCGTCACCGAGGTGCTGGCTGTCGATGGAACCAGCGAGCGCCAGGTTCTGGCCTGGGCTGCTGCCCTGGAACAGCACAGCACCCATCCCCTCGCCACCGCCATCACCCGGGCAGCACCTGAAACAGCGGCCGCCACCGGCATTACGGAGGAAGCCGGGCACGGCATTTACGGCACGGTCGACGGCGCCGTCGTCGGCATCGGCAGTCCCCGCCGGTTCGATGCGGGGGATCTCGCAGGGGCGGTGGAGCGGTTGGAATCCTCGGGCATGACCGTCGTCGTCGTTCACCGCGGGGGTGCAACCGTTGGCGCTATTGGAGTGCGCGACGAGCTGCGCCCGGAAGTTCCCGACGTCGTGCGCGCCCTCACCGCCGGAGGCATCGGCGTCACCATGCTGACGGGAGACAATGCCCGCACCGCCCGTGCCCTCGCTGCACTGGGCGGAATCGAGGATGTCCGTGCGGAATGCCGACCCGAAGACAAGTCCGATGCCATCCGCGAGCTGAACGCCGCAACGCCGACGGCGATGATAGGCGACGGCATCAATGACGCCCCGGCTCTCGCCGCCGCGGAGGTGGGGATCGCCATGGGAGCCGCCGGCTCCGATGCCGCCATCGAATCTGCCGACATCGCCTTCACGGGCCACGACCTGCGCCTGATTCCCGGAGCCATTGCCCATGCCCGGCAGGGCCAGCGGATCATGAACCAGAACATCGTGCTCTCGCTGCTGATCATCGCGGTGCTTCCGCCGCTGGCCGTCACGGGTGTCCTGGGCCTGGCCGCCGTAGTCCTGATCCATGAGGTGGCTGAGGTCATCGTCATCCTCAACGGGCTACGCGCAGCTCGAACGAAAACGCGCCCGGTTCAGTCCGGGGGTTCTCCTGCGGACCCGCAGGCTTCCCTTCGCAGCATCTCTCCCACCACCGCCTCATGAAGCTGAATCCCGGCACCGTCCTGACCTAGCGGCGCAGCCGGACCCGGACGGATGCCGCGGCACAGGCGATTACCGCCGCCCCGCCCAGCAGCGTGGGCCAGGTGAGGTGTTCATCCAGGAGCAGGGCCGCCCAGCAGATGGTCAGCACCGGCTGGACCAGTTGAATCTGGCTGACCTGGGCCATGGGGCCAATGGCGAGTCCCCGGTACCACGCGAAGAATCCGAGGAACATGCTGACAACGCCGAGGTAGGCGAGCGCCGCCCACTCGCCGGGAGAGCCCGACGGCGGCTGCCGGACAGCCGCTACCGCCGTCAGCACCGCCATGAGCGGTGCCGCAAGGACGAGCGCCCAGGAAACGGTCTGCCAGGCGCCAAGTTCCCGGGCCAGCAGGCCGCCCTCGGCATATCCCACCGCGCCCGCCGCTACGGCGCCGAAAAGCAGCAGGTCGGCCCACTGGAGCCCGCCCAGTCCCTCGCCGTGGAGGGCCGCAAACACCACAACCGCGGCGACGCCGGCAGCTGCCGTGATCCAGAAGAACAGCGGCGGACGCTCATGTCCGCGCAGCACGGCGGCAACGGCGGTGGCCGCCGGCAGAAGGCCGATGACGACGGCGCCGTGGCTGGCCGGAGCCGTTGTCAGCGCGAATGATGTCAGGAGGGGAAAACCGAGGACCACACCTCCGGCCACCAGGGCCAGGCGCACCCACTGCCGCCGCTGCGGAAAGTGCTGCTTGGTGAGTGCCAGGGCGGCCGCTGCCAGGAA
Organism: Arthrobacter sp. G119Y2; assembly: GCF_038069765.1. Taxonomy (NCBI): domain Bacteria; kingdom Bacillati; phylum Actinomycetota; class Actinomycetes; order Micrococcales; family Micrococcaceae; genus Arthrobacter; species Arthrobacter sp. G119Y2. Next base: position 503,537 of record NZ_JBBPFS010000001.1, on the reverse strand, counting down.
GGCGGCTATAACGGCACGGGCGGAACCGATGAAGAGCGGGGAGAGACCGCCGTCCTCCACTGCGATCCGGGTCACCGGCAGGGTCAGGGAAAATGCGGCAACGCCCAGCAGACCCCACCCCAGCCCGGCCTTCAGGCCGGGGCCCGGCGCCGATAGCAGTGGTGCCTGACGGCGAGTAGCGCTACTATGCTGTGTCATGTCTCACGATAGCAGCAGTGCTCGCATCGCCACAGGGCTGCGCGCCTGGATTTCAACGGCGGCGCCCGGCGCCAGGATCCCCTCCACCCGGGCACTGGTTGAGCAGTACGGTGCAAGTCCGGTGACGGTGCAAAAGGCCCTGCGCATCCTGGGCGCACAGGGGATGGTCGAAAGCCGTCCCGGCGTCGGCACCTTTGTCCGTGCCGCCCGGCTGGCACGCCCGCACGACTACGGCTGGCAGACCGCGGCACTTGGGTCCCCGCAGGCACGCCTGCCGCAGCTGTCCGCAGCCCTGCGCACCGCACCCAACGACGTCATTGCCCTCCACTCGGGCTACCCCGACCGGGAGCTGCTGCCCGAACGGCTGGTCCGGGCGGCCTTCACGCGGGCCGCCCGCAGCGGTGCCGCGGTGAGCCGTTCCCCCGCCGCGGGCCTGCCCGAACTGCAGGCCTGGTTTGCCGCGGAGCTGGAAGCTGCCGCTCCGGCCGGCGCCGCTCCCCCGGCGGCGGGCGACGTCGTCGTCCTCCCCGGCAGCCAAAGCGGACTCAGCACCGCTTTCCGGGCACTGGTGGGCGCCGGCCGGCCGCTGCTGATGGAGTCGCCCACGTATTGGGGCGCCATTCTCGCCGCCGAGCAGGCCGGGGTGGAGGTCGTTCCGGTCCCCAGCGGCGCCAACGGCCCCGATCTCGCAGATCTGGTGCGCGCCTTTGAGCAGACCGGCGCTCGTGCCTTCTACGCCCAGCCCACCTTCGCCAACCCCACGGGCATCCAGTGGACGCCGGATCTTTCGGCCGAGGTGCTCGGTGTGGTGCGCCGGTTCGGCGCGTTCCTGATCGAGGACGACTGGGCCCACGACTTCGGCATCAGCGCGGACCCTGCCCCTTTGGCGGCCCGCGACGACGGCGGGCACGTGGTCTACCTGCGGTCGCTGACCAAGAGCGTGTCACCGGCGGTAAGGGTGGCCGGTATTGTGGCCCGCGGTCCGGCCCGGGAACGCATCCTGGCCGATACGCAGGCGCAGTCCATGTATGTCAGTCCGCTGCTGCAGGCGGTGGCGCTCGACGTCGTGACGCAGCCCGCGTGGGGAACCCACCTGCGCGGACTGCGCCGGCAGCTGGCCGGCCGCCGTGATCTGCTGGCTGCGGCGCTGCGCGAACATGTCCCGGGGGCGGAGCTGCCGGTGCTGCCGCGCGGCGGACTGAACCTGTGGCTGCGGCTGCCGGAGGGCACGGACCTGCTCCGGCTGGTCCGGGACTGCGAGAGCGACGGCGTGGTGGTCGGGACCGGGAACGAGTGGTTTCCGGCCGAGCCCACCGGACCGCATCTGAGGCTGAACTATTCCGGGCAGAATCCGGGCGCGTTCCCCGAGGGCGCCCGGATCATCGGCAGCGCGCTGGCACGGCAGCAGAACGGGCCCTAGCCGTTGCCGCGGGAGGCGTCCGGGTCGCGGGGTGCTTCCCGCCGGCGCTCGGCCAGCAGTTCCTTGGTCCGGACCAGCCGCAGGGCTGTGACCAGCACCAGGCCGCCCACCATATTGAAGAGCAGGGTGTAGGCGAACCAGACAAGCCATTCCAGGTAGGAAATTCCGGCACCGGACTGCATGGCGCCGAAGATCAGCAGCGAGTCCAGAATCGAGTGGAACAGCTGGAGCCCGGCCAGGAGGAAGCCGCCGATGACGGTGGCGACGATCTTGGCCGGGTCCGAGGACGTCCCCTGCTGCATGCGGCTCATCAGGGTAATCGTGCTGCCGCCCAGGATGGCCAGTGCAACCGTCTGCAGGGAGAACGGTGCGTCGGTGAAGTGTTTGGCCGATTCGGCCACCGTGGGTTCCCACTGCGGGAAGGCCTGCATGACAATCCACATGAACACCCAGCCGCCGGCGAGATTGGCCAGCAGCGTGCCGCCCCAGAGTTTGCCCAGCTGCTTCAGGCTTCCTTCCTTCGCCACCACGGCGGCAACCGGCATCAGGAAGTTTTCGGTGAACAGCTCGCTGTGCGCGAGGTACAGGGCAATCAACCCCACGCTGAAGGCAATTCCCGCCAGCAGGTGGTCTCCCGTTTCGTGCAGGACTGCCAGATAGGCCATCACGCCCAGCCCGACTTCCAGTCCGCCAAACACGCCGGTGACAAGGATGGTCCGGAACGTCCGGTGCAGCCGTTCAGCACCTTCCGTGACCGTGTTGTCAAAGGACTCCTGCAGTTCATCCTCAACGGGCGCTTCGGATTCTCCGATTTCCCTGCGGCGTTCCTCGCTCATGGTGTCCTTTCGGTGCCGGTGCCGGTGCGCGGAGCCGCGTTTCCCGGTTGGGTTAAACAGTAAGCCTGCTGAGGAAAAGCGGAATCCCTGACATATCCCGATAAGTGATCTACTCTTCTAGATCAGTGAGTGATCCGGAACACCAGATTAACGGGGAGCGGGATATGCATCAGCGCATTGGTCAGCGGCACGGCAGCCCGCCCGGCAGTCCTCCCGGCACCGAGGCGGGCATCTCGCCGTCGTACTGGTGGTGGCTTTTCGGCACGGTCTGGACCCTTCTGGGAACCCAGATCCTGTCGTTTGGACTGAGCTGGGCTGCGTCGGCCAACGGAGGCGTAGCCGCCGGCATGGTTCTGACAGCGCTCACCCTTCCGCGCGTGCTCTTCTCCCTTCACGGAGGAGTGGCGGCGGACAGGTCGGGGCCGTGGAAAACGATGATCCGGACGGACGCGTTCATGTTCTGCGTTTCCGCCGCCGCCGCGGTACTGGTGTTCTCCCTGGGGACGCCGCTGTGGCTTCTGCTCTCCACAGCCGTACTCCTGGGAACGGCCGATGCCTTCTACCGGCCGGCGTCGGGCTCCTTCCCGCGCTTCCTGACGCCCGGGACGAGCCTGCTGCGGGCAACGGCGGCACGGCAGGCCCTGATCCAGCTCACCGCCGCGGCCGGGCCGGCAGCGGGAGGCTTCGTTGTGGCCTGGCTGACGCTGGCCGGCAGCGCCGCCGGGGCTGCGGTCGGTTACCTTTTCATGTTCCTGGTGCTCCTGTCGCTGCGCCGTGCCGCAACCGGCAACGCCGGAGACGCTGCCCCGGAGGCTGCCGGGCCGGGTACAGACGGGGCTCCCGGGCCCGGCGGCATGCCGAGGGTTCCCGCCCCGCGCCGCTCTGTGCTGGTTGAGGCAGCCGACGGCCTTCGGCTGGCCTGGAGCCTGCCGCAGGTGCGCGCCGTCCTTGGCCTGCTGGCCGCCGTCTCCGGCCTGGTGCTGCCGCTGACCACGCTGCTCGTTCCGCTGCTGGCGCGCAGCCGGGGTTGGGACGCCGCGGCGGCGGGCACCGTTTCAGGGGGTTATGCCGCGGGGATGGCGGTGGTTGTGCTCGTTATTGTGGCGCGCGGCCGGCGTGCTTTCGCCTGGTTTCCGCCGGTGGCCGGCCTGGTGCTGTGCGGCGGGGCCATGGTGGCAATGGCCTTCATCCCGGGGGTGGTGCTGTGCGGGGGGCTCTCCGTCGTCGCCGGCCTGGGAACCGGGATCTTCAGCGCCAAGGCAGCGCCGCTGCTGCTTCTGGCGGTTCCCGAGTCGTATCTGGGGCGTGTTCAGTCCGTTGCGCTGCTTGCGCAGATGGTGCCGCTGCTCGCGGCCAACAATTTGCTCGGCTGGCTGAGCGATGTCATCGGTCCGGCACCGGTGATCGCCGGCTGCGGAGCCGCAACCGCGCTCATCGCGGCCTGCTTCCTGGGCCGGCCGGCGCTCCGCGGGCTGGGGCGGCACAACTAGACTGACAGGCATGGCGTTATCGACGGCGGACCAGGGGTCCCGGCAGCACACCTTCACCCGGGCCAACCTCCTTTGGCTGCTCCTCGGACTGCCGGCGGCGCTGGCGCTGGTGGTCGTGGGCGCGCAGATCCACGGACTGGACTTCACCGTGTACCGGGAGGGCGCCCGGGCATTCCTGGGCATGGGCGAGCACCGGCTCTATGATCCGAGCCTGGTTCAGACCGACACCCGCGGGCTGCCGTTCACCTATCCCCCGTTCGCAGCCCTGCTGCTGACGCCGTTCGCGTTCCTGCCGGAGGCCGCGGGGCTGGTGCTGCTGACGGCCACCTCGTGCGTCTGCCTGGTCCTGACCGCGCTCCTGGCCGCCCGCTATCTCCGGAACAACAACGTCCTTCCGGAACGGTTCCGGACCGCGCTGGGCGGGACGGCCGGCGTCGTCGTGCTCGCCACCCTGCTGATCGGCGTGCTCGGGCCGTGGCGCGAAGGCCTGGGTTTCGGGCAGATCAATCCGATGCTGATGGTGCTGATCGTGGCGGATCTGGTCCGGCCCGCGGGACGGATTCCCCGCGGTGCGCTGATCGGCCTGGCTGCCGGAATCAAGCTCACGCCGCTGGCGTTCGGGCTGATCTTCCTGGTCCGGCGCGACTGGCGGGCAATCCTGACTCTTGGCATCACGTTTGCGGCAACGGTGGCCGCGGGCTGGCTGGCCTCGCCGGAGCAGTCGCGGATCTTCTGGTTCGATTCGCTCTTCGATTCCAACCGGGTGGGCGACACGACGGATATGTACAACGTGTCGCTGAACTCGCTGATTGCGCATCTGGGCACGCCCGAGCAGCTGCAGCGTCCGCTGTGGCTGCTGGCTTCGGTTGCCGTCGTCGTTCTGGGTTTCCTGGCGATCCGGCGTTCGGATGAGCGCGGAGACCTGCTCGCTGCGATCAGTGCCAATGCCGTGGTGATGCTGGCGATCTCACCGATTTCCTGGTTCCACCACTGGGTCTGGATCGCCATGGTCCTGCCGGCGCTGTGGGTGGCGGTACGACGGCGGCGGGCCGGGGTCCGCGCCGCAGGCATCGTCCTGCTGGCGGCCATGATCCCGGTGTTCATGCTCTCCTCAATCACCATCACGATGATGCTGACCGGAACGGTGAGCGGGCAGGGGCCGGCGGCGCTGGAACTGTTCACCAGCCTGGGCGTGGTGCTGCCGGTCGCGGCGCTGGCGTTCTGGGCGACTGCCCCGAACCCCGAATCCGGTGCAACGACCCTCAGCAGATAACCCGCGCCGAAGGCAGCGAATCCGCAAACTGAGAGGCACCGATGGCCACGGCATCGGACCCCAGCGCACTCTTGAGAATGCTGACGGGATTTCCTGATATGGGCGGCGAGCTGAGCAGCTCGGCATCTACTGCAGGCTGCAGCAGATCCCAGGCATGGGCAACTCCGCCCCCGATTACGATGGTGGAAATGTCCAGAACCCCGGAAACAATTAATGCTGCCCGCGCCACCCCGGCACCGGCAGCTCTGAATATGGATTCAGCATCCGCGTCGCCTCCGCGGGCCAGCTCTGCTATCTCCTTGGCAGTGTGCTGCCTTCCCGTTGCCTCTGCAAACAACGTAGCAATGGAACGCCCTGATGCCAGTGTCTCCAAATGTCCCCTGCGGCCGCAGGTACACAGCCTGTCGCCAAACCCAGGGATGTGTCCTATTTCCGCCGCAGCGCCGGTTTCACCCGTGTGCAGGGCGGAGTCCAGGACCAGACCTCCACCCACGCCCGTGCCTAATGCAATCCCGAAGAAGTTGGGCAAGAATCGCCCGGCTCCGAAACGCTGCTCACCCAGAACAAATGCAGCAACGTCGTTCCCCGCGCGCACCGGCATACCCAGGCTACGGTTGAGTTCATCACCGAGCGCGTAGCCTGCCCATCCTGCGAAGGAATCACTCGCTGCCAAGACAACGCCGTCGGCATCAATCACGCCTGCCGCTCCGGCTCCCGCAACGCGAGGAGTAACTCCGGCGCGGGCCGTTGCAATGCTTGCTGCGGAGTGACAAGCCGCCACTATCGCATCTCCGCCGTGCTCGGCCGGTGTGTCCTGTACCGCCCTGCCCCGGACAACTCCGTCTTCATCCATAACGACAGCGGAGATTTTGGTCCCGCCGATGTCTATTCCTAGCCGTGGATACATGGTCAGGCGACCGTCGACTTCGCGGTAATCAGGGCCCGTCGCGCGTTGCGGCGTTCCGCTTGAGTGATCGGATTGGGACTCGGGACAGAGGCCAGAAGACGGCGTGTATAGGATGCCTGAGGGTGCAGCAGCACCTCGGCAGTGTTTCCGGCTTCAACGACCCGGCCGTTCCGCATCACTGTTACGCGCTGGCAAACGGAATGGACAACCGCTAGGTCGTGGCTGATGAACAGGCAACCAAAGCCAAATTCCTTCTGCAAGTCCAATAGCAGCGACAGCACTTCATCCTGTACCGAGACGTCCAGGGCGCTGGTGGGTTCATCAGCGATTAACAGTTCCGGTGTCAGGGCCAGGGCGCGCGCCAGGCCGATACGTTGTCGCTGCCCTCCAGACAGCTCATGAGGGTAACGGGAAGCCGTACCCTCGGGTAGGCGCACGGCGTCAAGCAGTTCGTCGACCCGGCTGTGCCGTTGCCTGCGGTCGGGCCGGCGGCCCTCGATGCCGTGCATAACCAAGGGCTCAGCTATGGAGTCGCCCACCGTCATCCGTGGATCCAAGGATCCGCCCGGGTCCTGGAAAATAACTCCGATGCGTGAACGCAGCTTCCGCAACTGACGACGGGAAACGGCGCCAAGGGGCGCACCGAAGAGTGTGATGTCGCCCGCCGTGATCGGAACCAGGCCCAGAGGAGCCCTTCCGAGCGTGGATTTTCCTGAGCCCGATTCACCCACCAGGCCCACAATCTCCCCCTGTGCGATCGACAGGTTGATCCTGTCGACGGCACGGACTTTGTGCCCGCCGGAGCTGTAATCGACGCATATCCCCCGCATGTCCAGAATGGCGTCTTTGGGTGGTTCAGCGACAGGCTCCTCGAAGCTGCCGAATTGTCCCGCACGTTCTTCGGCAATAATCCTGTCCCACTGCGCCTCGGGAAGAGTGGGTACAGCGGCGAGCAGAGCCCGGGTGTAGGGCTCGGCGGGGGCGGTGAGTATCTGCACCGAGGAACCGGTTTCGACGACTTTGCCGGCGTTCATCACAACGACCCTGTCGGCCAGATCTGCCACCACGCCCATATTGTGGGTGATCAGCAGCAGAGCCGTGTTGGTGTCCTTCACCAATCCCCGCAGCAGTTCCAGTATCTCGGCCTGCACCGTGACGTCGAGTGCAGTCGTGGGTTCATCGGCAATGATCATGGTGGGGTTGCAGGCCAAGGCTATGGCGATGACGACACGTTGGCGCTGGCCTCCTGACAACTGATGCGGATAGCTGTTCGCCTTCGCCTCAGCGTCGGGTATGCCGACATCATCCAAGAGCGCGACAGCACGCCTACCAGCTTCGGATTTTGATAGTTTGTTATGGTTCAGGATCGCCTCGGACACCTGGTTGCCCACCTTCATGGACGGATTTAACGCGGTCATGGGCTCCTGGAAGACCATCGACACCACGTTGCCGCGGGTTGCATTCATGACCGATTCCGAGGCATTCAAGACGCTGGTGCCGTCAACTTCAACAACGCCTTCAGTCCGGGCGTTGCCCGGAAGCAGGCCCATGACCGCCAAGGACGTGATGGACTTTCCGCTGCCGGATTCCCCGACAAGTGCCAGCACCTCCCCACGCGCGATCTCAAGCGACACCCCTCGGACCGCATTGACCGTCCCGTTGTCCGTCTTGAAGTCAACGGTCAGGTCTTTAACGCTGAGCGCTGGAACAAGACGTGTTGCCGGTGCTGTCCTCGCGCTGCTCACGATCTACCCCTTACATCAAACATGTCGCGGAGGCCGTCACCTATGAAGTTGAAGGCGCTCACGACCAGGACTATGGCGATTCCCGCCGGAAAGATCAGCCACCAGGTGCCGGAATAGACGGAGGATATGCCGTCCGAAAGCATGGCACCCCAGTCAGTGGCCGGCGGCTGCAGGCCCATTCCGAGGAAGTTGATATACGCGATCAACAGAATGGCGTCCGCAACCTGAAAGGTTGCATTGACCACGACGGTGCCGATGGTATTCGGGATGATGTGCCGCAATATGGCACGCCGATTACTTCCGCCGGTTGCCTTGATCGCCAGGACATACTCCCGGCTCTTCAGGGATAAGGCTTCCGCACGCGTGAGCCGGGCCGGTACCAGCCAAGAGACCGCGCCGATAATCAGCACCAACATCCATTCGCTCGGCCGGACGACAGCGGATATTACGAGCAGCAGAAAGATGCCGGGGATGGCGATGCCGGCATCTACAACCCGCATCATGGCAGAATCCACCACTCCGCCGAGGTAACCTGCAATCGATCCCCACAGCGCGCCAAGGATAGTTGCCAGCACACCGGCGGCGAGACCGATGAGGATGGACGTGCGGCCTGCTACCATCAGCCGTCCCAGAACGTCGTACCCCAGACCGTCAGTACCGAGCGGATGCCCGTCCTGGCCCGGCCGCAGGTCCGCTTGCATCAGGTTGGTGGAGACCTGTTCTGTCGGATAGACGAGCGGCCCTACAAAACAAAAAACCACCAAGGCCAGCACTATGCCCACCCCCAGAAGCGCCAGCTTGTTGGACCGGAACTGCCGCAGGGCGCGCGCCCCCGGGGATTTCTGGGCAGGACGGTCGAGCGATATGGCACTCATCGGGCACCTCCACGGGCACGGGGGTCGAGAATGAACTGAGTGATGTCGGCAAGCAACGATCCAATGACGGTCGCCACTGAGATGACCAGGACACAACCCAGCAGAACCGGGAAGTCGCTCGTCTGAGCTGCGTTCCAGAAGAGCAGGCCCATCCCGGGGAAGTTGAAGAGCTGCTCAACCACCAGCGCACCACCGAACATTACTGGCAGGTAGTAGCCGAGCATTGTCACCACCGGGGTCAGGGAGTTTCGCAGGACGTGTCGAAAAACCACTTTGTTGGCCGGGGTCCCCTTTGCTCTGGCCGTCCGAACGTAATCCTCGTGCAGATTATCGATGGTGGATGAGCGCATATAGCGCGAGAAGGTGGCCACGCCGGCCAGCCCGCTGGTGAGTACCGGCAGGATCATTTCCTTCGGATGGGCAAGGATTTCGGCCACACTGTTTCCTTGCGGCGCGTTGGCGGGAAGCCATCCGAGCACCTGGCTGAAGAGCATAATGAGCAGCAATCCCAGGAAAAAGCTCGGAGTTGAATACACAATGAAGTTCAGCCCGGTCATCACATAATCGAAGGGCTTGTTACGCCTGAGCGCTTGGGCCATTCCGAGCGGGATCGCAACCACCAGAGCACCAAGCACGGCAGTCAGAGCCAAGACCAGCGTTTTCGGAAGCCGCTGCATGATTACATCGGAGACCTCGGTGTTCATGACAAATGATCGGCCCAGATCCCCGCGGAGCCATTGGCCTGCATAATTTAGATACTGCTGGACGAGAGGCAGATCGAAGCCCATCTCGTGGTTGAAGGCCTCAATCTGTGCCTCCGTAGCCTGCTGTCCCAGGATCCCCCGGGCTGGCCCGCCCGGGAGTGCCTGAAGCAGCATGAAGACAACTATTGAGACGATCGCGATGACGACCGCCGCCTGCACAAGCCGCTTGGCCAAAAACCAGCCAAACATCCGTGTCCCTGAGCGATCGCGAGTGGCGGTGGTCGACATCAGCGATTCTCCTTCTTGGTTTACTTGGTTCGAGGAATCCGGGTTAGTTGTTCCAGCCCCAGCGCTGGGGGAAGAAATTAGCCGTGGGGTCTTGTGTTGTACCGGTCAGGCCCTCGCGGATTACTGAGACCTGGTAAACGGGGTTAGGAAGCCACATCACCGGCAGGTCCTCGGCCAGAAGTGCGGAGTACTTCTGCATGGTGGCGGGATCATTCGTTTCCAGGGCATCGCCCATCAGCTGGTCGGCCTCAGTGTTCGAGTAGTTGCCGAAGTTCACGGAAGCGCCGGTGGCGAAGATTCGTTCCCCTGTGGGATACGCGGGGAAGTACCAGGAGCCGGCGGCCCCAAAGTAGGAAAACTGCCAAGAGCAGTCCGCGGCGTCGGGTTCGCAGGGGACGGTCCGGTTAAGCACGGTGTTGAGCGGAGCCCGGTCGAACGTCACTGCGACGCCGATGTCGCGGAAGGATGACTGCATCGCGGCGAACTGCTTATCCGCCTCGTCGGAGCCTGACTGGACCATCATGGTCAGGTCCATCCTGGTTCCGGCTTCCACGCCCTCGCCGCATTGGCTGTTACCGATTCCTGCGTCCTCGCACACCAGAACGCCGTCAGAACCGGCTTCCCACCCATGGTCCGCGAACAGCTGCTTTGCTTTGTCCAAATCAAAGGGGTACGGATTGTTTTTCTGCTCATCCGACAGATAAGAGGAGTCGATGTCCTGGGGAACCGGGCCGTAGACCGGGTTGGCGCCGTCCTTCCAAACGGTCTTTGAAATAGTCTCCTGATCGATGGCGCTTTGCAGCGCCTGGCGGACGTACAGCTGCTTGAAGGTGTTCCCCATCTCCGGATTATTGAAGTTGTAGGGCATGTAAGTGACTGCCCATCCTTCCCACTGGTCAATCACATAATCGTTCGATTCAAACTGTGATTTCTGGTCCATAAGGGACGTGGGGATGTAGCCGTAATCTATGCCCTTGGAACGCAGCAGATTTACTTCCGCATCCGCAGACGTAAACGGAAGCAGGTTGACGGTCTGGACCTGCGCGGTGTCCTTGCCGCTGTAGGCATCATTCTTGACCAGGGTGACTTTTCCGGAGTTGTCGAAACCACCCAGCGCAAAGGGACCGGAAACGGTCTGCCACAGCGGGTTACTCGCATAGGAGGACATGTCCTCCGCTGATTTCACAAGGTATCCGAAGATCGCTTTGGCGCCCTCATCCGTACGGTCACCGTCGCCGGCCGGGGCATCGTCCGCCGTCTTTGCCCATGCATGGTGCGGCAAGGGTTTGATGCTGATGAGTTGGGTGGAGGACAGCCAATCCTGGTTGTAGACCTTGTCGAAGGTCAGCGTGAATGTCTTCTCATCGGTGTAATCGATGTTCGTTATGTTGTCCGGAAGGCGACCCTCTTTGTATCCGCCCCAGGCCTCCTTGTTCGCCCCAATCAGGTTGAACCAGAATTCAACGTCGCGGGTGGTTATAGGCGTGCCGTCGCTCCAGCTCATGTCCCGCAGATGGAAAGTCACCGACGTTCCGTCCTCGGAATACTCCATCTTGTCCGCAATACCAGTCTCAAGGTCCAGCTTCATCTCGCCCTTGGAACCGTCAAAGGTCATCAGCGGAGACCACAGGGCCTGAGTGATGGAGGAATTATGCGTAGCCATCTTGCCCGCCGTCCCGATGGGCAAGATCCAGTTCGGTGTGGCGTTAGGCGGAAGTGCGTAGTTGACGGTATCAGTGTCCACCCCGGCCGGCACAGAGGCGTCACCGCCGGAGGTCTCCGTTTGGCCTCCGGAACTTGCAGAACATCCGGTGAGCAGCAGTGCCGCCGCAGCGATGGCGGCGGTCAGGCTCACTTTCAATCGTTTGTGGTCTCTAGGCATGGGAGTTTCTCCTGTACGGGTCGGTGACCGGGAATCCACTTAATTCGAACGCGAACAAAGTACATACGTTCTTGGAAGAACTATGTGTAATCTAGAGCACAAAGTTCGTTTTTGGAACTTCCAATCGTTTATGAATTTCGGATTCAGAACCATCTGCGGTCCTTCGTGATGAAACAGTGCACATCCACCGAAAGGAAACCCATGAGCGCGGGCAATCTCGCCGTCGATGTACTCCGCAGAATTTCCGTTGAGCCCACCACGCGTTCCGCCTTGGCGAAGTCTCTGGGGCTAGCGCCCTCCACGGTGTCCGCAAAAGTTACGGAACTTATCGCATCCGGAGTTATTGAAGAGCAGGGAGTAGCCCCTTCGCTCGGCGGTCGGCCCGGACGCCTTCTCTCGATCGCTCATCGTTCGGGGCGGACCGCGGTTATCGCCTTGGGTGCCCGGCATGCCACCGTAGGCCTCTCGGACTTGTCGCGGAACGTGGTGGCTTCCACATCGATTGTCGTGAACGTTGCCGACGGGCCAGAAGCGACAGTGGACCTGCTGGCAAAGGAGGTTCAGGCGCTGATACGGAGCACCGGCGGCGACCTGCTCGCCGCAGGGATCGGATTACCCGGCCCGGTGGACACCGAAAGCCGGACGGTCATAGCACCCGCCCGCATGCCCGGGTGGCACCGACAGGATGTTGGAGCACTCTTGGAAGGCGCACTCTCCGTTCCTACTGTCACCGACAACGACGCAAATCTGGCTGCCCTGGGCGAGTTCCTGTCCCGGACCGACGCCGCGACAAACTCAATCACCGTTCTGGCTGGTACAGGCATCGGTACCGGCATCATCGCGCGCGGCGAGCTTTACCGCGGTTCGTCCTATGCTTCCGGGGACATCACGCATACCAAGGTCGAAGCAGCCAATGACCGGATGTGCTCCTGCGGGAATCGCGGATGCCTGGAAACGATCGCATCCGGCGCTGCCATTGTCCGCGATCTTTCGGAATCCGGTATTGCCGTCAAGAACATCAACGAAGTCCTGCTGAAGGTGCGGGACGGGGATCCCGCGGCGAATGGAGTGGTCCGTGAAGCTGGCAGACAGCTGGGGTTGGCCCTCAGCACAGTGGTGAATTTCTTCAATCCAGGAGACGTGTACCTGTCCGGCGGCCTCTCGTCAGCCAACGTATATGTAGCCGCCGTACGATCCCAGCTCTATGAACGCTGCCTACCGCTGGTTACGTCAGGACTGCGGGTTGAGGCATCCAAACCGGGCGTCGAGACAGGGCTGATTGGAGCCGCCGAGCTGTCCATCATGCATCTGCTCAACACCCGAACCCTGCCCGCTTCGCTCACGCGCCCCGCCGGCTAAGACCCGACACCGCCCTGCATCAGCCAAAGGAGTCCCCCAGCATGAGTTCACAATCTCACCGCCCCCGCATCGGTATGGGCGGAATGTCTATCGAATCATCAAACTTCTCACCCCACCGTTCAGGTTTCGACGCCTTCAACTTCACCAGGAACGGGGAGCTGCTATCGCGTTACACCGCCCTGCAGCCGGTTAGCAGCGGGTATTCTCCGGAAGTGGCCGGTACTGCGGAGTGGTTCCCCCTGGTCCATGCCCGGTCGCTTCCCGGCGGCATGGTCCTGCCCGAGGTTTATGAAGCTTTGAAATCAGAACTGGTGGAGATGATTCACAAGTCCGGGCCCTTCGACGGATTTCTCTTGGACATCCACGGGGCCATGACCGTTGTGGGACGAGAGGACGCCGAAGCGGATTTGGCATCTGCAGTCCGAACCGCTTTGAACGAGGTCAGCGCCAGATCAGGGTCCCCGCGCACCCTGATCTCCGCCACAATGGACCTGCACGGCAATGTCTCGGCGGATTTGGTCGCGGTGTGTGATCTGATGACGTGCTATCGCATGGCACCGCACGAAGACGAGCAGGAAACGAAAACCCGAGCCATGAAGAACCTGCTTGTCAGGCTGGCCGACGGAACGGGGGCACCGGCGAAGGCGCACGTGCGAATCCCGGTTCTGCTGCCCGGCGAAAAGACCTCAACCCGATTGGATCCGGCAAAGCGGATCTACGATGCTATTCCACGCATAGAGGCCTTGGACGGCATTGTGGATGCATCTATTTGGATAGGGTACGCATGGGCAGACGAGCCGCGTTGCTACGCCTCCGTCGTCGTGACCGGGGACGATGCTCGGCTCGCTGGAGATAAGGCATCCGAGCTTGCCCGGAGCGTCTGGGAAGCGCGGCAGGACTTCCGCTTTGTGGCACCCGCAGCACCATTGGAAGAGTGCCTAAGTGCCGCGCTGGAACCGGGCGCCGCCCGCCCGTTCGTGCTTTCAGATTCCGGGGACAACCCCACAGCTGGAGGCTCAGGGGACGTCACTTGGACGTTGACCCAGCTCGTCAAGGATGCCCGCTTCGGGGAAGCCGGGCCCCGTACCGTCGTTGCATCGGTCTTCGACGCCGATGCCGTCGCCGCGTGCCACGACGCGGGAGTAGGCGCGGAGGTCGAAATTGCGGTCGGTGCCGGTGTCGACTCCATCCACGCGGGCCCTGTCACACTTGCCGGCGTGGTGTTACGGGCGACTGGTGGCGATGACACTTCCGGGCGGGTCGCGGTCATCAAAGTAGGTTCAATTGAAGCCATCATCACCGAGCGGCGCAAGCCGTACCATCGGATATCAGACTTTGCCGCAGCCGGGCTTACCGTCTTCGATGCTGACATTCTGGTGGTCAAAATCGGCTATCTGGAACCCGAGCTGTTTGAGCTCGCTGCGGATTGGCGGTTGGCCCTGACCCCCGGCGGCGTAGATCAGGACCTGATCCGGCTAGGTCACCGGAAGATTGACCGGCCCATGTTCCCCTTTGACACCGACATGCCGAGTCCCGATCTGAGCGCTACGGTCTACGCAGCTGTTTCAGCAGGTGCCTCATGAGGCCCCGGGTTGAAATTGCTGTCCAAGACCTGGCAGGCGCACAAACAGCCATGGAAAAGGGGGCTGACCGGATAGAGCTATGCACGGCGCTGGCACTTGGCGGGCTCACCCCGTCCTTGGCTACGATCGAGCAGGCGGTGTCCGTGGGCATTGCCGTACACGTCCTGATCCGCCCGCGCGCCGGCGACTATGTTTACTCTCCAGCAGAAACCGCCCTCATGGTTGCTGATATCCGCCACGCGGTCCGCGCCGGCGCGGCCGGCGTGGTGATTGGAGCCCTAACACACGGTGACCAAGCACTCGATGCCGAAGCGCTGCAGGTCCTAATCGCTGCAGCACGGGAGGAGAATCCCGCCGCGGAAATCACCGTGCATAGATGCGTCGATGTGCTGATCGAAAACGGTATTCACGTCCGGGACCTTATTGACCCGCTGCGTGCTCTGGGCGTGGATCGAATACTCACTTCCGGCGGAGCGGAGATCTCCCGTCAAGGGGCCGGGGTCCTGGAACAATTGCGGCGCTACGCCTCCGGGAAACCGCAGATTCAGGCCGGTGGCGGAATAGCCGCAAAAGACGTTGCCGCACTTCGCGGACTCGACGGTATCCATCTTTCCGCGCGGGAACAGCGTCGCGGAGGTAGGTCAGGCCCCGGAGGCGGACCGAGCCAGTATGACGTTACTAGCCCGGAGCTGGTTTCAGCAGTGATTGCAGCTGTGTCCCACGGATAGCCTGTTCCGCCGCCATCGCCGTAGGATCTTTCAGCCCCCGCCGGCGATTTTGCTGGTCGGATCCGGGTTTGACGGACCAGCCTCAGTCCAGCACCTCAGCGACATGCCGCAGCCACCGGGCGACGACGGCGAGTTCCTCGCCGCTGAACCCGTCGGTAATCTTCCCGTTCAGCTCGCCCAGGACGGACTGCACCGCTCCGAGCGCGGCCTTCCCGTCAGCGGTCAGGTTCACCCGGATGGTCCGGCGGTCCCCCGGATCCGGTGCCCGGGTGATGAGTCCAGACTTCTCGAGCCGGGACAGCAGCCCGCTCAGTCCCGCCGGGGAGGCATCCACTGCGTCGGCCACCTCGCCGGTGCTCGCGCCGGGACGGGTGGCCAGGTACAGCAGCACTCCGGAGGCTGCCGCGCTGAGGCCGCGGTCCTCGCCCCGGCGCCCGATCCACCGGCGCAGCCGCCGTTCGGCGGTCAGCGTGAGGAAGATCAGACGGGGCGGACGTCTCCGGCCGCCGTCGTGCGCCCCGCCGTCGTCGTCCTGCTTCACCGCTGCGTCGCGATCCGTTCGTCCAGCCAGGCGAGGACCTCCGGCCACAGTTTCTCCTTGCCCCCGCGGCGGAAGAAGCCCATGTGCCCGATAGCGGGCATACCGGCGTCGTCGGGGGTGTAGGTGCGCCGCTCCAGTGAAGCGTTGGGAAGCCGGCCGTAGATGGCGTTGATCTGCCCGGGCGTGGCCCAAAGGTCGTCGCTGAAACCGACGGACAGCACTTCGGCCCTGACCCGGGCGGCGCGTTCGGCGGCCTGCATGCTCGGATCGTCGAAAAAGTAGTTTGGCCGGCGGGACCAGCGGCTCCACTCGAGCATGGCGGCACCGGGCATATCCTCGCCCAGGCCCATCTTCCGGCCCGGCACAACGCCGAGCAGCCTGCCGGTGAGCGGGCCGAGGACCCGCAGGACCAGTCCCACGCGCAGCCGTTCCTTCGGATCCGAGATGGTTTTGGTGACGCCCGCGTGCGAGGCGATGGCCACGAACCCCAGCAGTCCGTCCGTGCCGTTGTTCAGTGCCATCGCATGCCCGCCTATGCTGTGTCCGACGGCCAGCTGCGGCAGGTCCGGGAACCGCCCGGCCATCCATCCGGCGGCGGCCGGGACATCCTGGTTCATCCAGTCCCGCATCCGCAGGCTCCGGTTGGCCTTCGGGCTGCCGGACGCGCCCGTCCCCCGGTAGTCATAGGTGAGAACCGCGTACCCGTTTTCCGCGAGA
Source organism: Arthrobacter sp. G119Y2 (assembly GCF_038069765.1). Taxonomy (NCBI): domain Bacteria; kingdom Bacillati; phylum Actinomycetota; class Actinomycetes; order Micrococcales; family Micrococcaceae; genus Arthrobacter; species Arthrobacter sp. G119Y2. The sequence goes on along the minus strand of NZ_JBBPFS010000001.1, from coordinate 486,991 downwards.
TATTCCGAAAAGCCGGTGTACAGGCGTTCGGCAACCGCAGTTGCCGGATGGACGACGACGGCGGCCCGGGGCGCGACGTCGGCCGGCAGACGCAGGGTGCCGGCCAGCGCGCCGCCCGCAGGCACAGGAATACAGATTCGCTCGGACGTGACCGCTGCCACACTGTTATTTCGCATGCGAAGCAATATACACGGGACCCGCGGTTTCAAGTAGCCCTGTGCCTGGCTCCCGTTATCCGGCACCTCCGTCAGAGGAGCCGTTCGGTGGTCACCGGGTCAGGACCGGTTGGGAATCCGCTCGCCGAGCCAGTCCCGGACTTCAGGCCACAGGCTGTCCTTCACGCTGCGCCGGAAAAAACCCATGTGTCCGATGGCAGGGACGCCGCCGTCGTCGGGCGTGTAGTTGCGGCGCTCAACGCGCGCGTTCACCAGATGGCCAAAGAACGGGCCAATCTGGGCCGGAGTGGCCCACAGATCGTCGCTGAGTCCGACGGCGAGGACATCGGCCTTTACCTGGGCGGCTCGCTTGGCGGCGTGCATGCTCGGGTCGTCGAAAAAATAACCGGGCTGCCGGGACCAGCCGCTCCATTCCAGCACCGCGGTTGCGGGCATGTCCTCTCCCAGTCCCAGCCGCCGCGCCGGAGCGAAACCCAGCACCCGGGCACACAGCGGGCCGACCACCCGCAGCACCAGGGTCACCCGAATCCGTTCCTTCCGGACCTTGACGGCGCGGGTGACTCCGCCGTGCGACCCGACGGCGACAAAGCCGGCAAGACCCTCTGTTCCGTTGTTGAGAACCAGGGCCTGGCCGCCGAGGGAGTGCCCGACGGCGAACTGCGGAAGATCCGGGTACCGGCCGGCCATCCACTCGGCCGCTGCCGGAACGTCCTGTTCCATCCAATCCCGCATCCGCAGGTTCCGGTTCACTTTCGGGCTCCCTGAGGCTCCTATTCCGCGGTAGTCGTAGGTGAGGACGGCGAATCCGTTCTCGCACAGGTACTCGGCAAAGCCGGTGTACAGCCGCTGCGCGACTGCAGTTGCGGAATGGATGACCACGGCAGCGGTCGGCAGGCTCCCGGAGGGCGTGCGCAGGATTCCGGCGACCGCTCCCCCGGCCGCCACGGGGATCGTGACCTGCTCAGAGGTGACCGGAGACGCGTTCTTGTTGGGCATGCGAACAATATACGCAGGACGCCGGGTTCCGCGTACCTGCGACGCGCAGCCGGCTGCCTGCCTCATCCGCCAGTTCGTCGCCTGTGGCTCAAACGGCTGTGGCTAGTTCGTCGCCTGCTGCGGCGCCCGCATCCTTGACCGGTAGCGCAGTGGCGACTCACCCACGCTGCGCTTGAACGCCGTGCTGAAAGCGCTCTCGGAGGCATAGCCAAGGTCAAGGGCCAGGGACCGGATCCGAACATCGCCCGACTGCAGTTCCCGCTGCGCCACCAGCATCCGCCACTGGTTCACGTAGGACCGGGGCGGCGTGCCCGCCGCTTCGCGGAACCGTTCGGTGAAGGCCGTGCGGGACATGGCGGCCGCGCGGGCCAGGTCTTCCAGACTGGGCGGCGTGGAAATCCGGTCGTGGATCAGTGCAACGGCAGGCCGCAACCGTTCATCGGCAACCAGCTTCAGCCACCCCCGGGGCAGCTCCGAGTTCTGCATGAAGGCCCGAAGTACTTCCACCAGCAGCAGTTGTCCGTACTGGCGGACGGCAAAGGCGGAGCCGGCCCGGGGGCTCGACACCTCCGTGAACAGCCGGTCGATCAGGTCATGCAGGTGCGGTGCGGCATCCGTTCCCGATCTGATGTGCGCCACGGACGGAAGGGCCTGCAGCAGCAGCTCCCTGCCCGTGGCGTTCACGGCTATTCGACCGCCGATGACAATGTCCTCGGCGCCCGGGGCGCCCTCGCCCAGTCGGACAAAGGTTCCGCTGGCCGGCGGCTCCAGGAGCTGCGGCGCGGCGTCGCCGCTTCCGCCCTCCAGCCTGAGCCAGCGCCGGCCGTTGAGGACGGCAACATCGCCGCCCGCCAGGATTAGGGGTGTCGTCGACCCGTCTGTGGAGAGACGCACCGTGCCCTGCACCACTGCAAAGAACTTCAGGTCCTCATCGATGCTGCTTTCGGTTTCCCACCGTCCGGACACCGCGGTGCTGCCCGAAATAATGCTCCTCACCTCAATGAGGTCGAGCACCTCCGATAACCGGTCATCCATCACGTTTGTACTCTAGAGCAAAATATGCGGACTTTTTGTTATTCCTCGTACGGGACTAGGTGGGCAGACTGGAGGTGTCTTCCCGATCGGGTCGGCTGCAGATTTTTAGGAGTCCCATGAATGAGCAAATGATTGCCCTCGTCACCGGCGCCAACAAGGGCATCGGCCGCCAGATTGCCGGCCAGTTGGCTGCCCTTGGCCACACGGTGGTGGTAGCGGCGCGGAAAGCCGACGCCGGTGAACGCGCCGCAGCGGAACTCCGCGCGGGGGGCGGCAGCGCCGTCGCCGTCGTACTCGATGTCACCGATCCCGCCTCGGTGGCAGCCGCGGCGGATGCGGTCAAACGCCAATTCGGGCGGCTGGATGCGCTGGTGAACAATGCCGGGATTGTGGCGACGCCGGGCGTCAGCTTCGCAGCCCAGCAGCCGGGCTCGCCGAGGTGGACGAGATCCGCTCCGTCTTTGAGACCAACTTCTTCGGGGTCATTTCCGTGACCGCGGCCTTCCTGCCCCTGCTGCGCCTCTCTTCCGCACCACGCATCGTCAACGTCTCCAGTGTTGCCGGGTCCCTTGCCGCGGTTTCGGACCCTGCCAGCACGGATCCGATCGCCGCCGGATACGCGCCCTCCAAAACGGCCCTGACTTCCCTGACGCTGCAATACGCCAAGGGACTCGCACCGGAGGGCATCCTGGTCAATGCGGTCTGCCCGGGTTTCGTGGCCACGGACCTGAACGGTTTCCGCGGTACCCGCACTCCGGCCCAGGGTGCCCTTGCCGCCGTCCGGATGGCCACCATCCCCGCCGGCGGGCCCACCGGCACCTTTACCGACGAGGACGGCCCGCTCCCCTGGTAGAGCGGCTGCCGGCGCCCGCGCGGTTCCGCCCGACCCGCGCGGCAGCGTCCCAAGAGGATTTACCCTGCCGGAAGGCCTGGTGTACAAGGGAACCATGACGAGTGGCCAGGACCGGACCGTCCCGGTGTCCCTTCCCTTCACCGGGAAGTGGAAAGTGGAAAACAGCCCGCTGCGCCGGGTGCCCAGCCACGGCACCCATCTGCTCGCCACCACTTATGCAATCGATTTTGTGGGGGTGGACGACGCCGGACGGACGGCGCCCGCGGTCAGCTGGCGGTCGGCGTTCGCCACGGAGCCGCCGGAGCTCTTCTTCGCCTTCGGGCGCCAGATCCTGGCCCCGGTCAGCGGAACAGTTGTTGCGGTGCACGACGGCGAGGACGACCACCGGGCCCGCCGGTCCCAGCTGGCCCTCATCCCGTACGTGCTGGGCCAGCCGGCCCGGCTGCGGAGCGGGATCGAAGCCATCGGGGGCAACTACATTCTCATCGCCGCGGAGGACGGCCGCGCCGTAGTGGGCGTGATGCACCTGCAGTTCGGTTCCGTCCGGGTTGCCGCAGGTTCCCGCGTGAGCGAGGGCGAGCACATCGGTGCCTGCGGCAACTCCGGAAATTCCACGCAGCCCCACGTGCACCTGCAGGCGATGGACGCCGCAGACCCGCGGACGGCGCGGGGGCTTCCGCTGAGTTTCACGTCCTTCAGCGAAAAGCTCCCCCGCGCCGGTGCCTTCATCGACCGCCGGAACACGCTGCCGGAGGAGTCCTCGATTGTCGAGGCGCTCTAGCCCGAGCCGGCTAAGCCAACCGCGCTTACCAGGTCAGACCCGAGCGGCATCCGGCCGGACGGCGTCGTCGGTGGAGACGCCCCGGCGCTTGTCGAAGATGGTTGCTCCGACTTCCTGCTCCGCCTGGTTGCGGATGGACAGGTCGATGCCGGGACGGTCGCGCAGCATGATGGTGGCAGCCGTAGCGATGGCCACCATGAGCAGCAGGTAACCGGAGACCGCCAGCGTACTGCCGGTTGCCTGCACCAGCGCCTGGGCGATGGTGGGGGCAAAGGCGCCGCCGACAATCGCGCCCAGCGCGTAGGACACTGAAACACCCGAGAACCGGATCGACGCCGGGAAAATCTCGCTGTACCAGGCGGCCTGCGGACCGTAGGTCAGGCCCAGTCCCACGGAGAACAGGGCCAGGCCCACGAACATAAACGCGAGGTTTCCGGTGTTGATCAGCCAGAACAGCGGGAAAACCGTCAGCGCCAGGATGCCGAACCCGATCAGGTAGGTCCTCTTCCGCCCGATCAGGTCGGCCATGAGTCCGCTGATCAGGGTGAAGAGGAACCAGACAGCAGCCGATCCGGAGACGGCCAGGAGCACGTCCGTGCGGTCCATGGCCAGGGAACCTTCGGGGTTGGTCGAGTAGTTCAGGATGAACCCGCCGGTGGTCATGTACCCGGCGGCACTGTTGCCGGCGAAGACCAGGGCCGCCAGGACCACCAGCTTCCAGTGGTTTTTCATCAGCTCGACAATGGGCATCTTGGTCTGCTGCTTCTTCTCGGAGATCTCCTCGAACACCGGAGACTCGTTCACTGACATGCGCACCAGGAAGCCGACGCCGATCAGGACGATGCTGAGCAGGAACGGCAGCCGCCAGCCCCACTCGATGAACTCGTCGCCCGGGGAGATCACGCCGGTCATCAGCGCCGTGACGCCGGAGGCCAGCAGCATGCCCAGCGGCACTCCCAGCTGGGGGAAGGAACCAAAGAGCCCGCGCCGGTTCCGCGGTGCGTGCTCCACCGACATCAGCACGGCGCCGCCCCATTCACCGCCGGCGGAGATGCCCTGGATGATGCGCAGCAGCAGCAGCAGGATCGGTGCCCAGACGCCGGCCGTCTCGTAGGTGGGCAGGACGCCGATCAGCGTGGTGGCCCCGCCCATGAGCAGCAGCGTGATCACGAGCATGGCCTTGCGGCCGATCTTGTCGCCGTAGTGTCCGGCCAGGAAGGCGCCGAGAGGGCGGAAGAGGAAGCTCAGTCCCACCGAGGCGAAGGCGATCAGGGTGGCGATTTCCTTGCCGGCGGGTTCGAAGAAGAGGGTGGAAAACACCAGCCCGGCCGCGGTGGCGTAAATGAAGAAGTCATACCATTCGACGGTGGTGCCGATCAGGGTGGCAAAGGCGACCCGCCGGTTGTCTTTCGCGCTGGTGCGCGGCGCCGATGACGGGGGCGGGGAGATGCCGGAGACAGAAGCCATGGGAGGGTCCTTATCAGTAACTGGCGCGGGCGTCGTCGTCCGCAGCCGGAATGTATTTTGCGGCCAGGGCCTCGCTGCCCCGGGCCAGGAGCGCGACGTCGGCGCCCACGAGGATGAAGTCGACGCCGGCCTCGATGTAGCGCCGGGCGGTTGCTTCGGCGAACGCGTTGACGCCCACCGGTTTTCCGGCCGCCTTCACCGCACGGATGCAGTGCTCGACGGCGGCCAGCACCTCGGGATGGTCCTGTTGGCCGAGGTGGCCCATGGAGGCGGCGAGGTCGGACGGGCCGATGAAGAGCCCGTCCACGCCGTCGACCGCGGCGATTTCCGCCACGTTTTCGACGGCGGCGGCGGACTCGATCTGCAGCAGCAGCGTGATGCTCTCCGCAGCGTTCTCGAGGTAGCCGTCAATGCGGTTCCACCGCGAGGCACGCGCCAGGGCGCTGCCCACGCCGCGGATGCCGTGCGGCGGATAGCGGACGGCGCGGACCATCTCTGCGGCCTGCTCCGCGGTGTCCACCATGGGGATCAGCAGGTTCTGCACGCCCAGGTCCAGGTACTGCTTCAGCAGCACCGCGTCCCCGGACGGCGGACGGACCACCGGCACTGCCGGGTAGCCGTGCACCGCCTGCAGCTGGGCCAGCAGTGATTCCAGGCCGTTGGGGCTGTGCTCGGCGTCGATCAGCAGCCAGTCCAGGCCCGAGCCGGCGCAGATTTCGGCCACCAGCGGGCTGCCGGAGCAGACCCACATTCCGGTCTGCCGGCTCCCGCCGGCCAGCCGCGCGGAGAAGGGTTCTTCTACTCGAATCGGCATGTGATGGTTCCCAACGGTCCGTAGTCTGCGAGCACCGAGTCACCCTTGTAGACCCACATGGGGCGGGTGAAGGATCCGGCGAGGATGATTTCTCCGGCTTCCAGCGAGGTGCCGTGCGCGGAGAGCTTGTTGGCGAGCCAGTAGACACCGGCGGCGGGATGATTCAGCACGCCCGCGGCCACGCCGGTTTCCTCGATGGTCTGGTTGCGGTAGAGCAGGGCCGAGACCCAGCGCAGGTCGACGTCGGCCGGTTTCACCGGGTTCCCGCCCACCACCATGGCGCCCATTGCCGCGTTGTCGGAGATGGTGTCCACGATGGTCCGGCCCTGCATCTCGATCCGTGAATCCAGGATCTCCAGGGCGGGCACCACATAGTCCGTGGCATCCAGGACGTCGAAGATGGTGCAGCCCGGACCGGACAGCGGCTTGCCGAGCACAAAGGCCAGCTCCACTTCAATGCGGGGATGCGTGTAGGAGTCCCAGTCCAGGGTGCAGCCGTTCTCCAGCACCATGTCATCGAGAATGACGCCGTAGTCGGGCTCGGTGATGCCGGTGGCGGCCTGCATGGCCTTGGAGGTGAGGCCGATTTTGTGTCCGGCGAGGGATCGTCCGGAGGCAATGAGCCGCTCCCGCCACAGGTTCTGCACGGCATAGGAGTCCTCGATGGTCATGTCGGGATAGCGTGCGGTCAGCAGCGGGACCGGGGTGCGGGTCTCTTTGGCTTCGAGCAGTTCATCGGCCACCGCTTGGATGGTCTGTTTATCTAGCACGGCACTACTTTCTGTTCGGTCCGGTTTCTCTTCGTCCGGGGCGGGTGCGACGACGGCGCCGGGCCGGCGCCGCCGTCGCACCTCGCTGTCCTGCTGGGATTAGAGCTGGGTGCCGATCTTGAAGCCCTTGGCTGCCTCACCCGCGGAGGTGCCGCCGTCGTCGGCCGGACGGGTGTAGGAGAAGCCGTCAGCGCCGATGGTTACGTCCATTTCGGAAGTGTCGGTGCGTGCGGTGACCGGCTGCGGGTTGCCGTCCAGGTCCAGCACCAGGGAAGCCTCGGTGTACCAGGAGGGAACGACGGCGTTGCCCCACCAGTCGCGGCGCTGGTTGTCATGCACGTCCCAGGTCACGGTGGGGTTGTCCGGGTCGCCGGTGTAGTAGTCCTGCGTGTAGATCTCGATGCGGTGGTCGTCCGGATCCAGGATGTAGAGGTAGAAGGCGTTGGAGACGCCGTGCCGGCCGGGGCCGCGCTCAATCCGGTCGGAGATGCGCAGGGCGCCCATCTTGTCGCAGATCTGGATGATGTTGTGCTTTTCGTGGGTCGCGAAGGCCACGTGGTGCATGCGGGGGCCGTCGCCGCCGGTGAGGGCGGTGTCATGGACGGTGTCCTTGCGGTGCATCCAGGCGGCGTAGGTGACGCCGTCGGAGTCCTTGATGTCCTCGGAGACGCGGAAGCCCAGGTCCTCCAGGTAGGCGCGGCCGCGCGGGACGTCGGGGGTGACCTGATTGAAGTGGTCCAGACGCACGAGTTCACCGGCGGAGTAGAGGTCGTAGCGCTGGGTCAGCCGCTCGACGTGCTCCACGGAGTAGAAGAATTCGTACGGGAAGCCCAGCGGATCCTCCACGCGAACCGAGTCGCCCACGCCCTTGGTGAAGCCGTTGGCGCGGCGTTCGGTACGGCAACCCAGTTCCTTGTAGTAGGCCTCGGCGGTGTCCACGTCTTCGGGGGTGCGCACACGGTAGGCGAAGGAGGCGACGGCGGCAACCGGCCCCTTGCGCAGCACCAGGTTGTGGTGGATGAACTCCTCCAGGGAACGCAGGTAAATGACGTTCTCGTCCTCCTCGGTCACGTGCAGGCCCAGGACGTCCACGTAGAACTCGCGGGACTTGGCCAGGTCAGTGACGATGAGCTCCATGTAGGCGCAGCGGACAATGTCCGGCGGCTGGATGCCCGGCGTGGGGATCGGGTTGGGGTTGATGGCGGAAATGCTCATGGGAATGCTCCTTTGCAAACTGTAAAGATGTCGGGGACGCGGGCAGGCGGAGAGTGCCTAGCCGTCAACCTTGGCGGCGTCGTCGGTCCCGAACTTGGGGGTGTGGACCTTGCCCAGGGTGATGTGCACGGCCTGCTGGTCGGTGTAGAAGTCGATGGAGCGGTAGCCGCCCTCGTGGCCCAGGCCGGAGGACTTCACGCCGCCGAAGGGGGTGCGCAGGTCGCGGACGTTGTGGCTGTTCAGCCACACCATGCCGGCCTCGGTGTTCTGCGCGAAGTTGTGCGCCCGGGTCAGGTCCTGCGTCCAGATGTAGGCGGCCAGGCCGTACTTGGTGTTGTTGGCCAGTTCCAGCGCCTCGTCCTCGGTGTCGAACGGGGTGATGGCGACGACGGGGCCGAAGATTTCCTCCTGGAAGATCCGGGCGTCCGGGGCGACGTCGGCGAAGACGGTGGGCGCAATGTAGTTGCCCTCCTCCAGGCCTTCGGGGCGTCCGCCGCCGGCGAGCAGGCGTCCTTCGGTCTTGCCGATCTCCACGTAGGAGGCAACCTTCTTGAAGTGCTCGGGGTGCACCAGGGCGCCCACCTGGGTCTTGGGGTCATGCGGGTCGCCGACGACGATGGTCTTGGCGCGGGCGGCAAACCGCTCGCAGAACTCGTCGTAGACCGGGCGTTCCACCAGGATGCGCGAGCCCGCGGTGCAGCGTTCGCCGTTGAGGGAGAAGACGCCGAAGAGGGCCGAGTCGATGGCGGCGTTTAGGTCAGCATCCGCGAAGATGACGCAGGGGCTCTTGCCGCCGAGCTCCATGGACATGCCCTTGAGGTTCTCCGCGGCGTTGCGGAAGATCGTCTTGCCGGTGGTGGTTTCACCGGTGAAGGAGATCAGCGGCACGTCCGGGTGCTTCACCAGGGCGTCGCCGGCTTCCTCGCCCAGGCCGTTGACCAGGTTGAACACACCGGCGGGAACGCCGGCTTCGGTGAAGATGTCCGCCCAGAGGGAGGCGGAGAGCGGGGTGAACTCGGCCGGCTTGAGCACCACGGTGTTGCCGGTGGCCAGGGCCGGGGCGAGCTTCCAGGATTCGAGCATGAACGGGGTGTTCCACGGCGTGATGAGCCCGGCAACGCCGATGGGCTTGCGGTTCACGTAGTTGATCTGGGAGCCGGGGACCTTCATGGCGTCGTCGAACTGGGCCACGATCAGGTCCGCGAAGAAGCGGAAGTTCTCGGCAGCGCGCAGGGCCTGGCCCTTGGCCTGGGTGATGGGCAGGCCGGTGTCGAAGGTTTCCATTTCGGCCAGGCGTTCTTCCTGGGCTTCCACGGCGTCGGCAATCTTGTTGAGGATGCGGGCCCGTTCGCGCGGCTTCATCTTCGGCCAGGGTCCGTTGACGAAGGCGTCGCGGGCGGCAGCGACGGCGGCGTCGATGTCTTCCTTCTGGCCCGCGGCGGCGGTGGCGTAGGTATTGTTGGTGACCGGATCCAGGACGTCAAAGGTTGCGCCGTTGACCGAGTCGACAAACTTGCCGTTGATGAAGTGCTGGATGTGCGAGGGAAGGTCCTCGGGGACGAAGTGCTGTGACATTGGTTTTTCTCTTTCGTCTTATCGGGAGGTTCTGAAGGGGAAGTCTGTGGACCGGAGTCTTGAGAACGGGGAGTCTCTAGAACGGGGAGTCTCTAGATCGGGGACGGGGGCTGGTTGTTCTGGGCCAGGAATGCATTCAGGGTGTTGGTGCGGTGCGCGCGGGCGGCGTGTTCGACGTCGGGCGCCGGGGCGCCGGATTCGATCAGGTCCAGCAGCGCGTCGTGTTCCGCCACCGACTCATGTGCCCGGCCGGGCACATACCGGAAGGTGGAGGTGCGCATGCTGCTGAGCCGGAACCAGCCGCGGTGGACCAGGTCCAGGATGTGCGGGTTGGGACAGCGGGCGTAAAGCAGGGCGTGGAACTCGGTGTTCAGCTGGGTGAAGCGGACCGGATCGAAATCCTGCAGCACCTCGCGCATCTGCTCGTTCAGCACACGCGCCTTAGCCAGTTCCTCACCGTTGACCGCAGGCGCTGCCAGGGCGGTGGCCGCGCCTTCGATGATGCTCAGCGTCTGCATGGTGTGCAGGTACAGGTCCGGGTCAATGCCGGCCACGGTCGCCCCGACGTTGCGTTCAAAGTGCACCAGGCCTTCGGCTTCAAGCCGGCGGATGGCTTCCCGCACCGGCACCACGCTGAAACCCAGATCGTTGGCGATGCTGCTGAGAACCAGCCGGTACCCGGAACTCATTTCACCGCCGAGGATCCGCCGCTTGAGCTGGACGTACGCCTGCTCCGACTTGGAGCCGGTGTCCGTGCCGGTGCCGGTCATGCCTGTTCCGCCGCCCAGGCCTCGTACTTTTCCTTCCAGGCGGCGTTCATCGGGTAGAGGCCGTCGACGCCGTGGCCGGCCTTGACCATTTCGGCGATGAACTCTTCCTGGTGCTCCTGCTTAATGCAGGCTTCCACCAGCTCCTCGGCGATGGCCGGCGGGATAACCAGGATGCCGTCGTCGTCGGCCACAATAATGTCGCCGGGCTGGATGGTGGCGCCTCCGCAGGCAATGGTGATGTCGGTGTCCCAGGGGACGTGCCTGCGGCCAAGGACCGCGGGGTGCGGGTTGGCGCAGTAGACGGGCAGGTCGATGCCGGCCACGGTGGAGTAGTCGCGGACGCCGCCGTCGGTGATGATGGCTGCGGCGCCGTTGTGCTTGGCGCGCAGGGCGAGGATGTCGCCCAAAGTGCCGGTGCCCTTTTCGCCGCGGGCTTCCATGACCAGGACTTCTCCGTCGCGGACGGAGTCGATGGCGCGCTTCTGTGCGTTGTAACCGCCGCCGTGGGACTTGAAGAGGTCCTCGCGGTTCGGGACAAAGCGCAGGGTGCGCGCGGTGCCGACAACCTTGCGGCCGGTCTTGGTGCCGCTGAGTCCGTCGATGGAGACGTTGTTCAGGCCGCGGGCGCGCATCTGCGAGGACAGGGTGGCGGTGGCCACGGACTCCAGCTTGGCCTTCAGCTCGGGGGTAAGGGTTTTCTGCTCTTCTTCGGCCTTGAGGCCGGCCTTTTCGGCGGAGCCCCAGGCTTCTTCGCGCTGCTTGTCGTCGATCTTGGGCTGCGCTCCGAAGGCGGCCAGCGCCGTCGTGCCCTCGCTGACCGTGGTGGTGAGGCGGCCGGTGGTAACGCCCGTGGCGGGGACGTCGACTTCGATTTCCATCACGTCGCCGGGGACGGCAACGGAGGCGCCGGCCGGGGTTCCGGTAAGGATGATGTCGCCGGGTTCCAGGGTGAGCAGCTGGCTGAGGTCTGCAACCAGCTGAGCGAACGGGAAGAGCAGGTCCGCGGTGGTGTCCTCCTGTGCCGGTTCGCCGTTGACCCAGGTGCGGATGCGCAGGGCTGCGGGGTCGACGTCGGTGGCGTCCAGGATGGCCGGGCCTACGGGGGTGAACCCGTCGCCGCCCTTGGAGCGCAGGTTGGAGCCCTTGTCGGCCCAGCGCAGGTCGTACACGCCCAGATCGTTGCTGGCAGTCACTCCCCCGACGTGTCCCCAGGCGTCCTCGATGCTGACGCGGCGGGCGGTCTTGCCAATGATGAGGGCGATTTCGCCTTCGAAGCCGAGCAGTTCGCAGCCGGCCGGGCGCTCGACGGTGCCGCCGGACAGGGCCAGCGAGGTGCCGGGCTTGAGGAAGTAGGAGGGCTGCTCCGGGGTGCGTCCGCGTTCTGCTGCCCGCGAGGGGTAGTTGATGTGGACGGCGATAACCTTGCCGGCCTGCTTCAGCGTGTCCGTGGTGGCTTCATTGCTCGGGGACATGTCTCTCCTGGATCAAGTACGAAATCGTATATCATCCAGAGTGCCATGTGGTCGGGGTCACGTCAAGACACGGGGTGTCCGTATTCCTGACTCAGCAGGTGATCGTTTTTTTGTAGAATGCTCTGTATTGCCTGAGTCCCATTGGAAGGTAGCTCGATCGAGAAGGCGGTCCCGGGGCCGCTGACAAAGTTGCCAGTGAAGGTTATGTTTCCGGGAAGTGTGGTCTTCGACGTGCCGAGTTCGATCCCAGCGGCACCAATCTTCATCGTGAGTTCGGCAGTAATTAGAGGAAATGTGAGTTCACCAGAAAACCGCGATAAGTCCGTGTATTGATTGAACAGTGATTCTGGCGAGACGTAATTTTTAAATTTCAGGCGAATATAGTCGCCATCAGGATACTTTACTTCGAGCAAGGAGCCGTTGGGTGGGCTGTCTACGTCGTCGGGGTTACCCAAGACGATCCAGTCATTGTTCTGGAGGATCGTCTTTGGTTGCTCGCCGGGCAGATTTATAAATACGTTCAGGAGCAGGTGGTTATCTTCATCCCGCTCAAACCAAATGCTGTTTTGATCGTTCAAGACAAGAATATTCTCTGTCTCGTAGTAGTAGTTTCCGCCCACGATTGCCAGAATGTCTTGGCGCAGCCACTCTATACGGCCCGTCACCTCGATTCTAGATAAGTTCGGCTTCTTTAGGGCCGTCGTCTGTTCGATGGTCCAAGCGTCAGCCTTGGCATGGTGTTCATGGCATAGCGCGACCATTCCCTCCGGATTGTGATGTTGTTTTGTGGCCCAAGATGGATTGAAATGATGGTACTCAAGGTACGGATTGCCACATCCCTCAACCGGACAGCCGAAGCCAACCTCTTGACGCAGTTGTCGCCTGATATCTACAGGAGGAGTCCTAGACAGATTCTTCATGGTGTTTCTTCCGTCTTATATTTATTTGGTCCGGTGACCTTTTCGTCATTGGACCAATGGTAGAGCACGAAATAGGCCGGGGTACCTTTTGGGACGATCGGGTTTCAGCAGTGTTGAAGTTGACGACCGAGGGTCCTTCATGCGAGGTACTATTTCACCCACGTATACATCATCACAAGAACACACACCGCCGAAAACCCAGCCGGCGCAAGCAGCAGAACCCTGGGCACGTACCCCAGGAAAGGTCCGAGCAGCAGCGGAACTAGCGCCAGCAAAGTCGTGTCCACGCTGCGGACCATTGAGCCGGCCTGCGCGCTCGGCGTCGGGCCGAACGGGGTGTCAAGGGGATGAGCTGTCCAGTCGGGCTGGACCCGGTAGGCACTTCGCACCGCCGACGCACCAAACCCGACACCAGCTAGCGCGCCCAGAGCGATCAACGAAGGATCGCCCACGCCAAGCAGCACCAGCACCGCGCACAACATCACCGTCCACAGCGCCAGCGCGGCGCCCCGCGCATACCATCATCAACCTCCGGGACGCGGCTCCGCGCCGCCGAGGGCGATGACCCGCTCGGCGGCCCGCACCATTGCCACGTCAATGAAGGTGCCGTCTTCCAGCACGAACGCTCCGGTGCCGTCGACTGCCCCGGCGCTCACTTGGTCGACAATGCTCTGTGCCCGGGCCACCTCCGAGGCATCAGGAGTAAAAACACGGCGGATGATGTCCAGCTGCCGCGGGTGCACGGCGGTTCGTCCAGAAAAGCCCAGGGCGCGGCCGGCGCGGCAGCTGGCCTCCAAACCCTCAACGTCCACGACATCGGCGTAAACCGCCATCAGCGGGGCGGGCAGGCCGGCAGCCGCGGCCGCATTGACGATGCGGCTGCGTGACCAGGCCAGACCCGCTTCCCCGCCGGGCCCGGCGGGAACCCCCAGTTCAGCCCGGAGGTCAGCTTCTCCAGTGGCAATGGTGGATACTCCCGAGGAGGCGATCTCAAAGGCACGCTCAATAGATAGAGCGGATTCCAGAAGTGCATGCACCTGACGCCCGGGCAGTGCGGCCCGAAGAGCCTCAACGTCGGCAGCTGACTGCGTCTTGGGCAACCGCACCCCGAAGGCAGCGGGAAGCGCGGCGACCGCTGTGACGTCGGCGTCATGAGCCGAGGATCCGGCCGCGTTCAGCCGGACCTGCACGGCGGGGGCGCCCTCACCGCAAGCCTCCCATGCGGCGGCGAAGTCTGTCAGCGCCGCACGGGCATCCGCCTTGCGCGATGCGGTGACGGCGTCTTCGAGATCAACAATGACCGCATCCGCCCCGGCCCGCAGCGCCTTCTCGAAGCGCTCGGGCCGGTCAGCGGGTGCGTATAGCGCTACCACGATTGGCCGGCTCATCGGATGCTTCCGTCGCCGTACAGCACCGCCAACTCGTCGGGCGAGTACCCCAGCTCGGTCAGCACGGCATCCGTGTCCGCACCATGCGCCCGCCCAGTGAACGCGATCTTCGCTTCATCTCTGGACATCCGAAACAGCGGTCCCTGCATGGCCATGTCGCCGAGGTCTGCGTCCTTAATACGGTGGATGGTACCGAGTGCATTGAACTGGGGATCGGCAACAATGTCCGAAGGGTCATAGATCGGTGCCACCGCGGCTTCCGCAGCCTCGAACGCGGCAATAACCTCCTCCCGCGAGTGCCGGACGATCCATGCCCCAACAGCATCATCGAGGAGGTCGGCGTGCTCGGCACGGGTTGCTCCGCTGGCAAACCATTCCTCATCAGCAAGCTCGGGGCGCCCGACCAGCGCGACCACGCGCTCAGCAATGGACTGCGCACTCGTGGACACCGCCACCCAGGAACCGTCGGCTGTGCGGTACGCATTGCGGGGCGCATTGTTGACGGAGCGGTTGCCGGTGCGCGGCTGCACGGTGCCCAACTGATCCCAGCGCGTGATCTGCGGGCCAAGCATGGCAAGGATCGGCTCGATGATGGCCACGTCGACTTCCTGGCCTTTGCCGTCCTTGTCACGCGAGTGCAGCGCGACCATGATCGCGTAGGCGGTTGCCAGTGATGCGACGCCGTCCGCGAGGCCGAACGGCGGAAGTGTCGGTGGCCCGTCCGGCTCGCCGGTGGATGATGCGAAGCCGCTCATCGCTTCGGCGAGGGTGCCGAACCCCGGCCGGTTCTTATAAGGTCCGATTTGCCCGAATCCGGTAACACGGGCAAGAACAAGCCCGGGGTTCTCCGCGGACAACGCGGCATAGTCCAGCCCCCAGCGTTCCAGCGTCCCGGGACGGAAGTTTTCGATGACAACATCCGCGGTACGGGCAAGGCGGATAAACGCGTCGCGCCCGCCTGCCGTATGCAGGTCGATGGCTACAGTGCGCTTATTGCGGCCGAGGGTCTTCCACCAGAGGTTCTGTCCATCCTTGCTCGGCCCGTGACCCCGCGCAGGATCCGGCCGGTTTGGATGTTCGACCTTGACGACGTCGGCGCCCATGTCACCCAAATGCATTGCTGCCATTGGGCCGGCAAAGAGCGTCGAAGCATCCACGACGCGAAGACCGTTGAGCGGGCTCATGCGGTTCCCTCCTCTTCAAGCGCCTGGTCATTGTGCTGCTCGGTGCAGATACGGAACCCGACAGAGCTGGAAGCATCCTGGCCGAGTCCGGGCAAAAGCAGCTTGGCGCTGAACTCCGGCGACTTCACACCGCCGTCGAAGTACCAGTCCGAGCCCTCACACCGGTGTGCGCTGCCGCCCTTGAGCATGACAAAGCGGGTGCGGCCGTCCGAATGTTCGGACTCCGTCCAGTTCCACACTTCCGGCGTTCTGCGCAGAAAACCGGGGCGGGCTGCTGCAAGCTGCCATTCGTCCTCGGTGGGGAGCCGGCCGCCGGCCCAGGCCGCGTATTCGCGGGCCCGGGAGAACGTCACCTTCGTCGCGGGACGCTCCGGGTCACGGGCATCCGTATGCTCTCCGATCGCGTCGAGGAAACGGGCGTACTCGGCTTCGCTCACCTCTGCGGCGGCAACTGAAACCGGCCGCGGGAGGACAACATTCCGGTCCAGCGTGCGCTGGTCGTGGAGGCGGGGAGGCAGCGGCTTCCACTCGTCCACGTAGGGCGCTCCGTCATACATGCCCGTCTCACGCATCCGGAACCACACGGTCAGGGTGTATTCGCCGGCCGCGACAGTGACGGTGGGGATAGCCCGGCTGGATGCCGGAGCAACGGGGCCGTTCCAGTCAGGCGCGCTCATGCGGCGTACCGGGCGGTGCCGAAAGGACGTATCAGACTGAGCGGTTTGCCCGGCGAGAGCGGCATGGACGACGTCGAGCTCATCGGGTGCGTCGGCACCGGCACCAATGCGCGCCGCAGCGGCTATTCCGCCGGCCGGCACGGTGACCGTGCTCGCTGTGTCACCGGCGTGCAGCGGCCGCCAGCCGCTGCCGGGCATACGGTATTGGGCATCCACATTCGAGGTGTTCACCAGGAGCAGCAACGTGACACCGTCGAGTTCGAAAGCCGATCCCATCACCGGGCCGTCGGCTACCGAGAGCGGTGTCCACTCCCCCTCGACGAGCCAACGGTGGAATCCGCGCTGGACGGGAAGCATGCGGCGGAGCGTCGCGGCATCCCGGTCATTCCAGCCGACCCAGGCTCCAAAAACCACCTCCCACACCATGACTCCAACACCGTTGAGCCAGGCCGAGCGCAGCTCTTCAGCATGGTCTCGGTGCCAGCGGCGAATGTGGTGCTGCATATGCCGCCGCTCAAACCACCGTGCGCGGAGGACACCGGGCATCTCGGAGTCGGCGAACCACTGTGCCCAGGACAACGTATGGTCAGCGATCCGCTCGGTTGCGAGCTTCGATTCGCCTTCGAGGCCGATGCCGGGACGCGCCTCATCCAGCGCAGTGACCAGTCCGGGATCTGCCTTCTTCAGCGTGTCGAGGAATACTCCGTCCGCACCGAGGCGGCGCACTGCCGCCGCGAGCTCATCTGTATCGTCGCCTGCCCGGCGGGTCCCCGTATCCCAGGGGTTGTAGTCCAGGAACACTGCGACTCCGGCAGCGCGCAACGTCGCTGCAACTTCTGCAAGACCCGGGACATCGTAGAAGTCCCACTGGTTGCGGTCGTCAATACCGATGACCGGATAGGCGTGCCACAGTACGACGCCGTCAAGCCCGCCGAAACGCTCGTGCGCGTCAGCGAGGAAGCGCTCGGGCGTGAAACGCTGCGCCTCAAAATCGAAGAACAGCTCGTCCCACAACCAGACCTGCGCCACGGTAAAGCATCTGCTTGCCCAGGCGGAGGCGTCGTCGTCGTACCGGGTGGGCTCGCCATGGCGCTTTCGCGCACCATCCCGCCACACATTGAGCTGGGCGCGCCACTGGGCAAGGTCATCGGGGTCGGCAGGCGCCGCAAAAATCTTGGCGTCATCAAGCGCGGCTGCCGCTTCCCCGCTCATCAGATTCAGCTCGAGCGGCACCCGGGTGGGTAGATCGAGTTCACGGGGCTGCATGGGGTTGAAACCGCCGCTCATGATGTTCCCTCCGACAACCGGAAGGTGCGTTCTGCGAGTTCACGGATGGACCGCTCGGCGCCGCCCGGGAGAGAGGTCGCGACGGAGTCCTTGAGCGGATCGGTCCAGGCCTCCCCAATTCCGTCAGCGCCCAGAAGCCCGCCGACGATGGATCCAATGGTCGCGCCGATCGAGTCAGTGTCCCATCCACCCGAGACTCCGAGCGCGATGGCGGCACCGAAGTCCCCGCCGTAGGCCTGGATGGCGCATGCTGTGAGCGCCGCGTTGTTGAGAGTATGAACCCAATGCATACCGTCGAACTCCGCATGGAGCACGTCGAGTGCCGCGGCAGAGGTCAGCGATCCTTCAGCGAGGGCCGTACCTGTCTGCCGGCCGAGACGTACGGCGGCAGCCAGACGTGAATCCGGCGGTACGACCGTGTCTGCGGCGTCCAGCACAGCATCGGCAGAGGTCGCGGTGAGGGACGCTGAGCACATAGCAGCAGCCCACATCTCACCGTAGATGCCGTTGCGGGTGTGGCTTAACCGCGCATCGGTCCAGCCCGATGCGGCAGCCGCGCGCACATCCCCGGGATGAGCCCAGCCATGCACGTCGGCCCGAATGAGCGCGCCGATCCATTCTCGGAACGGGTTGTGGTGCCGCGCCGTATCCGGAACGGTGCGGGCATCGAGAATGTTCCGGTACGCCGCTCGTTCAGCGGTGAAGACCCTGCCCGCCGGCAGTGCCGCCAGCCAGGCTTCTGCAAAGTGCTCTGTGGAGAGATTGCGGCCGTGTGTCTCCATCAGCTCGAGGGTGAGGATGGGGAAATTCAGATCGTCGTCCTCGGGCATCCCGTCGATGTTCTCGACCAGCGAGGTGGGCGCGGAGCGGCGGTTCCAGGGCCAGCGCTCCGCTATCTCCCGTGGGAGCCCCACCGCAGTGAAGTAGGACCGGATCGGCCAGTTACCGGTTGCCCGGGCTATCTGCTCGATGCCCTCGCGGGGAATCTTCTCTACGGGCTTGCCGAGCAGGCATCCCGCCGCCCGGCCAAGCCATGCCCCGTGCATCCGTTCGAAGTTCAGGGATGTCCTTATACCTGGAGCGGCCGGCGGGAGCAGGGCGACGATGTCCTCCCACTCGTCCGGTTCCCCGGCGCTCGGCGTCTGCAGGGTCTGCAGCTCGTCGAGCACCGTGCGTGCGAGGGCACGGATCTCTTGGCTTGCGGGTTCAGCGCTCGCCCCTGATGGAGCGAGTTGCGTCGAGCCGCCGGCTTCCGCCCACCGGCGCTCAATCGGCGCAATTTCGGCTTCGGCGACCCCCTGCTCTCGGAGAGCTGCCAGCTCGGCGGCGACCAAGTCCTCCGGCTGGGACCATGTCAGCCTCACTTCGCGTATACCGGGTCGAGCAGCGATTCCAGGGCCGCGGCTCGTTGTGTGGCACGATCTGCGTCCGCCCGGGCGATATCACTCACCACTTCCGTCATCGCAGCCACCACGGAATCCAGATCGAGGCGGCTGGCGGCCGTAACATCAGTGACCCAGTCCGTGGGCACTGCTTCAATGCCGTGGAGACCACCGCAGATGGCACCGGCCATCGTGGCGATCGAGTCGGCGTCGCGACCGTAGTTGACGGCGTCGAGCACCGACGAGCGAAGGTCTCCGTTGCGGGCGATGACGAACCCGAGCGCCGCAGGCAGCTCTTCGATCGACTTGGTGCGCGACGGCAGGCGGGCATCCATCGCCGGGGCGCGGTACTGCTCCCCCACCGTGTCATACGGCGCAACAGCGGCGCGCACAACCCGGGCGATATCCCGCGGGTCATCCGATCCGCCGTCGGCAAGGAAAGCATCGACGGCGTCAAAAACGGCACGGATGGCTGCGGCGGTCCCGTCGTGGGCGACATCCAGCACGGCCTGCCGTACGTCGGCGACGGTTGCGCCGGGAGCAGCGGATGCTGCCACTGCGGCCGCGAATACGCCTGCGGCCTCACGTCCGTAGGACGACTGGTGAGCTCCGGCAATGTCGATAGCCTCGGCATAGGCACCCTGTGGGTCGCCGATGTGCACGAGTCCGACCGGCGCCATGTACATGGAGGCTCCGCAGTTGACGATGTTTCCCACACCCGCTTCCCGCGGGTCGGCATGGCCGTAATGCAGTTTCGCGACGATCCACTTTTCGGCGAGGAAGACGCGCTGCAGGATCAGGGCATGGTCCTCGAGTTCTGGGACCCAGCGCCGTTCACCGATCATCAGCGGCACCAGATCGCTGGCGACGTCGTAGGCGTCAAGATGCCGGCGCTGCTTGGTGTAGACCTCCACGAGAGCATGGGTCATGAGCGTATCGTCGGTCACATGTCCGTCACCCTTGTGGTAGGGCGCAATCGGCCGCGCAGTTTTCCAATCGGCGAGGAAGGGCCCCACGATGCCCTCGACCCGGCCGCCGTGGCGCTCTTCGATTTGCTCGGGGGTCCAGCCCTCCGTCGCACCGCCCAAGGCGTCTCCCACGGCGGCCCCTGTCAGTACTCCGGCTACTTTGTTCTGCAACACGTTCATTCTCACTCCTTGTTTACCTCCGAAAACGACGACGGCGGGGGCGAGCCGGCGGCTCACCCCCGCGCGTCATCAGCCGGCGATGTCAGTCCAGCCGGTGGAAAGTTGGTTAGCGAGCTCGTCGCTGGTGATCTGATCAGCCAGGTACTGCTGGAAGGCCGGGGTGGCGATGGTGTCCTTCCACTCCGTGTACTTTTCGACCTTGAGGAACGGCGGTCCCTGCAGCCCTTCGCCCGATGCCAGCACCTGGGCCCAGGCGGGGTTGTCCGCGGCCAGTGTTTCCACCTCGGTCCTGGCAGAGCTGGATGACGGGATGAGTGCGTCGGCGTAGGCGATCGAGGCCAGATTCTCGGCACTCATGAAGAAGTTGAGGAAATCAGCCGACTCCTCCACGTACTCGGAATCGACGTTCACCGAGTAGGTCTGCGGATTTGCTGCCTGGATGGCGCCGGCTGAACCTTCGAGCGGAGGCAGCGCCACCCAGTTGAATCCTTCGGGGGCGTCGTTGGCAATGTTCGTCGCCTGGAAGGATCCCTGCACGGTCATTGCGACCTTGCCTCCGTAGAACGAGGCCAGCACGTCCGACCCGGATTGTGTCAGTGACGTGGGTTCGATCGATTTGTCGGTGTAGGCCATTTCATGAATAAGTTCGGGCACCGCCAGCTCGGAGTCGCCGACGTCGATCGACGCGTCGGTGCCCTCTCCGTCAAAGAAGCCACCGTCGAAACCGAGCGAGAGGCTCATCATCGTCGCCGTGGGCGACCCAAGACCCCATCCGATGCCGTAATTGCCACCGGTGGTTGTTGCCTGGGCAATCGTCTGCAGCTCCTCCCACGTCATGGTGTCGCCGCTGGGAATTTCCATCCCGGCAGCTTTGAGTAGATCAGCGTTGGCGAACACCATGTAGGACTGCAAAGTGGACGGATAGGCGATGATTTCTCCGTCCTGTGTGACAGAGTCCCAGATCCCTTCGGAGATGTCCGACTTCAAGTCCTCGTCGATGTGGTCGGTCAGGTCAGCGAGGTAGCCGTCCGCCGCGAAGGAGGCAATGGAACTCGCCTCATAGTGGATGATGTCCGGTGCCGTTCCGCCGGTGAATTGGGTGATGAGTTTGTCGAATGTCCCATCCCATCCGGCTTGGACAATCTTTACCTGAACGTCTTCGTTCTCCGTGTTCCACTGATCGACGATGGATTTCACGGCAGCCTGGGTGGTTGGCTGGTCGGACAGCGACTGGAACTGGAGGGTCACGGGGCCGCCGTCGGCGTTCTCCGATTCATTGCTGGCACTGCCCTGCTGGCAACCGCTCAGGGCGAGGATGGTCACGCCCGCGAACGCGACGGCGCCAATGCCTCGTATTCTCTTCATAATGCTCGCTTTCTTGTTCTGTTGTGGTCGATCTTTCTTAGTGGGCAGGGTCAGCCTTTGACTGCTCCGGCGAGCATTCCGCCGGTCAGCTTCTTCTGCAGGATGGTGAAGATGATGAGCGACGGAATGGTCGCGAGAATGGCCCCTGCTGCCAGCGGACCCAGCTGGGTCTGCCCTTCCGCGCCCAGGAATGAACGCAGGGCGATGGGAAGTGTGTAGAGCTCTGGGCTCTGCAGCAGGACGAGGGCGAGGAAGAACTCATTCCAGGCTGAGACAAAGGTAAACATGGCCGTTGCCACCAGCCCCGGTGCGAGCAGCGGAAGGATGATCCTCCGCAGAATCGTGATGCGCGAAGCGCCGTCCATTTCACCGGCCTCCTCCAGCTCCGCGGGAATAGCGGAGACGTAACCCTGCAGCATCCACAGGGTGAACGGCAGGGTGAAGGTGACGTACACGAGGGTCAGTCCAAGCAGGGTGTCGTTGAGATTGATCGTGCGCAGCACCAGAAACAACGGGATGATGATGAGAATCGAGGGGAATACCTGGCTGGTCAGTATCCACACCGTACCGGCGGCGCGAAGCCGTCCCTTGAGGCGGGCGAGGGCGTATGCCATCGGCATCGACAGCAGTACGGTGATCACCATCGTTGCGAGGGATACCAGCACCGAGTTGCCGGCGGCGGTCAGAAGGTTCTGGCGCTCGAGAGCGGAACCGTAGTTGCTGAAGTCCCATGTGGCCGGCAGCAGGTTGACGGCGAGCGAGTTCAGCTCTCCTGAGGATTTGAACGACGCCGACAGCAGCCACAGCAGCGGGAACCCGAGGAACAAGAGAAATGCGGTGAGCGCGACGTACATGAGCGCCGTCGCGTACCAGGGACGCCTGGAGATCATGAACGTGCTCCCTTTGTCTGACGGAACTGGTTGACAAGGTACAGAGACAGAACCAGCAGGATCGCGATGACGAGCACGTCACCCATTGCCGAGGCGTATCCGATTTCGCGGTTGCGGAAGGCCTCCAAGTAGGTGAACAGCGGCGGTATCATCGTCCGCCCGCCGGGGCCGCCTTCAGTGAGGACATAGATGAGGCCAAAGGAGTTGAACTGCCAGATGAAGTCCAGAGCTGTCACTGCGAAAACAACCGGGCGAAGGGCCGGGAGAGTGATGTGCCAGAACCGGCGGAACGCGCCGGCACCGTCGACTGCAGCTGCCTCATGCTGTTCCGCGGAGATGGACTGCATGCCGGCCAGCAGCAGGACAGTGGTCTGCGGAATTCCCGCCCAGACTCCCACCACAATGACGGCGGGCAGAGCGGTGGAAAAGTCCCCGAGCCAGTTGATGCCCGGAATACCGAACACTTCGAGCATGCCGTTGAGCGGACCTGAATTGGGGTTGTAGATCATCCGCCACACAATCGCAATTACCACGGGCGGCATCGCCCAGGGGATTAAGGCAAGCACCCGGGTCAGGCCCTTCAGCCGCAAATCACTGTTGAGCAACAGTGCCAGTCCCATGGCACATACGAGGGTGAGAAGTGCGACTGATCCGGCCCAGACAATGCCGATGCCGAAAGATCCCCAGAAACGGTGGTCGCCGAAGAGTTCAATAAAGTTTCCAAAACCGATGAAGTTGATCTCTGCATTCCGCTTCAGCGTGGCGTCGGTAAAGCCGAGTGCAACTCCGCTGACAAGCGGGATAACGGAAAAGATGATAATCGGCAGGAGCGCGGGGATCACCAGGGTGATGGCTTCTCGCCGCTGGGCGCGAACGCGGTGGCCGACCCGTCTCACGGGACGCGGTGCCTCCTTCACCTCGCGTGGAGTGCTTGTGGCTGCGGTACTCATCCGGCTTCCCTCTCCTCATTGAGATCGGTGTGTTCAGTGTGTTCACGCATAGGAGATGAGGCGGGGTCCGGCCTGCGTGCAAGGGATGATCCGCGAACAACCAGCGAGGGCGCAACGGCAATGGTGTGCGCGGGACGTTCAGCGTCCATGATGCGTTGGAGCAGCAGCTCCGCTGCGGCACGGCCGCGCTCTTCTGCGCCAAGGTCCACGCTCGTGAGGCCCGGCCGGACGACTCCGGCGAGCTCCGTGTTATCAATACCGGTGACGGCGATGTCGCCGGGAATGGACAGCCCAAAATCTTCGGCGGCCCGAATGACGCCGATCCCGATCAGATCGTTGGCCGCGACGATGGCATCGGGACGTGATTCATCGGACAGCACTAGGCGGGCCGCGGCGTAGCCGGCTGCGATGGTGAAGTCCTCAGCCTCGACGCTCCGCGCCAGAATTTTCGGGTGCGCAGCGACCGCCGCGGCGAATCCGTCGCGCCGGAAAGCACCAGGGGTGGTGTCGCTGGGTCCGTTCACAAAAGTGACATCACGTCGGCCCTCGGCAACGAGATGGTCAACGACAAGACGCATGGCTGTGCGCGAATCCGCACGCACGTTGTCAATGCTCCGGTTGTCCGGCAAATGTCCCAGTACGACGACCGGCACCGGCGTCTTCGCCAGCACTGCAAGGAGCTCATCCGTGACGCGAAGCGGCGACAGAATCATGCCGTCGACATATCCCCGGCTCAGGTCACGCACCACGTCGACCGAGGAGGACAACGTACCCATCGAGGACAGCACCAGCCGGTAGCCGGATGCCGAGACGACCCGTTCCACCGCGGTCATCATCTCGACGTAGACCGGGTTGCCGATGTCGGCAACGGCGTAGGCGAGTTGGTTTGTTCGGCCCCGCTTCAAGGACTGTGCCGTCGCATCAGCTACGTAACCGAGTTCCTCGGCTGCGTGTTGCACTTTCGCAACCGTCTGGGGGCTCGCTATGAGCCCGTTGAGCGCCCGTGAAGCAGACGCGACAGAAACGCCCGCGTGTGCCGCAACCTGAGTGATAGTGACCCGAGCCAACGCTCTCCTTCGAGTGTTGTAAACGTTTACAGTGGATGCACGAGACGATTCCATTGATGAGCTGTTGTGTCAAGCATGACTTTTGCGGAGGGATAGGGAGCCAGCAATGTGGAACTCGCTGCGCTAATAGGCGTCACGCCGCCAGCAGCTTCAGGCTTCGGCCGCGTTGCCTGCCCGCTTTCTGACGGAATGAAGAATTCCCGCCTCTGAGACGCCGCATTGCAAGACTCCCCTCTAGACGGAGATTGCCCTGTGCGCCAACCTGTGGTGGTAGGGGCCGCCGGGAAGAAGCAGCGGAACCTGGACTTTAGCGTCGTCGTTCCCTGATAACTGTGAGGCCCCATGAGTGATCGTGAGCCGCCCGGGACACCCGGACTTGCAAGGCCAACACGGATTCTGCTGACTCTGGCGGCTGCGGGTGGTGCCTGCTGGACGGTATGGGCAGGCCGATCGATCCTGGCGCCGCTGGTGCTGGCCGCTGCGCTCATCATTATCGCTCTGCCCGCACGAAGACCGTTGGATCGGCGCGGCACCCCAAGCTGGGTAGGCACGCTCGTCGTCGTGGCAATCGCGTGGGGAATCCTGGTGGTTCTGGCAGTGCTGGTCCTTCTGGCTCTGGGGCAATTCGGGAGCATTCTGGCCACCTATGCAGGCCAGCTGGAAGAGAGCGCGGAGACACTTGATTCGTTTTTCCAAAGCCTCGGATTCAGCACCGTGTCGATGGACGAGGTTGCCGGGGCAATCCAGCCGTCAACCCTCCTGACGACCGTTTTCAACGCCGGCACGCAACTGTTGGGTCTGGGCACGGCCGTCTTTTTTGTCGTCGCCTACGCGATGTTTCTCGGGATGGATGCTGCACGGTGGCAGAACCCCCCGAAGGAGCTCGCGGAGGCGAGCAGCCGGCGACTGCACGCTTTCCAACGGTTCACCGCCGGAACCAACCGGTACTTCCTCGTCAACTCGATCTTCGGGCTGATCGTCGCGGTGATTGACGGACTCGCCCTCTGGCTGCTCGGTGTACCCGGTCCATTCGTCTGGGCGGTGCTCGCGTTCGTTACCAACTACATCCCCAATATCGGTTTCGTCCTCGGCGTGGTGCCTCCCGTCGTGCTCGCTGTCGCGGTTGGCGGCTGGGGGCTGGGGCTGCTGGTGCTGGCCATATACTGCATCGTCAACGTCACTCTCCAAGTGCTGGTCCAGCCCCGGTTCGTGGGGGAAACAGTTCGGCTAAGCGTCACGCTGACCTTCGCCTCGGTGGTCCTCTGGACAACCCTGCTGGGAGCGGTCGGCTCGCTGCTGGCTGTGCCGCTCACTCTCTTTGCCCGCTTCCTGATCATCGGCGGGGATCCCGGTTCGCGCTTTGCACACTGGATCAGCGGAGATGATGACCCGGAGGACGCCCCGGCGCTTCCGGATGAACCTCGTAACCCGGAATGAGTGCGTGCAACTCATCGACGGTGAAGCGATACAACCACTGGGTAAATCTTCACAGAGCGGCCAGCTCGTCTTCACTACGGGTCGGAGACTGAGGGAAGGCCCCCGCCCTCGCCCCTCCGCTGCTCGACGCCGGAGACGCCGGAGACGCCGGAGACGTCGGAAGCTGGCGGTACGCGGCGCCAGGGACGACGGTCGTAGATTGCCAGCAGCTGGGCACCCAGTCCAAGGAACACCATGGCCAGCCATACGACGATGTTCAACCACGGAATGTGCAGCGCGACAATGAGGATCAGACCCCCGACCAGCGCTTTGATCACTGGGTGCTGGTTGCCGCGGAAGATCAGCCGTCCAATGAAATAGGCGCCGAAGACGAAGGTGGCGAGCGTCAGCGTGATCCAGACCAACAGGACTGACAGCCCCAGGGGCGCCCCGATGACTGTGGCCAGAAGGAGCAGCACCACAAACGGAACGGCGATTGATGCCACGAATCCTACCAGCAGCGCCCGCCACGGCCGAGGCAGGAGCCGGTCGGTCACCCGGTGCAGCAAACGGGGGAAGAGCCAGCCCGCGAGCACCGTGATAAGGCTCAGCGCAACCAGCGCATACAGCAACCCGAGCAGCCACCCAACGAACTTCTCCCCCGCCGAGGGCTCCTGCTCAGGCTCCGGGGCGATGCGCTCCACGGTGCCGCTGACAGCATCCGCGGAGATGTTTGCCTCCTCGTCGGAGTTGTACGTGAGGTTGCCCCCGACCGTCCCGCTGATGGTGAGGTTCCCAACGCCAACCTCGACATCACGGCCGACCGCACCATTGATGGCGATGTCACCCGCGGCACCCACCAGATCCTCCCCGAATGACCCGGCATCGGTGATGGTGAGGGTTGCGGCGAAGATCGTTCCGCTGCGCGCAACGTCACCGCTTATGTTCACGTCCTGCCCGGCGAGCCGCACGTTTCCGTCGACGTTGCCGGTAATGGTGATCGTTTGGGCTGCCGCGATCACATCCCCCGTGACATTTCCGCTGATGGTGACGCTCTGCCCGGAGGCGTACACGTCCCCGGAAACGTCATCCTGGACATCGATGTTCAGTCCGCTGTAGAACTGCGGACCGGTGCCGTCGTTCACCACGGCAAAGGGCGCGGTCTGTGGGCTGGAAACCGGGGATGAGGCGAAGGCACCTGACCCCGTGGCCAGAAGCAGAATGCAGACGGTGAGAACTGCGGAGAAAGCCCGCCGGGCAGGAGAAGGAAGTCTCATCGGAATGCCTTTCCGCGGTCCCGGGGCCTATGTCTTCAGTGTCCAGCAGATGTCCGCCGCGCAATAGAGGCGACGGCCCCGGCTGGACGGCACTGAGCATGATTTAGGGAGTCAGCAGTACCTTCACCGCCCGGCGTTCGTCCATGGCCCGGTATCCTTCCGCGGCGTCCTCGAGGGGAAGTGTGAGGTCGAAGACCTGGCCGGGATCGATGGTCCGGTTCCAGATCAGGTCGATCAGTTCGGGCAGGAACCGGCGGACAGGTGCCGGCCCGCCAAGCATGTTGATCTCGGCGAAGAACAATTCCAGCCCGGGCAGCGCCACATCGTGGGATACGCCCACGAATCCCATGTGCCCGCCTGGCCGGGTGGAGCGGACCGCCTGCATCATCGATTCCTGTGTCCCCACTGCCTCCACTACTGAGTGTGCTCCGAGCCCGTGCGTCATGTCCTTGATGACGGCCACGCCGTCGTCGCCGCGTTCGGCAACAATGTCGGTGGCGCCGAAGCGGCGGGCCAGTTCCTGCCGCTCGGGGTGCCGGCTCATGGCTATAACCCGCTCGGCGCCGAGCTGGCGGGCGGCCAGGACGGCAAGGAGCCCGACGGCACCGTCGCCCACCACCGCCACGGTCTTGCCGGGACCGGCGGAGGCGGCCACGGCACCGAACCAGCCGGTGCCGAGCACATCGGAGGCGGCCATCAGCGATGGCAGCAGGTCGGCGTCGGGCTGGCCGGGCGTAGCAACCAGGGTGCCGTCGGCAAGCGGGATGCGGGCGAACTGCGCCTGGGTGCCGATAGCGCCCATCGGCTGCGCCTGGACGCAGCGGCTTTGGAAACCGGCCCGGCAAATCTCGCAGGTGTTGTCGGAGGCCCAGAAGGATCCGACGACGAAGTCTCCGGGTTTCACCGTGCGGACCTCGCTGCCAACCTCTGTCACGGTGCCTACGTATTCATGGCCCATCGGCGCAACGGCCGGAACATCTTCGATGCCGCGGTATGGCCAGAGATCGGAGCCGCAGATGCAGGTTGCGGCGAGCTGGATGACGGCGTCGGTTGGTTCAATGATCCGCGGGTCTCCGCGGTCCTCCACCCGGATGTCACCGGGGGCATGAATGACTACTCCGCGCATGGGGTTGCTCCCTTCAAAGATCCTCTGCAGTTCCTTATCCAGCAGACCATTGCCCTCCGCGCTCGGGAAGTCCCGGCCGGTGGCAGCGGACACCGGCCGGGCAATCCGGCGTCGCACGCGCTCCGGGAGCATGGGGTGCGGGGATCGCTCGACGCCGTCGTCGGTTGGGCACGGAGCACTAATCCGCCCGTTTGGCGCTAATCGGCGTCGCGCCGCCAGCGGGTTGACCGCTCGGCGAGCCGGGAGGCCACCTTCCCAGATACCGATTTCGCCTTGCCCATGGTGCCGGTCCCCATCCGTTTAGCGGCGTCCACACCTTCCATGCTGAGCCGTTTCGCCGCATCCACGCCGTCGGCCCCCGCACCGACAACTCGGTCTTTGACGTCTTCCGCTGCCTCCAGCCACAGCCTGGCTTCCAACGCCTCCCGCCCGGTATCGATGCCAAGCACCCCCTGGAAGTCAGCAATGCCGGCAGCGGCGTGGTTACTGGACTTCACGACGGCGCGGGACGATGTGGGGTTCAGCAAGACCTTTGCGTTTGCCGTTCCAGCAGCGGCATCCAGCCGGGCCATCAGCCGCCCTGTGCTCCGGGCTATGAGTTCGGTCCGGTGCCGTCGGGCGGTCTTTAAACCGCGGCGGTGCTGGTCAAGGTCCTCCGGCGTGGAATCAAGAACACGATCCAGCTCAAGGATGTTCAGGGCGTCCTGGAGCTGGAAGCAACGCGCGAGGACCGCAAGCCACTCCCGCACCTTTTCCTCGGCATTCTTTGTTGCCTTGGCGAGGTCCCCGACCCCTGCTTTTTCTTCGAGCTTTTCCGCCAAGGCTTCAAGCTGACGCAGCGCATACGCCTGCGTCCGGCCGATCGTGCCTGACGTCGCCTGCACTTTCGACCATGTCACGTCGGACACCCGGCCCACTTCCGCGCGGACGGTCAGTGCCTCCTCGATGACAAAATCCACCCCCAGCATGTCCGCCAGCACTGCATCCTTCTGGGCGCGCAGAATGTCGTCAACCTTCTCGTCAATAGCGGCGAGGTAGTCGGTGATCTCATCCATGCTCTGCTGCATCGCTGCCTGCGCCATGATGCCCGCTGCGCCAGCCAGAAGTGCGGGGTTGGCCAGCTTGGATGCATTCCCGCTGCTGAACTGAACGATTGCTTTGATGCCTCCGCCCTGCCCCTTGGCCTGCACGACACCCATGCTGAGCCCCGTTTGAGAGTTCTTCATCAGGCCGAATTTCTTTATGGCTTGCGCGGATTCCTCGGTCAGCTTCACCCAGCGCCCGGAGTTGGCAGCGATCTGCGAACCCATTTCGGCTACACCGGCTGCTTTACCGAGGGTGGGGCCGAGTTTGCGAAGCCCCAGATCCTTCGACTCCAGGCCTTCGGAGGACAGGAAACGGTCGACGGCGCCTGGGTCACCAATGACTGCCAGGCCATCGCCGTCATTAATCAACTGGATCTCGTCATCCACCGTTTGCTCCTGTCGAAAGTAAATGCTGAATCGCTGGATCATTCTCTCCCAAGCGGCGCACAGGAGTCAGTCAAACCGCCGCTCTCCTGTCTCTTTTCGAAGTGCTCGGCCGATGCCGGCTTTCTTCGGATCACTCCTGCAGCAGCTCGGAAAGGACACACCATGACTCAACCCGCCGGTGGTTTGCTGATTAGTGAGCGCCAGTCAGCGCCATGGCCGCGTGCCGGACTTTTTCCAAGCGCGCGCGGAAGCTTGGTGGCACTTGAGCCGGCAATTCGTTGATCGGAAACCAACGGACATCCTCGCTTTCATCGCTCACGGACGTGACGACAGACGGCGCAACAACAGCGGCGAACCCGACATCCCAATGAGCGGCGCACGAGAATCCCGCGTGCAGATCGTGCCGGTCAAGATCCATGATCGCGGGGCTAAGCAGGACAAGATCGCCAATTCCGGACTCCTCGCGGGCCTCCCTCTGTGCGGCATCTGCCACCGACGCGTCCGCCGACTCAACGTGACCGCCGAACTGCACCCAGAACTGCCCCTTGCCGTGGAAACACAGGAGAACACGATCAAATCCAGGCGAAAAGACGAAGCATGACCCCGTGACATGCTCCGGGCCGCCATTCCTGTAGAGAGCGGCATCGCCGGCTGTGTTGAGGAACCGCAGATACGCGTCTCGCGGTTCTGAACCAGGAAGTGCACTGAGGCTTGTGAGCAGGTGGTCAAGTGGCATCCTTATATCTTGCCGCAGGCAGCACGCCCGTCTTAACAAACGCGGCGTCGGGCCCTTCGGAAGCAAACGGCCCGACGTCGTCGTTACCGGAAGCTAGACCTTCACCTTTGCCGCGAACTGCCGCCCGGGCGCCGTCCGGGCGTGCGTTCCGTAGATCATCAGCCCAACGAACGTCAGGCCGCCCACCAGGTTGCCGAGCACGGTCGGAATCTCGTTCCAGATCAAGTAGTCCATCAGGGTGAACTCACCGCCGAGCATCAGGCCAATCGGGAACAGGAACATGTTGACCACGGAGTGCTCAAAACCCATGTAGAAAAAGAGCATGATCGGCATCCACATGGCGATCACCTTGCCGGGCAGGCTGTCGCTCATCATCGCGCCGACGACACCGGTGGACACCATCCAATTGCAGAGGATGCCGCGGACAAAGAGGGTGAGCATGCCGGCTGCGCCGTGCTCGGCGTAGCCCACGGTGCGTCCTTCACCGAGGTGCCCGATCGCCTTTCCGACTTCGCTCACCTCGGCGGAGAAGCCGTACGTCCAGACAATGGCCATCAGCAGTGCGGTGGTCAGCGCGCCGGCGAAGTTGCCGACGAACACCAGCCCCCAGTTGCGGAGCATCGAGCGCCAGGTGACACCCGGGCGCTTGTCCAGCCAGGCCAGCGGCACCAAGGTGAACACGCCGGTCAGCAAATCAAACCCGAGCAGGTACAGCATGCAGAAGCCGACGGGGAACAGGACGGCGCCGAGCAGCGGCGAACCGGTCTGGGCGCTGATCGTGACGGCAAAGGCCGCGGCCAGCGCCAGGATGGCACCTGCCATGTAGCTGCGGATCAGGGTGTCGCGCGTGGACAGCGCAACTTTGGCCTGGCCGGCGTCGATCATACGGACTGCAAAGTCCTTCGGAATTACATAACTCATCGCCGGCCCCCTACCACTGGTACTTCAGGAACTTGCCGTCAATGATGACCCGCACGCGGTCACCCTCGGGAT
The DNA here is from genome assembly GCF_038069765.1 of Arthrobacter sp. G119Y2. Taxonomy (NCBI): domain Bacteria; kingdom Bacillati; phylum Actinomycetota; class Actinomycetes; order Micrococcales; family Micrococcaceae; genus Arthrobacter; species Arthrobacter sp. G119Y2. The sequence continues at coordinate 455,789 of NZ_JBBPFS010000001.1, read as the reverse complement.
CCTCACGGCGGGTCAGCTCCACGTTGCAGTTAATTGCGCTCATGATGCCGTCGCCGAACTCCTCGTGGATGGCCTCCTTCAGTGCCGGCCCATACACGGCCAGCAGTTCGTAGAACCGGTAAATCGTCGGATCTGCCTTCAGCTCATCGCCCATGATCCTGTACGGCTGCTCCTGCAGGGCCAGCACGGTTTCCTCATCCAGATCCAGAAGCTCTCCGGCTTTCTCGGCGAGTTCAGCCGGAACGGGGTGGGAACCGAGCAAGGCTGCAATGGTCCACAGAAGCGGGCGGTCAAGCTGCTCGGCGAGGTCAGCCCAGGAGGAATCCGAACGGGCGACGGCGCTGCGCACGCTGCTCGTGGCCTGATCTCGTTTCGCGTTCCAGTTAGTCATTTCTGTTTCCTCCTGAGTAGTTCTGCCGGCACTTGCCGCAACAACAACGTAGGAGGCGGATGAGCGCCGGAAACAGGCTTTTTGCGAAGGGATACCTGCAAAAAACGCAGGCAGTTCACTCTTTACCTGCGCGAAACAAACCGGCAACTGCTCCGCCTTCCGCCGTTCGTAAGGTGTTAGACCGGGGGCCGATGGAAAGCGCAGGAAAGGATTAAAAATGGATCTGCTGATACAGGTCATCCGTGAAGCACCGGTCCCCCTGTGGGTCATTGATAACCAGGGTCTGGTCTCTCTCGCGAACAAGGCCGCAGTTCGGTTCCTGGGCTACCGGGGAGACGACGACGTCGTTGGCGGTCCGAGCCACGACCTTCTGCACTGCCGCCGCCCGGACGGTTCCCCGTACCCGGGGCACGAGTGCCCGATTGTCGGATCTGCCGGCTCCGCCCCTGCGATGGAATGGTTCGTAACCCGCGCAGGGGACGCGCGCCCGGTGCAGTGGACTACCCGCAGCGTGGGATCCGAACGCAGCACGCTCCTGAGCTTCAACCCGTTGCCGCGGAGTCAGACAGTGATGGTGCGCGACCTGCGCAGGCGCGGACCATCGCACCGGGCGCCTGCTGAGCAGGTGCGTGCCGAACTGCTCGAATCCATGCGGCGCACCATCGAGGCCAGGTTCACAGACCCGGACTTCACGACGGCGGAGCTCGCCTCCGGAGCGCACCTTTCCCTCCGTGCGGTGCAGGCAGTCTTTGCCGAGGCCGGGACGTCGCCGGCTGCCGAGATCCGCCGCGTGCGGCTGGAGCATGCGCGAGGACTGCTGGAACAGGGGGCTGGAGTGCAGAGCGCATGCCTGGCTTCAGGGTTCCTGGATCCCGGGTCGTTCGGGCGCGCCTTCCGGCAGCGTTACGGCATGGCTCCCAGCCGGGTAACTGCGTCACCGGCGGTGTGAGCTTTCGGGCTATTAAGCCCTCAGGCGACCCCGTCGAAAACCGGACCCGTCAGTACCTGTGCCCATTTCGCCGGCCCGGAATTCACCCCCTCAACACAGAACCACAGGGTGCAACTGCGTTCCTCGTCCGAAAGGACCATCAGGTCCCCGCCCCGGCCGTCTTTGGGTAACTGGACGACTCCCTCCCGTCCGGTGGGGAGCGCCGTGGGCGTCACCGTTGTGGGAGGAGGAAACGTCCCCCGGGAAAAACCGGGCACAAGCTGTACCTGGGCAGCATGATCAGACTGAAAAGTTCCGCCACGGTCTCCTGCCGAGGTGCCTTCGACACCGGGCCCGGCCAGGCCGCGGCCGTGCACACCAACCGGTCCGTGCCCCACCACTCCGAATCCCAGAGTTTGATTGCTGGAGGGGATGGGGACACCTCCGGCAAGCCCGACGACGCCGGAGGCGCTTCTTTCCCTGGGCTCGGTCGACTCGCCACCCCGGCCGAGCACTCCGGCTCCGGCTGCCCGGGGGCCGCTCGCGACGTTCGGGCCCGGAACCGTCCCGGCTTCATCCTGCGGAGGGACCATAGCCACGCTGAGTCCGGCCCCCTGCCCGTAGACACCGACGCCCCCGGTGTCCGAGAGCTGATGGGCCGGCAAAAGGTCCTTATTGTGCCCGGTTCCTCCGCCGATGCCAATAACACCGGCCGCATGAGGGAGCCTTAGCCGATTGTCGAGTTCTGACTGTCGGCCACCCTGCCCCACCAACCCGGCACCGGGCGGCGTCGAATAATCCGCGAAGTAGTCGGCTTGCGGTCCGCCCAAACCGTGAACGCCGATGCCGCCTGCTCCGCCGTTTCCGGGTTCCGGTGTCCCGCCGCCCAGTCCGAACACACCGGTGCCCTGGTTGCGGCCTCCCCTGCCGATCACGCCCGTTCCTCCAGGAGTCCCGCCGAAGTTACTGGCGCTGCCTCCGCTCCAGCCCTTGCCCACGATGCCGTCGAAGGAGTTCGACGGTATGAACGAACCGCCGTCCTCATAATCGTCCGGATCGTTGGGATCCTTGGCTACCTCAACGATGAGGATCGCCGGTCCGTTGAAATTGGGCTGGCCCGGAGGAACCTGGGCCCAGAGAATTGTGCGCCCCTCTGCACGGTTTGTCCGCCCGGTTTGGAACTCCTCGCCGCTTCCGCTTGCACCTGACATGGGTCTCTCCTCGTCGCTTGGCCGCAGCCATCCCCATGCCCTGGTTCAAGAAGACGCGTCTGACGGTTTAAGTGTCAAGGCCTCCCCAAAGCATTTGCACACCTATTCCTGCGTGCCGAGCTCCTCCCAGAGGAAGGCCAGCGTCGCGGCGCCGGCTTTGAGGATGTCGATCCGGGCGCTCTCGTCGCTGTCGTGCCAGTTGTCCTCTACGAGGCCCGTCCCGAAAAAGACAACCGGAACATTCAAAGCCGAAGAGAGCAGGGCGGCAGGTCCGCCGCCGGCGTTGCCCATCCGCCCCACTTCCTGCACTTGAAAGCCCTTGGCCATCGCTGCGGAGAGGGCATCCAGGACCCCGCAGTCGGGAGTTTGGTACGGCTCCTGCGCGGTTTCAATATCGATGGACAACTCGTAGGCGTAGCCGTCGCTGATGGTTTCACCCACCCAGCTGCGGACCTGCTCTGCCACGTCGTCGACCTTCTGGCCGGCAACCGTGCGGATACTCAGGTCCGCCGCCGCCATGGAGGGAACGGCCGCACGCTTGGCCCCCACGGGGTCCCCCGCCGCCATGGCAACGACTTCCAGCGCCGGGCGCGCCCAGAGTCGTTCAAGAGGGGTGTAGCCCTCCTCACCCAGGATGATCCGGGTGTGGGACCGTTCCAGCCAGTCCTGCGGATCAAAGGGAAGTGCGGCCAGTTCAGCCCTGCGGCGCTGGGACATTTCCTCGACGTCGTCGTAGAAACCGGGAATAGTAATCCTGCCTTTTTGGTCGTGCAGCTGCCCGAGGAGCCGGCCGAGCTCAAGGGCGGGATTGGGGGCCGCGCCGGATACCGCACCGCTGTGGACGTCCGTCAGCGGGCCGTAAACCTCAATGCGCACGCCAAGCATGCCGCGGACGCTGGTGCAGAGGGCAGGATGCCCGGCTTGCCAGAGCAGAGTGTCGGAAAAGATCACCGCGTCCGCGTCAAGGCGGTTCCGGTTTGCCTCAAGGAGGTCTTTCAGGCCGGGCGAACCGGCCTCCTCCTCCCCTTCGACGATGATCTTTAGGTTCACCGCCGGGGCAGTGCGTCCCGTCGCATCCAGATGGGCGCGCACCGCCATCAGGTGGGCCATCATCTGCCCTTTGGCGTCAGAACTTCCGCGCCCGTACAGCCGGCCGTCGCGGAGGACAGGCTCAAACGGGGAGGTTTGATCCCAGTTCTCGTCTTTCACGGCCCGCACGTCGTGGTGGCTGTAAACCAGAATGGTGGGGGCATCGACGGCGCCGGACCATTCGGCGAAGACTGCCGGACCGCCCGGACTCTCCCAGATCTCGGTCACCGGGAACCCGATGCCGCGCAGCTCCCCAGCCAGCCAGTTGGCCGATCGCGTCAGATGGTGTTTACGCTCGGGCACCCCGGCCACCGAAGGAATGCGGATCCATTCAGCGAGCCGGTCCACCAGAAGGGGCGTCTGGGCCTCGATGTAGTTCTGAATACTCTCGTTCGCAGTCATTTGTTACCCTTTCAAATCGGTCCGGTGCCCTGCAGACGCACGGGCCGGAAGTGTTGGGTTTTGGCTGTTCCATGCGTGGCCTCGACGGCGTCCGCCACCACCGCTGCCAGGGTCCGGCTGCTGGCCATGGTTTCGCGCTGTCGGCGAGATCCGGTGCCGGAAGTAAGGATTCGATCAACGTCCCGGGTTACGCGGTCCTCGTCGCCGGTGCTGGCAAGGACCGGGCTGACATGTGCCAGGAGCGCCTGCACGGCTTCACCAGCCGGGCACGGCGTGTTCAGGAGAGGGTGCAGCAGCATCCCTTCCGCTCCCGACACGCTGGCCTGCCACGCCGCAAGACGCAATTGTGCGGCGGACTGGCGGGGTGCCCGGAGGCCTGCCCGCCAGTCCAGGGCTGCCTGTTCCACAAGCGCGCGTACCAGCGCCGCTAGTACTGCGGCGTGCCCGGGGTCCATGCACACGTCGGCGATGCGCACCTCCACTGTCGGGTGGTTGCGGGAGAGACGTGCGTCGAAGTAGACCATGCCCTCGTCAACGAGTACGCCCGTGGCCAGCAAGGAGCGGATGTAACGGCGGTACGCCTTTTCAGAGCCGAACCGTTCGCACGGTCCTGCCGTGGGCCACCGGTTCCACGCCTGGTAGCGGAAGCTCGCGTAGCCACTGTCGCGTCCCTGCCAAAACGGGGAGTTGGCACTGAGCGCCAGCAGGACCGGCAACCAGACACGGATCCGGTCCAGGATCGCTACTCCTTCTTTTCCTGAGATCACCCCCACATGAACATGGAAGCCGCAGGTGAGCTGTTCCTTGGAAGTCAGCCCGAACCGGTCTGCTATGTCCTGGTAGCGCTGCCTGGGCACCAGGGACGGGGTGGCTGCTGTGGGGCTGGTTGCCAAGGCCACCGCCCTTGCGCCAACCGATCGGGCAGCCTCATCGGCTATCCCGCGGCCCTCGCGGATTGCGGCCTCCATCTCCGGCAGGGTGGCGCAGACAGGGCCGACCACTTCAAGCTGCTCTTGCTGGACTTCCAGAGTCAGGGCAGGACCGAAAGCCGAGCCACCACGCTTTCTCCCCTGCTGCACTGCCAGCTCCGCGACGGGTCTTGGCTCCCCTGTCGCCGGGTCTACCAGCAGGAATTCCTCCTCAATTCCGAAGGTCCGAGCAGGTCTGCCGGCGGAGCTGACACCCCGGGTATTCATCAACATGTTCAAGGCAGTTCCTCCGGGGAAGGCCTCACGCGCCATACTGCCCGGATCAACGGATCCGAAGGCAGGGCTGCGTTTGTGAACGATTCGGCGGCGCTTCTTGCTGCCGATTCTGCATAGGTTACCCATGTAACCGGGCCGGGGGAAGAACAACCTGACGAGCGTTCTCCTCCGGGTGTGGTTGGGTGGGCTGATGGATAACTACGTAGATTCAGGCATGTTCTGGTTCACCGTCGCCGTAGTCAATGCCGGGCTCGCGGAGCAGAAGAACCGCTCCCGCTGGATATGGTTCCTCGTTTCGCTGTTCCTGGGACCCATCGCCACCCTCCTGATTGTCATCTGGCGGGCGCCGGAACCTGTTGCCCCGTCGATGACGCACCGCGGAGGATGGACGGCTCCCGATCCGTCACCGGAATCCCGCGGATAGGTAACCTGCGGTTCCTGTTTATCAGCCCGACGGCGTGGCGCTCACGGCCGCGTGAAGGTGCATGTCGTGCCACCCGTCCTCATGCCGGAGTGCGCTGCGCTTGATGCCCTCGAAGGCAAAACCCGTCTTTGCCGCGATGCGGCACGAGGCCTTGTTGCGTGTGGAATGGGTCAGCTGCAGCCGCTTAAGCCCGACCGCATCGAATGCCCACTCCCGCAGCGCAGTCACAGCCTGCGAAGCAATTCCCCGGCCTCGCGCCGTCGGGAGCGTCCAGTATCCGACTTCGCCGTCCCCTTCGAAGAGATTGATCCTGCTGAGTGCGGCCCGTCCGACCACCAAGCCCTTTCCATCACAGACGGCCCAGGACGCTCCGGACTCCTTCTCCCACTGCCCGGCCCACTGTGCAATCACGGCTTGGGACTCCTCGAGGCCCTCGATCCGGCGCCGGTGCCACAGGGCAATTGCCGGATCCTTGTGGGCTGCGAAGACAACAGGGGTATCGCCCGCGGTCCACGGCCGCAGGCTTAGGGTCTTCGCCGTGAGAACCGGCTGCGGGACGTTGTTGATTGTTCCGGGTGGTAAGAACGGACTGATCAGGGCCATGCCCACACACTGCCATGTGCACTGCTCCGTGCGATACAACCTCTTGCGCCTCGGGGTTGGCTGTGCGACCGTCGGCCAACGATTCTTTCCATCGCCTTTGTCGAAGCGGCACTGCTCTGCATCTGGCGGTTGTTTTCGATTGCCCGGCGCGGCACCTTCCTGACGACCCTGACGGTGCGCTGGGTGAATGCCCTGATCCTCTCGCTGGCTGGCGGCACGGGGATGCTCGCCGCCATCTCCGCCGTTCTGAGCAGCGGCCCGCAGACGGGCGGCGGCGGCCCGGCAGTCGGCCTCGGCCTGATGGCGGGCATGTCCCTGGGAGTAGCACTGGTACTTGGGGTGACGGCGTGGCGACACCGGGTACTGCAGGTCGTCCGCGAGACCGCAAAGCAGCAGCGGAGCATCCAACCTTAACGCGCGTCCTATTCACGAAACTGCGTCGTGATTTCTGTGCAGCGAAGCGTGTCGTTCGGTCAAAGAAATAGCCAGAAACAATCCAACGGCTTCTGGCTATTTCTTGAAGGCGACGGAGATTCGCCGGATATGACTACTTTAGCTTCTCCCCCGTCATTTCCTACCCCGCTTTGACGGCTGTGACCAGCGTCCCTCACCGCAGTACTGCGCTTCAATATCCTTATTCCAAGCACTCGCGTAAAGGCCGAGGGCCCCCTGTTCCCGGAACGAAAATCCCAGCCGGTTGAGCGCTAGCTGGCTAGCCCCCATAGCCAGCTGCTGCGCACTGCGGCTGATGCGTTGCTTGTCTGCCCGGTACAAATACTCATCGATGGCCCGCGCCCAGCGCTTGCGCCAGATGTCCACTGCCGGCTCTGAGGCCAGGGCGGCCATCACCCTGTGTGCGGGCACAATCCGGGGTGCAATCCGGGCCCTCATTGCCCTGCGCGCCTGCGCCGCGTGCGGGCCAAAAGAAACTGTGCAGGCGTGCAGGTGCGCGTTCCAGAAGTAGTCCCAGCTGGTGGTTCTGCGGTCGGGCCAAACCGCGGACCGGGGCCCCCGCATCATGGCGTGGCCGGTGTCGGAGAGAAGCAGGGCGGCCAGCATCGAGCGCGTGTTGAGGCTGGGAAAGCGGTTGACTGCCCACAAGGCGAGGTCCGAGGACACCTCGCAATTGTCAGCCACCAGTTCCAAGCCCTTTGGCCCACCGAACCGTGCAAGCGTCGCTTCCACCATCTCAGGTACCGGTTCGCCCGGCGGCGGCGGATAAAGGATGTCCGGCGACTGGGAGATCTTCACGGTGCCCAGCGCGGCTGCACTTTCGTCGGCCAGAGCATGCGCAAACTGCCACTGGCGCTTCACAACATCCTCGGTCGCACGCAGATGCAGGAGCACGGCCGGATGATCAGATTCCAGGCTGCGGGAAAAACGAAATCGTCCCCCTTCCCCGACCCGCATTTGAGACGACAGCGGGGCTACAACAAGCCGGACTATCTCGTCACCCACATCCTTACGCTCCGGCTCTACGGTCAGGACGGACCACAGGGATGTGCCGGGGTGCTGCTGCACAGGACGGGTAGCTGCTCCTCGATGAACAGTGTTGGATTGCATTACGCGACTCTTTTCGTCCCCAAAAAATAATTGTCTTGACATCGGTACGGTTACTGCCTACACGGTGTGCCCCCGAAATGCGAATACTGATATGGACTCCGGAATTCACTGCCCATTTATGTCAAGAGCTCTTTTCCCGCATACAGATAGCGGGTAAGGGTTTTTGTGAACTGGCAGCCCACAGATGAGTCGGAATTCTCGAGCACAGCCCCGCAGCAGTCACGTCCAACGTGGCGGGGCGGGCCGGAGGGGATGGTTAGGCTGGGGGGATGGCAACAGTAATCCTCGTGCGGCACGGCCGCACCACAGCGAACGCCTCCGGACTGCTGGCAGGCCGGACCCCCGGCGTCGAACTCGACCAGGTGGGCCGGGACCAGGCGGCCGCGACCGGTGACCGGCTCGCCGTCGTGCCCGTGGTCGGAGTGGTGTCCAGTCCCCTCGAGCGCTGCCGGCAGACCGCGCAGTTCATCCTGGACCGCCAGGCCGGCGCCCCGCATGCGCCGGTCGACGACGATCTGACCGAGTGCGATTACGGCTCCTGGCAGGGCCGCACGCTCGGGGAACTCGCGAAGGAGAAGCTGTGGGCGACGGTTCAGTCGCAGCCCTCCGCCGTCACCTTTCCCGGCGGCGAATCCATGGCCGCAATGCAGGCCCGGTCGGTGGCGGCCATCCGGCGCCACGACGCAGCCTTCGAAGCCGAGCACGGGCCGGGTGCCGTGTGGGTGGCGGTGAGCCACGGCGACATCATCAAGTCAGTCCTCGCCGACGCGCTCGGCATGCACCTCGATATGTTCCAGCGCCTCAACGTCGGCCCGGCCTCCGTGTCGATCGTGCACTACGGCACGGGCCGGCCCACCGTCCTGTCCACCAACACCGAGGCCGGGGATCTGTCCTGGCTGGCGGCCGCCCCGACGCCGGACGACGCACCGGTCGGCGGTGGCGCAGGGCACACGGCGCCACCGGCGCAATGAGTCTAAAGTAGACCTATGCCTACTACCGTTCACGAGTTCGACTGGCCTGACCGCGTTATCGTCGGAACTGTCGGCGTCCCCGGCCAGCGTACGTTCTATCTGCAGGTGCGCACCGGGAAGCAGATCGTCAGCATTGCGCTGGAGAAGCAGCAGTCGGCCCAGCTCGCCGAGAAGATCGACGAGATCCTAGACCAGCTCAGCACCATTGATGGAAATCCGTTCAGCGTTCCCACAAGCACACCCCTTGAACTCGTCGACAACAACGACCTCGACCCGGTTGAGGAGCAGTTCCGCGCCGGTGTGATGAGCCTGGGCTGGGACCCCGCCACGGCGCAGATCGTCATCGAGGCCTACCCCCTGGAGGAAGTGGATCCGGACGACGATGGATTCCTCGAGGACGACGACGATGCCGACGCGTCCGAGGTGCTGCGGGTACGGATGCCGGTGGGCACCGCCCGGGCCTTCGCGAAGCGCACGCGGGAGATCGTGGGCGCCGGGCGTCCGATCTGCGTGATCTGCGGCCAGCCGATCGACGCCGACGGACACACCTGCACCTTCCCCGAGGCCTGATGCCGGCGCCCGACCTGGTGACCGCCGAGCTCACGCTCACCGGCCGCATCACGACGGCGTCCAACGCCACCTTCCTAGGCAGCATTGGCGACGCCGCCGTCGTCTACAAACCGATAGCCGGCGAGCAGCCGCTGTGGGACTTTCCCGACGGCTGCCTGGCGCACCGCGAGGTGGCCGCCTACCGGGTGTCGCAGGCTCTGGGCTGGAACATTGTGCCGCGCACCTGGCTGCGGGACGGCCCGTTCGGCGAAGGAATGGTCCAGCTCTGGCAGGAGACGGACCCTGAGCAGGACGCGGTGGACCTGGTGGCCGCGGACGATGTGCCGGACGCCGGCTGGAAAGAGGTCCTGCAGGGCCGGGACGACGACGGACGGATCGTCGCTCTCATTCACGAGGACACCCCGGCACTGCGGCGGATGGCGGTGTTCGACGTCGTCGTCAACAATGCCGACCGCAAGGGCGACCACATCCTCGCGATGGCTGACGGGCACCGGTACGGCGTGGACCACGGGTTGACCTTCCACAGTGAGCACAAGCTGCGGACCGTGCTGTGGGGCTGGATCGGCGAGGAGCTGAGCGCCGAGGAGCTCGAGGGCATCGACCGGATTCTCACGGGACTGGAGGGCGAGCTGGGCTCGCAGCTCGCGAAGCTACTCACTGCCGAAGAGATTGCGTCCCTTGCCGCGCGCTGCGTCCGGCTGCGTTCGGCGGGGCGGTTTCCGGCTCCCAGCGGTCAGATGCCGGCGGCGCCCTGGCCGCTGTTCTAGGAAATTGCGCGAGCGGCACGTGCCCGAGTCTTGATCGCCAGGATGACGTCGGTTTTCGCGTCGGCATAGTCATTCATGTCGTCCCACTGCCGGCCGAGCAAGGCTCTCTTGGTGCGCCACACTGGTACAGGTGCACGTGCACCTCACGTGCGGTGTGCGCACGAGCCGGTGTCCCGGTTCGCGTACCCGCAGCTCGTATCCGGGCGGTGACGAGCGGATCGAGGTAGTCCTCTTCGGCAGTGATGTCCTCTACGACAACCACAATGTCGATGATCGGCTTAGCCGCCAGGCCAGGTACCGACGTCGAACCGATGTGCTCGATCTCGACGCGTAGTGGCGCGAGAGCGGCCTCGATCCGGCGGCGGTGCGTCTGATAAACGTCCGGCCACCGGTCGTCGTAGCTGTGACGGGCGGGATCGGTCCGGCGATGCATCAGGGTGGCGGCAGTGCGACGGCTCATCATTCACACGGCGGTCGCACTGACGCGGTTTAGCGGGCCGTCGATGACGCTTGGGTGCGGGTTGCGCCGCGCCAGGTAGTGAGTGCGGTGGCGACGACGGCGTTGAACACGTGATACGCGCATTGCAGAGAGATGGCTCCCTTACTATTGCCCGAATGCAAAGCGGACCTAGCCCAGACATTGACGAAGTTGAGCGGCAGTTAGCGGAACAGGCGCGTCTTCAATTTCCGCCGCCTTACGCGGGAATGTCCTCAAATCCGGAGGGCTTTGAGTTCCACTGGCACCAGATGCAGTATGCGTTCAACCTCCCTGACCCCAGTGCCTTCCCACCCCTAACTGCGTCGCTTAGTGAGGACGACTCTGCTGCGGTGGAGCGGTACATCCGGACTTGCAGGGAAATCAGTTCATACAGTCTCTAGAATCACAGCGGCGGCATTAGCTTCTCTTGGAGCCAGGACGAGGGCGAACGCGTAGAGATCGACAATACACCGATGGAGGCGCTACGCGGGTTCTCAGTCCTCTTCCGCCAGATACACGATGACAAGAATGCCAGCTTTAGAGTCGTCAGCATGATCGGGAAGGCCGCTGCACAAGCCAGCGATTCATCCAAAGCACTTCGTCAGGATTACATTCGGCAGTGGCGAGCAGTCCGTCGTGCGCTCATGCAGGAAACTCTGAAATGACATAGCGAGCAAAAAGATACAGCAGGCTTTGGGAGCTTCTGGCGAGACGCTCGATTTTGGCAGACAACATACCCCATTGGAGTTGCTGTCTCTCTTCAACTATGGCGAATACATCCATTGGGGCGATAAGCGCCAAGCCACGCTTCCATAATCAGTGACCCAATAGGCCATGCATTACGGAGTTTCAGTTCCACATGGTGATGATCGGACTCTCACACTTCTATCTTGGGTACTCAGTGATGTTGGAACATGCTTTTCCCGATCTCCCAAAAGCGTAGTTGAGCACGCTGACCCCACACTAGTTAAGGTTATCGCGGGCGGCCGGCTTGGGACCTCTGCGGAGCCTGCCGGCAATTGACCGCAAAACGAGGATCGAGATTCTGCATTCGCTAAAGCTCGAGCGTGTCCCTGCCACATGGCGACCCTGATGACGACATAATCTAATGAACTCATCAGATACGACCTTAGGAACTTCATGGCCCGCTTGGCGAAAACGCTTCCAAAACTCACATCCGATTGGGCTACTGAACGGAACAGCAACAAGGGCTGGCCGAAGTTTCTTGAATCCGTCAGCGTGAGCGGCATTAGGGGCTGGTCAGGACAAACGATCGAATTTCGGTTCCCAGTTGTGGCCATCGCAGGCGAGAACGGTGCAGGTAAGAGCACTATCCTGAAGGGGGCAGCGGCTTCTTATTCTGCAGACCCATCTGCGGCCGCGACGCTGGCGCAAACCTTCTCTCCCGACGATTTCTTCCCGACTACCCCTTGGGAGGTCGTTAGCGACGCCAAGCTCACATACCAGGTGAGGCAAGGTTCGAACACTGAAATCTATTCTGTCGGCAAGGTCACGAGCAGGTGGCGCGGCATGCCGAAGCGTCCTAAACGTCCGGTCTTTTTCTTGGACATCTCCCGAACCCAGCCAATCGACACACTGATCGGGTACGGCCGACTTGCGATGGCAAAAATGGCCAATCAAAACTCCTCGGCCTCAATTGACGAAGAATACCTCGGCGTACTTTCGAGGGTACTGGACCGGACATACGACAGCGGCGAGATCGTTCAGAACAGCAACAAACAGGTGGGAGTGCTCAGCAGGGACGGACGTCAGTACTCCAACTTCCACCAAGGCGCAGGCGAAGACGCTACTGCCGATCTCGTCGCATTGCTTCAGAACGCTCCCCGCCACTCACTGGTCATCATCGACGAAGTCGAGGCCTCGCTCCATCCCCGCGCACAGCGCCGACTGATGACCGAGTTGATCGATCTGGCACGAAAGAACCGTCTCCAGATCATTGTCTCCACTCATTCCCAGTATGTCCTCGAACAGTTGCCCCCTGAAGCAAGGCTGGTTCTAACGACTGATGAGCAGGGCGTCAAAGAGGTCATCTACGGCGCTACCACGGAACTGGCGCTGGCCCTTATGGATGACGAAGCACACCCTGAACTGATCGTCTACTGCGAAGACGATGAGGCGGCGTACCTGATCCACCGCTTCCTTGCTTTCACTGACGTGGATTCTCTCAATCGACTCATGGTTATAACCGCGGGCCCCGCCAGCTCGGTGAAGACACTCGGCTTGATGGCAGAGCAGGGACGTCTTCCAGGTCTGGTCGTCGGCGTCCTCGACGGGGATCAGGCTGCCAGCCCGGGCTGCGTCCTGCTCCCTGGCGGGAATCCCCCGGAGAAGGCCGTATACAGAGGACTGACCACAGACGGCTGGCGAATCGTAGCTGAGCGACTAGGGGTAAGACAAGGTGACCTACTGGACGGCTGGGAGCACGCCCAGCGGATTCCAGAAAAACATCATGTTTGGACGGAACGGATAGCGGAAAAACTGCCTGCCCACATCCGTAAATCGCGCATCTGGGAATCCGCTTGTGACGTTTGGATCGAGGATATGTTGGACGAACAAGTTCGAAAGACCTTCGTGGAGGAACTCCTTGCGTCACTCCCGGCAGTCAGCCGAAAGGAATAACCCGAGCAATGTGTTTATTGCTTGACATCGGCTGATCCCTACCGGCTTTCGCATTTGCGCGGCGACGGTCTCATGTCCCAGGGACTCATACAGGTCACGGGCCACGGTGTTGCAGCCGAACACGTTGAGGCCCAGCAATATTTGGGCGGAATCCCTTTGGCAGACTCCGTTCTTCCCCGAGTTTCTCCCATCGGCAATACTGTGCACGATCGGACTGGTTTACTACTTTATCGTTGACCTTCTTACGCCACCCTCGAATGGCCTTGCAATGACCGCCACAGAGGAAGCAGACGCAGTACGAATAATGGTTCATGAGGCTGGAAAGTTGCCCGAAGGTGTGCAGGTAGATCCCATCAACGGGATTTCCGGTATGCCCCTGGGCCCGGGCTGTTTCACGGCTACCGTTTTTGAGGGCGCACCGTGAAGATGCGGGTTGCTTATCACGTCGGAGAGGACCTTCCACGGTCGGGTGCCGAGAGGGTCCCAGATTCCTAGTCCTCGACTTCTACGAAGTGGTAGCCGGAGGAACCGCTTTGGGAGCCGGCGAAGGTCATGGGCCGCTGTTCACAGTGGGCATGAGTTGCCCAGAGTATTCCGATGCCCTGCGTTCCCCGTGCGACGAAAGACCACATCAGCTCAAACAGGTCCTACGCTCCGCCCGTCAGAGCAGCTGGCGCGCGTTGGCCTTTGCGAGATCGATGAGCTCGCGGCCGTTGCCGGCGAGCACCGTGCGCAGCGCGTAGACCGCGAAACCCGTGGCCTGCTTCGCGTCGATCTTCGGCGGGATGGAGAGCTCCTGCCGCTCCACCGCGACGGAGACAAGCGCCGGGCCGTCGTATGCGAACGCACGGCGCAGGGCATCCTCGAGGTCCTCCGGGCGGCTCACGCTCTCGCCGTGCATCCCCACCGCCTGCGCCACCGCTCCGAAGTCCGGGTTCTCGAGCCCGGTGCCGAAATTGACGAGGCCTGCCGCCTTCATCTCCACCTCCACGAAGCTCAGCGCCGCGTTGTCGAACACCACGATCTTGATCGGCAGCTTGTGCTGTACCGCCGTCAGCAGCTCGCCGAGCATCATCGCGAGGCCGCCGTCACCGGCCAGGACCACCACCTGCCGGTTCCGGTCCACAGCCTGGGCGCCCAGGCCGAGCGGGGTGGCCGCCGCCATGGTGCCGTGCCAGAAGGAGCCGATCAGGCGCCGCCGCGCGCCGATGTGCAGGTGCCGGCACGCCCAGATGACCGGGGTGCCGACGTCGGGCAGGAAGACCGCGTCGTCCTCCGCGAGCTCGTCGATCAGGTGGGTGAGGTGCTGCGGATGGATGGTCCCCGGGCCCTGCTTCTCCAGGTCGTCGAGCTGCCGCCGGGTGCGGCGGTAGTGGTCCAGCGACTTCTCCAGGTGGGTGCGGTTCGACTTGCGCTCGAGCAGCGGCACCAGCGCCGACGCCGTCTCGCGCACCCCGCCGACCAGGCCCTGGGTGAGCGGCACGCGGCGGCCGAGCTGCTCGCCCCGGATATCGACCTGCAGGATCTTCGCGTGCTTCGGGTAGAACTGCTGGTACGGGAAGTCGGTGCCGAGCATCAGCAGCGCGTCGCAGTCCTCCATCGCCCGGTAACCGGACGCGAAGCCCAGGAGCCCGGTCATGCCGACATCGAACGCGTTGTCGTACTCGATGAATTCCTTGCCGCGGAGGGCATGCACAATCGGCGCACCCAGCGCGTCGGCCAGGGCGAGGACCTCGTCGCGTGCCCCCTCAACGCCGGCGCCCGCCAGGATCGTCACGTTCCCGCAGGAGTTCAGCGTGGCGGCTGCCTCCTGCAGCTCCGACGGCGAGGGCACAGTGACGGGGTCAGTACGGCGGACCGTGAAAACGCGCTCGTCCACGGCATCCTCCAGCGCGGCGTCGCCCGCCATCACGAGGACGGCGACGCCCCGCTTTTCGATGGCAGTCCGCATGGCGATCTCCAGCAGCCGCGGCATCTGCTCAGGGCTCAGCACCATCTCGCAGAAGACAGTGCAGTCACGGAACAACTCCGTGGGCCGGGTCTCCTGGAAGTACTGGCTGCCGATCTCGTCGGTTGGTATGTGTGAGGCGATCGCGAGCACGGGAACCCGGCTTCGGTGCGCGTCGTAGAGCCCGTTGATGAGGTGCATGTTGCCGGGGCCGCAGCTGCCCGCGCACACCGCGAGCTCGCCCGTCAGCGCCGCCTCCCCGGCGGCGGCGAACGCGGCCTCCTCCTCGTGCCGGGTGAGCATCCATTCCATGCCCTTCTCCTGGCGGATGGCCTCGGTCACCGCGTTCAGGGAGTCGCCGGGAACACCCCAGATCCGCTGGATCCCGTTGGCGGCGAGGTTGTGGACGACGGTCTCGGCGATCGTGGCCATGCTGCTCCTCAGGTCGGCGCGCTCAGATGGCCGTCAGTCTAGGCGGCTGGATCGGGTAGTGCCAGAGGTGTGGCGGTGGCGTCCCGACCGGTTGCGCTCGCCGGACATTTTCCGGCTCCGAGCGATGGGACACCGGCGTTTCCCGGGCCACTGTTGGGACTGCCTCGGCTTTTGTTGCCTCGGGGTGTCGGACGTAACCGGTATCGTTTCCCTGTGAGCACCAACCGATCATCGAAGCCTGGCAGCGAGAACGTCATCAAGTTCAATGTCCCATTCGACAGCAGCCGTGTCTTAGACTCTCCTGGCTACAAAAACATGGTGGCAAGCATCAACGCTGCTACTAAGTTCTCGGAGCAGCATGCTGCTCTGATTGCAGCAACGGAGAAGCAACTAGAGCCTGCTCGGCAAATGGTGACGATAGCAGCAGCAGTCAACGCCGATCCGATGCTCAAAGCCTTTGATAGCACGTTCAAGCTGGTTGAGAATCAAAAACGGCTGCTGGTTGATCTGGATGGCATACAGTCTGCAATGAAGGCTCTGTCGCCCGAGTCCATTGGACTGCCGCCCGGTTGGGACGACCTGCTGTCCGCAGTCAGCAAGAGCACCTTCGACGACCGATTCTTTAGCGATCTTCTGGCTCACGCCACGGAGCTCGAAAATGAGGTTGAGGCTGCTCACGTAGAGCAGACGGTACAAGAGTTCTTCGAAAATCAGCCCGAACTGGCAGACAGCATCGACCATCTGCCGATCGTTCAAGCCACCGTCAATCAAGAAGACCGCGAGAAGATCGTCACCTTTATTCGAGTGCTCATCTTCACCAGCGCATTTTGCCTCATCCTCGGGGTCACACCCATAAACCCCTGGATTCCTGCCATTCTTTCGGCTGCAGGCCTTGGAGCACTGGATGCATACAAAAAGTCAGATGCCCCCGTGCGTCGACTGGTGGATAAGATTGCTGACGACCCAGATGGTGGAGAGATCAAGGATCCTCTCTGGGAGGAGTAACCTAGCCCTTAGCCCAGACCCTCTATAGCAGACTGCGCCATTGAACTAACGACCTCCACGGCGCTCTCAGCAGTTCCAACGGCCACTACATCAAGTACCTTATAAAGCAGTGCCTTGAGCTTTCCTGGGGAAGGCTCCGGAGAAGCAGTCTCTTGCTCCAGCTCCACAATTACGACGTCGGCCTCTTCTTGGCGCTCTGCTGGTAACCCAAGGGCCGGCTTGATGTCCCGCAGGAATGAGCCGACCTTGCGAGCCTGACCAATTTGCTCGGCAGTCAGGGTGTTGCTTTGCACCGCGTCAGGACTGTTGACGGCAAAGTTCATCGAGTGAGAGTCACGGATATTAAAGTTGTTGTTCACAATCATTCCTTCGGGCTTTGCAGCTGAGCCGGCCGATTCCGCCAGTTCGACGAGGTGAATGCCCCTGGCCGTGACTCGGGGTGACATGACTTTGCCGTTTATCGGCATCCAGGCCTGAATGTAGCCCCTGTCTTTCAACCACTTGGCCGTACGCGTGATCTCTTCGTCGCTATAAGCAAGGCCCAGGAAGCTGCCCCCGGGCTCGGCCGTGAAGGAGGCCAAATCCTTCGGGTCCTCCCCGGCCAGGTACTGATCGTACAGCCAGTTGAGGAGTGCAGTCTTTAGAGCGCTTGACCGCTGGCGGGGATTGCTGCGCCTCTTCTGGTACTCCAAGGCAACGTCGATTCCCTCTTGCTTGATCAGGATCTCATCCACGCCACCAGGGCTTGCTTCGAAGTAAATCCATCCAAAGCCCATCAGCGCATTGAGGTCGCTGCGGAGAGCGGAAACGTCAATCCCCCACTGATGTCCCTCGTTGTAGAGGCCTGCTGTGGGTACCTGCCGACGGTTCCAGGCTTTAGACAAGCGGTAGACTTCGCCGAGGAGATGCAGCTGCCGGAGCTTGGATGGAGACTTCATTGCGGCTTCCAGATCGACCATGTAGTCGGCGATACCTAACGTTGAGTGGGACGTTTGCTTTGATCTAAAGCCTACCGGTGGGGACTGACGGTCATAGGCCCTCTAGGCTGAGGCTTCCCTGTCACTTTCCAGAAGAAAAGCAACGACCCCTGCTGGGACAGAACGGCTCCTGCTGATCGATCACGTATCAGCAAGTTTTCTTGCTCGTAGACGTTGCCATTGTCCGCATGTCTACGTCAGGCCGTGAGGGATAAGTGGCGATCTAATGTGCAGCAAGGGTTGGGTGGATTTAGCCACCTAACTCTCGAAGTCATAGCCCGCCCACGCAACTACATAGATGTCACCCGAGAGGCCATCGCTATATGGCGACTCGTACTCGAGAACGTCACAGTCGAAGATATCGACCGCGCGATCATCTCCTGCACCGCTTGAAAAGCCGAAGTGCCAGGATTTCCAGCTCGTACACGAACTCATCGGTTTGGATCTCGTCCAGGGTAACTACTTCATGAAGGATGGTTTCAGCGCCGTTGCAATTCCAGCCCTGTTTTACCCCTTCGTTCCGGTCGAAAAGCGCAGCATGTCCGTCACGGAAAAGACCGTAGCCCGCTAGCCGGAACTGCAGCGGTTTCCACTCCCCGGACGCTTCCTGAACCAGTTCAAGATCGACGGGCAGAGCCTGCGCGAAGACTGGACCGGCAAGCCCGTCCCCGCGCCGACGGGCGCTTCGTCTACCAACTCACCGAACCCACCGTCCGGTTCGTCTCCTACTTGGACGGTTTCGCCGGCGACACGACCAGCCTGAACTCCTCCCGGCTGAACACCCTGCCGTCCAGCGTGGACACCCTCGCCCACGAATCCAACCCCGACCCGGCTGCCCGCATCGCCGTCCTTAAGGAAGAGATCGCCCGGCAAGGAAGAGATCGCCCGGCGCGAGGACATGATCCCGCCCTGGAAACCGGAGAGGCTCCCCCGCCGCTGCCGGGAGACAGCGCCGTCGAAGCCGCCTGCGACATCCTAGACCTGGCCGCCGGCCTCCCGGCCGACCTCAAACGCATGCGCGACGGCTTGGAAAAGATGCTGCACAACCTCCGCCAGGAAATGGTGGAATCCAACGCTGCCAAGGGACCATGGTCGAAATCCTCGAAGCGGACAAAAAGCTGCGCAGCACCGCCGAAGGCCGGACCTACGAAGGCTTCACCGCGTTCCTGAACGACGCCGACCAGCAGGCCCACCTCCGCAACGCTGTACCTGCAACGATCGGAAGGGTGGGACCGGATCAAGCCACGAAAATGCAGAACGGATGGCCGGACGGATCGGCGTACACGTACAACGGCTCATCCGGGTCGTCCGTTCGGTCAAAGAGCAGTTCCGCGCCCAGTTCCAGTGCCCTGGAATGCTGGTGCTCCAGGGCTTCCCGGTCCGGAACGGTGAGGTCAAGGTGCATCTGCATCGGCACATCGGGCGACGGCCAAGTTGTCCGCTCCAGACGCTCCACCAACTGGAAAGCCAGCTTGGCACGGCCCCGCGCATCGGTGAGGACCAGCCAGTCGACGTGGTCCGGCTCCCCCGAGGCCGCAGGTTCATCCCCCGGCCGGTACTGGAGCCCGAGAAGCCCGCGGTAAAACTCCGCCAGTCCCCGGACATCCGTGGTGTCCAGGACGGTGTGCAGCAGTTCGGGGAATTCGGTCATGAGTCGAGGCCTGGCATGTTGATCGGCTGGTCCAGCGAAACGCTGATGGTCTGCCCGGCGGCCAGCTCGCCGCTGGGAACGTGGGTGTATTGGTACCAGACGCCGCCCCCGCCGGAGGTGGGGCCGTTGGCGTCGGAGAGCATGGTGACGCCGAACCGGGCAGCAACCTGAACTTCGGTGTCTCCGGCAACGGTCGTGTATGTCAGCGGGATTCCGTTGGCGTCGGCAGTGTACGTGCCACGGGCACCTTCAACGGGCAGGTCCGCCGCGGTCATCCGCAGTTTAGTTCCGGCGGGAATTGGTTCCGTTTCGACGAGCGAGGGGTTGTACTGCAGGATTTCCGCTGTTCCGACGCGGAACTGGTAGCCCAGGCTGTCGAAGGAGTCGCCGTCGACCGTGGTGTAGAAAACCGTTGTACCCCATGAGTTCTCCACTGCCTGCCCGGTGCCGGACCTGCTGTCTACCGGATTTTTCTGCAGCTGGATGGTGCGCCCTTCACGAACGAAGTAAACGTTGCCCTGTTCCTGCACGAACGGCACCTTGTTGGCCTCCGCCAGCTGATCCGCCGTGACGTTGAACCGGTAGGTAATGCCGGCCAGTGTGTCGTCGTGCTCGATGGTGTAACTCGTCGGGATGCCGGCCGTGTCAACTACGGCCGCACCAGAGGCGCCTATCCCCGGCCCCTCCGGCATCAGCCGGAGCTTGGTGCCGGGAGCGAGGACCGCACCGGGCTGCAGTCCGTTGAAGCCGGCGAGCTTGGCCTCGGAAAACCCGTAAGCCTCGGCCACCAGGGCCAGGGCGTCGTCCGCAACGGTGATGTAGTAGTCCGCGTTGCCGAACGAGTCGATGATCGTCTCCCCGCTCACTGACGGTTTTGCCGTGGGGCTAGGTGGCGACGTTGGCGCCGTCGAAGCCGTTGGCGTCACCGCGGTCGGCGTCGTCGTTGCAAGCAACGGGGCTGACGAGGGCAGGGCTTCGGAAGTGCAGCCGGCCAGCGCGGTTGAGAGCAGAACGAGGCACGCGGCCGCAGGCCACCGGCCGGCCCGGCGAGTTGTTGAAGCACCAACGATTCTCAGCACGAGCATCCCCCATTTGGCCCGGTGATACCGGGAGCAGTCTCCGTCAAGTCTGAGCAGAGCATAGCCCAGCTTGTCCCGGCGAGCGGTTCGGGATCCGTCGCACTTCTGCTGATGACCGTGGCCTGTCGGCCCGCGAAACTCTAGTCTGTGGGCACCACTAAGCAGAGGAGCACCCACGGGCAAGGTAGTTCTGTACGGCTCGATGTCGGCGGCCACGTGATTGCCGTTGGCCTGGTCGATGAGGTGTGCATGGACGTCGCACCCGTCGTGTTCGGCTCCGGCAAGGGCTTCTTCGGGTCGGCCCACGCACAGCATCTGCTGGAGGACCCCGACGTGGTGCTGCGGGGCAACCGGGTGCTTCACCTGCGCTATCCCGTGCGGCACTGACCGATCCGGGCCGATCCGAGTGCGTCCTGAGGAATTTCCCCACACCGGGAATTGCTTGCACCCACACAGCGAAAACCACCGAAAGGGATACGTTATGCCGACACTGGGAATCATCGGGAGCGGAAACATCGGCTCAGCCGTCGCGCGGCTCGCGGTCGCAGCAGACTTGAACGTGGTCATTGCGAACTCGAGGGGGCCCGAGACGCTGCAGGACCTCGTCGCCGAGCTCGGCCCCCTGGCCCGGGCAGGGACGGTGGAAGAGGCAGCCCAACAGGGCGACGCCGTCGTACTCTCAATTCCGCTGAAGGCGGTGAAGGACCTGCCGGACGGGCTGCTGCGCGGCAAGGTGGTGCTGGACACGAGCAACTACTATCCCTCCCGGGACGGAAGCATTGACGAACTCATCAGCAACACCGTGACGACCAGTGAAATGGTGCAGGACCAGCTTCCCGGAGCGCGCCTCGTCAAGGCTTTCAACAACATCATCGCCGCGCACATCCCGCTGCTCGCCCGCCCCGCCGGCGCCGGCGACCGCTCCGCGCTGCCCATCGCCGCCGACGACGAGCAGGCCAAGGCCGAGGCGGCAGCCGTCATTGACCGGCTGGGCTTTGACACGGTCGACGCCGGTCCCCTCGCCGAGAGCTGGCGGTTTGAGCCTGATACTGCTGCGTACGGACGGATCTACTTTGAGGATCCGGCGGTTTCCGAAGAGCAAATGATGGACGCCAAACCCGGTCCGACACCGGCCGCGCAGATTCAGTCCGCGCTGGACGAGGCCACCCGGGTCAACATCGCCGAGCGCCGGTTCTGACCTCGGGCTAGAGGTCTTTGACGACACGGACGGCGGCGGCAGCACGGGGAAATCCCACGTAGGGAAAGCACTGGACCAGCGCGGCAATGATGACCGTCTTCGAATGGCCGAGCTGCAGGCAGGCCCGGCCGTGCGGACCGAGCTGGGCCGCCGTGTCACCGATCGAAGCAAAAGCGCAGAGCGCGAGCAGTTCCCGCTGTGCGGGGGACAGCCCGCCGCGGGTGTAGAAATCTCCGAAGTAGAACTCGGTCAGGAACCGCGGCAGTGCCTCATCAAACGGCTCCGGCAGATCAGCCAGGCCGTCCCTGATCTCCGTACCGTACAGCGGGAGCTGTTCGGCCAGCCCGCGCTGGTAACGCTCGGCGCTGTCGACGGTGCCTTCCTCCGGCAGCGGCAGCGTGAGTCCGCGGTCCCGGAACACCGTGTTGATCGTACTGACGGCGTTGAGGGTGCGCGGAAAGCCGATGATCGGTGCCAGCTGGTACACGGCTTCACGGATCTGCACCGGCGGAACGCCTACGCGCAGCGCCGCTGCTGCATGGGCACCCAACTGCGGCAGGGTCTGCAGGCAGGCAAGGACAGTGACGGTAATCAGCTCCCGGGTTTGGTCATCCAGCACACCGGTACCGAAGACGTCTCCGAAGATAAACCCCCGCAATATTTCCATGAGCTCGGGGTCATCCTCATGGGCGTTCCGGTCACGCGCGCCGAACAGCCTCTCAAATGTGGCCTCCGCCTGCTCCCGGCGTGACCGGGCGCCGTGGCCCGGATCCTGTGCATTCATGATGAGCTCCTTTGACCAACGCTCCAACCGGTACTGCTCTCCCATGCAAGCACGCGGCGCCTGTGTATGCCATCATTCCGACGACGCCGGCGGGATCTTCCCGCACGCCGTTCCGGTATCCCGCCCACCGTTCCGGTATCCGGCAGACTGCGGGACCATGGCGGAAGGAGAACATTCCGCCATTCCCAAGGAGCCGGACCAATGATCCTGAATGAGACCCATACCCTCGCCAATGGACACGCCATTCCCAAGCTGGGCCTGGGCACCTGGTTCATCGAGGACGGGGCCGCCGCCCGGGCCGTCCCGGCGGCGGTGGAAATCGGCTACCGCAATATCGATACTGCGCAGGCGTACGGCAACGAGCACGGTGTCGGGAAAGGTGTGCGCAGCTGCGGCGTGCCGCGCGAGGAGTTGTTCATCTCCAGCAAGGTGGCCGCCGAGATCAAGGACCACCGGAAGGCCGCAGCCGCGATCGACGCCTCGCTGACGGAGCTGGGCCTGGAGTATCTCGACCTCATGCTGATCCACAGCCCGCAGCCCTGGGATGACTGGCGCGGGGGTTCCTACGCCGAGGGAAACCGAGAGGTCTGGCGGGCACTCGAAGAAGCCCACCGGGAGGGCAAAATCCGCTCGATCGGTGTTTCCAACTTTCAGCGGCAGGATCTGGAGAACATCCTCTCTGCCTGCACCGTCGCCCCGCAGGTCAACCAAATACTCCTCCACATCGGCAGCACCCCGGATGACCTCCTGCTCTACTGCGAGGAACATCATCTGCTCGTCGAGGCCTACTCCCCCATTGCCCACGGCGAGATCCTCAGGAACACGGAAGTCGCCGCCGTGGCGGAGCGTTATTCGGTGACTGTTCCTCAACTGTGTATCCGGTATGCGCTGCAGCTGGGCACCGTGCCGCTGCCCAAGACAACAAACCCGGAGCATATGAGGAGCAACGCACAGGTGGACTTCGTGATCTCGGACTCCGACCTGGAATTCCTCCGGAGCCTGAAGATCACCGACTACGGCACCTTCAGCCGGTTCCCGGTGTTCAGCGGCAAGTAACAGACCACTCCGGCGCCGGCGTAGCGCAGGCCGGCGGTGACCTTGCAGCGAGAGGTGCTGTTACTCGGTGGGGGCTCTGTCAGTCCATATGCCGAAGGACACCCCGCATGAATCTTGGAAGGTTGCGAACCAGCGGTCATCGCCGCCGAGGTCAGTTCGGTTTCGTTCGACGTGGCCGCCGAGCTCTCGTACTCGCGAGAGGAAGCCTTCGAGGTCATCAGTTTCGAAATAGATCCGGGTGCCGGCGGTAGGCGTTGTTCCTTCGGTTGCGCGCTGAAGACCGCCAATTCCCGACTCGCCGCTCCTGATGATCCAGTAGCTCGCGTCGAGCTCTGAACCTTCGAACGCGGGGGCGAACGTCCAACCTTGGAGATCGCCATGGAACGACATGAACTTCTCGGGGGCTTCGGTCTCAACTTCCCACCAGACGATTTTCACCATGGGGGCAGGCTAGCGGACGGACAGCGGTCCTAGTACCGAGGTCTACGGCAGCGACTGTGACATCGGACGCGTCGCGGAATACCATGGGCCCTCCTCCGGGTTGTCCCTGGGTATACGAACTCCGCCCGGGGCAACTTCGGCCCTGCGGCACGCGACAAAAGGAACTCCTGAGTGAAACTCTTTACCCCGCTGACCGTCGGCACCATGGAACTGCCCAACCGCCTCGTCATGGCGCCGATGTCCCGCGTGCGCGCCGACCGCAACGGCGTCCCCACCGACATCATGGTCGAGCACTACCGCCAGCGCGCCTCCCTGGGCCTGATCATCAGTGACGGCATCTACCCCTCCTTCACCGGCCAGGGCAACGCCCTGATGCCCGGCCTGGTCACCGAAGAACACGTAACCGGCTGGAAGCGCGTGACCGACGCCGTGCACGGAGCCGGCGGCCGGATCGTCGCCCAGCTGATGCACTCCGGACGCGTAGCCCACGAGAACATCAACGGCGGCCGCCAGCCGGTGGCCCCCAGCGCCATCGCCCTTGAAGGCATGGCCCACACCTACGACGGCAAGCAGGCCTACCCGGTCCCATATGCCCTCACCGAAGCCGAACTTCCCGGCATCGTGCAGGACTTCGTCTCCGCCGCCCGCAACGCCATGAAGGCAGGGTTCGACGGCGTGGAGCTGCACGGTGCCAACGGTTACCTGCTGCAGGAATTCCTCTCCCCCGTCTCCAACACGCGCACCGACTCCTACGGCGGATCGCCTCAGAACCGGGCCCGCCTGGTCATCGAGGCCTTCCGTGCCGTGGCTGAAGCCATCGGCGCCGAGCACACCGGCATCCGCATCTCCCCGGAGCACAACATCCAGGGCGTCCTGGAAACCGACCGCGAAGACGTGACCGCCACCTACACCGCACTGGTGGACGGCATCGCGGACCTGAAGCCGGCCTACCTGAGCATCCTGCACAAGGACCCGGCCGACAATATGGTCCAGGCCCTGCGCCGCCGCTTCGGCGGCCCCGTGCTGCTGAACACCGGCTTCGGCACCGTCACCACCCGCGACGACGCCATCATGCTGCTCGAGGAGGACCTGGCCGAGGCCGTCGTCGTCGGCCGCCCCGTCATCGCCAACCCTGACCTGGCACGCCGCTGGCAGGAGGACCACCCCCTGAACGAGATTGACCAGAGCACCGTCTACACCGACGGCGCCGCCGGCTACACGGACTACCCGGAGCTGGCTCCGGTTTCCTAACCGAAACAAACGACGACGGCAGGCCTTCCGCTGAGAGCGGGAGGCCTGCCGTCGTTTAGCGCTTTGACGGCCGCGACGAGCGTTCCTCACCGCGATACTGCGCTTCTATCTCCTTACTCCAAGCAGACGCGTAGAGGCCAAGGGCCGCCTGCTCCCGGAACGCGAAGCCCAGCCCGTTGAGCGCCAGCTGGCCAGCGCCCATAGCCAGCTGCTGCGCACTGCGGCTGACGCGTTGTTTGTCCGCCCGGTACAAATACTCATCGATGGCCCGTGCCCAGCGCTTCCGCCAGATATCCACTGCCGGCTCAGCGGCCACGGCGGCCATCATCCTGTGTGCGGGCGCGATCCGGGGCGCAATTCGGGTCCTCATTGCCCTGCGAGCTTGCGCAGCGTGCGGGCCAAAAGAAACCGTGCAGGCGTGCAGATGCGCATTCCAGAAGTAGTCCCAGCTGGTGGTTCTGCGGTCGGGCCAAACAGCGGACCGGGGACCCCGCATCATGGCGTGGCCGGTGTCGAAGAGGAGCAGGGCGCCCAGCATCGAGCGCGTGTTGAGGTTGGGGAAGCGGTTGACCGCCCACAAAGCCAGATCCAGGGAGATCTCGCCAACCTCAGCTACCAGTTCCAAGCCTTTCGTCCCACCAAACCGTGCCAGTGCCGCTTCCACCACCTCAGGTACCGGTTCGCCCGGCGGCGGCGGATAAACGAGCCCCGGCGAGTGGGAGATCTTCACGGCACCCAGCGTGGCAATATTCTGTTCCGCCAGTGCGTGGGCAAACTTCCACAGACGCTTGGCGACATCGTCGGTGGCAAGCAAATGCAGGAGCACGGCGTGATGGTCGGATTCCAGGCTGCGCGACAGCCGAAAACAGTTCCCTTCTCCGACCCGCAGCCGGGAAGACAGAGGGGCAATAATGTGGCGGAGAATCTCGTCGCCGACATCCTTGCGCTCAGGCTCGATCGTGAGGATGGACCACAGGGTTGTGCTGGTGTGCTGCTGCACAGGACGGATACGGGTAGCTGCTCCTCGATGAATAGTCTTTGGTTGCATCGTGTTCGGTTGCAGTACGTGGCTCATTTACGCCCCCAAGGCCTAGTAAGAATGCTTACTAAATACTGTGGCCCCAAACCGCAGTTTTCCAGACCACTTTCCGAAAGCCGTCACCGATTTCCGTCAGGGCTTCCTTTCCCGGGCACAAATAGCGACCATGGAGTTTTGCCCGGATTGGACCCTCCGCTGACAGGAGGACCCGACTTCCTCCCGGCCGTACCGGGGAATGACGGAGGCGGAGGGCGTGTTGCACCAACCATGACCACGCATTCCCCCAGCCTGCAGGCCTCCCCCGATCAGACCGCCCCTTCCGCACCGGAGACACTGCACGTCGCCGTGGTGGGCGCGGGACGGGTGGGCACCGCCGTCGCCCGCTCCCTGCTCGACGCCGGCTACCGGGTTTCGCTCTCCGCCTCCGGTGATCCCGCCCTGCTGGCGCTGATGGCCGAAATTGTCACTCCCGGTGCCGAGCCGAAATGGACCGGGGACGCCGTGTCGGATGCGGATCTGGTGATCCTGGCACTGCCCCTGCACCGGCTCCACACCGTTGATCCCGCCCTGCTACACGGACGCATTGTGGTGGACGCAATGAACTACTGGCCGCCGGTGGACGGGACGATTCCCGCCTTCGCAGCGGAAACCCGGGGCTCCTCGGTGGTGGTGCAGGAGATGTTCCCCGGCGCCGTCGTCGTCAAAACCTTCAACCACACCGGGTACCACAGCCTGGAACCCGACCGCCGTCCGGCCGGACACCCGGAACGGCTTGGCCTGGCGGTGGCCGGTGACAATTCCGAGGCGGTCGCACTTGTCTCGGCCATGGTGGACCGGATCGGTTATGACCCGGTCCCGGTCACTTCCCTGGCCGTCACGACCTTCATGCAGCCCGGCGGACCTGCCTTCGGGTCACGGCTGACGGCCGCACAGCTGGAGGATCTGGCAGGCGTTCCGGCGTCGGCTGCTTAAGCGGAATTCCTTCGGTGCTGGTGAGCAGGGAATGAGGATACCGGAAGTATTTCCGCTCGTCCGCAGACCGGGGAATCTTGGCACTGGATCGTCCAAAGCACCGACTGGTGCCCTCCAGCGGGAATACAGTTTTTTGTGTTCGATGATCGGCGGACTGCTGCCAGCGGCCGCACCCAACTGGAGGGCTCAACATGACGGATCACAACTACACCTTGTTCGTGGCGTCGTACAGCGACGCTGTCTCGGCTACAGAGGATTTCAAGACGATTAAGAGCCTGGAGGATGAGGGGGTAGTGGCCGCTGTTGTCCTGTCTCGGGATGACTCAGGCCGGGTCGACGTCAAGGAGCACGGGGGCAGGCTGGTAGGCGGCGGCACCACAGCCGGGGCCATCGCCGGGCTCGTGGTTGGATTGTTCGCCCCGCCTCTCCTGCTGTCCGGGGTGATCGGTGCAGCCATTGGCGCCGGTGCCGGTGCCATCGCGAAGCGCCACGAGGAAAAGAAGATCGGTGTGGAAGCGGACGAATGGCTGCCGACGGGCTCCTCGGCGCTCGTTGCCGTTGTCGAGGACCACTACCTGGACCGTGTCGACAAGGCGGTCAGCAAGGCCGCCAAGAAGGTCGACAAAGCCATCGACAAGGGCGATTACGACGCGGTCGTAAAGGCCATCAACGAAGGTGACGAAAAGATCGTCGAAGCCGTCGCGTCCTAACCGGCCTGCCGGTCTAAACGGCTGCGCTGTCCGGCTCACCGCTCCGGCGGTGGGCCGGACCGCTTTCGCTTCCGGCCGCTAGCCTCTACTTATGGAGGACGCAGAACCGAGCAGCAAAGCGGGCATAAAACGGGCGGAAGCGGTTGGCCTTGGCCTGATGACCGCCGGCGGTGTGGCGTGCCTATGAAATCCTGATTGCGCCGTCGCAGGATGCGGATGGCAAACGGGTGCTGCTGCACTTTTTCGGCCTCTCCAAGGATCAAATTTGCGGGTGGATCATCCTGCTGAGCTTTCTGGGCGGAACCGTGGGCCTGGCGCTGCTGGCGTACGGGTTGATCGGACGGATCAGGAAATCCCGGCTCCGGCAGACCGTCGGCTGGATCACCTATGCCGGAGCCGCCCTGGCATCTCCCCTGGTGGTTCTGGTCAGCATACTCATTTTCCTGATTGCGGCGGGGATCGAAGACCAGACCCGGTTCGAAGCTGCCACCGGACAGTCTGTGGTAGTCACCCAGGATGCGTTCGACGGTGACGTGGTCGATATCTACACCGAGCATGGGGGCTTTCACTACGTTTGGAACCGGTCGGCCGACGAGCTCGCCGGCTTCCCCCGCGTCAAGGACAGGAACTGTGAACTTGCTGCAGCGGACAAGGTGCTGCTGCTGAGCTGCGGAGCAGAAACCGTCACGGTGGTCCCCTAACGTCAGGCCCGCCTGCCCCGTCCTGACCGGCACGGTGCCATACTCTGTCCATGACCGTTTACTTCGAGTGCACAACGCTGACGAGCCTGTCCGTACCGGAGCTGTTTGACCGTGCCCGAAGCATTGACGCTCACAAGGACTCGATGGCGCGGTCGCGCGAAGAAGCCGTTGGCGGCGTGACGTCGGGGCTCATTTCCCTGGGCGAGGAAGTTGCCTGGCGGGCCTGGCACTTCGGCGTTCCGCTGCGGATGACGAGCCGGATCACCGAGATGGAGCCGCCGGCCCGTTTTGTCGACGAGCAGGTCAAAGGCCCCTTCCGGCGGTTCCGTCATGTCCACGAGTTCAGCCAGGGTCCGGCGGGAACAACGATGGTTGACCGGATCGAGTTTGAAGCGCCGTTTGGCGTCGTCGGGCGGGCAGTCGAGAAACTGGTGCTTGGCCGGTATCTGAAGAACCTCATAGAGTCGCGGAATCAGTACCTGATTATTGAGCTCACCCGCCGCTAGAGAGCTCACCCGCGGCTAAAGCGCCCCGGGCTGCGCTCAAGCGTCAATCGCCTGCGCCGCCGCCGCGCCAGGACCCGCGCAGAGATTCAACTCCGTCCAGCAGGACATCGAGTCCGACGGCGAATTCGGCGTCGTAGTTGTAGCCTTCCTTCGCCAGCTCCCCCACCACTTCAAGCAGGTACGGATACCGTGCCGCGGCCTCGGCGGATTCAGCGTCGAGGGTGGCGGCGGCAGCCTCGGCTGACTCCTCCGGGGTTTCGAAAGACAGGGTTTTCTGCTGCAGGGCGAAGCCGTACACATAGGCATCCAGCATGCTCATGACGTGGACGGTGGTGCGGAAGGAAAAACCGCTCTGCCGCAGGCAGCCCAGCATCGCGTTGTGCTGG
Organism: Arthrobacter sp. G119Y2; assembly: GCF_038069765.1. Classification (NCBI taxonomy): domain Bacteria; kingdom Bacillati; phylum Actinomycetota; class Actinomycetes; order Micrococcales; family Micrococcaceae; genus Arthrobacter; species Arthrobacter sp. G119Y2. Next base: position 426,411 of record NZ_JBBPFS010000001.1, on the reverse strand, counting down.
TGCAGGCTCTCCGGTCCCGGCCGGCCGGCCGCCTCCATCAGCCCTACCGCCCACGGGTGCCGCACCAGCGCGGCCCACAGGGAAACGGCACGTCCCCGCATGGCCTGCTTCCAGCCGCGCGCGCTGTCCGGTTCGGTGACCTCGGCCCAGACGAGGTTCACCATGCCCTCGAGCAGTTCCTGCTTGTTGGCCACGTGCTTGTACAGCGCCATGGGCACCACACGCAGTTCCTCCGCCAGCGTGCGCATGGTGAAGCCGTCAATGCCCGCCTGATCGGCCAGTTCGACGCCGGCGCGGAGCACGGCGTCCCGGTTCAGCCGCGGACGGCGTTCGGCCGGTTCCTGCAGACGTGCCTTCGGTACCTGTCCCACAGAGCCGCCTTCCCGGAAGTAATGCTTGACAGAGTGTACGGCATACACCTACGTTCAGGGTATCCGGTGTACGAAGTACACCTTTGGCCGACAGGAGCACCATGAAAGCCTCCAACCGGACCGCCCGGACCGCCGGGATCCTCTTCCTCCTCACCTTCGCCTCGGCCATCGCCGGGGCAGCACTGTACGCACCGCTGCTCACCGAGCCGGATTACCTCACCGGACCCGGCGCGGACACCCGGATCCTGCTCGGAGCCGTGTGTGAACTGGTGCTGATCATCACGAACATTGGCACCGCCGTCGTGCTGTATCCCGTCCTCCGCCGGCACAGCGAGACCGCCGCGGTCGGTTATGTTGCGGCGAGGATCATGGAATGCGCGCTCATTGCCGTCGGGATCCTCAGCGTGCTCACCGTGGTGACGCTGCGCCAGAGCACCGGAGCCGACGCCGGAGAGTACCTGCCCGTGGCCAGGGCCCTGGTGGCGGTGCACGGCTGGACGTTCCTGCTCGGTCCGGGATTTGTGGTGGGGATCGGCAACGGACTGCTGCTCGGGTTCCTGATGTACCGCTCGCACCTGGTGCCGCGGCCGATGGCGTTGTTCGGCCTGATCGGCGGTCCATTGATGTCGCTGTCCGGCCTTGCCGTGCTTTTCGGAACCTATGAGCAGACTTCGGTTCCGTCCGCGCTGGCCACCCTCCCGGAGATCATCTGGGAGGCGTTCCTTGGCATTTACCTGACCGCCGTCGGTTTCCGCCGGGTGAGAGGGAACGGCGCGGGCGCGGCGCCTGGCACCGCTACCAACCGCCAAACGGCTGAGCCTTAAGCAATCAGTAGCGGCCCAGTACCGGCCGTGCCGTTGGTGCCACGTCAGCAACGGCACGGCGCCGGAGCCAGGTCGCGGCCAGCATAGCCGCGCACAGTTCCCACCCGATCAACGCCAGCATGCCGAAGGTGGCTCCACTGCCGGCAGCGGCAGCCGAGACCGCAACCGCCCCGCCGTGCTGGTGCCCGGCGCCTCCCCCGCCGGGGGCCAGCAGCAGCACCGCATGAACGGCCACCATGGCCAGTGCGCCGTCCATCAGCATCCGCGCGGCGCCCAGGGACCCGGAGCGCCACAGTGGCAGCACGCAGGGCAGGCACATCAGCGCCATGGCCACCATGGCAGCAGCCCCGAACCCGGAGTGCTGCCCGGCCATCCAGACGTGCACGCCGGCGGAGGCCAGAGCCGCAGCGGAACAGAGGCGGGGGTGCATTCCGGCACCCGCAGGGCGGACGGCTACCGGTGGCAATGCCCGCCGGATTCCGGGGCGGGAACGTCCAGCACGGGCGAGCGGTCGAAGAAGCCCTCGGGCCGCAGCTTGAACCCGGTGGTGTCCACGGGCATGATCGGCCAGTCCTCCACCCGCGGGAAGTGCGTCAGGCCGAAGGTGTGCCACACGGAAATGTCCTGCCCGTCGATGTCCCGGTCCGCCTGCACCCACTCCGGAATGCCGCCGCCGCCGGAGTGCTGGTTGACGAAGTCTCCGGTCGGGTAGCGCTGGGACTCGTCCCGCCGGGTCACCCACAGCGCCTTGGACGCGAAGGTCGCCCGGCGGTAGATGGAGGAATCCTCGTCGGCCAGCAGGGTGGGCTGGCCCTCGGGATGCAGCTTGTAGGCCACTGGCTCCCCCAGCCGGTTGAGCTTTTCGGGGTTGCTCACCACCCAGGTGCGCCCGACGCCGGCGGCGGCATCGCGGGCAGCCTCCGACTCCCGCGCCAGGACGGTCCGCTTGCGGGTGAAGGCGTTGCCGCGCGGGTTTTCCGGGCTGGCCGGAACACGCACGGCGTCTTCTTCCTCAACCCGGCCCGGGCCGCCGTCGAGCGCGAAATCCAGCCGGGCACCGAACAGGTGCTGGTGGAACGGGGCGCCCAAACCGGGAGCCATCTCGGACGCGTAGGGGTAGTCCTTGCCCGGGTAGGCGCTGGTGAAGACGACGCCGGTGGCCTTGGCCTCGAACTCGATGGTGCCGTCCAGGTACAGGTACCAGTAGAAGCCGTAGTCGTAGTTGCCCACGGTGGTGAAGAAACTGATCACGAGCCGGCGGTTGCGGCGGGTGTAGTTGATGCCGGACCACAGGTCCGAGTGCTTGGAGAGGATGGAGGCGTCCTCCTCGTGCATGCAGATGCCGTTGCGGATGGTGCGCGGATTGCCGCGGGAATCGGAAACCGTGGGCGAGATGTAGTGGATTTCGCCCAGGCAGTCGCAGCCCAGTTCCAGTGAATTGGCGAACTGGCCCACCAGGTATTCGCCGGTGTCGAAGTAGTTCTGCCAGGACCGGGTGGGCGCGGGATCCCCGTACGGGACCACCATCTCGGCAATGGAGGCGCGGTTCAGGATCCGGCGTACGCGCCCGCCGTCCTCGAAGCCGATGTTGTAAAGCACCAGGCCCTCGCGAACGTCAAAGCCCACGTCCAGGTGCCACTTTTCCCACTCCACGTGATTCGTTCCGGTGACGGTGAAGCTCGGGCCCTCCGGCTGGGTGATGCTGATCGGTTTCTGCGTGGTGCGCAGCGGTCCGGTGAGGGCCGGGTCGGTGTAGTTGCCGTGTTCCCCCGGCACCGGGACCGCGCCGAAGTCCAGCACCTGGTCCACGGTCCGGGCGCTGACGTCCACGTATCCCACCAGTCCGTCAATCGGATGAGCCCAGGCGGAGTCCTCGGCATGGGTCTGCAGGAAGGCCAGGCCGCGCAGGATCCGCCGGCCCTTTTCCTCGGGGTATTCAAAGACGCCCGCGGACAGCGGCGCCACCCGGACCTGTGCGACGTCGAGCCCGCGCTTTTCGAGTGCGGCAAGCCAGTCCGGGTCGGTGGAAAGGATCTGTTCAACCACCTCGAATTCCTCTTCCAGCACCGGCAGCTCGCCGGTTACCGAGGTGTCCAGTTCGACGTCGGACACCACCTGGCGCGCGGTGACGGAAACGACGACGTCGTGCGGTTTGCCGCCGTCGGTGTCCAGCAGGAAGACCCGGAACCGGCGGTCGGCCGGGGAATCCTGGTCTGTGCCGGCGGGCGGATCGACCAGGCCCAGGTACGCGATGCGGGCCGTCTCCGGAAACAGTCCGGCGGCCTCAAGGGTTTCCCGGACGGCGGTAATCTCCTCCGGGGCGGCCAGCGCGTACGCTGCTGCTTCACCCTGCCCGGGTGTGGCCAGAACTGCTGTAGCCGAAGCTGTTTCTTCGGGACCGGATGCGGGGGTGGAATGGCACTGGCTCATGGACTCTCCGGATTCATCAAACGGGTTTTTTCTATGGCTGTAGACGATAACGGGCTGTGACCTGAGTTACAAGAGCCAAGTACACCGCTGGGAAGAGAAGTGCACGCATCAACAAGTGCGGCACGCTCGGCGCCAAGACGTCCCGTGCCGGCGGAGGCGAAGCTGAACGGAACTTCTGCGGAAAGGCCCGTCATGCCCGAAACCACTTCCCCCGATCTGGTGCTGCTCAACGGCGTCATAGACACCCTGGACCCGGCGCTCGGACGGACCCACGCACTCGCGTCCGCCGGCGGCGTCGTCGTGGCAACCGGAGATGCTGCCGCCGCGCTGGCACCGGAGGCCGCTACAGTCCTGGACCTGGACGGCGCGTATGTCATGCCCGGCCTGATGGACGTGCACAACCACCACTCCGCTGCCGGACAGGCGGATCTGTTCGAATGCCGCATTCCGCCCACAGCCGGACTCGACGCGTTCCTGGACGAGGTGGCGGCCTGGTCATCGGCCCTGCCCGCGGATGCCTGGGTGGTCGGCGGGCAGTGGGGTTCCGGCCTGCTGGAGGAGATCAGCACCCCCGAGGCCCTGGCCCGGCTGGACGAGGCCACCGGCGGACGGCCGGCGATGCTGCGCGATGACAGCCTGCACAACCGCTGGGCCAACTCGGCCGCCCTGGCGGCAGCTGGCATCGGCCCGGAAACTCCCCACCCGGAGGGCGGACGCATTCTGCACGACGGCGCCGGCAGGCCCACCGGTGTCCTGTTCGAGGCAGCGGGTGTCCTGGTGGAAAAGGCCCGCGCGGCGGGCGGCGGGGACTCCGTCGGGGATTTGGCCCGTGCTGCGGAGCGCGGCATTGAAATGCTCCACGCCTATGGCATCACCGGCTTCCAGGACGCGGCCAGCTCCCTGCAGCTGCTGCAGGCACTGAAACAGCTCGACGACGCCGGGCGGCTGCAGGCCTGGGTAGTCACCTCCATGGCGGCCAATGACTTCATTTTCGGCACGGCTCCGCTGGGCGAAGGCATCATCGAACACCGCGAGAGCCTGCGCTCGGCCCATCACCGGCCGGATTTCATCAAGATTTTCCTCGACGGTGTCCCGCCGGCCAGGACGGGCGCTTTCCTGGAGCCCTACCTGCCCGAGGACGGCGTGCCGGGCTGCACCTGCGGCACCACCACCATGAAACCCGAAGAGCTGGAGGGCTGGCTGATGCGCACGGCGGCCCGCGGCATCTCCGCCAAGATCCACTGCACCGGTGATGCATCGGTGCGCCTGGTCCTGGACACCGTGCAGAAGGTCCGGGCAGCCGGACACGGCGAAGTCCGCTATCACATTGCCCACGGCCAGTTTGTACAGGAAAGCGACATTCCGCGCTTCGCCGAGCTGGGCGTGACTGCGGACATCTCGCCGTCGCTGTGGTTCCCGGGCGTAATCTCCGAAGCGATGAAATCGGTGCTGCCGGCGGAGGTCGCCGAAAAAATGCAGCCCAACCGGTCACTGCTGGACGCCGGAGCACTCGTGGCCGCCGGATCCGACTGGCCGGTGAGCGTCTCCCCCAATCCGTGGGAAGGCATCTACGGGTTGGTCACCCGCAAGGATCCGACCGGAGAATTCCCCGGCACTCTGTGGGCGGAACAGGCGGTGACCCTCGAGGAGGCCGTCCGCATTTACACGGTGGACTGCGCCCGGGCCATGGGACTGGACGACGTCGCCGGAACCCTGGCGCCGGGCAAGTCGGCGGACTTCGTGGTGCTCTCAGCGGATCCCTTCGCCATCGATGTGGAGATGATTCCGGGCATCACTGCCGAGCAGACCTGGTTTGCCGGCCGGCAGGTTTTCTCAACGGAAGCCGCTGCAGCCGGACAGCCGGAGGCGGCCGCCCCGGCAGTGTGAACCGGGCCTGTACCCGCCGCCGGAAACCGGCATCTTCCGCAGCTCCCGTCCGCTTCCCGCAGGAACGTGGTCCTGGAGGCGGTCCCGCCTCGTTAGGATGGCCGGAGACGAGACGGCCGCGGGGGCCGGCACCGGAAGGGAAGCATGCCCAAGATCGTGGACCATGAGCGGCGGCGCGCTGAAATCGTGCAGACCACGTGGCGGGTGATCGCCCGGCGGGGGCTGGACGGCGCCACGCTGCGCGAGGTCGCGGCCGAGGCCGGGTATGCCAACGGCGCGATTAAGCCGTACTTTCCCGCCAAATCGGACCTCATGGAGGCAACGTTCCGCCACGTCTTTTCCCGCACCAACAGCCGCGGGGAGACGGCAACCGCGGGCCTGAACGGCTTTGAGGCCCTGCGGGCCTTCTGCCTTGAAGTGCTTCCCCTGGACGCAAACCGGCTGGATGAAGCGCGGGTGGTCATCGCCTTCTGGCAGCAGGCGCTACACGATCCGGCACAGGCCGAGGTCAACGACGCAGCCATGCTGCAGTGGCGCAGCAGCATCCGCGGCTGGCTGTCCGCGGCGCGGGGCGCGGACGACGGCGGACGAGTGCCGGCCGAGATCGCCGCCGAAAGCCTGCTGACCTTCCTGCTGGGCGCACAGGTAGCTGCCGTGTTTGATCCGGGCTTCAACTCCCCGGACCAGCTGGTTGCGCAGCTGGACGGGCAGCTGGATTTACTGCGCGGCTAGACGCGCTTCCCGGCAGCTCACCGGTCAAGCTTCACGTTGAGGTTCTGATCATCCAGAAAAGCCAACAGCGTCTTCTCCGCAAGTTCCCGGCGCCGGGGCAGCGGCAGGACCAGGCATTGTGCTGTGACTCCGTCTATCACAGCCAGCAGCATTGCCGCCTGCGGCCCCGGAACGCCGGCACCGGTGAACCACTGACGCAGTTCCTCGTCAGTGCGGGCAGCCTCAGCGGCAAGTTGCTCATCGCGGGCAGCCATTTCGGTATAGGCCAGCCAGACCCGCGCACGGCGCTCCCTCGCCTCATCCAGGGGGAGCCACTGCAGAGTCAGCTCCCGAAGCGTGGCGGGTTCTGCCGCCGCTACGGCAGCGAGAAACTGGCCGCTGGAATATTCGAAGCCCGCCCGGACCAGGTCGCGCTTGGTCCGGTAGTAGTACTGGACCTGGGCGGGAGAGATGCCCGCCGCCTGGGCCACGCTCCTGATGCTGAGCCTGTCGACTCCGTGTTCGGCCAGTACGTCCAGCACCGCGCCGAGGATGCGTTCTTCTGCCGTCAGAGGAGATCGTCTCCTCTCCTGCGGGCGCCGCCCCACTGCAATGCCACCAACTCAATGATCCCCAGCACAGCGATCACCGCTCCCGTCTGCCGAAGTCCGATCACCGGGGTCTCGACCTTCACAATATGGCCGAAGACCACATAGAGAACCGCACCGAAGACGACCATACCGACGCCGACAGCAATGCCTTTACCCTGCTTGCTCATGATTCCTCCAAAAGCGTTGAAGTACCTCTGTGTCTATACACTCGTACAGTACAGATGTATTCGGCATTTGTCTCCCCCTGCCGTGCCGCCAGTCGCCGCGGTTCCGCGTGCGCCGGCCGGACCACACGTACCCCTGGTCGCCGCCGGGAAGTTCGACACAGGGAGAAAAACTTCGACAAAGGCCCGGAAAGCGCGTAAGTTCCCTCTATGTGACCGCCGCCACGGACACTGCCGGTACCCGATGGGAAAGGAAGACCATGACAACCATGCTTCCCGACGGACCTGTCCGGGTGGCTTCCGGCGGGACCGTCCGGAACTCCGCCGGCGCCGTCGTCCGGGCCCAGTCCTTTCCGGAGTGGAAACGGCTCATCTCGGAGTCCTTTGTTCCGCTCGAGACGGCACCCGCCGGGATCCACCCGGAGGCGTCCTTCGCGGGCCAGCTCACCAGCCACCAGCTGCGCGAACTCGCCATAGTCCAGGTGGACGCCATGGCGCACGCCGTGAGGCGCACCCCGGAGCTGATCTCAGCCGGCGGATCAGGTTTCTACAAGCTGAACCTGCAGCTCTCCGGCAGCGGAGTCCTCCGCCAGGGCGGCCGCGAAACGGTGCTGACCACCGGGGAGCTGGCGATCTACGACACCGGCGAGCCCTACACCCTGCGGTTCGATGAGAGCTTTTCCACGCTGGTACTGATGTTCCCGAAGCACCTGGTGGGCCTCTCGGCAGACCAGATGCGCGGGCTGACCGCCATTCCGCTGGGCAAGGAACACCGGCTGGGCCGTGCCGTGGTGCCGTTCCTGACGCAAACCGCGCGCATGCTGCCCGAACTCGACGGACCGATTGCACACCGGCTGGCCATGAACACCGTTGACCTGCTGGCCACCCTGCTGGCGGACGAGGCCTATTCCAGCCCGGCGGCGGAGGGCGGCAGCCAGACCCGGATGCTGCACCGGATTCAGCTCTTTATCGACGGACAGCTCTCCAACCCGGACCTCTCTCCCGGCTACGTGGCCGCCGCGCACTACATTTCCACGCGCAGCCTGCACAAGCTCTTCGAAGACAGCGGAACCACTGCGGCGGCCTGGATCCGCGAGCGGCGGCTGGCAGGAGCCCGGCATGACCTGGCCGACCCCCTACTGGCCGACGTACCGATCTCTGCCATCGGCGCCCGCTGGGGCCTGCCCGACCCGGCGCACTTCAGCCGCATCTTCCGCGCAGCGCACGGCTGCTCCCCCACCGCCTACCGCCGGCGCACCTGAGTACGGCCACCTGCTTTTGCGCCAAGTGCACATATCGGCAATCAGTGCTCGCTGAAAGCCAAGCGGTGGCACTATGACGTAGGCCACAGTGAAGGTCACCCGTTCCGGGTGCATCGACTCAGCCTCGTCCGTCAGGAGACCTCCGTGTCCTTAACCGCCCAGCAGCGCAGCCCGGGCACGGCTCTGGGGCAGCGGCGCCTCGGTGTGCCGGCGCTCGTGTTCATGATCATTGCCGCCTCGGCGCCGCTGACGGTGGTGGCCGGCGGAGTGACAAGCAACTACGCCGTCACCGGACTGCCGGGCATCCCGCTCTCCTTCATCATTCTCGGCGCCGTGCTCCTGCTCTTTACCGTGGGCTACTCGGCCATGAGTCAGCACGTGCACAACGCCGGTGCGTTTTACGCCTATATTGCCCGCGGCCTGGGCCGGCCCGCCGGCGTCGGCGCCGCCTGGGTGGCCCTGGTGGCCTACAACGCCATGCAGATCGGCATCTACGGAATGTTCGGCTTCGCCCTGTCCTCCTTCATCACGGGCCTGAGCGGGGCGGAGCCCGCCTGGTGGATCTGCGCCCTGGCCGCGTGGGCCGTCGTCGCCGTGCTGGGCGTCTGCAAGGTGGATCTTTCGGCCAAGGTGCTGGGCGCACTGGTGGCCCTGGAGTTCCTCGTGGTCATTGTCTACGACCTCATTTCCGTGGCGGCGGCACCGGAAGGCATCACCGCCGCCTCCCTCGCGCCGTCGGGCCTGTTCACCGCCGGCGTCGGGGCCGCGCTGGCCTTCAGCATTGCTGCGTTCATGGGCTTTGAGTCCGGCGCCATCTACAACGAGGAGGTCAAGGACCCGCGCACCACCGCCCGCCGGGCCACCTTCATCGCCATTGTGGTGATTGCCTGCTTCTACGCCTTCTCCGCCTGGGCCATGTCCGTGGGCGAAGGGGACAGCCAGGTCATAGCGCGCTCCACCGAACTGGGTCCGGACCTGGTCTTTGCGTTCCTGGCCGACCGGGTGCCGCAGTGGGCGGTGAATCTGTCCTCGCTGCTGTTTGTCACCAGCCTGCTGGCAGCCCTGGTGGCCTTCCATAACGTGGTGGCCCGCTACTTCTTCGCGCTCGGCCGGGAGGGCGTGCTGCCCAAGGCCCTGGCCGCCACCAGCCCCCGCACCCAGGCCCCGGTGGCTGGCTCCCTGACCCAGTCCGCCATCGCCGTCGTGGTGCTGCTAATCTTCGCCGCCGCCGGCCGGAACTCCGAATCCGGGCCGCTGTTCCCCGTCCTCACCCTGTTCACCTGGCTGACCAACATGGGCGCCTTCGGCCTGGTGCTGCTGATGGCGCTGACGTCCTTCGCGGTGGTGGGCTATCTGAACCGCCACGCCTCCTGGTACGGCACCTGGACCCGGCTGATTGCACCGACTGCGGCTGGCATCGCCCTGGCCGCAGTGTTCAGCATGATCGTGGCCAACTTCGACGTGCTGATCGGCCTGCAGGAAGCGAGCATCCTTGGCTGGCTGCTGCCGGCCATCGTCCTGGCACCCGGGGTCCTCGGCCTCGCCTGGGGACTGGTGCTGCGCCGGCGCAGCCCCGAAACCTATGCGGGAATCGGCCACGGCGGTGACCTGCCGGAAGAAGGCGCCGCGTAGGAGCTGTGCACGCTTTGCCAAGCAGTACTCACGCAAAGCCAACCGCTGGCGCGGTGACCTGAGCCACAGTTAACTGGGACCACCGTCCAACCATCTTCCAAAGGAGCAGGATATGCCTCTCGCCGACTCAGCACTTACTTCCTACCAGGACCTTCTGGGCACCGTTTCGGCTGCCGGTGAAGGCCGGGACATCCTGGATCCGGCCACGGGCGAGCTGGTGGGCAAAGCTCCGGTCCACACCGTTGAAGACCTGGAGAAAGCGGTCTCCGCCGCCCGCGCCGCCCAGCCGTCCTGGGCCGCCCTCGGCCACACCGGCCGGCGTGAAGCCCTGAACCGCGCAGCCGACGCCGTTGATGCCGCGGCCGAAGGCCTCGCCGAGCTGCTCTCCCGCGAACAGGGCAAGCCGCTGAACGGACCCAACGCCCGCTTCGAAGTCGGCGGCGCCGCCGCCTGGCTGCGTGCCGCGGCCTCGTTCGACCTGGAGCCGGAGGTGCTGGTGGACGACGACGGCGGGCGGGCCGAGCTGCACTACCGGCCCCTCGGCGTCGTGGGCGCCATCGGCCCCTGGAACTGGCCCATGATGATCAGCGTCTGGCAGCTCGCACCGGCGCTGCGGATGGGCAACACCGTGGTGATGAAGCCCTCCGAATACACCCCGCTGTCCGTGCTGGCCCTGGCCGCCGTCATCAACCAGGCGCTGCCTGGCGACGTGCTGCAGGTGGTCTCCGGCGGCCGCGACGTCGGCGAGACACTCTCCGCCCATCCAGACGTGGACAAAATCATGTTCACCGGCTCCACCGCCACCGGCAAGGCGATCATCCGTTCCTCCGCCGACACGGTGAAGCGGCTGACCCTGGAACTGGGCGGCAACGACGCCGGGATTGTGCTCCCCGATGCCGATCCGGAGGCCATTGCCGAGGACCTGTTCTGGGGAGCGTTCATCAACACCGGGCAGACCTGCGCGGCCATGAAACGCCTCTACGTGCACGAGGACATCTACGACGACATCGTCACCGCGCTGGCCGGCGTCGCCGCCAAGATGCCCATGGGCGTGGGGATGGATGAGAACAACGTCCTCGGGCCGCTGCAGAACCAGGCGCAGTACACCATTGTGGCCGATCTCGTGGAGGCAGCCCGCGACTCCGGCGCACGGATAGTGCTCGGCGGAAACCCTGACCCCGACCGTCCCGGCTACTTCTATCCCACCACCCTGGTGGCGGACATCGACAACAGCAATCCGCTGGTCGCGAAGGAACAGTTTGGTCCAGCTCTTCCGATCATCCGGTACTCCACGGTGGACGAGGCAGTGGAAATGGCCAACGGCCTTGAGGTTGGCCTGGGCGCCTCCGTCTGGTCTTCGGACAAGGACGCAGCCAGGGAAGTGGCAGCCCGCATCCAGGCCGGCACCGTCTGGATCAACAAGCACGGCACCGTGGACCCGAGGATTCCCTTCGGCGGAGCCAAGCAGTCCGGCTACGGCCTGGAGTTCGGCGTCGAGGGCCTCAAGCACCTGGGTGCCCCGCAGGTCATCAGCTACTGACCACCTACTGACCTACGGGTCCCCCATACCCGCGGTGCCGGAACGGATCCCCCCCTGCCGGCCCGGCACCGCGCTTTTCTCCACTCTTTCTCCCGCTCCCGCTCCCTCCCCCCACCCCCGCAGTGAAAGGTCTCCGTGAACTCCTATATCGTCATCGGCGCCGGTTCAGCCGGCTGCGTCATTGCCCGCCGGCTGCTCGACGCCGGCCACCGGGTCACCGTCCTGGAAGCCGGGGGCGAGGACACCAACCCGGTAATCGCCGACGTGCACGCCGCCGGCGGCCTCTGGCACGGCCCCGAAGACTGGGATTACTACACCGTGGAACAGCCCGGCTGCTCCAACCGGCGGATCCATCTGCCCCGCGGCAAGGTGCTGGGCGGCTCCCATGCGCTGAACGCCACTATCTGGGTCCGCGGCGCCAAGCAGGACTACGACACATGGAACTACCTCGGCTGCCCGGGCTGGGGCTGGGAGGACGTCCTGCCGGTCTTCAAGGCCATCGAAAACTACGACGGCGGAGCCTCCGAGAGCCGCGGCACCGACGGACCGCTCGACGTCGTCGCGGACTTCCCGATGAACCCGGTGCAGGAATCCATCCTGGCCGGTGCTGCTGAAATGGGCATCAAGATCAACGAGGACTACAACTCCGGTGACGTTGAGGGCGCTTCGAAGATGCAGCTGAACATCCGCGACGGCAAGCGGTTCAACACCTGGCACGCGTATCTCCGCCCGGTGGCGGACAACCCGAACCTCACCCTGTTGACCGGCGCCGCCGTGCGCCGGCTGCTCGTGGAGGACGGGACGGTGACCGGCGTCGAGTTCGAGCAGGACGGCCGGCTCAAGTCCGTCAGCGCGGATGAAACCCTGCTGACCGCCGGAGCCATCGGCTCCCCCGAGGTACTGCTGCGCTCGGGCATCGGCCCGGCAGCGGAACTGCGGGAGGCCGGCGTCGAACCCGTCCTGGACCTGCCCGGGGTCGGCAAGAACCTGCAGGACCATCTGCTCTCCCCCGTCATTTTTACAACCACCGCCAAGCCGGTGCCCGCTCCCGAAGTGGGAGCCGCGGAAACGCACCTGTTCTGGAAGTCCCGTCCGGACCTGGCCGTGCCGGACACCCAGCCCATCCATTTCTCCCTGCCGATGTATTTCCTGGATTCCATGACCGGTCCCGAGAACGGATTCTCCCTGGTGGCCGGCATTGTCCGTCCGCTCAGCCGCGGCGAGATCACCCTCTCCGGCCCGGCACCGGAAGACCCGATCCGCATTGACCTGGGCGCCCTCAGTGAACAGGCCGACGTCGCGTCGCTGGCCGCCTCCGTGCGGCAGTGCCGCGAGCTGGGCCGCACCTCGGCACTGGCCGGGGAATGGGGTGCCGAGGAAATCTACCCCGGACCGCAGGTCACGGACAGCAGCGAGGATCTGGAACAGTACGTCCGCGACACCGTGGTGACTTACCACCACCAGGTGGGGACCTGCAAAATGGGCCTTGACGCCCTGGCCGTGGTGGATCCGCGGACGCTGCAGGTCCACGGAATGCCCGGGCTGCGCATTGCGGACGCCTCAGTGATGCCGCTGGTGCCCACGGGCAACACCAACGCGCCCACGATCATGATTGCCGAACGGGCGGCGCAGATGATCCTGGCTTACTGATCCTCCAGCCCCCGCTGGGCACGGTCGGCTTCCTCGGAGCTGCCCTCCGGCAGGGGGTCGGTGGCCGGAGGGACGTCGCTGGGTGCATAGTCGGCCAGTCCTGCCGCCACGCGCTCCTGTTCCGCCGCCCGCTGGAACGCGTCGTCGTCAATCTCCTCGGGCATCTTGCCGTGCCCGCTCTGGTCCGCCGGCGGAAGGGCGTCCTCCTGGGGGACAATCGGTTCGGGCCCGGTGGTCGGGTCTTCATTCGGGGTGGACATGATTCTCCTTTACGTTGCGTTGGTTCCGGGTGCCGCCGGCTCGGTGGGCCAGCGCAGCAGCGCGGCAATATTTGTCCCGGCGGGCAGCACGCCCTCCGGAACCAAAAGGACACTGGCGTCCGTTAACGCTCCGGCCCTCAGCAGAGCGGCAGGTGCCGGAACCGTGCCCAGTTCTTCCGCGCCCAGCGCCTGTTCGCCGGCGCTGGCCACCCACGGTTCTGCTCCGAGAGCCAGCAGACGGCGCTCGGAAAGTGCGCCGTCGTTCATGATCAGCACCTCCACCTGGGCCTGCTGCAGGGCATGGAGGACGGCACCAATGCCGATGGCGGACTGGGGATTGGCCTGGCCTTCCTCCTGGGCGAGGCGGTCCATGATGTCCTGCTGCTCGGCTGCCCACTGCAGGGCAATCCGCTCCTGGACTTCATCTTCCAAGCCCTCGGCGGGTGAGCCGCCCGTGTGGGTGTGGGCACCCACAAGGTTCACGAGGTCCCGGTGGGCTTCGGCGATCTGCTCCTTCACCAGGGTGCGGGCGCGGATGTCTCCGGACAGGGCAATTAGCCGGGCACCGCTGCTGTCCACGATTCTGTCGATCTCTTCGGCAACCTGGTCCGCATTGCGGCGCCAGGTTTGTTCGGTGCGTCGCTGCAGTTTGTCGTGCGCCCAGCCGCCCCCGGGGATTTTGTGGATGTCCTCGGTTGATCCCTCGACCTCCTGCACATTGGCGGGGCCGGCCCGGCCGATGTATTCCAGCCGGATCTCGGCGCTCTCGCGGGAGACTTCGGCAACGATGTACGGGAACTCCTCCGGGCGGTGTTTGAGCAGCGGCAGCAGATCCGGAACCACGTCCAGTGAAATCCGCTCCGGCATGATGAGCTCTCCGGGCAGCAGCTCGTTCAGCTCCACGGTTCCCTGACGTACAAGGACAAACCGTGACACGGGAGATGGCTGCCCCTGCGCAGGTGCCGTCGCCTGTTCCATGGCAACCAGGTCCTCGGCCGGAGCGCCCTGTTGCTCCAATGTCTCGCGGATGTTGCCCGGGCGGACCTCGGCGGCTTCCAGGCCGTCTACGGTTCCCGTTCCCGCATCAACATACGCCGTGCACCATGGCCCCTGTTTCCGGTAAAGCTCCGCGTACTTGTGGAGGCTTTCAGTCATCGCTTTCCCTCTCGCCGTTCGCCGTCGTCATTTCTTCTCCTGATGGGATGCGCGGGCAAGCGAATCCCCGCCTCCTCTGCCGGTCCCCTGCCCCCGCTGCACCCGTGCCCGCAGCGTCGCCGCTCCCGGTCCCGCAAGCTGGTCCAGGTACGAGGCCCGGCCCGCCATGCTCATGACAAGAGCCAGCGTTGTGCCTGTCACCAGCAGTCCGTACCCGGCGGTGAAACGCCCGTCCGTGGCCCGCAGCTGCAATCCATCCGCAGTGGTGCGGCTGGGAACCGTAAAGTCCCGGGCGGCAAAGAATTCAGCCACCGGGACCAGCGCCTCGACTGCCGGGGTCTGCCGGAGCCCCAGCGGCCGGCGGATGTCCTGGGCGTGCACAACAACTTCTCCCAGATAGGCGGCCGTGTGGGAGGAGGGCGCGGTGGTGCTGTCGATGATGCCGCGGAACCGGGCCAGGGTCTGGGCCGGCGTGCGGCCCAGATGCTCGGTCAGGCGCCGCTGGTTGTGCACCTCCGGGCGGAAGCGGGAGCCGATCATGCTTTGCAGCCACTGCCGCTGGTTCATGCTTGCCGCCGCCGTGAGATGGGCAACCACCTGTTCCACCGTCCACTGCCCGCACAGGCTGCCGTGCTGCCACTGCTCATCCGCCAGGTCGGCGAGGTCCTCGGCCAGCCGTGCCCGTTCCGCGCGCACCAAGGTCCACAGGGCGTCCTTCTCGTTGCTGCTGTTCATATCGGTCACTGTCCTGTACCCATGCACTCTCATGCACCACGCATCCGCGATCGCTAACCAACCGGAGACGCTCACGCTACCGCCGGCAGGCCGCAGCCGCCACGGTGTCAGGCGGATTGAAGCGCTTTTGGCCGTGATGGCTTCACCCGGACACGGCAGTGCGGGAAGGTTCGGCTTCCGCCGCAGCCCGGGGGCCGGCGGTAGCATCATCCAAATGGGGAAATCTGCGCCGTTGCTGCGCCCGCTGCTGCTTCCGGCCATCGTGGCCGCCGTGTGGATAATGACTGCAACGGCCGGACACCTGCTGATGACCCCGGCCGGCCTCCGGCTACATCCGGTTGCATCGCCCATGGCCGCGCTCGTCTTCCCGAATGCCCTTCCGGATCACCTGAGGCATGTGCTGGAGGGCCCGGGCTTCGCGGTGGTGACAGTCCTCGCGGCGCTGGCGGCGGCGGCGTTCGCCGCCGTGCTGCTGCCGGCCGCCGGCAAAGGCGCCGGTTCCCGGGGCACCGCTTTCCTCGCTGCCTGGGCCTGCGTGGTGGTGGCCTCCGTTGCCGGTTCCGCCGTTCTCGCCGGCGGGCTGGTGCTGGCGGAATGGCCGCCGGCCCGGAAAATCTACATCTTCAGTTCCGTGACGCCCCTGCTGGTGTCCGGTGCCTACTGGGGCGTGATCTGGGGCTGGATACCGGCGCTGCTTGCGGCCCGTTCGCCGGGCGTGCAGCGCACCCCTCCTAACCCGCCGGCCCCGCCCGCCCCGTCCGCACAGCCACGGCGGGACGCCGGTTCCGGACGGCCCTGGCTCCGGCCCCTGTGGGCCTTTGCCGGAGCCTCCGTTGCCCTCCTGCTGCTGACGCCGGTGCTGGCAACGGATCCGGATGTCTATGCCGAGCCCGTAACGCCGGAGCCCACCCAGGAACCCGTGGTGTACGGCGCCGACCCGGTTGGTCCTTCCCTCACACCGCCGGACCCGCAGTGGTGCACCGGCGAAGAGGTCACGGCGGACATCGACGGCTGGGATGCCGCCACCGGGCACCGCGGAGCACGCATCACTGTCACCAACACCGGCGACCGCAGCTGCATCGTCGACAACTATCCTGACCTGGCGTTCGAGAACACCGGCGGCTGGGTCATGGACATCACCGCGGTGCACGGCGGGTCCTTTATGACCGAGGACACGCCTGCCGGCCCCGTTCCCCTTGGCCCAGGGGACAGCGCCTCCGCCGGGATCGGCTGGAACGGGACCGCCGGAGCGGGGATGACCCGGGTGGGCACCCTATTGGTGGCGCCCTTCGCCGGGACCCTCCGCCAGAAACTGGAAGCGGACATTGACCTGACCGAACCGGGGTTCCTCACCGTGACGCGGTGGGCGCCGGCGGAGCCCCTGAGCTATAACTAGACGGCGCTGGAGGCTCCGATCCGCTGACACCGGACAGGCTGGAGCTACCCCAGCAGCTGTTCAAGGACGGAAGCCGATTCCCGCACCCGCGCCCCGAGCCCTTCGGCGGGAACATCGCTGGTCACGTACACCACGGCCAGGGCCGCCGGCAGCTGCCCGCTGACGCGCAGCGGAACGGCCACCGAACTCACGCCGGGAATGACTTCGTCGCGGCTTACCGCGAATCCGTTCCGGGCCGCGGCGCGCGACTCCTCACGGTACGGTTCCCCGGGCGCCAGTTCTTCCCACTCGGCTTCAGTGAGCGCCGATTGTATGGCGATGCCAGCTGCCCCGGCGGCAAAGGAATGCCGGGTTCCGGGGCGCTGGACAATGGTCCCTTCGCCGTGGGGCGGTTCCACCGACACCAGCGTCACGCACTGGCGCCGGTCCCACACGGCGACAAAGGCCGTCATCTGCAGGGCCGAGGACAGCGCCGTGAGCTCGGGAACGGCGGCGGTTTGCAGCCGGCTGCCAACCCCGCGTGCCAGTGCCGCCATCCCCGGTCCAATGGAGAACTTGCCGGCGTCGTCGCGGAACACCAGGGAGTGGTCCTCCAAAGTGCGCAGTATCCGGTACGCATTGGACCGGTGCACGCCCAGGGCTGACGCGATGTCGGCAATGCTCAGGCCGGCGGAGGAATCAGCCAGCACTTCCAGGGCACGGATGCCCCGGGAGAGCGTTTGGCTAGTGGAGGCGGTGGAGGCGGGCCGGTTCACGGCAGTCACACGATGTCGACCCGGCGCGCGGGCAGCAGCGGCGCGAAGAAGTCCGCCAGGTCCGCCGTCGCCGTCAGCGGCAGGACGTTGGCCACGTACTGGTCCGGGCGGACCACCACGACGACGCCGGAGCGGTCAAGTCCGCGCACATCGAAAATGTCGTCCGCGGGGTCAACGCCGAAGACCTTTGCGAGGTCGGTGAGCCCAAACGGCCCGACCGTCGGCTTGAAGACCGCCGGTACTGCCCCGATGTCGATGCCGGTGGTGGGCTGCTGGTAAATCACCTTGACGTCGAACCAGGCGTCGCGGTCTTCACCCTCGGGCGTCGCCGCCAGCGGGGAGTCCGGAGCGTTCGCCAGCCAGTCCGCAAGATCGGCGGTCGGGGACGGTGCACCGGCGGCGGCCGGATCAGCGAAGACGTAGATCCGCCAGCGGCCGTCGGCCTTCGCCAGGTGCCCGAGCTGGACCGGGTTGGCGTCGCTGACGCGCTTCACCGGCGACGACTTGAAGCGCTTGCCGATGGGGAATCCCGCGGCCAGGTCCTGGTGGGCAGGCTCGGCAATGAGCATGGACGGCGTGTACTGCGTCATGAAGCCTGCCGGGAACTCGGCCGTGCTCACATAGAAGTCCTCGAGGTCCGAGGGATTCTCGAACTCCTCGGGCTTCTTGGCCATCAGCGTGGACCACTCTTTGTCGAAGTCGATGAGGTTCTTCGCGACCACCTGGCGTTCCGCGGAGTAGGTGGAGAGCAGGCTTTCGGGGCTGCGTCCGTCCAGCACGTGCCCGAGCTTCCAGCCCAGGTTGAAGCCGTCCTGCATGGACACGTTCATCCCCTGCCCGGCCTTGGCGCTGTGGGTGTGGCATGCATCGCCGGTGATGAAGACGCGCGGGGTGCGGGTCCCCAGGTCCTCGGGCAGCACGTCGTCGAACCGGTCGGTGAGCCGGTGGCCCACTTCGTACACGCTGTGCCAGGCGACGTTGCGGACATCCAGGGTGTAGGGATGCAGGATGTCGTTGGCCTTGGCGATGATCTGTTCAATGGTGGTCTTGCGGACGGCGCCGTTGTCATCCTCGGGTACAACGCCCAGGTCCACGTACATGCGGAAAAGGTGCCCGCCTTCACGCGGAATGTGCAGGATGCTGCCGCCGTTGGAGGACTGGATGGCGCACTTGGTGCGGATGTCCGGGAAGTCAGTGGTGGCGAGCACGTCCATGACGCCCCAGGCGTGGTTGGCGGCGTCGCCGGCCAGGGTGCAGCCGATGGACTGGCGCACCCGGCTGCGGGCGCCGTCGGCACCCACCACGTACTTGGCTTTCACCACGCGCTCGGAGCCCTCGAGGGGCCCGGCCGTGTGGAGCAGCGTTACCGTGACGGGGTACTCGGCGTCGTCGTCGATTTCCAAGCCTTGGAATTCAAAACCGTAGTCGGGTGCCATCCGGGTGGGAGCGTAGGCCATGTACCGGGCGAAGTAATCCAGCACGCGGGCCTGGTTGACAATCAGGTGCGGGAATTCACTGATGCCGGCTTCGTCGTCGAGGGCACGGCCGGAACGGACAATGTTCTCGGGCTGCTCGGGGTCCGGGCGCCAGAAGGCCATTTCCGTGATCCGGTACGCCTCGGCGGTGATTTCCTCGGCGAAGCCGAAGGCCTGGAAGGTTTCGACGCTGCGGGCCTGGATCCCGTCAGCCTGGCCGATGGCGAGCCGGCCGCCGCGGCGTTCCACAATCCGGGTGGTGACGTTCGGGAACTGGGACAGCTGGGCTGCGGCTAGCATGCCCGCCGGCCCGGAGCCCACGATGAGTACGTCAACTTCCTCGGGCAAATCATCGGGGCGGTTGATGCCGACGCCGGCCGCCGGCTGGATGCGCGGGTCTCCGGATACGTAGCCGTGATGGTGGAACTGCACGGTGGTCCTCACTTCGTTGTGTTCTCTGTTGTCCGTGCCGTGTTGCCTATCTGTTCGATAGTTGAACACCGTGTTCGATAGTCGAAAAGCACGTGGTGTAAGCAGAGTACTGGACCCATGACGCAGCTCACAACCGGCCGCCGTATTGTGGCGTTTGTGTCGGGAGTCACTGCGGCGGGGCGCGCGGTGCCCCGCCGTCGAATACTGCCGGGCGGGGGCTATTCCATCGTGACCCCGCTCAGCCGGGCCACGGCTTCGGGGTCGCGGTGGTCGAAAAACAGCGACGTGCCGGTATCGAGGTCGGCGATGGACGCCATTTCCTGCGGGCTGAGTTCAAACCCGAACACGTCTATGTTTTCCGCCATCCGATCCGGGCGGACGGACTTGGGGATCACCACCACCCCGCGCTGGATCAGCCAGCGCAGCACCACTTGGGCCACGGACTTGCCGTGCGTCCCGGCGATGGCCGTCAGCGTCGGAACCGAGAAGAGGTTGTTCTTGCCCTCGGCAAAGGGGGCCCAGGACTCGTGCCGGACTCCGCGGTCACTCATCAGCTGGTTTTCGACCGCCCGCTGGTAAAACGGGTTCGTCTCGATCTGGTTCACCGCCGGAACGATCTCGTTGTGGATGATCAGGTCCACCAGCCGGTCCGACATGAAGTTGGAAACACCGATGGCGCGGGCCCCGCCGTCGTTGCAGATTTTTTCCATCACCCGCCATTCACCGTAAACATCACCGAAGGGCTGATGGATCAGATAAAGGTCGACGTATTCCATGCCCAGGTTCCGCAGGGAAGTCTCGAACGCGCGCAGGGTGGTGGCGTCGCCGTTGTCCTGGATCCAGAGTTTGG
Source organism: Arthrobacter sp. G119Y2 (assembly GCF_038069765.1). Classification (NCBI taxonomy): domain Bacteria; kingdom Bacillati; phylum Actinomycetota; class Actinomycetes; order Micrococcales; family Micrococcaceae; genus Arthrobacter; species Arthrobacter sp. G119Y2. The sequence goes on along the minus strand of NZ_JBBPFS010000001.1, from coordinate 406,271 downwards.
TGGTGATGAAGAGTTCATTGCGGGCGATACCGCTCTTCTGCACCGCACGCCCCACGGCGTCCTCGTTCTGGTACGCCGCCGCAGTGTCCAGGGAACGGTATCCGGCAGCCAGGGCGTTGGTCACCGCCTCCTCGGTCTCATCCGGCGGAACCTGATATACGCCAAAGCCAAGGATGGGCATTTCGACGCCGTTGTTCAGAGTGACATACTCCATGGGTTTTCCTTTCGGGACCGGGCCTCATGCGCCGGCTGCGGCAGCCGGCAGGGCCGCAGGAATTCCTTCGACAGTACAAGCGGGGCTGCGGCCGGCGGGAGGCTGCGGCCCGGATCGGCCCCTACCACGGGCGAATTAGCCGCCGGGTGAGATGATTCGTCAAAAGAAGCGCTGCCGGCAGGTCCTGCCGGCACCTGTCCCGGGAAGCCGGGGAATGGAGATCACCGTGACCGAATCCTTCCCGTCCGGATCCACCGTGCATCCGGGCGCCGGGACCGCCGGCGCACGCCGGGAAGAGCTCGCTGCCGCGTATGCCGACGTCGTCCTCGACAATTTGCGCCGCCCCTACCCGTACGCCTCCCACCATGTGGAATCTTCGGAGGCGGACCGGCCAAGTCCGCGGGAGCTGCACCCGAGTTTCCACACCTCCTTTGACTGGCACTCCTGTGTCCACATGCACTGGCTCGGCGTGAGCCTGCTGGAGCACGGGCTCGACGCCGGACGCGACGCCGCATTGCGCGCGGAGCTCGAGGCCACCCTGACCGCGGAGAACCTGGCGGTTGAGGGCGCCTATCTGCTGGCGCACCCCGGCTGGGAACGGCCCTACGGGTGGGCCTGGCTGGTCCGCCTCGCGGACGCCGCCGCCGCTTCCTCCGATCCGCAGATCCAACGCTGGGGCGCAGCGCTGGATCCGCTCGCGGACGTGGTGGCGCAGCTGGTCACGGCCTGGACGGAGCGGGCGGAATACCCGGTGCGGCACGGAATCCACACCAATTCGGCCTTTGGCGCGGGCATGCTGTACACCTCGCTGCAGTCCCTCGGCCGGGCCGATGCGGCCGGAGCGTGCGCTGCGGCGGCCCGGCGCTGGTTTGGCCGCGACACCGGCTGGGCTGCGGACTGGGAACTGAGCGGCCAGGATTTCCTCTCCGCTGGCCTCAGCGAGGCGGACCTGATGGCCCGCGTCCTGGATCCGGCGGTCTTTGTTTCGTGGTTTGAGGGATTCCTGCCCAACCTGACACCCGACTCGCGGATCCTGCGGCCGGTCGCCGTCGCCGACGAGACCGACGGGCACATGGTCCACCTACACGGGCTCAACCTTTCCCGTGCCGGCCAGGCGGCGCGGATTCTCCGGGTCCTCGATCGTGCCGGCGGCACCCGCACTGCGAGCGCCGAGGCCCTGGCCACAGCCCTGGATCCTCTGCTGGATGCCGGATTGGAGGCGGTGGTCACCGACGAGTTCATGTCCTCGCACTGGCTGGCAAGTTTCGCGTGGGATGCACTCACGGGCAGGGACATGCTGGAAAGCCGGGATGCCTCTGCGGCCGGGGCCGTCCGGCAGCTCCGGGACGCACGCTAAACCAGAATTCCGAAGAACCAGGAAGGCATCCAAAAATGGCACAGATGGATTTACGCGTCCGGCTGCTCGGCAAAGTGATGGGCTTGTTCTCGGTCTCCCGCAAGACCGATGCCCAGATCCTCGCCGACCAGCGGCGCACCATCCGGCACAATCCGGTGGTCGACTGGGTGCTGGGCGGCCTTGCCCCGGGAGTGGACGTCAGGAATGACACCGCGGCCGGGGCCGAGGGGCGCATTCCCATCCGGATCTACCGGCCCCGGGACGCCGCGGGCCCGCTCCCCTTGGTGGTGCTGATCCACGGCGGCGGCTGGAGCCTCGGAAACCTGGACATTTATGACGGCATCGCCAGCACCATTGCCCGGGACGCGGACGCCGTCGTCGTTTCCCTGGCCTACCGGCTGGCACCGACACACCGCTGGCCCGCCGCGGCCGAAGACTGTTATGCCGCCCTGTGCGACGTCGCGGAGCGCGCCGGCCAATGGGACGCCGACGCCGGCCGGCTGGCGGTGGCGGGCGACAGTGCCGGCGGCAACCTGGCTGCGGTGCTGACGCTGATGTCCCGGGACCGGTCCGGCCCCGCCATCGCCTTCCAGGGGCTGGTCTACCCGGCCACAGACCTGACAATGCGCAGCCCCTCCATTGAGGAGAATGCTAACGCACCCCTTCTCACCAAACGGAACATGCTCCGCTACCGCAGCCTCTACCTCCCGGGACCGGAGGACTATGCCAATCCGTACGCCTCTCCCCTGCTGGCTCTGGACCACACCGGGCTGCCCCCGGCGCTCATCCAGGTGGCCGAGCACGATCCCCTGCGCGACGACGGACTGCGGTATGCCGACGCCCTGCGCAAAGCCGGAGTGCCGGTCCGGGTCACCACCTATGTGGGCATGCCGCACGGCTACCTCGCTTTCCCCCGCCTCTGCCGCAGCGCCCCGCAGGCACTGGCTGAACTGTGTGCGGAGCTGCGGCGGAATGTGGGGTCTGCGGCCGGGTAGTTCTACGCCGCTCCGAACTCCGCACATGGACCCGCCAAGGAAAGCGTCAATGAAGTCTTGACGCTTCACGCATGTCAAGCTCTAATTGACACATGAATATCAGACGCACCTATTTGTGGATGGCGCTCCTCCTGCTCGCCCTCGGCCTGGGACTGGGCAGCCTCTATCTGCTGCTGGACCTCAGCGGATTCTTCGGCGGCATGTGCTCGTGCGCCGCCGTCATGCTGATGATCCTTGCCGCGTATGTCTTTGGCCGCTATATCTGGTGGGAACGGGGTAAGGACCGTACGGACGGCACCGAGTGGCTGCCCAGCCGCGACCGGAACGACTGGCTGCCCAGCCGCAAGCGTGAGGGCCGGTCATGACGGATCGGTCCGGCGGGGACCTGCAGGAACAGATCGGTGCGTTAATCCTCGGCAGTCACGACGACGCCGGCAGCCTCACGGAGGCGGACCACCTTGCCCTCGTCCGCAGGGCCGGCGCCGCCGAGCAGGCCAGCCAGCAGCTGCAGCGCCGTACGGTGGCGGCAGCGCGCAGCGCGGGCGTCAGCTGGGCCGCACTCGGCCGTGAGCTCGGCATGACCCGGCAGGCAGTGCAGCAGCGCTTCGGGGGCCGGCAGGATGAGGCGGCAGCGGACAGCCGGGAACGCTGGCTGGGCCCGGTCACCGCCTTCGACGAAATGACCGAGCTGGAGCTCGCCGGGAGGCTGGGCTGGCGAACCATCGGCGTGGACGTGCTGAGGCACCGGATGTTGCGGACAGACACCCAGTGGGAACACCGCCGGGTACTGTGGGCCCGGCCCACCCACCACTACGAGACGGACGGCTGGCAGGTGGGCTGCCGTGCCTTTCCCTGGCTGTACCTCGTGCGTGACCTGCACAAGGCTCCCGAGGAAGGGTGACCGGCGCAGGCGGGCACCGGCGTCAGGTAGCGTATTGCTCGTCCGGCACGATCCGTCCGGCCGCACATCCCGAGACCTGCCCGCCGCCCGGTGCGCCGGAACTCCAACCAGAAGGATGCACAGCGTGAGCGAACGCCTCAAGGACAAAGTAGCCCTCATCACCGGAGCCGCCAGCGGCATGGGCGCCTCCCACGCACGGGCTTTCGTGCGCGAAGGCGCCAGGGTCATGATCGCCGACATCAATGACGACGCCGGTTCCGCCCTCGCCGCAGAACTCGGTGACGCTGCCCGCTACGTGCACCTGAACGTCACCAGCGCCGAGGACTGGACCGCCGCAGTGGCAGCCACCCTGGAGAGCTTCGGCTCGCTGAACGTACTGGTCAACAATGCCGGCATCCTGGACGGCGGGCCCATCGGCCAATACCCGGTGGAACGCTGGCAGCGTGTGCTCGACATTAACCTGACCGGACCGTTCCTGGGGATGAGTGCAGCCGTTGAGGCGCTGAAGGCCTCCGCCCCGGCGTCGGTCATCAACATCTCCTCCACCGCCGGGCTGGAAGGCGTTTCCGGCATGCACGGCTACACCGCTTCGAAGTTCGGTCTCCGCGGGCTGACGAAATCCGCGGCGCTGGAACTGGCCCCCTCCCATGTCCGGGTCAACTCGGTGCACCCCGGCTCCATCCAGACCCCCATGACCGCCGTACTGGGCGAGCAGAAACCGATCGACTTCACCGAGAGCACCCTCACCCGGCCGGCGGCACCGGAAGAGGTCACAAACCTCGTCCTCTTCCTGGCCAGCGACGAGTCCAGTTTCTCCACCGGTGCAGAATTTGTTGTGGACGGCGGCATCAGCGCCGGGAAGGTCTATAACTTTTGAGCCAGCGGCCGTGCCTCACGGGGGTTATCCCCACCGCGGCCCGGCGGCCTGCCCGGTGTTGCGCCGGGCCCGGCAACAGCAGACTTAGACCATGACGCAATCCGCTTCCCCCATCCGCCCATCCCGAAGTCCGGCCCTGCTCCAGGGCAGAACCTGGCGGGCCTTCGGCTACCACTGGCTCTCATTCCTCCTCGCACCGCTGGCTCTGGCCTATGCGCTGACTACGGTTTCCCTGGGCGCCGGGCTGCTGGTGACGTGGGCCGGGTTGGTGATTCCGGCAGCGATGATTGTTGGAGCCCGCGGCTGGGGGATGCTCAACCGGGGGTTGGTCCGGAACCTGCTGGGCACCGGTCTGCCGGCACCGCTGCCGTTTTCCCCGCGTCCGGGATTTGTCGGCTTCCTTCGCAGCGGCCTGACCGACGCCGCCGGCTGGACGGCGCTGGCCCACATGGTCCTGTCCTTCATCACGTCGGTGACATTCGCCGTGCTCAGCATCACCTGGCTGGCCACAGCCCTGGGCGGACTGACCCACGCCGTCTGGTACCGCTACCTGCCCGAGCAGCAGGCGTCCGACGGCAGCTGGCACCGGGGAACCCAGGTCTTCCCTGACGTTTATGCGGACACTCCCGGGTGGCAGTGGATCTTCGCCGGGGCCGGCCTGCTTTTGCTGCTCATCTGGCCGTGGATTAACAACGGCACCGCCCGCGTGCAGGCGCTCCTCGCGGCTGCCCTCCTCACACCGACTGCGTCCAGCCTGCGGGTGCGCGAACTGGAGCACTCCCGCAGCGCTTCGGTGGACGACGCCGACGCCCGCCTGCGGCGCATCGAACGGGACCTGCATGACGGAACCCAGGCGCAGCTGGTGGCCATCGCCATGAAGGTGGGCGATGTCCGCGAGCGCCTCTCCGGCGAACAGGCCAGCCCCGAAATCCTGTCCCTGCTCGACAGCGCCAACGGCACCGCCAAAGATGCCCTGACGGACCTGCGCGGCCTAACCCGCAGCATCCGTCCGGCCGCCTTGGAGGACGGGCTCGACACCGCACTGGCAACCCTTGCGGCGGGCGCCGCCCTGCCCGTAACCCTGGATTATTCGCTGGCCCGGCGTCCCTCACCTTCCGTTGAGTCCATTGCCTACTTCAGCGCCAGCGAGCTGCTCACCAATGCCGTCAAGCATTCCGGCGGCACCCACATCGAAATCACAGTGACCGGACACAACGACGACGGCCTGCTGCTGAGTGTGTCCGACAACGGAAACGGCGGCGCCGCCGTCAGCCGCCGGACGGCAGCGGGCACCCGCACCGGCCTGGCCGGACTGCAGGAGCGTGTCGGTTCGGTGGACGGCCGTCTCGTCATCGACTCCCCCGCAGGCGGGCCCACCCGGATCAGCGTGGCGCTTCCGCTATCCTCAAAGGCATGATTGCCCTTCTCCGCTGTGCTGCAGCCCGCTCTGCCCCCATTACCGCGTGAGGCTCGCACTGGCCGAAGACTCTGCTCTGCTGCGGGCGGGCCTCACGGAACTGCTGACCAGCCGCGGGCACGAGGTGGCCGTCGCCGTCGACAACGCCGCGGATCTCCTGGCCGCGGTGGACGCGGCTGACGGCAGCGGGCCCGACGTCGTCATCCTGGACAACCGGATGCCGCCCACTTTCACCAACGAGGGAGTCCAGGCGGCGCTCACGCTGCGCCGCTCCCATCCGCGAATCAGGGTTCTGGTGCTCTCGCAGTACGTGGAGACGCGGTATGCCGCGGAGCTGCTGGCCGGCAATCCGGCCGGTGTTGGCTACCTGTTGAAGGACCGGGTGGCCGACGTCGGCGATTTCCTCGGCGCCCTGGAACGGCTGGCCCGCGGGGAGACCGTACTGGATCCGGAGGTGGTGCGGCAGCTGATGGGTGCCTCACGCCGCCGAAACGTGCTGGACGCCCTGACACCGCGGGAGCGCGAGGTGCTGGAGCTGATGGCGCAGGGGCGGGCGAATGCCGCGATCGGCGGCACGTTGTTCCTGTCCGCCGGGGCCGTGGAGAAGAACATCACGTCCATCTTCGCCAAGCTGGGCCTGCAGCAGAGCGCGGTGGACCACCGCCGGGTGCTCGCTGTACTGGCGTACCTGCAGTCCGCCTAGGCCGGCTGCAGCGCGGGCTTCCCGCCCCCGGTCTTCCCGCGGCCGCGCAGCAGGAGAACAAAAAGCACTGCTGCCGCCAGCGGGGTTATGAACCCGGCTGCCGTCACGAGGACCAGACCCGGGATTACCCCCGCAAAGCCCAGCAGAACGGTAGTGCCGGTACGCAGAAACCGACCGTCCGGGATAAGCCGTCCGCAGGACAGCGAAAGCGCGAAGCCCGCGGACAGCGCCGCCGCCAGCGTCAGCGGCCACTGGGCGGGATCACCGGAACCCGTCAGCTGCGCCGCCGCCTCCAGCAGCAGGCCCGCGCACAACAGCGCTGCAGCCCAGGACATGACGGCGCCCAGCCGCGGAACGAGAACCACCCCGGCAGCTATAACCGCCGGAATCGCCGCCAGTACTCCGGCAGCCAGGCCAAGGTTCATGGCACGGGTGGCGTCTGCGGCGAGGGATGTCCAGCTGCTGCCGCTGAGAGCGAAGACGGCACACCCGATCCCTAGCACCGCGCTCACCAGGCAGGCAGCCGCGGCTGCACCCCTTCCCCGGGGCTCCTCCGACGCCGGCCCGACGGCAGGCCGCGCCCCGGCTGCCCAGGGGTTCGCAGGCGCCCCGGGAGTTCCCTGAGCACCCCGGTGAGCCCTGGCGCCCGGGTGCAGGGCCACGAGGAGGAGCACGGCCGCCGCAAGCGTGCCGAACAACTGCGCGAGCAGGAGCAGGCCCCCGAGGACCAGGGCGGAGAATGCTGCCAGTGCGACAGTGCCCGGAAGACCGCCGGCAGTGACCGATCTGAGCGGTGCCATGAGGGAAAGCGTGCCGAAAACCCACGCCGCAATGAAGAAAAGGAGCGTTGCTGAGCCAAACCAGCCGAGCCCGGCACCGGCGTCAACCTCCTCAACACCGACAGCCAGGCTGGCAACCGCCACAGCCGCCAGCCCGCACGCGGGAACGGCGGCCGCCGCGGATCGCAGCGCTCCCGAAGCGGATAGCCGTCCTGATTTCCGCAGGAGCACAGTCACCGAGAGGGCGAAGGCCAGCGGTCCGAAGAAGGTGCCCAACAGGAACCGGAGGAGATCCGCGCCGGGAAACAGCTCCCCATCAGATAAGAGAATTGCCGCGCTTGCAATGAATGCCGTCAGGGATGCCGCAGCTAAACCGACAGCCCACCGGTGCGCTGCCCGTGCCTGCCGAGTGGTCATGCGTCATTCTCACACACGCACTTTGTGACGGCCCTGATCTACGACGAGTAGACCGTTTTCCGCAGTTCCCCGAAGGGTTTCCAGAAGAAGTCGAAGTTATCCTGCGGCCCGCTGATAAAGCGCTGCGTGAAAACGACGCCGATGTCCCCGTCCGGATACACGGCGGCACTGGTGCCGGAGCCGCCGGACCAGCCCCACATCCCCGGTGAAGACCAGGGATGCCCCGCACCCACCTGCACGGCCGTCATGAACCCCCACGATTCGTCCGGCCCGGCCAGCTCGGCCATCCCCACCCGCTGCGGGGACGTCAGCTGGTCCTCCGTCATCTGCCGCCGCAGCCCCGGCGGCAGCACGGTGTCCCTGACCAGCGCGGACAGGAAGGTGAGGTAGTCGGGGACGGTGGAGACCAGTCCGCCGGCCAGGGACGGAAACTGCGGCGGGCCGGCCATCGCGTCGCGGTACTCGACCGCCTCGCGGAGCCGGCCGTCGCCGTCGGCCGCATAAACCACCGGGAAGTCCTCGGAGCCTGTGGGGAACCCGGTGGCGGCCAGCCGGAACGGCTTGCTGATCCGCTCCTCAACCAGCCGGCCCAGCGGGGTCACGGTCACGGCCGGCAGGAGCACCGAGAGCACGTCGGCGCACGCGTGGTACATCCAGCGAGCCCCCGGCTGATGTGCCAGCGGCAGTTCGCCCACGCGGGTCAGGTATTCCTCCGGCGTCATTGCCGGCGGGTTGGGCCCCCACAACAGATCCCGGGTAGCTGCGGCGTAAGGGGAAGCCGAAAAGTCGATGCCGAGCCCTGCGGTGAAGGTCAGCAGCTGCCGGACCGTGATCGGTCCGCGCGCCGGAACGGTCATTGACAGCGGAGCGTCGGGTGTGACCAGGACCCGCGGGTTGGCCAGCGCCGGGAGCCAGCGGGCGACGTCGTCATCCAGTCCCAGCGTGCCGTCGGCCACCAGGCTCAGCGCCAGGGCGCCGCCGAGAATCTTGCTCAGCGAGGAAATGCGGAACGGAGTGTCCTCGGCCATCGGCTCCGGCCGGGAAAAGCCCAGCGATCCGGCGGCGAAGATGTGAGTTTCACCGTTGATCCGTACTCCGGCCACCAGCCCGGGACACCACCCGGAGCGTACGGTTTCGGCCAGGCTCTCCCACAAGGGTGCGGCGGTATCGAGCATGGCTCCACTGTCCGGCAGACGTCCCGGAAGAGTCAACGGTGCCGGGGACGCCTGCGCCTAGGTATTACGCCCGACCCCGGGGGTTACTGTCCGCGCACCGCGGCATAGATCAGCACGTCCCGGCGTTCTTCGGCGATTTCCTGGTGGCTGCGCAGCAGGCCCTCCCGGGTGAAGCCGGCATACTCGGCGGTTCGGGTGGAGGCTGTGTTCCACGGCTCGATCAGCAGCTCCACCCGATGCAGCGCGGGAATGGTCCACCCGAACTCCAGCAGGGCGAGCAGCGCTTCGGCGCCGGCGCGGCGGCCGCGGGCTCCGGGGGCAACTGCGTAGCCTGCCTGCGCGCGGCCCGCGCCCAGCTCCCGGGCCCACAGCCCGATTTGCCCGAGGGGCCGGTCGGAGGCAGCATCGGCTATGCAAAAGGCAAACCCCGTTCCCCGGACATGGTGCCGCCGCTGACGCTCCACCCAGGCCAGCGCCTCTTCCTCCGTGGCCCGGGCCGGAAGGGTGCCGATCGTGGGGACATACTCGTCCAGGGACAGCTCGCGGGCCATATCCGCATCTTCGTCCCGGAACCGGCGCAGCCGCACACCTCCGCAGGCCGGATCGACGGCGGGCCAGGGCGGAATGTTGGTTTTCGGATCCATGGCCACAGCTTGGCACGGCTGCACTGCTGGGCGGCGGAGGCGCAGCCGCGGGCTTAGCGGGCGCCGGCGCATTTACACCGAACGCGTCTCCCCGGCCCGGTCCGCGAAGGCTGCCCGCAGATCCCCCGCCAGGGCCTCTTCCACCCGGCGCGCCATGTCCCGGATCTCCAGTTTGTCAGCGGTCACCAGGTGGTCGCGGGTGCTCTCCAGCACCAGCGACGTTTGCCGGCGGAGCTCCGCGCGCTGGTCGTCGTTGACCGCATTGGCCGCGCAGTCCCGCAGCAGCCGCAGGACGGCGGTCAGCACCAGGGGCTCCGACTCCGCGAAGCGCCGCACCGGCCCGCAGACCAGATCGAGAAAGTAGCGGTAGTCGCGCCCCACTGTGACCAGGCGCAGCGCGCCGGAGGCGTCTTCATGCGCTTCGGGACCCAGCTGCCTGCGCTGCAGATCCACCAGCAGGTCGGCGCAGTACCCCATGGAATGAGCTGCCGTGATGGGGTCATTGATGCTGGGGGAGATCGCTTTGACCGCAATATCCGTCAGCTGGCGCAGCCCCAGCGCCGCGTCCTGCTCGGCCGTACGCTCATATCCGATCTCCAGGGCCTCGGCCAGGGACTGCTGCACGGCAGCCATGGGCACCACCGTCCCGCCGTCGTCGCTCCATATACGGGCCGCGGGCGTGCCAACCGTGATCTGGTCCCCGGGCTGTACCTCAATGCGCATGCTCAACCCGTGCCGGGACAGCATGTTGACCAGCGGTTTGGCGTGGACGGCCTGGATGATCCCGCTGCGGCGCGCCGGCACCGCAGTGCCGCCGTCGGGCTCCGGGAAGTGCTGCACCTCCCCGGTCTCGGAATCGGGATACGTTTCGCGGAGCACGGCCAGGCAACCCTGATGGGCGTTGAGCATCATGGTGTCCACCCGCAGCGACCGGGTGATGTGCCCGATGAACAGCAGCAGCACCACCCCGCTGGCAATTCCCAGTACATAGACCAGGCCAACCACCAGCACCGGGACCGGGCGGTCCGGATCCATCCCGTGCAGCCCCGTAATGCTGACCACGAAGGTGCCCAGCAGGACCGCCAGGACTGTCTGGGTGCGCACATCGCGGGCAAATTCGCGCAGCAGCCGGGGCGAAAACTGCTGCGACGCCAGCTGCAGGGCCACCACGGTCAGCGAGAACGTCACTGTGACAGCGGTCATCACACTGGTGGCCACGGTCTGCAGCAGGCCGCTGGCTGCTTCGACGTCGGCCGGCCAGATCCACTGCGCCCATTCCGCATTCTCCCCGGGACGGACCTGCAGCAGCAGCAGCGACAGCACCAGCGCCGCCAGGGACGCACAGGTCGGCCAAAACCACAGCGAGGCGCGCAGCGACTCCCGGTTGACGCGGAACCGAGGCTCGGGCCCCGGGTGGCGCGGACGGAAGGTGGACGAACCATGCCCTGTTTTACTCATAGGCACCCCTCGAAAAGCAGAAACTAAGCCTGCTTTATTGTGGCCGGTCGCGGACGCGGCGGTCCAATCCCGGAACCTGTTCCGCGCCGCTAGGACCCCTGCTTGTGCCCGTCCCCGGCCAGCTCGCCCAGAATCCGGGCCAGTTCCGCCCGGTCCCCGGGCTCCAGGACAGAGAAGAACTCATCAGCCTCGCGCCTGCGGTCAGCCAGTACGGTCTCACGCAGCCGCTCCCCCGCGCCGGTCAGCGCCAGCAGCGACGCCCGCCGGTCCGTCGGATCGGGCCGGCGTTCCACCAGACCCTTGCCCTCGAGCTGGTCAATAACTTCGGTGGCGGACCGCGGAGCTATGTGCAGCCGCTCCGCCAGCTCCTTCAGCCGCAGCCCCTGCCCACCGTCGGGCCCTTTCGCGTTGACGCCGGGTTCTTTCCCGTTCACGCCGGAAGCGGCCCGGGCAACCGCGCTCAAGGCCCGGAACTGGTGCGGCGTCAGTTCGTAAGGGGCGAGCTGCTGCATCCAGCGCTTTCGCAGCCCGCGGAAGGCGGTGTGCATCAGCTCACCCAGAGCTGCCGGATCGGCAGAAGCGTTCATCATGGAAAACAGTCTACCCATGTAGCGGGTAACCACATAGTGAGGTAACCTCTCTATTAGCTGCAGCGCAGATACCGCAGCATCAGGAGGAACCATGGCTATACCCGAAGCGGCCCACGCGGGCCCCGGAAGCGGCAGGGGATCCGGCAGCGGCCGGGGCCCTGCGCGGTTGAACCCCGCAGACAAGAAGCAGCTGAAGCGGCACCCGGTGAGCATGAAGCGCATCGCGGCCCTGTTCGCTCCGCATAAGGGGACCATCGCCGTCGTTGTCGCACTTATTACCCTGTCCTCGGTGGTCAACCTGGCGCAGCCCTTCCTGGTCCGGGCTGTGATCGATGACGCCCTGCCGTCCGGAAACATCCGGCTGCTGCTGATTCTGGCGGCTTCGATGGTGGCGGTGGCTGCCCTGACCTCGGTGATCGGCGTCGTACAGACCTGGCTGGCCACCGGCATGGGCCAGCGGGTGATGCACACCCTCCGGGTGAAGCTCTTTACCCACCTGCAGGCGCAGTCGCTGGGCTTCTTCACCCGCACGCGCGGCGGCGAAGTGCAGTCCCGGCTCACGCACGACATTTCCGGCATGCAGTCGGTTGTCACCTCCACCGCCACCGGGGTTGCCTCCAACCTCACCACCGCCGTTGCCACCGCCGTCGCCATGGCAGCCCTCTCCCCCGGCCTGAGCCTGATTTCCCTCGTGGTCCTGCCGCCGGCGATCTGGCTGTCGCGCCGCGTGGCGCAGATCCGCCGCACCGTCACCGACGAACGCCAGCGCGAACTCGCCGCCCTGCATACGCAGGTGGAGGAAGGCCTGTCCGTCTCCGGTGTCCGGCTGGCCAAGACCCTGGGAACCATCCCGCGCGACGCGGACAGGTTCCAGACCCGCTCCGAGAAGCTCGTCGGCCTGGAGCTGCGCAGCCAGCTTGCCGGCAGCTGGCGGATGGCCACCATGCAGATTGTTTTTGCGGCGATTCCGGCCGTCATCTACCTCGCCGCCGGTTTTCCGGCGACCAGCGGCGGCATGACCATCGGCACGCTTGTGGCCTTCACCGGTTTGCAGGCCGCCATCTTCCGTCCGGTCATGGGATTGCTGAATATTGGCGTCCAGTGGGTCACGGCGCTGGCATTCTTCAGCCGGATCTTCGAATACCTGGACCTGGTACCGGCGATCAAGGCACCGGAAAACCCGGTGCGGATGGATCCGGCCGCCGTGCGCGGGCAGGTGCGCTTTGAGGAGGTGCGGTTCGCGTACGACGGCGGCACGGACATCCTGCGCGGCATCAGCCTGGAGCTTCCGGCCGGGAGCACCACCGCCGTCGTCGGCCCCACCGGTTCCGGCAAGAGCACGCTGGCCTCGCTGCTGCCGCGCCTGAACGAGGTCAGCGCCGGCCGGGTCACCATTGACGGAGTTGATGTGCGCGAGATTGCGCCGGAGGACCTGGCCCGGATTGTCGGCGTGGTGTCGCAGGAGACCTACCTGATCCACGCATCGGTCCGCGAGAACCTGCTGCTGGCGGCGCCGGGCGCCAGCGATGACCAGCTCTGGCAGGCACTTGCCGCCGCGCAGATTGCCGATTCCATCGGCGCACTGCCGCAGGGGCTGGGCACCCTTGTGGGCGCGCGCGGGCACCGCTTCTCCGGGGGCGAGCAGCAGCGGCTGGCGATTGCGCGGACCATCCTGCGTAATCCGCCCGTCCTGGTCCTGGACGAAGCCACTTCCGCGCTGGACAACACCACCGAGGCTCAGGTGCAGCTGGCTCTGGAACGGCTCTCGGCCGGACGAACGACGCTGACCATCGCACACCGGCTCTCCACGGTGGAAAATGCGGACCAGGTGGTGGTGCTGGAGGACGGAGCCATCGTGGAACGGGGAACGGCCGCGGAGCTGCGGGCCGGTGACGGAGCATTTGCCCGGCTGGCTGCGCGTGCCGAAGCCGGCGCGGTTTCCTAAATATCGGGACACTGCGGACCGGAGCCGCACCTGTCAGGAGGTGTTGCGGGAGAACCGCAGCCGGAGCATCCGCACCAGAATCCCTGCCGCGAACACCAGGACCCCCAGCACAACGGCCGGCGGCGGGAGTGTCACTACCAGCACCACGCAGGCCAGCGCCCCCAGCACCTGAAACGCCCTGGGATAGCGCCGGTCCGCACCGGATTGGGTGAAGGCAGCAATGTTGGCCACCAGGTAGTACACCAGGACGCCGAACGAGGAAAAGGCGATGGCCCCGCGCAGGTCCGCCACTGCGATCACGGCGCAGATCAGCACCGCCAGTGCGGCTTCGGCCCGGTGCGGCACCTGATACCGCGGATGCACCGCCGCGAGCCAGGGCGGCAGGTCCCGTTCGCGGGCCATGGCCAGCGAGGTCCTGCCCAGTCCGGCGATCAGGGCCAGCAGGGCACCGAGTGCGGCGGCGGCCGCGCCCGCGCGGACCACGGGCGCTGCCCATGATCCGGACCCGGACTCGACCGCGGCAGCCAGGGGCGCCGTCGTCGCCGCCACCCCTTCGGGACCGAGAACCGCCAGCAGCGTCACCCCCACTGCCGCGTAGACGGCGACGGTGATCGCCAGCGAAATTCCGATGGCGCGGGGAATGGTCCGGCGCGGGCTGCGCACTTCCTCCCCCATGGTGGCGATGCGGGCGTAGCCGGCGAAGGCGAAAAACAGCAGGCCGGCGGACTGCAGCACCCCGTACCAGCCGTGTTCCAGCAGTCCTGCGTCCGGGAGGGCGGCGCGCGGTGCAGCTTCGGGCCCGGAACCGGACCAGGTTGCCGCGACGGCTACCGCCAGTGCTGCCAGGACGATGCCGACCAGGATCCGGGCCAGTCCGGCCGTGCGGGTGATGCCGTGGTAATTCACTGCCGCCAACGCGACGACGGCCGCGATCGCCACCGGCCGCTCCCACCCCGCCGGTGCGGTGTAGGCCGCAAAGGTCATGGCCATCGCGGCAGCACTGGCGGTCTTGCCCACCACAAAACCCCACCCCGCCAGGTAGCCGGGCCACGGACCCAGCCGCTCCCGGCCGTAGAGGTAGGTACCGCCGGAGCGGGGGTAGGCGGCCGCCAGCTGCGCGGACGAAGTGGCATTGCAGAAGGCCACGCCTGCGGCAATGGCAAGCCCCAGCAGCAGGCCGGATCCCGCTGCCGCCGCCGCAGGAGTGAAGGCGGCGAAGACACCGGCACCAATCATGGAACCAAGACCAATGATGACGGCGTCCGCGGTGCCGAGACGGCGTGCCAGCGCCGGGTTTTTCGCCATAAAGACAGCCTCTCACGGACCTGCCTCCGGCCGCGGGTCATATTCACGAGGCGAAGGCCGCCGGAGCCGCCCCTTCCCCGCACTTCTGAGAGGATGGAGGGCATGAAGACAAACCGCGCCGACACCGCTGCCGACGAGGCCTTCTTCCCCTGGCCGCGGGAAGTGCCGCAGGAATGGATCCTGAAGGCCCACCCGGTCATCCTCGCGGTTTCCGCCCTGGTGCTCTACCACCAGTTCGCACCCCTGCCCGCGAGCCCGCTGGGTTTCGTGAGCGAAATCTTCGTGCTCAGCACGGCCTATTCCATGCTGGCCGGCAAGGGCCGCAGGAAGCCGCGGAACGCCGGCCCCGCTGACGGGCCCGCCGACGGGTCCGGCACTGCGAAGGATCCGGGCAGCTCGACGGATCCCGGCGACCGCCCGGAGTAGCCTGCCCCGTGCACGCAGGCAGCCAAGCGTAAGCGGAGGGAAAATGAAAGAAGCCTGATCCCGGCGGGATCAGGCTTCTTTCGTGTGTTCGGCGGCCGTGCCGCGGACCTTCATGTCCGGACCTAATCGAATGTCCGGACCTATTCGGCGATGTCCTCCGGCGCACCGTCCTGCGGGTGCTGTCCGTTGCGGGTGTAGAGCCGTGCGAGGTAGGCGGCAAACTGGCGGAGTTCGGTTTCAGACCAGGAGTTCAGGACGTCGTGATCCAGCATGATGCCGGTTTGGACGGCCCGCACCCGCTCCTCGGCGGCCGGCGTGAGCGCCAGCAGCCGGGCCCGCCCGTCCTTCGGATCGGGCTGGATCTCGATGAGCCCCAGTTCTTCCAGCTGCCGGGAGAAGCGGCTAATGACGCTCTTGTCCACCATTAGTGCTTCTGCCACGACCCCCGAGTGCGTGGCCCCGGCGCGTTTGAGCAGCTGCAGGATCTTCAGCCCGAACGGGGACAGTGCCGGATCGACCCCCTTGGCGGCGTCGCGCATGGTGGCACGAACAGTGTCGGTCAGCTTTCGGAGCGTCTCTTCCAACTCGCTGATGGCATCGGAGCGGTCATCGTTCGGCACATTTCCACTCCGGGTGCCGGGGTCGGCTGTCACGGCCGGTGACCCGGGTCCGTTCCCCGCGTTTCAACCGGGGACAGCGGAGCCACCAGGCCCACCGCACCGGTGGACACATCCGCCAGGGTGAGGTCCGCGGCTGTGCGCTCCTCTTTCCGGCGGGCGTCGTCGTCAGCATCGGTGGAGCCGGCGGCCGACGGCGCTCCGGCCTTCCCCGCGCCGGCAGCGGATCCCGTACCGGGGGCAGCGGGTGCCGAAGCAGCTGCCGACTTGGCTGCGGCATTTTTCAGCTGGACGGCGTTCTGGCGTCCCAACGGAGCGTTGGGCAGGAAGATGACAGCCAGCAGGGTGACAACGGCCAGCGGGACGCTGTACAGGAAGACCGAGCCCACGCCTATGCCGTAGGCACTTTCCACCACGACGGCGACGGCGTCCGGCAGCGTCGAAATCTGCGGGATGTTTCCGCTGCCCAGCGCGGCGGCCGCAGCGGCCTGATCAGCCGGAGCCAGTCCGGTGATGCCGGTCTTGATCTCCTGCGCCACGATGGTTCCCAGGACGGACCCCAGCACGGAAACGCCCACGGTGCCGCCGAGGCTGCGGAAGAAGGTCACGGCGCTGGTGGCCACGCCGAGGTTTTTCACCTCGATGGAGTTCTGGACCACGAGCACCAGGTTCTGCATCAGCATGCCGAGGCCGGCGCCGAGAACGGCCATGTAGATGCCCACGAGCACGAGGTTGGTGTCGTAGGCCAGCGTGCCCAGCAGGACGGAACCGAGCACGGTGAGGACGGCGCCGGAAATCATGACTGCCTTCCACTTGCCGGTGCGGCTGATGACGCGGCCAAAGTAGGTCGAGGAAATCAGCAGGCCGGCCATCATCGGAATGGTGAGCAGGCCGGATTCGGTGGGTGTGGCGCCGCGGGCCAGCTGCATGTACTGCGCCAGGAACACCGAGGTGCCGAACATGGACACGCCGACGGCAATGCTGGCGATGACGGAGAGCGTGAAGGTCTTGTTCTTGAACATCGAGAGCGGAATGATCGGCTCCGGCGACTTGAACTCCACCAGTACAGCGGCGATCAGCAGCACGGCGGAGCCGGCGACCATCAGGAACGAAGCCAGCGAGGCCCACCCGAACTGGTTGCCCGCCAGGGTCACCCAGATCATCAGCAGCGACACGCCGCCGGCAATTAGGACAGCGCCGAGGTAGTCAATGTGAACCTTGCGCTTGGGGTGCTTGGGCAGGTGCAGCGTGAGCTGCAGCAGGATGATCGCCGCGATGGCAACCGGAAGGGCAATGAAGAAATTCCAGCGCCAGCCGAACGCATCGGTGACGACGCCGCCCAGCAGCGGTCCGCCGACGGTCCCCACGGCCATCACGGCACCGAACAGTCCGGCGTACTTGCCGCGGTCACGCGGGCTGATGATGTCCGCCATGATGATCTGGCTCAGCGCGGCCAGTCCGCCGGCGCCCAGGCCCTGCAGCACGCGGAAGACAATGAGCGTGCTGGTGTCCTGCGAGAAGCCGGCCAGTGCCGAGCCGAGCACAAAGATGCCCAGGGCCAGCTGAATGAGCAGCTTGCGGTTGAAGAGGTCGGCAAACTTGCCCCACAGCGGGGTGGATACCGTGGTGGCCAGCAGGGTGCCGGTGACAACCCAGGTGTAGGCGGACTGGTTGCCGTCCAGGTCCGAGATGATCAGCGGCAGCGAGGTGGAGACCACGGTGCCGGCCAGGATGGAAACGAACATGCCCAGCAGCAGCCCGGAGAGTGATTCCAGCACCTGCTTATGGGTCATGCTGCCGTCGGGCGAGGCCGTCGGCTTGGGCGCCTTGGACTTCCGTTCCTTCTTTGGCTTGGGGTGTACGGGACGCTTTTCCGGGGACATCTGGCTCCTGCTGGTAGTTGACTGTTATCAACTATATAAACTAGTTGCCTATTATCAACCATTAAGTGTCCGGTGACACGTCCTGCTCCCCGAACCGCCCCGGGAGCTGCCGGCCGATCCCGGGTCAGGAAAGGTCCGGGGCTGTCCGGTAGGCTCCAACGCTGGCGGAGCAATTCCACATCGGGGGTTCACAATGTTCACTATCCGGGATTATCAGGATGCGGATGAGCGACAGTGGCTCTTGTGCCGGCTGCTCAGCTTTTTCGACAGCGATTACTACGACGACGTCAAAACATCCAAGCCGCAGTTCCCCAGCCCGCATTTGGCGTTTGTCGCCGAGGACGGCGGCCAGATTATCGGAATACTTGACGTGGAAATCACCGGCACCGCAGCCACCATCGATTCGATAGCTGTCCATCCCTCCGGCCGCCGTCTGGGCGTGGCTTCAGCCCTCCTGCAGCACGCCCTGGCCCGGATGCCGGAGGAAGTGAAAGCCCTCGACGCCTGGACTCGTGAAACCGTCAGCGCCAACCGCTGGTACCAGCAGGCCGGTTTCCGGGAAAACTACCGGTATCTGCATGTTTATCTGGACCCTGATGATCCACGCGATGGCTATGAAACTCCTCCGGACATGTCTGCGCTGCAGGGAGCGTTCCTACACTCGCCCATCGAAAACGAGGCTGCTGTTCGCAGGCGGTACAAGCGCGTGTATGCGTGCCGCCAATACCTGATGGATCTCTAAGCCGTCACGTGGACCCGGCCGCGGAGTGGGCCCTGCCGGCTTCCACTCCGGGCCGGACGGTACTTTTTCCTACTGCTCCCGGCACTCAGGGGCTCCGTACCGGTGACCGCTGGGCCCGGCGGAGTAAAATGGAGATTCACCAAAACCCGCAGATGATGACCGTTCGGTCCGAACCGTCCTGCGGATATCGTGTGGTCGGAGGTAGCACATTGCCACTTTCCAAGGGCCAGATTCTGGTCCATCCCCACCATGGCCCCGCCGTCGTCGACTCGTTTCAGATACACCCCCGCCTGCAGAAGGAATGCGTTGTCCTGGAGGTTCAGGCCTCGCACCTGTTGGTCTGGGTGCCTGTGGACCAGGTGGAACGCGTCGGCCTGCGGCCGGTGCTGGATCCCGCCGGCCTGGAGGCCCTTTTTCAGGTCCTCAAGGCACCCGCCGAGCAGGAGGATACCCAGTGGTCCAGACGGTTTAAGGACAACACCGAGAGACTGGCCACCGGCGATCCGCTGGTGATCGCCGCAGTGGTCCGCAATCTGATGCTCAGGAATGCCGCAGCCGGGCTCTCCCAGGCGGAACGGGACATGCTCCGGCAGGCGCGCAAGCCCCTGCTGACCGAGATCTCACTCGCCCTCGGCATTTCCGAGGACGACGCCGGCGTGCAGCTGGACAGCCTGTGGCCGCCGTTCCGGGCGCTGGCCTAGGCCGGAGCAAACGGTCCGGCCCCGCCTCACCAAAAACAGAAGTGGGCGGCCACCGTTCCCGGTGCCCGCCCACTTCCACTGTTTCCTTATAGGTACCGGCCGGCGCGGCCGGTACCCGGAAGCTCCCTGCTAGACCGCAGCGGGGATCTTCATGCCGTGCATGGTGACCAGCAGGTCGCGTGCGGACTCGACCTGGCGGCGGGTTTCCGCCTCGTCCCAGCCAAGCTGCGGAGCGAGCAGTTCAGCCATCTCGTTGAGCATGGCCTCCGTGACCAAACCGCGGAAGGCCAGCGACGTGCGGCGGATCAGGACGTCGGCCAGACGGGTGATCTGCTCGTTTTCGACCATGTAGGTCAGTTCGCGGGTGCTGATCTCGTTGGTGGAGGCCAGCAGCTGGTCTCCACCCTGGGCCAGGAACTCCAGCACATCGGTGGCGCGGGTGCCGTAGCGGGTCAGCAGCACGCGGACGCGGTCGCGGTCGGCAACCTCGTTGGCGGTGCGGTTGACCCAGAGGCGTTCCTCGGCCTCGGTGCGCGGGAAGTCCTTGCCGCCGCCGATCTGAAGCTCCGACGTCGTCGTCTTCCGGGGCATGCCCAAAGCCGTCATCGCGTCGGAGGCCAGCGTCTCGGAGAGGGCGCGGAACGTGGTCCACTTGCCGCCCACCAGGGACAGCGTGGTGACGTTCTTGCCGCCGCGGCTGTCCACACGCTTCTCGATGCGGTAGTCGCGGGAAACGAAGCCGGGCGAGGTGTCGTCATGCTTGGGCAGCGGGCGAACGCCTGAGAACGTGTACACGATGTGGTCGCGGCGTACGTCGATGGTCGGGAACACATGGGCAACGAGTTCGAAGAAGTACTCGATCTCGTCGTCGGTGCAGACCGAGGCCTCGTTGATGTCGGCGTCGATGTCGGTGGTGCCCACCAGCACGCGGTCGCCCATCGGGTAGATGAGGACGATGCGGCCGTCGGTGTGCTCGAAAAACAGCTCGCGGCCGGCGCAGGCCTCAAGCAGCTCCGGGTGGTCCAGGACGATGTGCGAACCCTTGGTGCCGCCCATGAAGGAGGTGCGCTTGCCGAAGGAATCGTTGGTCTCATCAACCCAGGCGCCGGTGGCGTTGATGACGACGTCGGCGTCGAACACGAATTCTTCGCCGGTCAGCTCGTCGCGCAGCATCGTGCCGGCGTCGGTGGTGCCCACGGCCGAAACGTAGTTGCTGGCGCGGGACTGCGGGTTGGCCTCGAGGCCGTCGCGCAGCACATCCAGGGTCAGGCGCTCCGGGTTGTGCACGGAAGCGTCGAAGTAGGTGGCGGTGTACTTTACGTCAGGACGCAGCTTGGGCAGTTCCTGCAGGGACTTCTTCTTGCCCACAAAGTTGTGCTTCGGGGCAACGCGGCCGCCGCGGGAGAAGAAGTCGTACATCATCAGGCCGGCCTTGATGAGCAGGGCGCCGCGCTCGTTCGGCTTGCCCTGCTTGTGCGTCAGGAAGCGCATGGGCGCAGCCGTGATGCCGGCGAAGGTGCTGGTGATCGGGATGGTGGTCTGCAGCGGCTTCACGTAGTGCGGTGCCAGGCGGAGCAGCGCATTGCGCTCGACGACGGACTCGTGCACCAGGCGGAACTCGCCGTTTTCCAGGTAGCGGATGCCGCCGTGGATCATGTGGGAGGAGGCACCGGATGCCCCCTGGCAGTAATCTCCACGCTCGACGAGGACAACGTCCACGCCCTGCAGCGACAGGTCCCGGAAGGTACCGACGCCGTTAATGCCGCCGCCAACGATCAGCACCGAGGCCCGGGGGCGGTCCTTCAGCTGCTGAACCACCGGGCGGGCGGCGGTTTTTCCCTTAGTGGGGTTCACGGAATTGTCCACGACTATCTCCAAACGCTTCTGTGGCGGCTTTGCCATATCCCTCAATGTTCGAAGCCGGGAGCCCCGCGGATCGAGCGGATGCACAAACGTGCACGCTGGCATAATGGATGCATGACCAACACAGCGGTTTCGGCGGAGCAAAAGTGAACATTGGTGTCAGTTCGCGGCCCGGGAAGCAACCCGGTGAAGGTATCGTCCGGGCAGAATCTGAAACCCGGACCCGGGACGCGCTTCGGGCCGCGCAGATGTACTACCTGCAGAACCTGACCATGGAAGCCATTGCCCGGGAGCTGCGGATCTCCCGCTCCACGGTCTCACGGCTGCTGTCGCATGCGCGAAGCAGCGGGCTGGTGGAGATCAGGATCAAGAGCGCCGCCGACCGGGCACCTGCCCTGGAAAGGGAGATCAGCACCCGTTTCGGCATCCATGCCAAGGTGGTTCCCGTGGCCGAGGGAGTATCCCCCGCCCAGATCCTGCAGCGCGTGGCCGTGCAGGCTGCCCACCTCATCAACCCCCTGATCGATTCCGACGCGATCGTCGGCGTTGCATGGGGTTCCACGCTGACCGCGGTCAGCCAGCACCTCTCCGTGAAGAACACGCATGACAGCACAATTGTGCAGATGAACGGGGCCGGCAACTTCCGGACCTCCGGCATCACCTACGCCAGCGAAATCCTGCAGCGGTTCGGCCACGCGTACGGTGCGCGCGTGGTGCAGTTTCCCGTGCCGGCCTTTTTCGACCATACGGAGACAAAGGAAGCGATGTGGCGGGAACGGCCGGTCAAGCGCGTCCTTGACCTGCAGGCACGGATGAACACCGCCATCTTCGGTGTCGGTTCCATGGAGGCCGGCATCCCCAGCCACGTCTACAACGGGGCTTACCTGGACGATGAGGATCTGGACGACCTGCTGGCCGAAGAAGTCGTAGGTGACGTCGCGACCATGTTCTACCGGGCGGACGGCACCTGGGACGGCATCCGGCTCAACGACCGCAGCACCGGC
This sequence comes from Arthrobacter sp. G119Y2, assembly GCF_038069765.1. Classification (NCBI taxonomy): domain Bacteria; kingdom Bacillati; phylum Actinomycetota; class Actinomycetes; order Micrococcales; family Micrococcaceae; genus Arthrobacter; species Arthrobacter sp. G119Y2. The sequence goes on along the minus strand of NZ_JBBPFS010000001.1, from coordinate 384,258 downwards.
CCGGACCTTGATGTGCTCCGCCAGGTGCCGCGGCGAATCTGCGTGGTTGCCGGGGAAGCCAAAACCACCAGTCTCCTGGGAGCGCTGCGTGCCGGGCTGGTGACGGATTTGATCCTGGACGAGAATTCCGCCCGGCGGCTGGCTTCCAGCTAGGGCCGCTGACATCCGAAGTGCGGTCAGCGATCCAGCATGGCCACACTCCGCCTCCACAGCTGCAGTGCGAGGACCCCGTTACTGGCCTGGCGGTTGGCGCGGGCCACCTTGTTGCGCCGGTAATACCTGCCTGTTTCGTAGTCTTCTCCGGGAGTTCCCTCGGCGAGGTAAACGAGCGTGCGGGCGCCAGTCTCCGGCGTCGGGACCACCCGCCGCAGTGGCGAGCGGAAGACGGCGCGCGGCAGGGCACCCTGCCCGTTGAGGAAGCTGGAGCCCACTAAACCGGGGTGGAAGGCCGTGGCGGTTGCTCCGTGCGAGCGGTAGCGGCGGTCAAACTCCTCTGTGAACAGGATCTGTTCAAGTTTGGTGGACGCGTAGGCACGGAAGGGCCGGTAGTTTTTCTGCTGTTCCAGATCCTCCAGGTCCACCCGCGCCATCAGGTTCGCGGAACTGGAGGTGTTGATCACCGTTCCCCGGGATTCCAGCAGCCGGTCGGTGAGCAGCCGCGTCAGCAGGAACGGCGCGAGGTAGTTCACCTGGAAAGTCATCTCATGCCCATCGCCGGTCACCTGCCGCTCCCTGCCGAAGATGGCGCCGGCGTTGTTGGCCAGCACGTCTATGCGGGGAAACCGCTGCAGGATTTCCGAGGCGAGATTCCGGACGCTGTTCAGGTCCGCAAAGTCGGCGAGGATGTAGTGTCCGCCGGTCTCTGCTGCCACGGCGGCGGTTCGTTCCGGTGAGCGGCCCACCACGAGCACCTGGTGGCCGTCCCCGGCCAGCTGCCGGGCCGCGGCCGCGCCAATCCCGTCACTCGCGCCGGTAATCACAATCGTCTTGGAAACCACGGCTGTCCGCTTTCCTCGATGGGCTCGGAAGCGTCACCCTAGCGGCCCGGATGCGCGAACGGTACCCGCCGCAGTCCAGAAATCAGCGGCCCTCATCCCGGCAGCCCGTGTACGAGGGGCTGCACTGCCGGCGCAAGATGATCCACCATGTTCAGGGCCGCTACCTGCCGGTCATGAAAGAAGTCGTCCTCCCGCAGATGAGTGATTCCGCCGGGGGAAACGGCGAACTTCACGTAGCCGGCTGCTTCGAGGGGAAGCCCGATCCAGGCCGCAATGAGATAGGTTGCCGTACCGCCGTGGGTGACTACCACTGCATCCTCCGGCCCGCTTGCAAGAACCCTGTGCAGGGCCGCGTACGAGCGTGCCGCCCACTCGTACCTCGTCTCCGAGCCCTCGTTTCCGTCACGGTGGTGCAGTCGGTCCCTGACGGCAGGCGGCGGAACGTACGGCGTGGATCCGACCGGCGTCCCCTCGGCGGCTCCGTAGGACTGCTCACGCAGATCCGGATCCGTGAGCACTTCCACCCCCAGCCGTTCGGCTATGGGTGCTGCCGTCTGCCGGGTCCGCAGCAGATCGGAGCTGGTGAGTGAAACGCGCCTCCCGCCGGGTATCAGTGCGCCCAGCGCCGAGGCGACCCGCCCGGCGTCGCTGACGCCCTTGGCTGTCAGCGCGGAGTCATACCAGCCCCCAACAATTTGCTCGACGTGGTGGGTCGCTTCGGTATGGGCGACAACGTAGACGTTCCGCATGACATCCCTTTCCCCTGCTCCCAAAACAAGACCTGTGTTGGCCTGCCGATGCTAGTTCGTGGGCCGGCGGCGCCAAAAGGCTGCCATCAGGGCGCCGGAGACGTTGTGCCACACCGAGAACACTGCGGCGGGCAGGGCCGCCTCCGGAGTGAAATAGTCCCGCGCCAAACCGGCGGCCAGACCCGAGTTTTGCATGCCGACTTCAATCGCCATGGTGCGCCGCGCGGGAATAGGCTGCCGGAAGAGTTTGGCCACGCCGTATCCCAGGCCCAGGCCCAGACCGTTGTGCAGCACCACGGCCAGCAGGATCAGCCAGCCGGCAGTGAAGATGGCCTCCGCGCTTCCGGACACCACGGCAATAACCACAAAGGTGATCGCAATAACCGAAACCCACGGCAGCACCGGCAGCACCCGGTCCACCAGTTTCGGAATCAGGTAGCGGATCACCAGCCCCAGTACTACGGGAATCAGCACAATCTGGACAATGGACATCGCCATGGAGCCGGCGTCGACGGACATGTAGCGGTTGGCCAGCCACAGTGCGAGCAGCGGTGTGAAGATGGGCGCAAGCAGGGTGGACACCGAGGTCATCGCAACGGAGAGCGCCAGGTTTCCCCGTGCCAGGTAGGTGACCACGTTGGAGGCCGTTCCGCCCGGCGCGCAGCCCACGAGAATCACGCCGGCGGCCAGTTCGGGGCTTAGCTGCAGGGCCCAGGCCACGGCGACGCCGATCAAAGGCATGATCATGTACTGCGCGACGACGCCGAGCAGCACCGGCAGCGGCTGCCGGATAACCAGGGCGAAGTCCGGCATCGTCAGGGTCAGGCCCATGCCGAACATGATCAGCATCAGGCCGGGGTTGATATAGGTGGACAGTCCCGCAGCGGTGAACGGCTCCGGGAAAAACAGGGCCGCTGCTCCCCCGGCAAGGATCAGCAGGGGAAAGACGGTGACGGCGACGCGGGCGCTGCGCTCCTCGGCGGTGCGGGGACCTTTGGGAGCCGTGGTGGCGGGGTTCGAGGACATCCCCACATGCTGGCACCGGATGGCCGCATGCGCTACTTATGACGCGGAACGACATACTAACCCGGCCCTGCGGTCGGAAGCCGGCATGCGCTGCGGCCGGCGGCATGCGCTAGGTGAGCTTCACTTTCCGGGAGAAGAGCTTCTGCAGCAGGATAAAGACCAGCAGCAGAACCCCGATGGCAATGCGGGTCCACCAGGAGCTCAGTGTTCCCTCGTAGGAGATGAAAGTCTGCACGATGCCGAGGACAAGGACACCGGCCAGGGACCCGATGACGTACCCGTAGCCTCCACTCAGGAGCGTTCCGCCCACCACCACTGCCGCGATGGCGTCCAGTTCCATCCCCTGGGCTGCCAGGCTGTAGCCCGACAGGCTGTAGAAGGAGAACAGGACTCCGGCGATTGCTGAGCAGACGCCGCTGATGGTGTACACGAGTACTTTGGTCCGGGGAACCGCCAGTCCCATCAGCACGGCAGAGGCTTCTCCCCCGCCAACCGCGTAAACGGTCCTGCCGAAGCGCGTCCTGTGCAGCACGTACACCGCGGCTGCGACGACGAGCAGTGCGATGATAACGCCGGGTGAGACAAACAGGTCGCCCGGCAGCCGGATACGGGCCTGCGCCATTGACGTGAAAAACGGATCCGTGACGGTGATCGAGTTGAGGCTGATGACGTAGCAGAGGCCCCTGGCGAGGAAGAGCCCGGCAAGAGTGACGATGAAGGGCTGGATTTCGAAAACCTGGATCACCAGGCCCATGAGCAGCCCGAAAACGGCACCCGTCAGCAGGACGACGGCAATGACCGCGAAGGGATTCCAGCCCACCTGCAGGAGTGCGGCGGCGATCATCATGGACAGGGCGACGACGGACCCGACGGACAGGTCGATACCACCGGTCAGGATGACGAAGGTCATCCCAACCGCCAGCACGATGAGGAAAGTGTTGTCGATCAGGAGATTAAGGAATACCTGCCCGGAGAGGAATCCCGGGTACATGACGGCGCCTGCGGCGAACATGGCCAGGAATAATCCGATCGTGGCCAGGGTCGGAGCATACTTCGCCTTTCCCTGCAGACGGCTGACTCGGTTACGCGTTGCTGGCACCTGGGGGCTGGTGAGGACTGACATCAGACGGCTACCCTCGTTTCGCGGGTTTTGGCAGCGGGGCGTTTGCGCTGCCGGAGCAGTGTCCGCGCTTTGGGCGATTGCAGCAGGCAGACAATGATGACGACCAGCGCCTTGAAGACCAGCGTCACCTCGGGCGGAATTCCCAAGGTGTAAACAGTTGTCGTAAGCGTTTGGATAATCAGCGCTCCAATGAGTGTTCCCACCAGGCTGTAACGACCGCCTGCCAGTGACGTGCCGCCGATAACGACCGCAAGAATCGCATCCATTTCAATAAAAAGTGCCGCATTGTTGGCGTCGGCCGCCGTGACATTGGAACTGATCATCAACCCGGCCACAGCGGCGCAAAAGCCGCTGAAAATGTACACGGTCCAGGTAAGGCTTCGGGCGTTGAGGCCGGCCAGGCGGCTGGCCACCGGGTTGACCCCCACGGCTTCAATGAGAGTCCCCAGGGCGGTCCGCCGGGTAAGCAGCCCGGCTGCTGCAAAGGCGGCGGCCGCGATGAGGATCGAAATGGGGAGGGTCAGAAAGAACCCGGCACCGATAGCGCGGTAGGGCTCATTGGAAACGGAAATGATCTGACCGTCGGTGATGAGCTGAGCCAGTCCGCGCCCCGCTGTCATGAGGACCAGTGTGGCAATGATCGGCTGAATTCCGATCACGGACACCAGGAAGCCGTTCCAGGCCCCCAGGGCAAGGCCGGCACCCACAGCAATGACCACCCCGGTCATTGCCGTTTCAACCGAGCCGGGATCGGGCGAGTTGTAGATATACGTACACGAGACAGCGCCTGCAATGGCGGCGATGGCGCCCACGGAAAGGTCAATCCCCCGCGACGCGATGACCAGCGTCATGCCCAGCGCGATCAGGATGGTGGGTGCTCCGTTGCGGAGAATATCGATCAGGCTCCCGTACAGGTGGCCGTCCTGAACCCGGACGGAGAGAAAATCCGCCCGGAACACCTGGTTCAGAAGCAGCAGCAGGAGCAGGGCAAGGGCCGGCCAGGTGAGGCGGTGCCGGAAGACGGCGTTCATGCTCTGCCCCCTGCAATGATTGTCATGACGTCTTCCATGGTGGCTCCGTGGTTGGGCAGGGCCGCCACCATCTCGCGGTCCCGGAGAACCGCAATATGGTCGCTGAGGCGAAGGACCTCCTCCAGCTCGGCGGAAATAAAGATGATGGCCATGCCCTCGGCAGCGAGGCTGCTGATGAGGACCTGGATCTGTGTTTTCGCTCCAATATCGATGCCGCGCGTCGGCTCGTCCAGGATCAGCAGCTTCGGTTGAGTGATCAGCCACCGGGCAAGCAGCACTTTTTGCTGGTTCCCGCCGCTGAGGTTCCGCACCAGGGCCTCTTTGTTCGCGGGACGGATATCCAGGGCTTCGATAAACTTCGCGGTGAGCTGATCCTGGATATGGCGCGGGATCTTCCGCAGCCATCCCTTGCTCGCCTGCATCGCCAGCACAAGGTTGTCTTGAACCGAGAGGTCACTGACCAGTCCTTCCTCCTTGCGGTTCTCCGAAGAGAACCCGATCCCCCGGCTGATGGCCGCCCGCGGACTACGCAGGGTGCGGCGGACGCCGTCCAGCAGCAAGGTCCCCCGATCCGCCCGGTCGGCGCCGAAAAGAAGCCGTGCAGTTTCCGTGCGTCCTGATCCCAGCAAGCCGGCAAGCCCAAGGATCTGCCCAGGCTCGATGGCAAAGTTGATATTGCCGACCGACCCCTTCCGGCCGAAATCCTCCACCTGAAGAAACGGAGTCAAGGCTGCCTGTTCAGGCTGGCGAACCGCTTCGGCCCGGTCGAGCTCGTCAAGGACTTCCAGATCCTTGCCGATCATCTTGGCAATGAGGTCCATACGCGGCAGGTCCCGGGTCAGGTATTCCCCGACAAGTTTTCCATTGCGGAGGACGGTCATACGGTCGGAAATCTCATAGACCTGTTCCAGGAAATGCGAAACGAACAGGATGGCCACACCCCTGCTCCGAAGCGTGCGGATCACGGAAAACAGCTGCTGCACCTCGTCTGCATCCAGGCTGGACGTGGGCTCGTCCAAGATGAGAACCCTCGCGTCAATCTGGACGGACCGGGCGATGGCAAGCAGTTGCTGGAGGGCGATGGAGTGGCCGGAGAGGATGGAGCCGGGGTCAATGTGTCCCAGCTGGAGCTGCTCGAGGACCTCGCGGGCCCTTCTGCGGACTTCTTTCCAGTGGATGCCCCCGAACCTCCGCGGTTCTCTTCCCAGGAGGATGTTTTCTCCCACCGACAGGTTGGGGCAGAGATTCACTTCTTGGTAGACGGTGCTGATTCCGGCATTTTGCGCTTCCGCAGGGGTGGTGAACACGTGGCTTGCGCCCAGGACAGTGATCGTGCCGCTGTCAATGGGATAGACGCCGGTCAGTGCCTTGATGAGTGTTGATTTTCCTGCGCCGTTTTCCCCCATGAGGGCATGCACCTCGCCGGGAAAGAGCCTGAAGTCCACGCCGTCCAGGGCTTTTACCCCGGGGAACTCAATGGAAATTCCGTGCATCTCCACCACTGGAAGGATCTCGGTCATGTTTGCGTCTTTTCTGTACGGGGGTGCGGCGGGGCCGGCCCGCCGCACCCCGGTTTACGTGCCCTAGTATTCGCGGCTGGCGAGGACTTCCTTGGCCTGTTCGGGCGTGAACGCCGTCTCCTCCGTCACGACCCGCTCGGGTACTTCTTCACCGGCCACAACCTTCTCCGCCAGCTCCATCAACTGCTCGCCCAACAGCGGATTGCACTCCACGATGTAGTTGATCCTTCCTTCCGAAAGGGCAGTCATTCCGTCCTTCACCGCGTCCACTGTGATGATCTTGATGTCCACTCCGGGTACTTTTCCTGCTGCTTCGATCGCTTCGATGGCGCCAAGGCCCATGTCGTCGTTGTGGGCATAGACGACGTCGATGTCAGGTGTGTTCTTGAGGAACGCCTCCATGACCTGCTTTCCGCCGCTGCGCGTAAAGTCGCCGGTCTGGGACTGCACAATCGTGAGGTCGGGGTCGGCGGTGATGGCCGCTTCGAATCCTTCCTTGCGGTCGATGGCCGGGGCCGCTCCCGTGGTCCCCTGCAGCTCCACGATGTTCACCGGCCCCTCCGTCGCAGCCGAATCCTGGACCAGCCAGTCCCCGGCTTTTTTCCCCTCTTCCACAAAGTCTGAACCGAGGAACGTTTGGTAGAGGGAGGTGTCTGCGGAATCGACAGCCCGGTCGGTCAGGATCACCGGAATGTCCGCGTCCCTGGCTTCCTTCAACACCGTGTCCCACCCCGATTCGACCACCGGCGAGAAGGCGATGACATCCACCTTTTGCTGGATATAGGAGCGTATGGCTTTGATTTGGTTCTCCTGCTTTTGCTGGGCATCGGAGAATTTCAGATCAACGCCGGCGGTCTCTGCGGCTTCCTGGATAGATTTGGTGTTGGCAGTACGCCAGCCGCTTTCCGCCCCCACCTGAGCGAAGCCCATGGTGATGCCGTCATCGGTACCGGATCCGCTGTCCGATGCGCCGCAGGCGGAAAGGGCGAGGGCGGAAACGGCCAGGGCCGTCACGAGAGTCTTCTTAAACACTGCTGCCTCCTAGTTTTCGGACCGCAGCGGGAGTTACGCACCATCGTTGCTGCGGGGGCGTGGGGATGCCTTGCCGCAAATTGTGAACGCTAACATTTCAGCGGTCAAGAGAGGTTTGGTGCTTTCTTGCGCCAATCCTGCGCCAAACTTGAGGATTAACAGCATCCGGCCGGTGCAGAGTGTCCTAGGCGGGAACTAGAGACACCCGCCAGGGCCGCGTGCCCGGGGAAACCCGGGGGTGCGACCTGCGGGAGGTCTCCGTTTGAGACCATCGGAGGCTTCCCGGTCCCCAGACGGCGAAGGGCCGCTGCCTTGGCAGCGGCCCTTCGTTGTCGTACTGGGCTCGGACACCGGTCGCGCCGGCTACCCGTTGTTCCGCCTAGACGGAAACAGCCTCTTTTTCCTTGGCTGCAGCCGGTGTCTGGGCGGCAGGCTCGTCAACCGGGTACGGCTCGGTGCGCGGGGGCTTGACCCGGTCAATAATGACCAGGAGCACCAGTGAGACCGCACCCCAGATTCCCAGGGTCAGCAGGTGCGACCCAACCGTATCCCCGCCGAAGTACAGGATGGAGCGGATCGATTCCACGGCAGCGGGCATCGGCAGGACTTCGTGCAGGAAGCGGAAGATCTCCGGTTCCATGTAAATGGACATGGCGGCACCGGAGGCCGGGACGCCCAGGAACATCAGGATGCCGATCACCGGCAGGATGGCCAGCATGCCCATGAACCGCTCAAAGACCGCGGTGAACATGGCCACGCAGAACACCGCGACGGCGCCGACGCCGAGGAGCGGCCAGAAATGCCCGTCGATCGCGCCGACAAACACGTCGGCGATGACCCAGAGGAACGCCGAGATTCCAACGGCCCAGGCGGCAACGATCGGTATCAGCTTGCGCAGCGGACGGCTGGCCGGTGCTGCGGTGGAACCGACAACAATGATCATGAAGCCTGCCATGATCCAGCCCATGGCCAGGTACATGGTGGCCATGCCCATGGAGTCGTCGTCGCGGAGCGGCGCAACATCCTCGGCCTTCAGTTCCACCTGCTGCCCGGCGGCAACCTGGCCGAACACCGCGTTCACCACCTGCTGCTGGCTCATGCCGGCGGCTTCATTGCTGATCAGGGACGCTGTGGGATTCTCGGCGGAGGGCAGAACAAAGGCGGCCACGACAGTGCGGTCCCGCACCTGCTCCCGCGCCTCGTCGGCGGAGTCCACCACCTGCAGATCGAAGAGCCCGGCCATGTTCTCCTCGAGTCCGGACACCGTCTGCTGTGCCTGTTCAACGGTGGTGCCGACGACGGCGACCGGCATGTCGCGCGGTGCCGGCTGGTACATGGCTCCCAGCATGAACGACAGCATCATCGTGACCATGGCCAGCGGGAAACCGGCCAGCGCGACGTAGCGCCAGCGGCGGCGCTTGGGACGCGGCCCGCCGTGCAGCGAGGCCACGTTGATCGCCAGCGGGGCGGCGTCGGGCTTGCGGCGCCGCTTCAGGGCATCAAGGCCAAGGGTGAGCAGCAGCGCAGCCGCGGCACCGATGGCCAGCACCAGCAGGTGCCCGCCCACACCGTTTCCGTCGAAGAAGAGCACCGACCGCAGTGATTCGCCGGTGGCGGCTGCAGGAAGGAAGCTGTGCAGCCACGGATAGATCCCCGGCATCGTATGCACGGACATGCTCATGTTGGAGGCGGGAACACCCAGCACCATCAGGAACAACATGCCAACCAGCACGGCCATCGGGCCGAAGATGCGCGTCAGGAACAGCTGGACGCTGCCGACGGCAAAAACCGACAGCGCACAGATGCCCAGCACCGCGGCGGTGTGTCCCTCAACCACGCCCATGACAGGCCCGACGACGGTCCACACCAGTGCTGCGATCAGTGCGGACCAGCCGGCCAGCAGGGGCACAAACCGCCGGAACCTCATCAGTTCCGGGGAGTTGGACAGGATCAGGCTCAGCGGCATGTAGCCCGCGAGCATCAGCGCGGTGGTCATGAACATGGCACCCAGACCGGCCGAGTCATTGTCCGGCAGCGGGGCGAGGTCCTCGGACTGCAGGGCCAGTCCCTGCGCAAGCACCTGCGGTGCGACCAGGGCAGTGACCGTGCCGGACTGCGAGGCGCCGGCGGCTCCTGCTGTGTACAGAGTGGCGGTGCCGTCGGCCAGCGAAACAGCTCCGGCGACTTCGCGGTCCAGAACGAGCTGGCGTGCATCTTCGGCGGTTCCGACAACGCGGATGTCGACGGCCTCCGGGTCCGCGGCCTCAAACGAGTCGGCAAAGGCGGCCGCCTGCTGAGCGGTGCCGGAAACCGCTATCGGCATGTCGTTGGGAGTGGGTGCGTGCATTGCCGCGAGGTACCCGCCCACCAGCATGGACACCATGAGCAGCGGCATGAGGAACATGGCGACGTAGCGGCCAATTTTCTCTGCTTTGGCCCGCTTCAGCGCGGCTGCTTCGAGGTCGGCGGCAGCTGCCTCCGGCTCCCCGCCCTGCTCCGCCGGAGTTTTGCCCGGCGGATAGTCGGTGGACGTGGGGGAAATGTGACTCAAACTCGTGCTCCTGTGCTGTGATTCGATGGTGATGCGAGGAACGCACCGGCCGGACGGCCGGATGCGCGGCCTGTGGGACCGACTCGTCAAAATTACGCCATGTGGCGTAAATTTGGTTAATCGAGGCAACAATCACGAATGAACGAGGCACAACACATGGGTCAGCACGGCGAACACGCACGGAGCGTCCTGCTCGACGCCGCGGAGGAACTCTTTGCCCTCCACGGCATCGATGCCGTCTCCAACCGAAGGATTGCCGAGCATGCCGGGACGGCCAATCACTCCGCCGTCGCCTATCACTTTGGCGGACGCGAGGATCTGCTGCGCGCTCTGGTCACCCGCCACGTTGACGAGACGAACCGGCGCCGGTCGGAGCTGGCCGAGACCCTGGGCGCCGACGCCTCGCTGACGGACCTGCTGGCCTGCCTGATCCTGCCGTGGACCGAACATCTTGCCTCGCTGCCGGTTCCGAGCTGGCGCGCCCGCTTTCTGTCCCAGATCCGTGCGGTCCCCTCCGTCCACGGGATCCTTGCCCGCACCGCCACAGCCAGTCCGGTGACCGAGGACCTGATCCGCCGCGTCCAGGGCACCCTCGGCGGCACGTCCAACACCGTGCTGCACGGCCGGTCCTGGATCCTCGGGAACATGGTGCTTGGGGTGTGCGGCGAATACGAGGCGCGCGTCCAGGACGGAGTGGAAAAGGCCAACTGGGCCGGCGTCGGCTACTTCCTCATCGACTCCTGCGCGGGGATGCTCTCAGCTCCCGTCACGCATCCGGGCGACTTCCTGACGCAGCCGTCCCCGCTGTACCTGCTGTAGCCGCCGGCCCGGGCCACTGTCCTGCAGGCCTCGCTGCCGGGACGCGGCAACGGCCTCCGCAGTGTCCTCGGCCATCAGATCGCCGTTGATGGCAGCACCGGCGGCAAGCCCCGCAGCAGCCGAGCCAATCACCTGCATCATGGGCACGGCCAGGTTTCCGGCGGCGTAGACCCCGGGGATGCTCGTGGCACCCGCGGGATCGACCGGCACAGCCGTACCAATGGAAAGCTCACCCATAAACTGCTCCTCGGGCTTGATGCCCAGGTCCGCAAGATATCCGGCCCGTGCACTGAGCCGCGAGAACACCACCACGGCCTGCCGCGGCACCAGTTCCCCGGAGCTCAGCCGGACCCCGGACAGCACCGGTTCGCCTTCACCAGTTGTGCTCTCGACTGCTGCAACTTCGCCGCTCACCACCCGGATCCCGCGGGCGGCCAATTGCTCGGCCTGTCCGTCGTCCGGCTCGCCGCATCCGTTCAGGAACAGGACAACGTCATCGCTCCACTGCCGCCACAGCAGCGCCTGGTGGAGGGCCGCTCCAAGGTCCGATGCCAGGATACCGATGGCCCGGTCCTGAACTTCCCAGCCGTGGCAGTATGGGCAGTGCAGCACTCCGGTGCCCCAGTGCTCCGCGAGTCCGGGAACATCCGGCAGCACGTCCCGGGCGCCGGAAGCGGCCAGCACCCGGCGCGCGCGCAGCAGCCGGCCGTCATCCAGCAGCACCTCGAACCGTCCGTCCGGATTCCGCGTAACGGTGGACACCGTGCCCGGTATCAGAGTGCCGCCGTAGCCGGCCACTTCACCGCGGCCAACTTTGTAGAGCTCACCCGGGGCCGCACCCTCGCGCCCCAAGTAGTTGTGAACGTGGGCAGCCGGGGCGTTGCGCGGATCTCCGGCATCCACCACTGCCACGGACCGCCGCGCCCGGGCCAGTGCCAGTGCCCCGCTGAGGCCGGCTGCGGCACCGCCGACCACGACGACGTCGTACTCCGATGCCCGGTCAGCTGCCTGCGCCGTCCGCTCCGCCGTCGTGCTTTCATTCCCTGCCATGGTTTCCTCCAGAATTCGTGTCGCCGGGCACTGCCCCGGCCGTCCTCCCAGTCTGGATCCGGCCTGGACACATCAGCAATCTTTATTGCCGGTATGGCAAACTCGAGTCATGAGCACAGATGAAAACGACACGCTGCGCGGAGTCGGGCCCCGGCTCCGCACTCTGCGGTCCGACCGCAACACAACACTGGCAGCGCTTTCGACAGCAACCGGCATTTCCGTGAGTACGCTCTCGAGGCTCGAATCCGGGCAGCGCCGGCCCACCCTGGAACTGCTGCTGCCGCTGGCCAGGACCTACGGCGTGACCATTGACGAGCTGGTGGGCGGGCCGGCAACCGGCGATCCGCGCGTACACATGCAGCCGATCAAACGCGGTGGGGCCGTGATCATTCCGCTCACGGAAAAGGCCGGTGGAATCAGCGCCTACAAGTTCATCCTTCCGGCTCAGCGCAAACCATCGGTGCCCGAGCCCCGCACGCATGAGGGCTATGAGTGGCTCTATGTGCTGAGCGGAAAGCTGCGGCTGGTCCTCGGCGAGCAGGAACTGGTCCTGCATCCGGGAGAAGCCGCGGAGTTCAACACCCGCCTGCCGCACTGGCTGGGCACCGCAGACCTGAACGCCGTCGAATTCATCACCCTGTTCGGTCCGCAGGGTGAACGCGCCCACCTGCGGGCCCGGCCGGCGTCGTCGGGCTCCTCAGCACCTGGGCCCGCCGACCTCCGCTAACAAGCCGGGCCTAGTAGACGGCGATAAAACGCCCGACAACGCCGCCTTCGCGCAGCTTGTTGATGGCCTCCGGAATTTCCGCCTGCGTGATGACATTCATCGGCGGGTTCAATTTGCCGGACTTCATCAGGTCATACAGCGCCTCGAGGTCCTCCTTGGTTCCGGATTTGGAGCCCTTGATGGAGAGCTGGTTGATGATGATCGGATAGGTGTTGATGGTGGCCTCCAGCCGGCCCATACCCACCTGCACCAGCGTGCCGAATTCAGCCAGGGTCTCGACGCCGGCAGCCGTGGTGGTGCCGAACCCGGCATAGTCCACAATCAGGTCCAGGTTTTTGTCCTTGAACTCGGTGATGGAATCCGCCACGCCGGCCAGTCCGATTTCGTCGGCAAGCTTGCGGGTTTCGGCACTGATTTCGGCGCCATACACCTCGGCGCCGGCCAGCACGGCAACCCGGGCACCGATGTAGCCCAGGCCGCCGAGACCGATGACGCCCACCTTCATCCCCTGCTTGGCGCCGCCCACGGCCATGATCGCGTGGTAGGCGGTCAGCCCGGCGTCGGTGGCCATTGCGGCCAGGTCGAAGGGAACTTCGTCGGGCAGGCGGACCAGGTTATTGTCCGTGGCCAGCAGCTTGGGGCCAAACCCTCCGTCCCATTTGCCGTAGCCGAGGGCGTCGCCGTCGCTCATCACGGGTGCCAGCCCCACCCGGTCGCCGACGTTCCAGTGCTCCATCCCCTCCCCCACCTCGGTGATCACGCCGGCGTTCTCGTGGCCCATGGTGCGCGGAAGTTCGAAAAAGAGCGGCATCCAGCCGGGATCATCCAGGGCGGTGACGTCGGAGTGGCACACTCCCGCGGCCTTGACCTCGACGACCACCTGCCCGGGGCCGGCGTGCGGCTCGGGAACCTCGTTGAGCTGAAGCGGATTATTGGTGCCGGTGAACTGCCAAGCCTTCATGGAAGTGCCCCTTCCGGTTGTTGTTCCTTCCCGGGGTTCCGGGACAGGTCAGGTGCCCGCGTGCCGGGGAGCCGCCCCGGTGCGCGGATGTTGGGCGGGCCCCGCCGTCGGGCTGCCGCCGGCGCCTGGACCGGAACCGCCGGCAGCCAGCTGGGCCCGCCGCCGCCCAAAGGCGCGCTCGTAGATGACTGCAAAGAGCATTGCCACAATCACCGCGATGACAATAAGGATCAGCATCCCGATGATGCCGCTTTGAAGTCCTGCGCCGGCGTCGGCGTCGAAATACAGGACGGCGCGGTTCGCCATGGTCATTTGATACAGGGGTTCGCCGCGGGCGATGAAGCGGAAGAACCCCGGCAGGGCCTCGAGCGGGACGACGCCGCTGGCGGCAGGCAGGCCCATGAACACGATGTAGATCATGGACAGGATCATTCCGGCGCTGCCCAGCGCCGTGATCAGCGCAAACGTCACCGCAGACACTGTGACAATGGACAGCCAGGTGGTGAGGAAGTACCAGCCCCCGTGCGGGATCGGCATGCCGACGGCGGCAGCCACCCACATCATCAGCCCTGCCGTCGGCAGGGCTCCGAGGGCGACAATTCCCCACTTGGTGAAGAAGGTAACCCAGCGGGGCGGGCGTATCGGCGGCCCCAGGACAAAACGCGGCCCCAGCTCGATGGGCAGCACGCCCAGCCGGGAATCGACCAGGAAGTGTATGGCCACCGAACCGGCAACTCCCACGATCATCAGCAGCACGGAGTAGAAGAACGCGCCCATGCCCAGCGCCGTCCCTTCCGGCGGCGTCTCATAGGCAGTGGTTGTCACCTGGATGGGGGTACTCAGCAGACTGGCCGATGTGCCCGTCACTTTTGGTGCCAGCTGCTGTTCGAGCTGCGTCGGCAGTTCTGCTCCGGCGGTGCGGAGCTGGCGGTCCAACTGGGCCTGCGCCGCGGTCTGGGCACTCTGCGCCGCGGAGGTCAGCTGTTCACCGACGCTCTTGTTGGCCTGGTCCAGTGCCGGGTTGACGGCATTTGTGGCCAGGCTGCTGGCCAGCGGTCCGGCCAGCGGGTTGGTGTACACGGTGACGGCGGGCCGGGTCACCTCGTCTTCCGTCAGTGTTGCGTTCACCAAGGCGAGCGCATCCGCCGAGAAGGACTCGGGGATGACAACCGCTGCATGGATCTGCCCGTTGCTCATCTGGTCCCGGGCCTCGTCCCAGGACAGCACCCGCAGGTCGATCTCCTCGTTCCGGGAAAAACCCTGCCGCATCTGGTCGGTGATGGTGGCACCAAGGTTTTCCCGGCCGCCGTCGGGCGCTTCCGCTCCGGCATCCTCATCGACGACGGCGATGGGAAAGTGGTTCAGGTGGCCGCCGGGGCTGCCGAGTCCGCCGATGTAGAGTGCGGTGCCGGTGCCGCCCAGCAGCAGGAGCACCAGCAGCGGCAGCAGCCACAGCCGGGGCGAGTAATAGGGGTGGCGTTTTGTCGCGTGGCGCACCCTGCGGGTGGCGGAACCGTTGTTGTCGGTATGGGCGGGCATGGGGCGTACCTCCGGGAGCAGGAGTTCTCGCGCTGATCTACCTATCGAGCGTATCCGCGGCGCCATGATGCCGATACACGCGCCCCACGGAAACGATCGGCGGCACACAACACTGCTGCCGTCGTCGCCGTCTGCGCCCGTTCACTTCACACGGTCCCTGCTGGACTGGATTCAGGAAAGATCGTTAGGGTGCCGGGAGTTCATACCCGGCAAGATACTCGCGGGTGGCAGGGTCGTAGAGCAGGACGGCCGGCGCCGGCGACGTTGCCAGTTCCTGCAAGTCTTCTGCCGATTGTGTACCGCGGAGAGCATCCCAAAGCCGAGACACCCTCGAAGCCTCGATACTAGCCCCGCCTGTGGCTGGACTCAGGGCACGGCGCGGAAGTGAACGGCATGCTCGTTTGCCCACTGGGCGAAGGTTCGCGGGCGGCCGCCGGTGACCTCTTCGATGGTGGGCAGGATCGTGTCAGCTGCTTCTGGAGGGTTGGTGGCCAGCTGGATGCCGAAGTCGACATAGTCCTCGTCGTAGCCGTAGCCGCGAAGCCGTTCACGCTCCGCCTCCTCACTCAGGTGGACGAACTCGATCGGCTCACCGGTGGCATCAGCGAGCAGGCGTGTCCGCTGGGCAGGAGTGAGTGCCTCCGGTCCGGTCAGCGGGTAGGCCTTGCCGCCGTGTCCGGCTGTGGTGAGCGCTGTGGCTGCGACGCCGGCGATGTCCGCTTCGTGCACGACGGCGCTGGGGTAGGCGGCGAGCATCGAGACTGTGCGTGAGGTACGGACTTCGGGTGCCAGGTCAAGCGCGTTACCCATAAATTCTGCCGGCTGCAGGATGGTCCAGCTGATAGAACTGGCTGCCAGGGCCTCTTCAATGCTGGTGGGTGACCAGCCGCCGAGGACCGTGGCCCGGCTGATGCCGGAGCGCTCGGCGAGTTGAATAATCTCGGCCCCGTTGGTGAGATCACCGCCCTCGCCGCCGCCGAAAGTGATCAGGTGGACGGCGTCCATGCCCTCGAATGCTGCTTCAAGGCTGGTGGTGTCAGTGAGGTCACCGGTGACCGTTTCGACTCCGCCCGGCAGGTCGGCCCTGGTGGGGTTGCGGGTGAGCGCTCGGACGGTGTGGCCGGCCTCGTGAAGCTGAGAGACGAGGTGCCGCCCGACCTGGCCTGTGGCTCCGGTGACGAGAATATGCATGGGGCGGGTCCTTTCGTTGCAGGCTAGCTGATCTGGATGATTCCCATCGTGGCAGGGCTTGTGGTCAGCTTGTGTCCGCATGGTCCGTCGGCCTTGCAACCCGCCAACCCGCCAAGCGGCACCCGGGTCCTTGAGTTGCTTGGCCTGCTTCAGAATCGGCACCTCCGAATGCTGCCGACTCGATGCGGCCCAAGTTGTGGTGGTCGTCGAACTTCTGTCATAGTGGCCGGGCGATTAGAGTGACGCCGCCGTGAGCGTCTTCCGCGACACCGAGTCGGTGTAGACATGACCCTGAATCCAACCACGCCGGTAGTAAGCCTCACTCTCCTTCCGGACCGTTTGAGCGTTTACCGTTTCGATCCGCTTACCTCTTTGGCGGACCTTGGCCAGCTGTCCGGCGTATGGTCGATTACCCGCACCCAAAAGGAGCTCTCCGTGGTGGCGGAGGAAAGTGCCTGTCTTAGCGCAGACCAGGTGGATCCCGGGTGGCGTTGCCTCTACGTGGACGGGCCGGTTCCGTTCGGTTTAGCCGGGGTTGTTGCCGGTCTCACAACCGCGGTCACGCGGCAGGGCCTGCCAGTCTTCGTTCTATCAACTTTCGACAGTGACCTCCTACTCCTGCGGGGTGAATCGTTAACTCAGTCTCTGCAGGCCCTGCAAGACAGCGGTTACCTGATCCGGCCGCACGGAAGCGAAAGGGTGAATCTAGACTGACGCAACGGCAGCAGTTCAAGGAGCCGTTCTGTTCTGCAACGATGAAGAAGGGGGGCGGACATGAAGAAGGCTGACCAACGAGCCGGCTCGGCAGGTAAACCGGTGACACGTCTCCTCTCCAACATCCTGACTGTCGTGACGATCCTTGCGGCCGCAGCTTTGGTGTTGGCCCTAGTGATAGATCCACTGATTGATGCAGCACTGGGTCCTCTGATCGGACCGCTTATCTGGACGCTGGCAGTGTTTACCGCAATTCGCCTGCTGCTGAATGTCCGCCGTCTTGGATTGAGCGCCGCCGCTCCCCTGCTGACTTCGGCGTCGGTACAGTCCGGGTTCTTCGGGTTTCCGCCGGGAGCCTCAAGGATCGAAGAATCGGGTGCAGCTGCTTACACAATCTCCGAGACAGCCGATGATCCCCAGCGAAACAGGCCGGATGAAAGATTGCCATAAGACCGGGCAGGTTCTCCCGCCCGTTCGCCATCGCGGGAATTATCTAGAAACTGCCGCTGAAGGCAGCTAGCGAGTCAGTGCCAAAACCTGATCTTGGGATAACACGCGGTCGGCATACAGCAACATGGTTGCCGTTGGATCGGGGTCATAGTTGTCCGGCCCCTCCCATTGTTTGCGAAGCCCTGCTCGTTCGACCGCACGTTGCGAGCGTGCGTTTTGCTGCGCGACAACAGCCGTTATCGGAAAGTCAGGACGTGCCGCCTGCGCATATGCGATGCCGGCTGCAGCGACTTCCTGAGCGTAGCCGCACCCCCAGCTCTGGGGCCGAAGGCTGAAGGACAAATTCCACGCGTTGGACGACATTGTCTGGCATCCACCCATCCCCACCAGATCACCCGCAGAGGCGCCGTCCGCGGCCTCCAGTACCCACAATCCGTGCCCGCGCTGTTGCCACTCAGCGATCCGGCGCTGGAGGACTGCTTGCGTATGCGTGATCGAATTGTGAGCGAGCATTGGATCACACGCGATGAGGCGAGGGTCCGAGTACATTCGGAACAATTCGTCCGCATCGCCGGGAACAGGCCGACGCATGACCAACCGGCCGCTTGAACTGTGCACAACCTGTTCGATGATGGCTCTTCCTTTAGGCGGCTCTGGTGAAATCCGTACAGTATCCCAATGAGGCATGAGGCAGTATCCCAATGAGGACTCCCTCTCCGCCTGCCGAGCACCGGGCCTTACGGTGTAGTGATGACGGTACGCATAGTTGAAGCACGAACCATCTCTTCTCTTATCGACGGGCTGGACGATGCCAGCGTGCAGACCCTCATTGACGAAGCTGATGAAGCAGGCGCGGGCATCGGTGGAACAACTAAGACAGTGAGTATTGGTAACACCGCTGTCTTCGTAAAACAGCTCCCCCTGACAGACATCGAAACAGCGGACCCGACCGCCACTCTCAGCCGGCTCCAGCTCCCCTTCGTCTCCCACTACGGGATAGGAAGCCCTACCCATGCGGCGGGGAGGGAACTGGCAGCGCACCATATGACGTCCGGCTGGGTGCACGCGGGAGTTGTGGATTTCTTTCCGCTTTTGCTCGGCTGGCGAGTGATCGATTCAAAATGCACAGCAGACCTCAGCGAGTTCGACGGCGATGCTCCTCCCCGCCAATGGGGGCCACATTGGCCTCAGGTCGAAAGCAAGCTTGAGGCGATGAAGGATGCCTCCAAGAGCATGGTGTTCTTCCTTGAGTACGTGCCCGGAACTCTCGGCGACTGGCTACGCAGGAGTGTGGCCGAGGGCACTGGGGCGAGCGTCTTCCCCGACGTCGTCGAGCAGCTTCTGAACGCCACAGCATGGATGAACGCCCAGGGTTTCCAGCACTTTGACGTGCACCCGGGCAACATTCTCATCCGGGATGGCAGACTGCTCTTCACGGATTTCGGCCTGGCGCTTCACCGCGACTTCGACCTCACAGCGGAGGAAGAAGCATCGATGCCCACGCATGACGGCTTCGACCGCGACACCGCCCTGATGCACCTGTTCCACTGGACGTTATTTGAACTCGGCTACACCTCCGGTCCGGAGCGTCTGGAGCTGTTGCGTTCTGCCGCCGCTGACCCAACCGGGCCGGCGCTGGACCCGGTTCGAACCGCGCTCGGCGACGGTGCTGACCTAATGGCGCAGTATGCGGGCATCGCCGTCGATATGACCGAGATGTTCCGGGCACTCACGCACGATGCTCTCGCGGTGCGCTATCGAAGCAGGGCTAAGGCCCAGGAGGGCGGTTAGCGTTAGCCTCACCCTCGGTCCGGGTGCTCCGCATTTCGCCTCGGTTCTGGCTCACGAGAACAAGCGCGAGCAGCGCGGCTCCGAACAGCATGGATATAGGGCCCAGGATAAAAAGTTCGTCTCTAACAATCCTGAAAAGTCCCCACCCAAAGGACCAGGTTCCCACTAGAGCCATCAGGCTCCGCAGCGGCCTCGGGAAAGCATGCCGTTTGATCAATGCGGTTCCCCCTCACACGTCCGCGGTGTCTTTCAGGACCTTCCTGAACAGCACATATTCGCCGTCGCGGCCCATTGTCTCGTAGCCCGCGCCCTCGTAGAGCAGGCGTGCCTGATTGGCTCGGTGAACGCCGAGCTCCACGACGCGGGCCCCGTCTGGGCATATCCTCTGTTCGAACGCATCCAGGAGCAGCCGTCCGAGTCCTTGGCGACGACGGCTGCCGATGACGTTGATCGAGACCAGGGTTGCGGTTCCATCATCGAGGCTCCACATCGCATAGCCGAGCGGGTGTCCGTCTGCATCGATGCAGAACAGCGTGTGGGGAAGGCATTCGATCCAGAAGGCGAGGTTCAGGTCCAGAGCCGCGAGCCACCCCCGGTGCGCATCCGGCTCAATGGTCTCCATGTACTCACGCTCCTGGCGAAAGATGAATGGCAGATCGCTTACGTCCGCGGGTCTAAGGCGTGTCGGCATGGTCATGGACATGAGCATCTCACACCGGTTTCACGCTGCGGCAGTTAGGCTGTGGCCATGACTGCATGGAGCCGCTACCTGTTCGGAGTCTCGATCGTGTTCGGAGCGGGCACAATGATGCTCTCCGAGCAGCTGCCGGAATGGTGGGGGCCGGTGTCGATACTCGTCATGGTTCTGGCTGCTTCTGCTTTCCTCACCTGCTCCGTTCTTGAGTACCGACGCGGGCGTGCGGCAGCCGGCGCGTCGGAGCAGCAGCTCTTCCGCGAACCAGCGTGACCGCCGGCGGCAGCCTGTCGCCGGAGTATGGTCGGCCGTGACGGTTCAATGACTCGGGGGGAAGCAGCCATGAATACTGATCCCGCGGCAAGCCCTGCCGAGATTCCTCCGTCCACCCGTGAACACGTCGGGAGCATTATCGCAATCCTCGCCGGCGCGGCACTGTGTCTTCTGCCCGCGGCGATGTTCGGAACGGCGCTGGGAACATACCCGACCCGTATGGTCTGCACACAGGCGACCGGGTACGGCTCGGGATGTTACGAGGGCGACCTGATGAGTACTTTTTTTGTGTTCGGATTCGTTTTCCTTTTCTGCACGGCATTCTGCTTCGCGCTAACCAAGGCTTACCGCTACAACCTTCCCAAAGGGAGGCGGTGGCTGCCTTTCCAGGTATTCTGCTGCATCGTGCTGATGACCGTTGCAGTGTTTGCCTTCACTTTGGGGACGGAACCAGGGCAGCCCAGCTCAGGACCCGGCTTGCAGCATTCGTTCGACAGCGGGCGTGCGGCAGCCGTCGCGACGACGAGCGCCTTGTTCCGATAGACATCGCTCGGCTCGGCGGTGGCCTCCGGCCGTTCACGTTGAGCCCACGTGCTCAGGCGGAGGCCTTCAGGGAAGCGCTCATGGTGGTCGAACACGTCTCCGGCCCAGCCTGCCAGATCCTCGGGACGCGGGGGACGCTCTCTGCCGTCACACGCAGCACCTGCGTTACGGTTGCATCGAACAGACCGCTCTTGCTGCCGTAGTAGGCGTAGATCATCCGGACGTTGCTCTGTGCCTGGGCGGCGATCCGCTCCACGGTGAGCGCATCGAAGTACCCGGTGGTGTGCTGCTGTGCCCTGCCAGGTGGATTTCAACGCCCGGTCTGGCTCCGTGCTTACGTGATTCGCCGGGAGAGCCAGCTGCCGCTACGTCTAGTCCTTTTCACGGCTTACGGCTCCATTGCGGGGCTCAGACCGGCCTCGGGCCTAGTTTCTTTCGCACGAGCACCTGTAGTGTCAGGCCATGCTCTTGGCTGCAATTGTTCTCATCACGGCTGCTCTGGTCTTTTACACCGTTGGCGTCTGGGCGGAGCACCGCCAGCGAGTGCTGAAGTGGTGGCATGCTGGGTTTTTTGCTCTGGGGCTGGTCTGCGATGGCAGCGGCACCTATCTCATGTCCCGAATTGCGGAATCCGGCGAGGCCGGGGATGGATCCGGGCTCAACGCCATCATGGCCGTCACTGGCGCCATTGCATTGCTGCTGATGGTATTCCACCTTGTGTGGGCGGTTATTGTGCTAGTTCGCAACCGCGACGTGGAGAAAAAGCGCTTTCACAAATTTTCCCTCATTGTGTGGGGAATATGGCTCATACCCTATGTAACAGGGGCCATCGGTACCAGCCTCGGCTGATCCGGCAGCAGATGGAGCTGCGGCGCCGTCAGATTCGCGTGGCTGGTCGTTCGGGGGCCAGCAGCAGTTCATTCGCGTCCCGGTAGAGGCCTGGTCGTGACGAGAGTTCGGTGTGTGTTCCGGCGTCGACAACTCGTCCGTGTTCGATGACGTACACCCTGTCGGCGTCGCGCAATGTTGATAGCCGGTGGGCGATGACCAGAACGGTGCGTCCGGCAGTGAGGCGGGCCAGGCCGGCCATTACATAGGACTCACTGATGGCGTCCAATCCACTGGTCGGTTCATCGAGCACCACGATGGGAGTGTCGGCAGCCAGCGCCCGGGCGATGGCGATGCGTTGTCGCTGTCCTCCGGACAGGGATGAACCGTGCTCCGCAATCTGTGTGTCGTATCCCTGGGGCAGGCGGTCAACGAACTCGTCGACGTACGCCGCTTGTGCGGCGGCCAACAGGTCCTCGCGGCTGGCGTCGGGGGCACCGTAAGCGATGTTGTCCAGAACCGAACCGGAGACCATCAGCGGGTCCTGCAGGACGACGGCGATCTGGCTGCGTACCGAGTCCAGGGTCAGCTCACGGACGTCCTGGCCGTCGAGGAGCACCTGTCCGGCGGTGACGTCGTAGAACCGTGGGACCAGGCTGACGAGCGTCGATTTACCGGCACCCGTGCGGCCGGCAAGCGCCACGACCTCGCCCGGTCCGGCGGACAGGGATATTCCGTGCAGGACCGGGTGACCTGGCTCGTACCCGAAAGACACGCCACGCAGTTCGACGTCGCCGCGCAGCGGTTGGGCGTCCAAGGCGTCGCGGTGTTCGGGTATCACCACGGTGGAGCGCAGCACCTCCTCGACCCGTTCGGCGCCCGCCTGGGCTTTGCCGACCGTCGACGCCAGTCGCGCCAGCGCTTTCATGGGCCCGTAAACCTGCGCAAGGTACGCCAGCAACACCACGAGCACTCCCAGGCTCAGTTGGCCGCGCAGGACCATAGTGGCTCCGACGAACAATACGGCGGCGCGTCCGACCTGGGAGATCAGCTCGACGGCGGCCGGCAGCCGGGAGAGGAGGTCGACTTGGCGCAGTCCCGCTTCCATCCGGGCCTGGGAGTGGGTGCGGAACCGTTCCAAGCTGCGGCGTTCGGCGGCGAAGGACTGTAGCAGCCGAATGGTGGACAGGGTTTCGGTGACGTGGCTTGAAACCCGGCCCTCACAGACGCGGGCTTCACGGGAGGCTTGCTTGATGGCACCGCGGTAGTGCCGGACGACGGCGTACAGTGCCGGGACGACGCACAACAGCAGGACAGCGAAGACGGGTTCGATGAGCACCGCGATCAGGACGATCCCGATCAGCAGTGCCACGTTGGGCAGCAGGGTGGCGAATACCGCTACCAGCAGCACCTGGATGGCATTGACGTCGCCGGTGAGGCGGGTCGCGAGGTCCCCGACCCGCTGCCGGTCATGGAAGGCAAGGGACAGGCGCTGGAGGTGGGTAAAGATGTCCATGCGCAAGTCGTTGGTGAGACGTTCCCCAATCGCCAGCAGGATCCGGGAGGACAGGTAGCTGACCAGGGCAGCCAGGACAGCCAACACCACCAAGGCTGCTGCGCAGATCGCCAGGACCGCATCCGGGGAGTCGGCTAACGGTCCAAGGAGGTTTCCGAGCGGGCCATCCGGCGAACGCCGGTTCAACACGTCATCGACGATAATTTTCAATGGCCACGGCAGCGCCAGTTCCAGTGCTGCCACGACCAGCACCAGCACGCCACCGAGCAGCAGCCGGGCCCGGTAGGGCCGAATGAGAGGGCTGAAGCTGCGCAGGACCTCAAGCACGGTTGGGTTCCCGGTTTGGTTTTGGTCGCGTCGGGCTCCCGGCACCAACCGTCCGCGGTACGGACCCGGGCCGCTCATGACCGGCTTTGGGCAAAGTTGAATTCGTTGGGTGTGTCGGGTGCAGCAGGCTCTCAGCGGCACCGATCAGTCTGGGGCCGGTTTGCTCGTCGACGGGGCCGGTGCCCACCACCAGATGCAGGTGTCGACCGCACCCGTCCGCGGCGCCGACCAGGGCATGCCCGGTACTCGGGCTGGTGCCGACCAGCTGGCTGGTGTGTTCGGCTGGGTCATGCGCCACCCAGACGTCAAGCGCGGCGGTGCCTGCTCCCCACCACGTTCGTCCCTGAACCGGATTGATCGCATGCCTGCCGGTACGTAACAAATAGGGGTAGTCCGGGGACAGCGCCACGGTGGTCCTCAGCTCCCCGGGCAGCATCGTCCGGTGTACGCACACCACTATCGCGGTGCCGTCGGCGCGTAGCAGTACCCGTTTGGCCAGGCCCCGGTCCGGACCCGGTTCGACGTCGATCAGTTCCACTACTGCCGCCTCGGCGGTGACCTCGACCCGGCTGAGATCGTGGCGGTGGGTCTCGGTACCCAGCACGCTCAGCGCGCCCGGATGGTTTGGCGGGGTCTGCATGTGCCGGTGCAGTTCGGTCTGAAAGTTCCAGTGGTCAAGCGGGTTTCCGATGACGATAACGCCGGCCGGGCAGGACCCGGCGCTGCGGGTCACCATCAAGCTGACCCGGCCGCCGTGACGGGGCGAGAGCACGATGAAGAGCCGGTCGCTGCTGATGATCAACTCCTCATGGCCGTCATTGTCGATGTCGGTGAGCAGCACCTGCAACTCGTGACTGCCCGGGTCGGCGGCCCATCTGGCCGCCGCCAGCACAGGCAGGGCGTCGGCAGCGTGCGCAGCGGTGGCCCGCACCCATGGAGCCGGGGCCCGGCCGCCGTCGGGATGCGGATCCTGCCAGGCGGTTTCATGGCGGCCAAGCAGCACCAACCGTTCGGCCAGCGCGCACAATCCCGGGTCGGCCCCGTCGGCTTCGGCCTGCTCCAGCGCCGCTTCGACCCGCTCGAGGCATTCCGCGTACGGAGCCCACCTGGGGTCAGCTGCCCACCGGGAGTAGTCCTCGCCGGCGCCGTGCTGGTGCGCCAACTCGTAATAGGTGCCGGTCTCCGCCGGCAATTCAAGTACGGTCTCGGCCCGATCACACCAGGCATCAAGGGCGACCGGTTCCAGCATCTCGCTTTTGGTGACCCAGCGCAGGAACCGCGCATACCGGTCCAGGCCCTGTTCCCAACCGCCAACGCCGGCAACCCGTTCCAGGTCATCCGCGAAAACCAGCAAGGATCCCGCGGGTGCTGCCTGGGCGTCTTCCGCCAGCTCGGTGACCAGGCTGAGGTGGCTCGGATCGTGCGGAGGCACAAGGTAGCGCAGGTGAGAGGCGATCGGGACGCCGATCAATCCATCGCCACCGGTGATCCGGTACGGCGTCAAAGACCCGGGATGGAGCAGCCCGCGGGCAGTGGCCGGGAACCCGTCTTCATGCCACCGGTAGGGCCCCTTCGCATCGAAGGCCTCTCGTGCGCTGCCCGGATAGTGCCGGCCCTCACGCAGCGGGAAGGCCAGCCGGTCATCCAGCAGTACCCGCTCGTACCGCACCCCTGTGCCCTCAGCATCGCGCAGCGGCGGTCCGCACGCGGCGGTGTTCCACACCCGCTCAGGTACCCACGCGGTCCTCAGTTCCCTACGAGGTACTCCGAGGAGTTCCTCGACCAGATCGTGGTAGGTGCGCAACTGCCGGCGGTTGTGCCGGGCGGACGAGAGTGTCATCACGTTCTCCCCGTAGGTGCCGCCGATCAGGCTAATCAAACCGCCGGCCAGATGCTGGCGCAGCCGGGCCAGCACGGCCGGCCGGTGCCAGGCGAGCGCCTCCAGGACCGGCCCGGAGATGTGCAGTGCTGCCGGGATTCCCAGCTCGACGTGCAATGACAGGACCGCGTCGTATCCGGCGGCAGCTTCGCTGATCCCGTCGCGGTCGAGGTACCCGTCGGTGATGACAAACTGGTTGGCGTGGTGCACGAAGGCGATGGGCACGGCAGTCACGAGCCGGCCTCCTGTCCGGCGGCCAGGGACTCCAAAGCGCCCCGGACGCCGTTATCGAGCATGGCCTCGGCGATCCCGAGCCAGCGCTGGACCAGGTCGGCACGGCCGGTGCGGTAGGTGATCAGCTCGAAGTGCAGGCTCTGCACCAACGCCCGGGCCGCCTCGGCCGGTACTGCCTCCGCATCGGTGCCGCCGCGTCCCGTCCACCGGTCCCAGAACGTCAATGCAACGCTAACGCCGGCCCGGAAGGAGCCGGTACGCATCCACGAGACGATCAGCAGCTGCGCCAAGGCGTAGCCAACGTCGTAGGACGCCCGACGCAGCCCGGCGGTGTCGACATCAATCGCGGTGACCGCCGGCGGTCCCCCACCGCTGATGAACAGGTTCTCCGGGTGCAAATCACCGTGCGAGGCCACGAGCCCGGCAACCGGTGCGCGTCTGGGGTGGTACAGGCACCGGTGGACAGCCTCGCTGATCTGAAGCAGCCTTCGGGCGTCGAGGGGATACCGGTCGGCAAGCAGCCCGCTCTGGCGGCACAGCTCATCGCCCGCCCGGTGGGCAATGCGGTCCGGCAAGGTGACCTGCAGCGACTGCAACCGGACCAACCAGTCGGCCGCGGCGACCGCGGCTGTGTCCCGACCAGCTGGCGGGGACTGCAGCCAATGGGCCCAGTTCTTCCCGTCCGCCAGGTCGGTCACCAGAGTGCGATGCGAGACGGACCACCCACGTTCCCGGGTCACCGCGAATTTCGCCGGCGGGGCAAAACCCTCCTCGGCCAGCAGCTGCAACCACCGCCGGGTCCACGCCCCCCGGTCATCGGAGTATTGCTTGAGCACCAGTTCCCGGCCGCTGCTCAGCTTCAGCAGGGCCAACCGCTCGGGCCCGCGGCGCAGCATACGCACCTCGGCAAGGGCCCCCGCCAGCGCTGGGGCGGCCTCGGCCAGGACCTCGGTGGCCCACTGCACCGATCCGGCGGCGGCCGCAGCAGAACCTGCGCCGGGTAGTGATGGCCGAACGGTCTCGCTTCGTGTCACCAAAGTGCGGGACGGCGGAAATTGATACTGAGTGTGAGTCGTCATGTTAGGTGCTCCCGCGGTGGTTACTGGTTTCCTTACTACGAGGATGAGGGGCGCGGATAAGCCCTGCCTTGGCCGGGCATGAGAGATTTCTTATCTACGGGCTTGCGGCCCCGGAAGGCTTCGCCGGCGTTCCTGCACCTGAGAGACTTCTAATGTCCGGCTCGGCTGGACGCTGAGGTTCAGGAGGTAGGCTTCGTCACATGACTGGTCGCCGGTTTGCTGCGCTGATAGGGGTCCCGGTCCTGCTGGCTGCTGCTTGGGTCCTCGGCGGAGCGGTCGTTACCCACCCCCCGGTGGACCTGGGGAGCGTGGTCGTGGTCAGTCCCACCGGACCATCGACTACTACCGAGGATCCGTCGACCCCGGACTCCTCCCCGCCTCCACCCGCGCCCGCCGCTCCGCCTGTTTTGGCACCCATGTCTCCCGCTGCGCCGGCAGCACCGACGGGAGCCACCAGGGTCGCAGGAGAGCCCGCACCCGCAGCAGGGGAGCACGAGGATGACGATGACACCGAGGAGGCCGGCATTGATGACAGCGTCAGCAATGATGACCGCGACGACGGCGTCGTCGACGACGACACCGACGGCTGAACTGACGTGCCGGCGCATACTTCGTCCAGTGCCTCGGGGCTGAGCGCCCGCACCCGCATCATCGGCTGGATGATGCTGCTGGTGACGCTGGCGCTGGCCACGGAGTTCGTCATTGCCGCCCGCGTGCTGACGGAGCGAGCCGAGGCGGAATTCGACCGGGAGCTGATCCACGAAGGCGACAAGCTGCGCGACTTCGCCGAGCGGGCTGCAGACCCTGTCACCGGGGAATCGTACCGAGACGTGGGTGCCCTGCTTGCCGGTTATCTCGCGGCGGTTGTGCCCAATGCCGACGAGACGCTGTTCAGCCTGGTCAATGGCCGGCCCGCGCACCGTGCCCGCGCCGAGCCGCCGGCACGGCTCGACACAGACCCGACATTCGTGGGTCTCGCCGCTGACCTGAGCCAGCCGAAGTCCGGTACGGTGACCAGCGCCGCCGGTCCCGTCCGGTATGCGGTTTTCCCGGTACGGGTCGACGGCGATCCAGACAGCGGCGCCCTGGTGGTGGCCGAATTCACCGCCCCGGCGATGGAACGGGTGGCCTCCACAGTCCAGGTGTTGGTCGTTGGCAGCTTGGCGGCACTGGTCTTGGCGGGTCTGGCAAGCTGGGTGATCGCCGGCCGGGTCCTGGCCCCCATCCGCATGCTCCGCCAGACCGCCGAGACCGTTCGGGACTCCGACCTCGACCAGCGGATCACGGTGACCGGCAACGACGACGTCGCAGCCCTCGCACATACCTTTAACCGGATGCTGGACCGTCTGCAGACCGCGTTCACCGGTCAACGGCATTTCCTGGACGACGCCAGCCACGAGCTGCGCACGCCAATCACCGTGATCCGCGGTCACCTTGAGCTGATCAGTGAGGATCCTGCAGAACGTTCGCGGACCCTAGCCCTCGTGCTGGATGAGCTGCAGCGAATGAACCGTTTGGTTGATGACCTGATGCTGTTGGCTAAGGCTGAACGCCCCGATTTTCTGGATCTGCACCAGGTCGACGTTACTGACCTCGTGATGGAGGTCCTCAGCAAGGCCAGCGCTCTCGGCGAGCGGCGGTGGTCGGTGTCCGAGGTCACTGAACACACGGTGCTCGCCGACGGTCAACGCCTTACCCAAGCGCTGATGCAGTTGGGGGTCAACGCCGTACGGCATACCAGGCCCGGGGACCGGATCTCTATTGGTGTCCGGGTCGTCGCCGGCCGGCTTTTGTTCAGCGTCGCTGACACCGGCACCGGCATCGCACCCGAGGACGTCCCGCGCATTTTCGATCGCTTCACCCGCGTCGGGCACTGCGGTGATCACGGCGGCCGCGGCGATGGGGCAGGCCTGGGTTTGCCCATCGTCGCCTCCATCGCGCGTGCCCACGACGGGCAGGTGCTGTTGGACAGCACCCCGGGACAGGGCTCGACCTTCACCCTCGATCTACCCCTTGTACAGGCCAAGGACCAACCCCGCAACACCCAAACCGCGGTCACCCGCCTGTCCAAGGTGCAGCCGTGAACCGGATCCTGGTCGCCGAGGATGAGCCCCGCATCGCCTCGTTCCTGGACAGCGGCCTGAGCAGCAATGGGTTCATCGTCACAGTGGTGGGCGACGGGGAGTCTGCGTACCAGTACGCTCGTACGGGAGCGTTCGACCTGATGGTGCTCGACCTCGGCCTGCCGATCAGAGACGGCCTGACCGTGCTCCGGATGCTGCGCGCCGAGAACATCGATGTGCCGGTGGTCGTTCTGACCGCCCGCGACAGCGTTGCCGACACCGTCACCGGTCTGGAGAGCGGCGCCGATGACTACATTTCCAAGCCCTTCGGCTTCGACGAGCTGCTCGCCCGTGTGCGGCTCAGGCTGAGAGGGCCGGGCCACAACCCGGCACCGACGAGGCTGCGCGCCGGTGACATGACCCTGGACCTACGCACCCGCAGGATCTTGATCGACAGCGAGGTGGCGGAGGTAGAGCTCACCGCCCGTGAATTCGCCCTTGCCGAGGTGTTCTTCCGCCATGCCGACCAGGTCCTGACCCGCGAACAACTGCTCAGTCGGGTGTGGGGCCTGGACTTTGACCCCGGTTCCAATGTCATCGAGGTCTACGTCCGTTATCTGCGCAGAAAACTCGGGAACTCCAGGATTGAGACACTGCGCGGCATGGGGTACCGGCTGCACCTACGCCCCCGGGCCGTCGACCCAACCTAGTGGCTCCCCCGCGGCTGTCGCCGCAGTCATGCACGCTCCCTTTCTAATCCGCGGAAGCGGGCGTGCCGCGATTTAGTCGGCACTCACGCGTTCCCCGTGTTTGCGCCCGGCACGGGCAGCGAGGAACAACAACGATCCAACGACAATGTAGGCGGCGGCACCGAGCCAGACGGCCGCGGTTTGTTGTGTGAGGAGCGCGATGCTCGCAATGATCGCCAGGACCGGCACGAATCGGGGTGCACTGAAGTGGTCGTGGTCGACTTTGTCCTTTTTGAGGACGAGGACGCTGACGTTGGCGGAAAGGAACA
This sequence comes from Arthrobacter sp. G119Y2, assembly GCF_038069765.1. NCBI lineage: Bacteria > Bacillati > Actinomycetota > Actinomycetes > Micrococcales > Micrococcaceae > Arthrobacter > Arthrobacter sp. G119Y2. The sequence continues at coordinate 354,532 of NZ_JBBPFS010000001.1, read as the reverse complement.
CCAGGAGCAGGAGCAGCACGGTGGTTTCGGCCAGCGTGGCGACATTTCCGGTCAGGGTAAGGACGATCGTCAATCCGGCAACAACAACAATGGAGACCCAGGGAGTGCGGCGGCCCGGCAGCACGCGGGCGAAGGCGCGAGGGAGCAGTTCTGCTTCTGCCAATCCGTAGCCGACACGGCTGGCCATGACCATGAACAGCAGCGCTCCGTTGGCAATGGCAATCAGAGCGATGATGCTGAATAGTCCGGGCGGGATTCCAACACCGCTGGCGGCGACGACGTCGAGCAGCGGTCCGGTGGAGTCGGCCAGTTCGGCCGGGGGCATGACAATGACTGCACCGAGTGCGATGAGGAGGTAGACAACCCCGGCGGTGCAGATGGCGCCGAACAGCGCGCGGGGGTAGGCCTTGGAGGGGTTGCGTACTTCCTCGGCCATGTTCGCTGCGGCCTCGAAGCCCAGGAAAGAGAAGAACGCGACGATCGATGCGGCGAAGGCTCCCTGGAGGGGCGGTACGTCTGGTGCGAACTCAAGCAGCCGGGATGGTTCGCCGTTGCCGGCGGCGAGGACGATGGCGGCAACGACGATGACGATGACGAGGCCGGTTACCTCGATGACAGAAGCTACGAGGTTCGCGGCGAGGGACTCCTTGACGCCGCGAAGGTTGATCAGGGTCAGCAGGATGATGAATACGACCGCTGCGGGAGCGGCGGGCACGTCGATGAGCGCGGTGAGGTAATCGCCAGCGAAGGCGTTCGCGAGGGCGGCTGCTGTAGTAATTCCTGAGGCCATCATCAGGAAGCCGACGAGGAATGACACGTAGGGGATGCCAAAAGCCCGGTCGGCGTAGCGTGCGGCGCCGCCGGCGTGCGGGTACTTGGTGATCAGCTCCGCGTAGGTCGCGGCAGTGAGTAGCGCGACGACCAGAGCGATCAGCAGGGGTATCCAAATCGCGCCGCCGACATCGGCGGCCATGGTACCCACGAGGGTATAGATGCCGGCACCGAGGGTGTCGCCTACGATAAACGCGAACAGCAGCGGCGCACCGATTGCCCGCTTCAGCCCGGTTGGTGTTTTTGATGCGGTGGTGCCGGGTTCCTTCGTCATTGGGCTATTGGATTCCGTTTGCGGTCCCTGCGCAAGCACTTGGGCGAAATCCAGTGCACCAAATGTGCTGGGACAGGTAGGCCAACGTCGTTTTCCTGCTCGCAGGCCTGTCGGAACATGCTCGCCTGGCACGCCCCTTGGGAAGCAGGAGATAGCCTGAGCCACTATGAGAGAAATCGGCCAGAAAGTTGACTACGCCCGGTTCGAAGACGTTGCGCCGGACGAGCTTTGGGGTGAGATCGCGAGTCTCTTCGTCTTGAGCTTCGGAGCGCCTCCGTACAACGAATCACCAGAAGAGCTTCAAAGCATCGATAAGTGGGGCCCCGATAAACTTGCCAGTCCTGGCGGGCGACTTGTCGCGGCGAGACACGATGGACACGTGATCGGTTTTGCGTTATCTCAGAGGCTTGACCAGGACAGCTCCTGGCTGCGACGGCTCAACGCATTGCTGCCAGCGCTAGACGGGCCAATCTCGCCGTCGAGAACCGCTATTGTCCAGGAACTCGCTGTCGACAAAGAGTACCGAGGCCGCGGTATAGCCAAACAGTGCGTCCGTGAACTTCTCTCGAATCGAACCGAACAGGACGTCGTCCTGGGCGTTTTCGGCCAAGCCTCCCAGGTCCGGGAAATCTATAAACACTGGGGTTTTTCCGAGCTCGGTACCTCCCCCATCTACGGCGGGACCGTGACTTTGCATGCCCTGCACCACAAGCTCCCTTGGCCGGCCTAGTCATATCCGTTTACTCGTGGTCCACCTCGGCGGCGGTGATTGCTTTGTCCGTGAGAATGGGCATCAACACCAAGAGGCCGAGGGTGAGTACTCCCATAATTCCGAACATGGCTTGCAGGCCCAGCCACTGGGACAGCACTCCCCCGGCAGCTGCCCCGATGGGCATGGTTCCCCAGGCTAAAAGACGGTAGGCACTGTTGACCCTGCCGAGTAGCCGGTTGGGGGCGATACGTTGACGCAGAGATACCGTGATGACATTCCACAGCACAATCAGTATTCCGCCCACGAGGAGAATGGGCCCCAGAATGTAGGGGTTGTTGGCGAGTGCTGGTGCTCCGACGAACAAGGCGCAGCCCAGAATACAGAGTGCCAGGGATTTGGACCGGCCCAGCTTCGCTTCCACTGAGTCGGAGATGAACGAACCGATAAAGGCACCGACGGCGGACGTCGTCAGAAGTATGCCGAAGCCAACTTCAGATAGCCCCATTTCGGAAGTTGGCCCTACGGCGAAGAGAACAAGGACGGCGAACGCCGCGCTGGACGCAAAGTTGACGACACCGGTCATCGCTGCGAGCGTGCGAAGGACTTTCTGATTCCAGAGGTACCTCAGGCCTTCCCTGATGTCGAACCGCAGTGTCGTCTTCTGTTCTCGTTCTATGCGAAAACTGCCCGGCACTAGGAGTAGTCCGCCTACCGCTGCAAGCCACAGGGCCGCCGGAACAGCGAAACCCGCAACCACCCCGATACCTATCAATAGCCCACCCAGTGGAGGGCCTATGAACTGGTTGGCGGTAAGCTCAGCGGCGTAGAGCCGTCCGTTGGCGCGTGAAAGCTGATCTTTGTTCACAATCTGGGGCAGGATCGACTGCGCTGAGGTGTCGTAGAGGGTTTCCGCTACCCCAACCGTTAGGGCGACAACGTACAGAGCCCAGATAGACCCGAGATCGAGAAGGATCACCGCTATCAGCAAAGCGGGTAGGACAGCGCGGCTCAAGTTGGCCCACAGCATGAGCTTTCGTCGATCAACCCGGTCCGCCAGGGCTCCGGCCGTCAACGCGAAGAAAAGCCACGGAAGTGTGGCGGCGACAGTGAGCCCCGCGATCAGCGTCGGAGACTGCGTGAGCTGAATCGCCATGAGCGGGAGCGCAATCTTAAACACCCCATCCGCGAGGTTGGAGAGCCCGGACGACGTCCACAGCTTCCAGTACGTAGTTCCGAGAGGTAAGCCGTCCGTCGTTTTCACTTGCGGGGCGTTAGGGGTCATACCGTGAACCATCGCACAGCGATTGATAACATTCAAGGGCATTGAGTTATCCCAATAGCCCCTGCGCCTGCGTCCATGACCCATCCGAAGCGTCCGGACGAGAAACAGCAGAATCCCTATTGCCAACGCCCAAGAAACCAAGGTACTGGCTCATCCACGGCGCCTGCCTTACGGGATCCTTCGATGGGGCACAGATTCAAGATTTAGAGGTGCTTCTTCATTTTCGTGGTCACTATTTCGTAACCCATCGATTCGTAGAGTCCTCGGGCGCCGTGGTTGAATCCGAAAACGCTGAGTCCAAGAGTGTGGGCGCCTTGGGAACGCGCGTAGTCTTCGGCTAGCCTCATTGCCTTCCTGCCTAGCCCTTTGCCGCGATGCTCCTCATTAATGACTATGTCCCAAACCCACCAAGAGCGATTATCTTCAGTACTGTCAGTTCCAACCCAGAGGTAGCCAATGGTTGTGCCAGTACCGTCAAGAACATCGAACACGGCATTATCTATAGTTGGAATATTCTCAGGAAACGCGGCATCGAGGCTCTCATAAGCGCGCCGATGTGCCTCGTGCGGGGATTCCCCTGTCGTAATGAGATCAGATGCGTATTCAGTGCGGCTTCGCTCCATCCAGGCAGGGAATTGTTGGGCGCTGAGAGAAATGAGCTGAACAGTCATTTGATCAGCTTGACAGTGAGGTGCAAGAGCAGCAAAAGCCGTTACCGAGATCCTCGCAGAGAGTGTGAGAGCGTCTCACGAACGATGGAATTACAGGAAGCTCGATAGGTCCCAGTAAGGGATCCTGTAGGGCGACACTTCCCAGTTGATTCAACGTTCCGAATCAGACGGTTCCTTCTGCGTCTTTGCCGTTCGCACGGGTGGGCGCGGCACAGTTCTGGAGAGTCCTAAGGACTTTTTGAACGGCTGTCCGGTGCAGGCTTTCGGGGCGGCAGAGGATGTCGACGTGTCTGCTGAGGTGTACATCGCGAAGTGGTTTGAGGACTATGCCGCTGCCGGGTTGGGGTGCTGCGGTGTAGCGGGGCATGAGCGCGACGGCGGAACTGTTCGCGATAATCGTGGCGGCAACAAAGAACTCGTTGATCCGATGCGTGATGTTCAGAGGTTTCCCTGCGTGCACGGCGATGCTGTGCAGAGCTGATACCAATGGAAATCCATCCTGAACAGACACCCATTCCTCATCGATAAGCTCCCCGACACCGACGGTGGACTGACCGGCCAGAGGATGTTGATCCGACATGGCGACATCCAAGGGTTCACGCACCAGGGGTAGCACCGTCAGGGACGACGGCCAGGGCGCGCTGTGCTCGAGGCGGTGAGCGATCACCAGGTCATAGTCAGCTGCGAGGGCGGGAAAGGCATCTTGCCCTACGTCCCGGTCGTGACAAACAAGGCGTGGATTACCCTCGCCGGCAAGGTCGCCCAGAAGTGGGCCGAAGTAGGTCAGGGCGGCGCTGTTGAATGCGCAGATCTTCACTGTCGCGGTGGGGTCCTGCACGTACCGGCTCACGGCCTGCTCCGCGGAGCTCATGGCGACGCTGATCTGGACGGCCGCTTCGGCCAATGCCTGCCCGGCACCGGTGAGGACCAGGTTTCTACCTCGGCGTTCTGTCAGGGGAACCTCGACCCGGCGCTGTAACGCGGTGAGCTGCTGGGACACAGCAGACGGTGAAACATGGAATGCCCGTGCCACGGCAGCCAGACTCCCGCGTTCGCCCAGCTCCCTGAGCATTCGCAATTGATGCACATCCATAAGTGAATGCTAAACCCTCAGTTCAGCAACTGCCCTCTCGTCTAATTGATAAGGACCGGCCACACTCGAAAAGTGCCATCATTCCTTTCACCCCTAACCTCACCGAACTCCTTCTCCCGGCGTTTACGACAGGGCCGTCACGGTCATTTCCTCTCCGGACTCGTTGCACGACGCGTCGATGTCCTTCTCCTGCTGGTCGCCGTGGTGTGGGGCAGCAGCTACCTGGCAGCGAAAACTCTCACCGACACGGTCGGCGTCACCGTAATTCTCTCCCTGCGGTTCCTCATCACCACCGCTGCGCTGGTCGTCATCGCGCTCATATGGAACCGGCGCAAGGTGGGACTGCGTGAGAGTGCCGTCGGCGTCGTACTCGGCCTCACCCAGGCGGCCGTACTGATCCTGGAAACCCACGGGATCGCCGGCACCAGTGCCACGAATGCCGGCTTGATCATCAGCCTCGTCGTCGTTTTCACCCCGGTCGCCGAGAGCATCGCCTTCCGGGTGAAGCTACCGCGCCTGGGACTCGGGGCCGGCGTGATCGCCGTCGTCGGTGTATGTCTGCTCGTTTCCGAGGACGGGCTCGCTACCCCGACTCCCGGCGACACTCTGATGCTCGCCGCCGCGATCGTCCGTGCAATCCACGTCACCGCCGTCTCCAGCCTTACCCGGGGACGGAACTACAGCCCGCTGACTCTGACTCTGGTGCAAAGCGCCGTTTGCGCCGTCGTCTACACCGCCGCGGACCATACCGGCGTCCTTGCCGCCATCAGAACCTTCAACCCGGCACAGTGGCTCGGCGTCCTCTACCTGGGCCTGGCCTGCAGCGTCTTCGCGTTCCTCGTCCAAACCTGGGCCATCCAGCAGACCTCTGCTTCACGAGCCAGCCTCCTCATGGGTACCGAACCCATCTGGGCCGTCCTCATCGGACTCACCTTGGGACAGGACACCCTCGCCCTCCTGGGGCTCCTCGGCGCCGCACTCATCATCACCGGCACCTACCTCGGACTGCGAGCCGAAACCCGCCACCGAAACCAGCGGATTCATTGAACTCTGATTAATCCGCCCCAGGAGACCAGCACTCCTCCCCCGAACTCAGGTCCCAGCCGAAGGGCCGCCGAGACGGCCGATCAGCGCATCCAGAACCTGCACCTGCCCCTTAACCAGCTTGGTGCGGGCCACGGACTCGGGAAACCAGCCGGCGTCGTTGATCTCCGGATACTCCCGCACCTTGCCCGAGCCCGGCGGCCACTCCAGGGCAAAGGTATTGCTATCGATCCGATCAGGGGCGTACCCGGCCTCAGCGGCAAACACGGTAATCGACTTTTTCGAGGACTGGCGGAAGGTGCCCAGCCAGCTGTACGCGGCGTCGGGCGCCGGTGAGCCCATTTCCTCACCGAACTCGCGTAAAGCCGCAGCGAGCGGCTCCTCTCCATCCAGATACTCGCCCTTGGGAATCGACCAGGCGTGGGTATCCTTCCGGGCCCAGAACGGCCCGCCCATGTGCCCGATCCATACCTCCAGCCCGGCGGCAGTACGCCGGTACAGCAGAATTCCAGCACTGGTGATCAAGACGGTCCTTCCCTGCCGACGTGAAATGCTCCCAGCCTAGGCGACCGTCTCCCCCGCTGCGACCGACAGCCAACCGGCGTCCAACCCCGGCTTCCTCCCGCGGCCCTCCGATTCATGCAAGGATCGGCGTATGCCCTCGCGACTGATGCTGCTGGATACTGCGTCCCTGTACTTCCGCGCCTTCTACGGCGTGCCGGATACGATCCGCCGCAGCGACGGAACGCCGGTCAACGCCGTGCGCGGGCTGCTGGACATGATTGCCCGGCTCACTACGGACTACGAAGCCACCCATCTGGTCGCCTGCTGGGATGACGACTGGCGACCCCAGTGGCGGGTGGACCTGCTCCCCACCTACAAAACGCACCGGGTCGCTGAAGTGGTGCAGACCGGGCCCGACGTCGAAGTCGTCCCCGATCCGCTGGAGCCGCAGATCCCGATGATCCTGCGCACGCTGGAACTGGCCGGCATCGCCGTCGTCGGCGCTCCGGACCATGAAGCCGACGACGTGATCGGCACCTACGCCAGCTCCGCGGACCTGCCGGTGGACGTGGTGACCGGCGACCGGGACCTGTTCCAGCTGATCGACGACGACCGGAAGGTGCGCGTGATCTACACGGCCCGCGGCATGAAGAATTTGGATGTGCTGACCGAGGCGTCCATTGTCGAAAAGTACCGGGTGCTGCCGGTGCAGTACGCGGACTATGCCACCCTGCGCGGAGATGCTTCCGACGGTCTGCCCGGCGTCTCGGGAATCGGCGAGAAGACCGCGGCCTCGCTGCTGGGCGAGTACGGTTCCCTCGAGTCGCTGCTGGCGGCCGCGCAGGATCCGGAGAGCGGCCTGTCCGCACCCGTGCGGGCAAAGCTCGCGGCCGCCGCCGACTATCTGGCGGTGGCTCCGACCGTTGTGAAGGTGGTCCGCGACTTGGATCTGCCCACGCTCGACGACGCCGGCGCCCGGCTGAGGCCGATCACCGGTGATGCGCGGGCCGAGCTGGAGAAGCTCGGCAGGGAGTGGAATCTGGGCGGCTCAGTCACCCGGCTGTTGGAGGCCTTCGACCGGTTTAACTGAGCTTACGGGCCCACCTTCACCGGCATCTTACGCGCGGCCGGATTCGCTGCCGGCAACTTCGGCTTCCACCTGCGCCACCACGTCCTGATGGCTGCCCAGCTCCTCCAGCTCGGCGGCCAGCTCTTCCAGTTCGCCGCCGCCGGCCATCTGGGACGTCAGCTGCCCCAGCGTCACATCCTTTTTGTCGTAATAGCCAATGGACCGGCCGCGCTTGAGCAGCAGGAAACTGTCCCCCACCGGATAGGCATGGTGCGGGTTGTGGGTAATGAAGATGACGCCAAGGCCGCGGTCCCGGGCCTGCAGGATATAGCGCAGGACGACGCCGGACTGCTTGACGCCCAGCGCCGCTGTCGGTTCGTCCAGGATCAGTACCTTGGCCCCGAAGTACACGGCACGGGCAATGGCCACGCACTGGCGCTCGCCGCCGGAGAGCTGGCCGATGGGCTGCTCAACGTCGCGCAGGTCGATGCCCATGTCCTGCAGTTCTTTCCGGGTAATCTCTTTCATCCGCTCCACGTTGAGGCGCTTAAAAGGCCCCGCGCCGGTGGTGAGTTCGGAGCCCAGAAAGAAATTGCGCCAGATCGGCATCAGGGAAACCACGGCAAGGTCCTGGTACACGGCGGCGATGCCCAAATCCAGGGCTTGCCGGGGCGAGGAAAACCGGCGTTCCTCCCCCAGCACCGTGAACGTCCCGCCGTCGTGCGGATGGAGCCCGGCGATGATTTTGATCAGCGTGGATTTCCCCGCGCCGTTGTCGCCCAGCACGCAGGTGACGCTGCCGGCGTCGACCGCCATCGTCACGTCCCGCAGGGCAATGATGTTGCCGTAGTGCTTGCTCACGTCCGCCAGCATCAGCAGATGGCTGTCGGCGGCTTCCGCGGCATCCGGTGGTCCGTCCGGCCTTGCTGACGGGCCGCTGTCCAAGGTGTCCATAACGATCTCCGTCCGCTAACTCTGTTCGGCCCGGCGTTTGACCACCAGGTTGACGATGGTGGCCAGCAGCAGCATCAGGCCCAGGAAAAACTTGAACCAGTCCGGGTTCCACTCCGCATACACGATGCCCTTGTTGGCCATGCCAAAAATGAACGCCCCGATCGCCCCGCCGATGGCCGAGCCGTAACCTCCGGTCAGCAGGCAGCCGCCGATGACGGCCGCAATGATGTAGAGGAACTCGTTGCCGATGCCTTCACCGGACTGGACGGTCGAAAAGGCAAACAGGTTGTGCATCCCCAGCAGCCAGGCGCAGAAGCCCACCCCCATGAACAGGCCGATTTTGGTTCTGACGACCGGGACTCCGACGGCACGGGCCGCATAGGCGTCCCCGCCGGACGCAAAAATCCAGTTCCCCACCCTGGTGCGCAGCAGGATCCAGGAGGCAACGGCCACCAGTCCGATCCAGATGAACACCGTGATCCGCACGTCCACACCGGCTATGTTCACCGAGGAGGCGAACACCGCCTTGGCGGAATCAAAGCCGTCCATGGTGGAGATCGACGGCGTGGAAACACTGCCGCCGATGGCCCGCGTCAGGCCCAGGTTCAGACCGGTGAGCATCAGGAAGGTTGCCAGGGTGACGATGAAGGAGGGCAGCTTGGTCTTGATCAGGATCCAGCCGTTGATGAAGCCGATGCTCAGCGACATCACCAGCGCCAGCGCCACGCCCACCCACACGTTCATGGAGAAATACCAGCTGAACAGTGATGCCATCAGGGCCGAGCTGATGACCGCGACGCCGGTGGAGAGATCGAATTCGCCGCCGATCATCAGCAGCGAAACCCCCACAGCCATGATGCCGATGGTCGACGCCCCGTACAGCACGGTGGCGATGGAACCGGGCTGGAGGAAGATCGGCGCGACGGCCGAAAAGAAGATGAAAAGCGCAATGGCGCCCACGAGCGCCCCGATCTCCGGCCGCCCCAGCAGCTTGGCCAGCGGGCTCTTGGCGGCCACCCGCTCGTCCGCCACCGGTACTGCAACAGTCACTGCGTTTGCCATGTCACGTTCGCTTTCTCTGTACTTCGAAGCCTGTGCCGGCCGCGGAGCGGGCTGATTCCGTCAGCGGATGCCGTCTTCGGCGAAGGACGCCACCTGCTCGGCATTGGTGGAATCGATGATGGTGGGACCGGTCAGGACCGGCTGCCCTCCCCCAATCTGGAAGCCGCCGCGCGTGTTCTGCCAGAGAGCATCAACAGCGCCGTACCCCTGCATCCACGGCTGCTGGTCAACGGTGAAGATGACCTCGCCGTTGACGATCCGTTCGGCCAGTTCCGCGTTCAGGTCGAAGGAAGCCACCTTCGCCTCGCTGCCGGAGGTGCCGACGGCGTTCAGGATGGTGAGGGTATAGGGGGCACCGAGACCGATGACGACGTCGGCGTCGGCGGATGTCTGCAGCTTCGCCGTCACTGTCGACTCCACCTGCGTCATATCCGTGCCCGGCACGTACAGGATCTCCGTTGCCGGAACCTGGGCCTGGACACCGGCGCAGCGGTTCTCGAGCCCGACGTGGCCCTGTTCCTGGATGACGCAGATTGGATGCGTATAGCCGTCAGCGGCCAACCGCTGGCCCACGGCTTCCCCGGCAAGGCGCTCGTTGGAGCCGAAGTGGGTAAAGGCACCCAGCTCGGCCGAGCGGTCCTCGCCGGCGTTCAGGCTAACCACGGGGATGCCGGCGGCCTGCGCCTGCTCCAGCGCGGAGGCTACGGCGTCGGGCTTGGCCAGAGTGACGGCAATGCCGTCCACACCCTGCTGCACCGCCTGCTCAATGAGCTGCGCCTGCCGGCCGCCTTCGGGGTCGGAGAGGTACTGCAGCTCCACATTGTCCTTCTGCGATGCCTCTTCCGCGCCCTTGCGCACTATGTCCCAGAAGGTGTCTCCGGGGGCGGCATGGGTAATCAGGGCGATCGTGATCCGGTCCGTTCCGGCGACTTCGCCGCCGCCCTCCCCGCCGGTTTCCGGCTCGCGTCCTCCCGAACTGGAGCACGCCGTGAGAACGAGGGCCGGAACCAGTACACCGGCCGCTGCCAGTTTCCGCCAGGAAAGCTTGTGTGACACGAGAGTCTCCTTTGTCTTCGTGATCCCCGCCCTGAACCTTCGGTCGGCCCGCGGAGGCGTGACTCCACTTCAGCTGGGAAGTCCAGAATAGCGACACGCCTCACAGAGTCAATGGATTGTCAGGACATATACACACCAGGAAAGACCTGTGGCCGCCCGGGCGGCGGCCAGCGACGGTCCCGGGCTGTGACCGGCGTCGCTGTGTACAATCGAAGGACACTTTTGTCCTGACATAGCGCGGCAGTGCAGACGAGCAGGGCAGACAAAACGGACCGGGGCCAGGCCTCCGTACAGCAGACCGGGAAGTAAGCGAAGGAGCGGCACATGGGTGCAGAACTCAACATTCCGATCGACCGGTCCTCCCCGGTGCCGCTGTACCACCAGGTGGTCCAGGGCATCGAAGCAGCCATCCACAGCGGCGAGCTGGAATACGGCTCCAGACTGGACAATGAAATCGAGCTCGCCGGCAAACTGAAACTGTCCCGTCCGACCATGCGCAAGGCGATGGATGAGCTGGTCCGCTCCGGACTGCTGGTGCGGAAGCGGGGCGTTGGCACGCAGGTGGTCTCCAGCCAGGTACGGCGCCGGCTGGAGCTCTCCAGCCTGTACGACGATCTGCAGCGGGGCGGCCAGAAACCCTCCACGGAAGTGCTGGAATTTCGCCACGGACCGGCAGATCAAGATATATCCCGGGCACTGGAGCTGCCGGACGGCGTCAACGTTTACCACCTGAAGAGGCTGCGCAGCGTGGGCGGGAAGCCCCTGGCACTGATGGAAAACTGGGTGCGGAACGACATCACGGAAATCACCGAGGAAGGGCTCCGCCGCGAGGGCCTCTACCAAATCCTCCGGAACGCCGGCGTCAACTTCCGCCTTGCCACCCAGCGGGTGGGCGCTACCGTCGCAACTGCCAAGCAGGCAGAGCTGCTGCACACCTCGCCGGGCGCCGCCCTGGTCACGATGGAACGCACGGCGGTGGACGACGCCGGCCGGAACGTGGAGACCGGCCGCCACGTCTACCGCGGAGACTCGTACAGCTTTGAAATGACCCTCGTCCAGTCGTAGCCGGACTCTTGACAGGACATTCTCACAAAGCAAGAATCGGCAGGACTTTTCCCTGTCCGCCGGCCGATGCCCAAGGAGACAGAATCCATGCCGGAAACACCTCAGTGGGTTTATCCCTTCGGTTCCGCGAACGACGGCGACTGGCAGGTATCGCTCGGCGCGTCCGATAGTGCCGCCCGGGTTCCGGGCTGGGCGCACACCGGCATCAAGGTTGCCGCGCTCGCCCCCGGTGCCTCCGTGTCTCTGCCCGCCGAGGATGAAGAACGGCTGGTCATCCCGCTCGAGGGCGCCTTCTCGGTCACTGTCGAGGGCACCAAATATGACCTGCGGGGCCGGCGCTCGGTCTTTCGCGGACCCACCGATGTCCTGTATTCAGGCATCCGGACGTCCCTGACCATCTCGTCGGAGGACGGCGGAAGGGTCGCCGTAGCGCTGGCACCTGCTTCGGCCGGCTATCCGGTCAGACTGGTCAGGGCAGAGGAAACGCCGCTGGAGCTGCGGGGATCCGGAGCCTGTTCCCGCCAGGTCCACAACTTCGGCACACCCGGGACACTCGAGGCTGACAGGTTCATCGTGTGCGAGGTCATCACCCCGGCCGGCAACTGGTCCTCCTATCCCCCGCACAAGCATGACGAGGAAAAGGACGGCGAGAGCAACCTCGAGGAGATTTACTACTTCGAGGCGCAAACGGCCGCTGACGCTCCGGCACCCCCGGCTACGGACCCCATCGGATTTGCACGGGTCTATGCCTCAGATGAGCGGCCGATTGACGTCAGTGCGGAGGTGCGCAGCGGCGACGTCGTTCTGGTGCCCTATGGCTGGCACGGTCCGGCAATGGCGGTGCCGGGCTACGACCTCTACTACCTCAACGTGATGGCCGGCCCCGGCCGGGTGCGGGAATGGCTGATCAGCGACGACCCGCACCACGGCTGGATCCGGCAAACGTGGGACACCCAGCAGATGGATCCCCGGCTTCCCTTCACCCCCTGAGGCCTTTCCCCTCCCCCTAACCCGGGAGGGGCAGCGGGGAGACCGGGAGTGGCTTAGCCGAGGGCCGGAGCCACGGTGGGACCCTGCCGGCGCAGGGCGGCGGCATCCCGGGCGTGGAACTGCTCCTCCAGTTCCTCCAGCGACTTCCCGCGTGTTTCGGGAAGATAGGCCTTCACGAACAGCACGGCGAAAATGCCGACGCCGGAGAACAGGAAGAAGGTTCCCGAGATCCCGATGGCCGCAGTGAGCATCGGGAAGCTGAAACCGACGGCGAAATTGACCATCCACAGAATGAAAGCCGTGCTGCCCATGCCCAGACCGCGGATCCGCAGCGGGAAAATTTCCGAGAGCATCAGCCAGGTCACCGGCGAAATGGCGCCCTGCTGGAAGGCCAGGAAGGAGACAGTGAGCGCCAGGATGACGAACCCGCGGCCGGTTCCTTCGGGCAGCACCAGGGAGAAGACTCCGATCAGTGCCAGCACCACTATGGTGCCCAGCTGTCCAACCATCAGCATCGGTCGCCGACCGACCCGGCCCAGCAGCCAAATCCCCACGAAGGTGGCCAGGACGGAAATCACTCCGTTGGCAATATTGGCCGTGAGCGCGGCTTCGGTGCCGAAACCGGACTCCTTCAGGATTTCCGTGCCGTAGTACATGATCGAGTTCACGCCGGTGATCTGCTGGCAGATGGCCACTCCCACGCCGATCAGGAAGATCCTGCGCATCCAGGGAACGTTGAGGTCGCGGATCGACCCCTTCTTGGCTTCATAGTCCTCACGGGCCAGATGCCGGACTTCGTCGAATTCCTTGCGGGCAGTGGCCTCGGTGCGGATTTTCTTCAGCACCTCAAAGGCTTCGGGGAAGCTGCCCATGGACGCGAGCCAGCGCGGGCTTTCCGGCACCCGCAGCATGCCCAGCCAGAGGCCGATGGCCGGCAGGGTGGCCAAGACCAGCATCCAGCGCCAGATGCCGAGGTTCTCACCCCAGATGTTGCCCAGCACGGCGTTGGTGATGAAGGCGAGCAGCTGGCCGGAGACAATCATCAGTTCGTTCCGGGTCACCATCTGGCCGCGCAGGTGGGCCGGGGACATTTCCGCCAGGAAGACCGGGACCATGGCGGATGCCCCGCCCACGGCCAGGCCGAGGATGAAGCGGAAGAACACCGTGATCTCCACGTTTGGCGCCAGCGAGACGCCGATGGTGCCCAGCAGGAATACCGCTGCCAGTCCCATGATCAGCCGCCGGCGGCCGAACCGGTCCGCGAGCCTCCCGCCGGTGATCGCGCCGAACGCCGCACCCACCAGCAGCGAACTGGTCACGAGGCCGGTGGTGACGGGGGTCAGGCCCAGATCTTCCTCCATGAACGGCAGGGCGCCGTTGATGACGCCGGTGTCATAACCAAACAGCAGGCCGCCCAGGGTACTGACGGCGGCGATCCTTTTGAGCTGCTTGTTGGGCTTGCGTTCATTCGCCGCCTCTCCCGGGCCCTCCCCGGCCGGGCCATCCGGTTGGAGTTCCTCATTGGGCTGGCTGGTCGCACTCATCGTTCCTCCGTCCCTGCCCGGCTTCGCCCGCTGCTCCGGACGAGGTCCTGCATAGTGGTGAGTTGATAGCGGGATACTTCAACGGCGTTTTCATTTTCGGCAAAGACGCTGGAAACCATGACTGTTTCCGGGCGGTCCAGGAATCCGCTCCCGGCCAGTGCCCCGAATAGTCCGGGCCAGTCCACATCGCCGTCGCCGATCTTCAGGTGCTGGTGCACACGCACGGGACTGCCCGGCGGGTTGGTGATGTACCGCAGCCCGGAGGACGCGGTGTGGTTCATGGTGTCGGCAATGTGGACCACCCGCAGCCGGTCCCCCGCCGCAGCAATAATCTCCGCCGGCGGGTCCGCCATGTGGAATGTGTGGGCGGCCACGTACACCATGCCGAGATTCGGCGAGTTGACTCCGCGGATCACCCGCCAGGCGGCAATGCCTTCCTCCACAAAGTCATCCGGATGCGGATCGATCGCTACATGAACGCCCTCGCGCTCGAACAGCGGCACCAGTTCTTCCATGGACCGGTAAAACGCCGCTTCCGATTCCTCCGGCTGTTCCGGCCGGCCGCTGAACTCGGTGTTCAGCTGGGTAACCCCAAGGTCGACGGCGATCTGCACCGCGCGTTTCCAGTAGCCGACGGCGGCCTGCCGCAGGTTTTCGTCCGGGGAGGACCAGCGCAGCACGGGCAGGACCGAGGCGATTTCCACCGACGCCTCTGCACAGGCCTTCCGCAGATCCGCCACCAGTGCGTTGTCGGCCTTGGGGTGGGTGAAGAAGGGCAGGACGTCGGGGTGTGGCGTGAGCTGGAGGTACCCATACCCCAGTTCGGCGGCGAGCCGCGGGAATTCCAGCAGGCCGTGGGTGCGGTGGAACGGGGTGGGGTCCAGGGCAATCTTCATGGTGAGCCTCTTCTCAGGCCTGGAGATACAGCGGCGGTTTGTCATTGAGGATGACGGCTACCTTTTGGCCGGTCCGCTGCGCCTCCACGCCCGCCTCGCAGCAGGCAGCCGCGGCGTACCCGTCCCAGGCGCCGGGCCCGGTGATGCTGCCCTGCCGCGCGGCGTCCACCCAGGCCTGAACCTCGCGGTCGTAGGCGGTGCTGAACCGTGCCGCGAAGCCCGGACTGACCGGACCGCCCCAGCGGCCCTGCGTACTGAGGTACGGACCGGCGTCGTTCCCGATCCGGAAAACACCCTGCTCAAACACGGCCTGCGTGGCTACCTCGTAGCCGAACTGGGCGTTGACGTAGATCTCCACGTCGGCGAGCACCCCGGATGCCGTTTCGAGCAGCACCTGCTGCGGATCCTGCTGGGCGGCGGGCGCGCTGCGGGTGGCTTTGCCGGTCCGGACCTGCACGGAGGTGATCTCTTCACCGGTGAAAAAGCGGACGGCGTCGAACTCGTGCACCACGGAGTCGTTGATCAGCATCTCGTTGGTGAAGCCGGGCGGGGTGGACGGGTTGCGGTGCTGGTGGTGCAGCATCAGCACCTCCCCCAGCTCGCCGCTGCGGATCAGTGCCTGGAGCTGCGCGTACTCGGAGTCGTAGCGGCGCATGAAGCCCACCTGGATCCGCCGGCGGCCCAGCTTTTCCTCGGCCTGCACCACGCGCCAGGCCGACGCCGAATCCGGCGTCAGCGGTTTTTCGCACAGCACCGGCAAGTCCCGGGCCAGGATGGCATGCAGGGCTTCTTCATGAAGGAAGCCGGGGGTGGCGAGCAGCACTGCGTCCGTGTCCGGGTTCCCCAGCGCGTCGGCTACGTCGGTCAGAGCGGCGGCGCCGGGGATTCCCGCAACAGCGGCTGCCGCGCGCTCCGGATCGATGTCGACGACGGCGCCCACCTCCGCTCCGTGGATGCGCCGGTGCAGGCGCTGGATATGGTCAACGCCCATGCGGCCGGCTCCGATGACGGCGACGCGGAGATTCTGGCTCATCTGAGCCTCCTTAAAGTCGGGCTGGGTTCGGTGTTAGGCGTCCGGCCGTGAGGAAATCCGGGTCGGGGAACTGCAGGAGAGCAGGTAGTCGCGGGTGCGGCGGGCAATGGGCAGCGGAATCCCGAAATCGGCGACCGGATACATGTCCTGCTCCACAATCCCGAAGAGCGGCCTGCCGAGGTTTTCCGCGGCAGCGATCACGCGGGAGAGGTCGGGCAGGCCGCGGGGAGGTTCCGTCATGACGCCGGCGAGGTTTGCCGCCGCCCAGGTCAGGTTCTGTTGCCGCACGTTGGCCAGGATCTCCGGGTCGATCTGCTTCAAATGGAGGTAGCCGATCCGGTCCGGATACCTGGAGATCAGTTCCACGCTGTCTGCTCCTCCGTACTCGGCGTGTCCGGTGTCCAAACACAGCGAGACCAGCGACGGGTCGGTTCCCTGCAGGAACCGCTCGATATCCGGCTGGGAGCACACGTGGGAGTCAGCGTGGGAATGGAACTGCTGCTGCAGTCCGTATTCCTCGCCCAGGATCCTGCCCAGCCGGTCGTGGCCGGAAAGCAGGTCATTCCACTGTTCGGCGGAAAGTTCGGGATTCTCCAGTGCCTCGCCGCTGACGTCGTCGCGCCACATTGCCGGAATCACCACCAAGTGCTCCCCGCCCAGCGCGGCCGCCAGTTCCGCCACTTTGCGGATGGGTTCCTCCGCAGTGCCCCCGTTCATTCCCCAGTGCCTGCCGCCGCGGTGAAAGGCCGTGAACACGGTGCCGGCGCTCAGTTTCAGGCTCCGCTGCGCCAGTTCATCGGCCAGCCGGACCGGATCAGTGGGCAGATAGCCGTAGGGGCCCAGTTCAATCCAGGAGTAGCCGGCTCCGGCAGCCTCGTCCAGGAAGCGCTGCCAGGGGGTCTGGAGCGGGTCATCGGGAAACCAGACACCCCAGGAATCGGGGGCGGTGCCGATGATGACTGTGTTCTCTTCCATTTAGCTGGTCCTGCCTTCTTCAGAGGATGTGGAAGTTTCCTGCTCTGTGAAAAGCTCCTGCCGAGACCGTACGGGTGAGCGCCGCTGCTGCCGCACGGCCCTCACCCGATCAGCGGCCGCTGCCGGGCTTTGTGCTCCGTGTAGGTGGCGTTCGCTGCGCCGGTGGACTCCAGTTCCGATGTTTCCGCGACCGGGACGTCCCACCAGGATTCCGAATCGGGAGCGTCGATAAGGGGATCGGATTCGATGTGGATAAGCACCGGTCCGCTCCCTTCCGGTTCGGCCTTCGCCTTTGCCACGGCAGTCTCCAGGTCGGCAATGACGTTCGGTCCGGGTTCCACCCGGATCACCCGGACGCCCAGTGACGCGGCGTTCGCCGCGAGGTCCACCGGGAGCGTCTCGCCGTCGTCGAACGTGTGCTGCTTGGCGTCCAGCGTTCGGAACCGGGTACCGAACCGCTGTGAGCCCAGCGATTCCGAAAGCGCTCCGATGGAGGCATAGCCGTGGTTCTGGATCAGGACGGTGATGAGCTTGATGCCCTCGGCGACGGCGGTGACCAGTTCCGTGTGCATCATCAGGTAGGAACCGTCCCCCACCATGACGACGACGTCGCGCGGCGTCTCGCCGTCGCCGGCCCGCTGCGCCTCGTCGATGGAGGCCCGCTTGACGCCCAGTCCGCCGGGGATCTCGTACCCCATCGTGGAAAAGGCGTATTCCACGTGGTAACCGTACGGATCGCGGATGCGCCACATCTTGTGCAGGTCCCCCGGCAGGGAGCCGGCGGCGCAGACGACGACGTCGCGGGCTTCCATCGCACGGTTGACCGCTCCGATAATCTCGTTCTGGCTCGGCAGCGGGGTGTGCCGCTCGTTGAACGCTTCATCAACAGTGCGGTCCCAGCGCTGCTTCTCGGCGGCCATCAGCTGCTCCAGGTCGCCGCCGATGCGGTATCCGCCCAGCTGCTGCGCCAGGCGCACCAGAGCCTTGCGGGCGTCAGCAACAATCGGCAGGGCGCTGCCGAGTTTGTAGGCATCGATCGGGGCGACGTTGATGTTCACGAACTGCACGTGCGAATTCTGGAAGGCCGTGTGGGAGGCGGTGGTGAAGTCCTCGTAGCGGGTGCCGATCCCGATCACCAGGTCGGCTTCGCGGGCGACGGCGTTGGCCGCCGTCGTGCCCGTGGACCCCACCGCGCCCAGGCAGTAGGGCGCGTTCCACGGCACGGAGCCGACGCCGGCCTGGGTGTAGGCGACCGGGATGCCTGTCTGCTCCGCCAGCCGGGCCAGCTCGTCCGCGGCAAAGGAATACAGCACGCCGCCGCCGGCGATGATGAGCGGACGCCTGGCTCCGCGGATCAGGGCCGCGGCACGCCGGATGTCCTCTTCCTCGGGGACCGGGCGGCGGATGCGCCAGTCGCGTTCAGCCAGGAAGTCCTCGGGAACGTCCAGTTCTTCGGCCTGCACGTCCTGGGGCAGGGAGATGGTGACCGCACCGGTGTCTGCGGGGTCAGTCAGGACCCGCAGGCCGTGAAGGAACGCCGAGAAGAGCTGCTCGGGGCGGACCACCCGGTCAAAGTAGCGGGAGAGCGGACGGAAGGCGTCATTGACGGTGATGTCGTACGCCTCCGGCCGCTCCAGCTGCTGCAGCACGGGGTCGGGGGCGCGGGTGGCGAAGGTGTCGGAGGGAAGCAGCAGCACCGGGAGCCGGTTGGTGGTGGCCAGTGCTGCACCGGTAAGCATGTTGGTTGCTCCGGGCCCGATTGAACTGGTGACCGCATACGTGGCCCTGCGGCGGGTGTGCCGGGCGTACCCCACGGCCTGGTGCACCATTGCCTGCTCATTGCGTCCCTGGTAGTACGGCATCAGCGCCGGGTTCTTAACCTGTGCCTGCTTCAGCGCCTGCCCCACGCCGGCAACGTTGCCGTGGCCAAAAATGCCGAACATGCCCGGGAACAGGCGCTCGCGGTATTCGGGCCCGCCGGCCTCGTCCACGGCGTACTGGTTTCCCAGGAACTGAACCACTGCCTGGGCCACGGTCATTCTGCGGGTAACCATCAGCTGGAAACCTCCTGCTCGCTGCGGGTGTTGGATGCGGTTCCGGTCCTCAACAGTGCTGCCGCTGCGGCCACGGCTTCGCTGACGGTGCCGGTCTTCGGGAACAGCAGGGTCCGGCCCACCGTCAGGCCCTGAACGCCGGGCAACTTCAGTGCCTCTTCCCAGAGTGAGTACGTCTCCTGCGGAGAGCCGGTCGGGTCACCGCCGAGGAGCACGGTGGGCATGGTGGTGGATGCCAGCACCCGTTCCATGTCGCGGACCACCGGCAGCTTCATCCAGGTGTAGGCGCTCGTGGAACCGAGTCCGGAGGCAATCGCCACTGAAGTGACGACGGCGTCGGTGCTCAGGTCGTTGCGGAGCAGTCCGTTGTCCCACACGGACATGAAGGGCTCCACCATGGCCACCAGCCGCCGCTCCGCCAGGCTGTTGATGGCCTGTGCCGCCGCTTCCAGTGCGGCGGGCGTCGCAGGATCACCGAGGCAGATCCGGGTCAGCATTTTGCCGCCGGTCGCTCCAAGTTCCTCCAGCGCCGCGGGGGTATGTCCGGTGAAACGGTCCTCGACTTCGTTGACGGACCCGGCAAGGCCGCCGCGGTTCATGGACCCGAACAGCAGCTTGCCGTCCAGGGCGCCGAGCAGGAGCAGGTCATCCATGATGTCCGGGCTGGCCAGAACGCCGTCGACGGCGGGATTGGCCAACGCTTCCTGCAGCCGGTCAAGCAGTTCATGACGATTCGCCATGACCGCCGGCCGGTCCCCGACGCCGAGCGCACCCCGGGCGGGATGGTCTGCTGCGAGAATGAGGTTCTGCCGGCCGGCCGACGGGCCGGGGTGCGGTGGACGGTCTGCTGCGGCACGGCGGACGGCGTCCGGATCTTCGAGCCGGATGCGGGAGAGGTGCTCATAACGCCGGGGATCTGCGGCTGCCCCGGTCATGGCAGAGCCTTCCCCGGTCATGACAGGGCCTCCAGGAGCTCCGGAACCATGCGGCCGCGTTCGGCGAGCAGTCCGGTGACCTCCGCCGGCGTCGGCATGGCGTCGGCGCAGGAAATCCTGGACGCCACCAGCGCTCCGGAAGCATTGGCATACTCCAGCACGGCGGCCAGCGGCCAGCCAGCCAGCAATCCGTGGCAGAGTGCGCCGCCAAACGCGTCTCCGGCCCCCAGCCCGTTGACCGTCTGCACAGGAACCGGGGCGGAAACCACCCGCTCGGATTCCGTCCTGGCCATCACGCCGTCGGGACCGAGCTTGACGACGGCCAGGCGAACTCCTGCTTCGAGCAGCCGGTCAGCCTGCTCGTCCGGCGTCCCTGGTCCGACTGCCACCGCGCACTCCGTGGTGTTACCGACGGCGACGGTGACGTGGGGCAGGATGCAGGCAATCTGTTCCCGGGCTTGCGCAACGGATGGCCAGAACATCGGCCGGTAATCCAGATCCAGCACGGTATGCCGGCCCGGGACGAGGGCGTGACGCGGACGTGCCTCGTGCGCGGCCAGGTGGGCCGCACGGCTGGGCTCCTGGCACAGGCCTGTCAGAGTGGACCAAAAGATCCCCGCGTCGCGGATGGCCTCCAGGTTCAGCTCACCGGCCGCGATCTGCAGGTCAGGAGCTGTGGGAAAACGTCCGTAGAAATACAGCGGAAAGTCGTCCGGCGGTTGGATGGCGCAAAAGGTGACCGGAGTCTGCAGGCCGGACACGGCGCTGACCATGCTGTCGTCGACCCCGAACTTTTGCAGCTCCCCGTGCAGGTACTCCCCGAACGGATCCTGGCCGGTGCGGGTAATAACGGCGCTCTCCCGGCCGTGCCGGGCTGCCGCCACGGCCACATTGGACGGCGAGCCGCCCAGATATTTTCGGAACGTCCCGACGTCGGCCAGACCCACGCCGATGTCCTGCGGGTAGACGTCAACGCTGATCCGTCCCATGGTGAGTACGTCGTGAGCCACTGTGATCCGCCGGCCTTTCCGTTCCGGGCGGGAAGCTCCACCCGGCTTTGGCTATGGATGTGACCGGAGCCACACCCCACACTCTGCCGTTCGGACTTTGTCCTGTCAAACATTTTTTAACGGAAGGATCAGAGGAGCCGCTTTTCACCTGCCGACAGGGCCCCCTAGGTTGTACCGCGCCGGAAGCACCAGCCCCGAAGGGCCGGCTCACCGTCATGTCCTGTCATATTCCCGGTCTGAGGCTGGGCGCTCGTTAGTACCAGTGGCGGTGGAGTGGCGGTGCCCGGATGGGGTGCCCGGACGGGGTGCCCGGATAAAGCAGGGCAAAAGAAAGCACCCCGGTCCGAAAACCGGGGTGCTGCTTGGAACCTGGTGCGCCGTGTCTTGTCCGTAAAGGCGTCAGAAAGAACCGCAAAGGTGCCCGAAGTGGGACTCGAACCCACACACCTCTCGATACTGCATTTTGAGTGCAGCGCGTCTGCCAATTCCGCCATTCGGGCCGGCCCTGCGGCGTGAATCACAAAGTTCACAATCCGTGTTGGGCGCGAATCTACTCTACATGCGGATAGGCTATTTCTGTGAACTGTCAGTTCGCACACGGCAGTCCAACCGCATTCTGAGGAGCACCTGTGTCTGAGTCAACCGAGCCCGCCCCCTCCAATACACCGGCGCGGCGCGTCATCGTCGCTGAAGATGAGACCCTGATCCGCCTCGACATCGTGGAAATCCTCACAGGCGAGGGATACGACGTCGTCGGCGAGGCGGACAACGGCGAGAAAGCCGTCCAGCTGGCCACCGAGCTCAAGCCGGACCTGGTCCTGATGGACGTCAAGATGCCCGTCATGGACGGCATCACGGCGGCCGAGCAGATCGTCAAGGCACGCATCGCCCCGGTGGTCCTGCTGACCGCGTTCAGCCAGAAGGAACTGGTGGAGCGCGCCCGCGAAGCCGGAGCCATGGCCTACGTGGTCAAGCCCTTTACACCGGCGGACCTGATCCCCGCCATCGAAATTGCCCTCTCCCGCCATGAGGAAATCAAGGCGCTCGAGGACGAAGTCAGTGACCTGAAGGAGCAGTTCGCCACGCGCAAGCTGGTGGAGCGCGCCAAGTCGCTGCTGACCACCAAGATGGGCCTGACCGAGCCCGAGGCCTTCCGCTGGATCCAGAAGACCTCCATGGACCGCCGGCTGAGCATGCGCGAAGTCGCCGAGACCATCATCAACCAGGTCAACTAACTCCGCTCCGGGCGCCACACGTTTTATGCCCTGCCCGACGACGTCGGGCAGGGCATTTTCGCGTGGTCGCGGCCCGGGGCTGCCAGTTTGCACCCTCCAAGGCCGCCGGCACCCTTGCAGCCTGTCCTGGCTGAATGAGCCGCACCTATATTGGACACACATATGGAGCAGCGGGCGGCCGGCACGGGGCCGGGCCCTCCTGGCCTCCACGAGGAGCGGACCAGAGTGACGGAGACCGGATTATCGAAGCCCGCCGCGCCGGGACTGGCCGCGCGCTCCCGGCAGGCTGACCGGCCGGACACTGCCAGGCTGCTCACTCCCAGAGAACGGGAGATCCTCCGCGAGCTTCCGCGGCACCAGACGGTGCAGGACATAGCTGACGGACTCCGGCTCAGCCCCAATACCGTCAAAACACATCTGAAATCCCTTTACCAAAAGCTCGGAGTCTCACGGCGCTCGGCGGCAGTGAAAAGGGGCGCTGAAATAGGCCTCCTCTGAAACCGGCGGTCTAGGCAGCAACAACTCTGTGCTTGATGGCCTGGAATTCATCCGGGGTGATGGCTCCGGCGTCCAAAAGGTCCTTGGCCTTGGTTATCTCATCACTGGGGCTGCTCCCGGCAACCCGGCGAATATACGCTTCGGTTGATTCCCTGCTCGCCTGGGCGTCTTCCTGTGCCCTCTCATTCATCCCCTTGCCGCGGGCGATGAGATACACGAGGACTGTGAGGACCGGAAAGAACAGCAGAAAAATCAGCCAAATGGCTTTTCCCCAGCCGCTCATTCCGCGGTCCCGAAATAGGTCGCTAATGACTGCAAACAGCGCCATGAGGTACGCAAAGAAAACCGTGGCCGCGAAGACCCACCAAATGATGCTCCAAAAGTCGTCCCAAAAGTCCATGTTTGGCCCTGCCTTCCTGTGTGTGCCGGCCCGTGCGGGCCGCTCTCCTGCCCAAACAGCTGGTCTGGTTTCCCACACCCGGGCGTGCCGCCTGCTGCGGACCGAGGCATTCCCCCGCCCTGTCCCAGCAACGCAGTCCTAACAAGTATGGATTTGACCGAGATCCGAGCACTTCACCCGTAACAGGTGAAATGTCCGGACCGGCAGGAAGCCCGCCGGCTCGCCGCAGCGCCGGTTCGGTCAAGGTGGACCCCCCGGTCCTGGCTGCGGGTGGGCAATCAGGGTGAGGTTTCTACGGGTCCCGGGTCGGTTGCGTTGGCCGGGGAGGCCGGGCCGGGCAGATTGGCATATCTGGAAAAGTGGATATATTCGGATGGGATTGGATAGCAAAATGAGAAAAAGCTGCCCGGCGGGGGAAACCCCGGCCGGGCAGCTTTCCTGCATCAGGACCGCACAAGCGGTCAAACCACATTAGATGGATTTGGCCTTGCCCTTGTTGGCGTTCTTGACCGGCCACGGGCCGACCTTTTCCTTCACGCGCATCTGGCCCTCGAGCCGCTGGCCGGCATCGGCGATGTCGCCCACCTTGTGCACCTTGACGGTGTTGGTCGATCCGGCCTGTCCGGGAGGCGAACCGGCAGCAATGACGACGAGGTCATCCAGTTCAACCAGTTCATTCTCGATCAGGGTGCGGTCCACCTGGGCGGTCATCTGGTCGGTGTTCTCGGCGAACTCCACCAGCATCGGCTGGATGCCCCAGAAGAGGCTCATGTAGCGGTAGGTCTGCTCCACCGGGGTGAAGGCCAGGACGGGCTTCTTCGGGCGCAGGCGGGAAAGCCGGCGGGCCGAATCTCCGGACTGGGTGAAGGTACACACGTACTTCGCATCCAGCTGGTCGGCAATTTCGACGGCGGCACGGGTGATGGCGCCACCGCGGGTGCGCGGCTTGGAGCCCAGGGCCGGAACGCGGTTCAGGCCGTGCTCTTCGGTGGACTCGATGATCCGTGCCATGGTGGTCACGGTTTCGATCGGGTACTTGCCCACGGAGGTCTCTCCGGAAAGCATGACCGCGTCGGCCCCGTCAAGGACTGCGTTGGCGCAGTCCGAAGCCTCGGCGCGGGTGGGGCGCGGGCTGTCGATCATGGATTCCAGGACCTGGGTGGCCACGATGACCGGCTTCGCCCAGCGGCGGGCCAGCTCAATGGCGTTCTTCTGCACCAGGGGAACGTCTTCCAGCGGAAGCTCGACGCCCAGATCGCCGCGGGCAACCATGATGGCGTCAAACGCATCAATGATCTCCTCGATGGCGGCGACAGCCTGCGGCTTCTCCACCTTGGCGATAACCGGTACGCGGCGGCCTTCCTCGTCCATGATCTCGTGGACGCGGCGAACGTCGACGGCGTTGCGGACGAAGGACAGGGCTACCATGTCGACGCCGGTGCGGATGGCCCAGCGAAGGTCGGCCTCGTCTTTGTCGCTCATGGCGGGAACGCTCACGGCAACGCCGGGCAGGTTCAGGCCCTTGTTGTTCGATACGGCTCCGGGAACGGTTACTTCGGTGACAACCTTGACGCCGTCTACTGCGGTGGCTCGGACTGCAACCTTGCCGTCGTCGATCAGCAGGGTGTCCCCCACGCTGACGTCGTTCGGCAGGCCGGTGTGCGTGGTGGAGACAATGTCCTTGGTGCCCGGCACGTCCTCAATGGTGATCGTGAAAACGTCACCCTTGTTGAGGTAATGCGGACCGTCCACGAAACGGCCCAAGCGGATCTTGGGGCCCTGAAGGTCGGCGAAAATGCCAACGGGCTTGCCCAGTTCCTCGGAGGCACGGCGCACGTTGTCGTACACGGACTTGTGCACGTCGTGATCGCCATGGCTCATATTCATGCGGGCCACGTCCACGCCGGCGCGCAGAACGGCGACGGTGTTTTCATAGCTTGCGATTGCGGGGCCAAAAGTGGCCACAATTTTTGCGCGTCTCATATGATCCAGCCTAGTCGCCCGGCGGCGATTCCGCATGGAGACGGGCCGCAGACGTCGTGCCCGGCGTCAACTGTTACCCGTGTTTTTACTCTCACCCGCCGCCGAAGGGTCCTCTGCCGGATCGTGGGCGGGGAAAGGCACCAGGCTGCGATTGATTCCGGCGAGGAACCGGGAACCCTCACGGGTCAGGGACAGTTCCTTGCGCTTGGCTCCGGTACGGGCTGCGTCAACGTCGGTACTGTGCAGGAATCCTGCGTCCTGGAGCCGCTTCAGGGTCCGGTAGAGGCTGCGCTCGGTGACGGTCCATCCGGTGCGGGATGCGACATCCGCTGCGATTGCTGCCACCGTTGCCGGTGTCCGGGCAGCCACGGCGCTCAGCACCACCGGCGTCAGCATGGATTTTTTGTAGGTTTCCACCCATGATTCGATCCGGGACTGAACCCATTCCTGTTCCTCCGCGGGATGGTGCATTCTCAATCCTCCCAGCCGCGGCCCAGGACGCTGCCGGTGAGATGGATGAGCAGCCCGAGTCCCCAGGCGGCACTCATGAGCAGAGTTGCACCGAACCACGGCGTGGCCAGAAGCTCCTGCGCAACGGCCCCCTCTCCCCCGGATGACCCCAGGCTCACGGCCCGGAGTACGGCATGGGCGTTGAAGGACGTGGTGACAGCAGCGAACGCAATGGCATGGGCCACGGCAAAGCCGAAGCGGATACGCAGCAGCTTCCGGCGGCTGAGCACCATCCAGGCGGCGACCCCCGCCGCCGCGGCAGCGGTGAGAGTCCCGGCGAGGAGGCCAACCTCTCCCCCGGTCAGGGCGATGGCTGCCTGGATGAACAGCATCGCCGCGGCCAGGCCGAGGAGGTAGGGCAGCAATACGGACCGTGCATTGACGGCAGGCGGGGGCACTATGTGTGTAGTCATGCAGGCACTGTACCGCTGGAACAGTGCCTGAGGAAGGGGTCTGCAGGAACAGCAAAAAATCCACGTAGTGGCTGCCGCTCCTGCAGAACCCGGACGGGTTACAGCGGCGAGATGGCCCGGTCCGTGGGCGCCACCGGCGCCGGCAGGCGGGTGGAGCCCATCAGCCACTTATCGACGGCGGCGGCGCAGGCCCGCCCTTCGGCTATCGCCCACACGATCAGCGACTGGCCGCGGCCGGCGTCGCCCGCGGCAAACACCCCGGGGGTCCCGGTCATGTAGTAGCCGTCGCGCACCACATTGGAACGCTCGTCAAACTCGGTTTTGACCTGTTCCGCCAGTCCGGCCGGTTCCGGCCCGGTGAAGCCCAGGGCCAGGAACACGAGGTCCGCGGGCAGCACGCGCTCGGTGCCGGCCTTGGGCACGCGCCGTCCGTCCACGAACTCGGTTTCGGCGATCTTCACGCCGGTCAGCTGTCCGTTCTCCCCCACGAACTCGACGGTGGAGGCCAGGTAGGTCCGTTCCCCGCCTTCCTCGTGGGCGCTGGCGGTCTCGAACAGGGTCGGGTACATCGGCCACGGCTGGTGCGCGGCCCGCTCGGCCGGCGGCTGGGCCCCGATCGCCAGCGTGGTGACCGAGGCTGCCTGCTGCCGGTGGGCCGTACCCAGGCAGTCGGCTCCGGTATCGCCGCCGCCGAGGATGATCACGTGCTTGCCCTCGGCTGAGATCTGGTTCCGGACCTGCTCCCCCGCTACAACACGGTTGGCCTGCACCAGGTACTCCATCGCGAAATGCACGCCGTCCAGTTCGCGTCCGGGGATCGGAAGGTCGCGCGGCACGGTGCTTCCGGTGGCCACCACGACGGCGTCGTAACGCCGGCGCAGCTGCTCCCAGCTGATGTCACGTCCCACTTCGACGCCGGTGCGGAACCGGGTTCCTTCGGCGCGCATCTGGTCCAGCCGGCGGTCCACCTGCAGCTTCTCCATCTTGAAGTCGGGGATGCCGTAGCGCAGCAGTCCGCCGATCTTGTCGTCACGCTCGTACACGGCCACGGTGTGGCCGGCGCGGGTGAGCTGCTGCGCGACGGCAAGTCCCGCGGGGCCGGAGCCGACGACGGCGATCGTCTTGTCGGTAAGCCGCTCCGGTGCGTGCGGCGTCACCCAGTTCTCATCGAAGGCCTGGTCGATGATCGAGACCTCGACCTGCTTGATCGTCACCTCCGGCTGGTTAATGCCCAGCACGCAGGAAGACTCGCAGGGCGCCGGGCACAGCCGCCCGGTGAACTCCGGGAAGTTGTTGGTGGCGTGCAGCCGCTCGATGGCTTCGCGGCCCTTGTCCCGGTACATCAGGTCATTCCACTCCGGAATGAGGTTGCCCAGCGGGCAGCCCTGGTGGCAGAACGGAATGCCGCAGTCCATGCAGCGCCCGGCCTGTTCCTTCAGGACGCCCTTTTCCTGGGCTTCATAGACCTCTTTCCAGTCCATGATGCGCACCGGTACGGGCCGGCGCGGCTGGGTCTGGCGTTCACGTACTTTCAAGAATCCGCGTGGGTCAGCCACCGGTTACCTCCAAAATTCGGGTCCATGCTTCGGCGCCGTCGGGGTCAAGACCCGCTTCGGCTGCGGAGGCGCGGGCGTCCAGCACGGCCGCGTAGTCACGCGGCAGCACCTTGGTCATGCGGCGGGCAGTGGCAGGGAAGTCCTCCAGCAGGGACGCCGCGAGAACGGATTCGGTCTCCTCGACGTGCCTGATCAGCAGGCCGCGGACAATATCCGCGTCTTCGGCGTCCAGCGGTTCCAGCCGCAGTTCGCCCTTCTGGATTGCGTCCTTGTTCATCCGTTCGGGCACCAGGTCCAGCAGGTACGCCGTGCCGCCGGACATGCCCGCTCCGAAGTTACGTCCGGTGGGGCCCAGGATCAGGGCCTGTCCGCCGGTCATGTACTCGCAGCCGTGGTCACCGATGCCCTCGACGACGGCGGTGGCCCCGGAGTTGCGGACCAGGAACCGTTCACCCACCTGGCCTCGCAGGAACATCTCACCGCTGGTGGCGCCGTACCCGATGACGTTTCCGGCAATGACGTTGCGCGCGGCGTCGAACACGTTGGCGCGGTCCGGGCGGACGATGATCCGGCCGCCGGAAAGCCCCTTGCCCACGTAGTCGTTGGAGTCGCCGAGCAGGCGCAGCGTGATGCCGGCCGGCAGGAAGGCGCCCAGCGACTGTCCGGCCTGGCCGGTAAGGGTCACGTCGATGGTGTCGGTGGCCAGGGTGTCGATGCCGAAGGTTTTGGTCACCGTGTGCCCGAGCATGGTGCCCACCGAGCGGTCGGTGTTCACCACGTCCAGGGTGATGCGCACCGGGTTCCGGTTGGCCAGGGCGTCGGCGCTCATCTCAATCAGCTTGTTGTCGAAGTGCGAGTCCAGGTCATGGTTCTGCGGCACCATGTTGCGCAGGGGCGCCCCGTTTTCCACAACGTCGGAACCGCGCAGCACGGGCTCCAGGTCCAGGCCGTCGGCCTTCCAGTGGTCAATGGCTGCCTTGGTGTCCAGCAGTTCGGTGTGACCGATCGCCTCTTCCAGGGAGCGGAAGCCGAGTTCGGCAAGGATCTCGCGCACTTCCTCGGCCAGGAACTCGAAGAAGTTCACCACGAATTCCGGCTTGCCGGAGAAGCGGGCCCGCAGTTCCGGGTTCTGCGTGGCCACGCCCACCGGACAGGTGTCCAGGTGGCAGACGCGCATCATGATGCAGCCCGAGACCACCAGCGGAGCGGTGGCGAAACCGAACTCCTCGCCGCCGAGCAGCGCGGCAATCACGACGTCGCGCCCGGTCTTGAGCTGCCCGTCCACCTGCACCACCACGCGGTCGCGCAGTCCGTTGATCATCAGTGTCTGCTGGGTTTCGGCGAGGCCGAGCTCCCACGGGGCGCCGGCATGCTTGAGCGAGTTCAACGGCGAGGCGCCGGTGCCGCCGTCGTGCCCGGAGACGAGGACGACGTCGGCCTTGGCCTTGGTCACGCCTGCCGCCACGGTGCCGATACCGGCTTCGGACACCAGCTTCACGTGGACCCGGGCGCTCGGGTTGGAACGCTTGAGGTCGTAGATGAGCTGGGCGAGGTCCTCGATGGAGTAGATGTCGTGGTGCGGCGGCGGGGAAATGAGCCCGACGCCGGGCGTGGAGTGCCGCGTGCGGGCCACCCACGGGTAGACCTTCTGCGCCATCAGCTGGCCGCCCTCGCCGGGCTTGGCGCCCTGGGCCATCTTGATCTGGATGTCATCGGCGTTGGTCAGGTACAGGCTGGTGACGCCGAAGCGGCCGGAGGCCACCTGCTTGATGGCGGAGCGGCGCTCGGGATCCAGCAGCCGTTCCACGTCCTCGCCGCCTTCGCCGGTGTTGGACTTGGCGCCCAGCCGGTTCATGGCAATGGCCAGGGTCTCGTGTGCTTCCTGTGAGATGGAGCCGTAGCTCATGGCGCCGGTGGAGAAGCGCTTGACGATGCTGGAAACGGGTTCCACTTCCTCGATCGGCACCGGGGTACGGTCAGCCGTCCGGAACTCGAGCAGCCCGCGCAGGGTCATCAGCGACTTGGACTGGTCATCCACGCCGTTCGTGTAGGCCTTGAAGATGTCGTAGCGGCGTTCGCGGGTGGCGTGCTGGAGCCGGAACACGGTCTCCGGGTTGAACAGGTGCGGCGGACCCTCGCGGCGCCACTGGTATTCCCCGCCGTTCTCCAGCGGCCGGTGCGGATCCTCGATTTCGTCGTCGGGGTACGCGCTGGCGTGCCGGGCGGCGGCTTCGGCGGCGATGACGTCCAGGCCGACTCCGCCGAGCTGGGACTGGGTGCCGTGGAAGAACTCATCCACCAGTTCCTGGCCCAAACCCAGGGCCTCGAAGGTCTGGGCTCCGCAGTAGGAGGCCACGGTGGAAATGCCCATTTTGGACATGATCTTCAGGACACCCTTGCCCAGGCCCTTGATCAGGTTGGACACGGCCTCTTCGCGGCTGACCCCGGTGATGTCACCGTTGCGGACCAGCTCCTCGCAGCTTTCCATGGCCAGGTACGGGTTTACCGCGGAGGCGCCGTAGCCCATGAGCACGGCCACGTGGTGCACCTCGCGGACGTCGCCTGCTTCGACCAGCAGCGAAATCTTGGTCCGGTTGGCACTCTTGAGCAGGTGGTGGTGCACGGCGGAGAGCAGCAGCAGCGACGGGATCGGCGCCCACTGGGCACTGGAATCGCGGTCGGAGAGCACAATGTACTCGATGCCGCGGTTCACGGCCCCGGAGACCTTTTCGCAGATCTCGGCGATGCGGGCACGCAGTTCGGCTTCGCCGCCCTGCGGCCGGTACAGTCCGCGCACCTTCAGCGAGATCTTCTCGCCGTCGTCGTTGGTCAGCTTGGCGATCTTGGCCAGCTGGTCATTGGTGATGACGGGGAAGTTCAGGGCGATCTGGCGGTTGCGGACCTGGCCGGTTGCCAGCAGGTTCCCCACGGGTCCGATCGAGGCGCGCATGGAGGTGACCAGCTCCTCGCGGATGGCATCCAGCGGCGGGTTGGTGACCTGGGCGAAGGACTGCACAAAGTAGTCGAACAGCAGCCTCGGGCGCTGGGAGAGTACGGCAATGGGGGTGTCCGAGCCCATGGCGCCGAGCGGCTCGGCGCCGGTGCGGGCCATCGGACCGAGCAGGATGCGCAGTTCCTCCTGCGTGTAGCCGAAGGTCCGCTGCCGCCGGTTGATGGACGCCTTGGTGTGCAGCACGTGTTCGCGCTCGGGCAGCTCTTCCAGCGAAACCTGGTTTTCCCGCACCCAGTCGGCCCACGGATTGGCGGCGGCCATCTCGGCCTTGATTTCGGCGTCTTCGATCAGGCGGCCGGCCTGGGTGTCCACGAGGAACATTTTCCCCGGAGACACGCGGCCCTTGCGGACCACCTTGGCCGGATCGATGTCCACTACGCCAACCTCCGAGGCCAGGACCACCAGCCCGTCCTCCATCACCCAGTAGCGGGCCGGGCGCAGCCCGTTGCGGTCCAGGACCGCACCCACCTGCGTGCCGTCGGTGAAGGACACCGCGGCGGGACCGTCCCAGGGCTCCATCAGCATGGAGTGGTACTGGTAAAACGCGCGGCGGGCCGGATCCATGGTCGCGTGGTTTTCCCAGGCCTCGGGAATCATCATCATGATCGCGTGCGTGATGGGCCGGCCGGAGAGCATCAGCAGTTCGGCCACCTCGTCGAAAGATGCCGAGTCCGAAGCGCCGGGGGTGCAGATCGGGTACAGCTCTTCGGGAGTGTCCCCCAGCAGCGGGTTCTTCAGCTGGGACTGCCGGGCGCGCATCCAGTTCCGGTTGCCCTTGACCGTGTTGATTTCGCCGTTGTGCGCAATGGTGCGGAACGGCTGGGCCAGCGGCCAGGACGGGAAGGTGTTGGTGGAGAACCGGGAGTGGACAATGCCCAGCCGGGTCTTGAACCGCGGATCCGAGAGGTCCGGGTAGAACGGCTCCAGCTGGGCGGTGGTGAGCATGCCCTTGTAGACCATGGTCTTGGAGGACAGGGACGGGAAGTACACCCCGAACTTGTTCTGGGAGCGCTTGCGGACACGGAAGGCGCGGGCATCCAGGTCGGAGGCGTCGCCGTCGGCCGGGGCAAGGAACACCTGGACAAAGTGCGGCATGCAGGCCCGGGACATGGCTCCCACCAAGTCGGCGACGATGGGCACTTCGCGCCAGCCCAGCACGTCGAGGCCCTCGGATTCAGCGATGGATTCCACCCCTGCGCGGGCGGTTTCCTGCTCGCGGGCCTCGGTGGGCAGGAACGCGGTGCCGACGGCGTACGTGCCGGCGGCAGGCAGGTCAAAGGCGGTGACTGCACGGAAGAACTCGTCGGGTACCTGGGTGAGCAGTCCGGCGCCGTCGCCGGTTCCTTCGTCGGCGCCTACGGCGCCGCGGTGTTCCAGGTTGCGCAGGGCGGTCAGGGCGGCGTCAACGATGTCGTGCCCGGGCTCTCCGCGGAGGGTGGCGATGACGGCCAGCCCGCAGGCGTCTTTTTCGTTCTCGGCGCGGTACAGCCCGGTGTCGGCCGGAAAACCGGCGAAGCGGGTGAACGGCGAAACAGCGGAAGCTCCGCCGGGCGGAAACTGGTCAGTCATGAGAGGTAAGTCCTTCCCCCTGATTGAGCGGTGGGAGGGGACAACGCTGGCCCCACGGCGGAAGGCAGAGACATTCCGCGGTGTTCAGTACTTCACCTCAAAGGGGGTCGGGGTTGTTCCCGCGGTCCCTTCAGGGGCGGCCACGGCTACGTGGCAGAAGCACCGGCGAAGGAGGTAACCCGACCGGTGCTACTTGGCAGTACCCGGAGTTCCGGGCTTGCGAGAATCAGTGTCCTCGTTTTTTGTCTCTGCGAGATTAGCACGCGACTGTGACGCAGAAGACGCAGCGGCCGAATTCTGTTGTTCTGTTTCGATCTTGTGATCTTCCGGTAACGCTGCGGTTTCTGCTGCCGGTTCGTGTCCGGGCAGGTACAGGGACTCGTTTCCGCCCTTGCGGGCGCGGAAAGTCAGGTAAATGAACATTGCCAGGGAGAACACGAACAGCGCCACGCTGGTCCAGACGTTCAGCCGCTGTGTGACGCCGAAGAACGTAATCATTTCAGCGTCGTCAATGCGCAGGATCTCGATCCAGAGCCGGCCCAGGGTGTAGTAGGCGGCGTAGACCCAGAACAGGCGCCCGCCGCGCAGCCGGAACTTTTTGTCCAGGGCCAGCAGCAGGGCAACACCGGCCAGGCACCAGAGCGACTCGTAAAGGAAGGTGGGGTGGAACAGGGTCCCGGGTGCCGTCCCGTCCGGGAAGTTGGGGTTGTTCGCATCGATTTCCAGTCCCCAGGGCACATCCGTGGGGCTGCCGAAAAGCTCCTGGTTGAACCAGTTGCCCCAGCGGCCCACGGCCTGCGCCAGCAGCAGGCCGGGAACCCCGACGTCGGCGAAGGTGGAGAGCTTGATACCGGCGCGCCGGCAGCCGATCCAGGCGCCCACGGCACCGAGCGCCACGGCACCCCAGATACCCAGCCCGCCCCGCCAGATCTGCGGAATCAGGGAGAGGTCCCCGTCGGCCCCGAAGTAGGCGTCAGGCGAGGAGACCACGTGGTAGAGCCGGCCGCCGATGATGCCGAACGGGATGGCCCAGATGGCAATGTCCCAGACGGCTTCTTCAGGCAGGCCCCGGCGCTTCCAGCGGGTGGACGTCATCCACAGGGCCAGGATGATGCCGGCCAGGATGCACAGCGCGTAGGTGTGGAGCGTGAGGGGGCCCAGCGAGAAGCTGCTGAAGTCCGCGGGCGGGCTGGGGATGCTGGCCGGAGCCGTCACGGACATCAGGTTCATTAGTTGCTCTTTCGGGTTCCGGTGCTGAGTTCACGGGTGAGGTCGGCAACGGCGGGGACGCCGCCGTCGCGCAGTGCGGCCACCAGTGCGGTGCCGACGATCACGCCGTCGGCGTAGGCGCCGATTTCCCGGACATGCCCGGAGTTTGAGACGCCCAGGCCCACGCAGACGCGCTGAGCACCGGCTGCACGGGCGGCCGAGACGACGTCCTTCGCTGCCGTGCTCACGGAGCTGCGGGCACCGGTGACGCCCATGATGGACACCGCGTAGACAAAGCCGCGGCTCGCCGCGACGGTGCTCTTCATGCGTTCGGGGGTGGAGGACGGAGCGACCAGGAAGACCCGGTCCAGACCGTATTTGTCCGAGGCCTCCATCCATTCCGACGCTTCGTCGGGAATGAGGTCCGGAGTGATCAGGCCCGCTCCCCCGGCTTCGGCCAGGCGGCGCGAGAACTCGTCCACGCCCATCCGGACGACGGGGTTCCAGTAGGTCATGACCAGCACGGCTGCGTCGGTGGCGGCAGTGATGCCGGCGACGACGTCAAACACCTCGGAGACGCGGAAACCCTGTGCCAGGGCCTGCGTGGTGGCTGCCTGGATGACGTGTCCGTCCATGACCGGGTCGGAGTACGGGATGCCGACCTCGATGAGGTCGGCTCCGTTTTCCGCGAGAGCGATTCCGGCGTCGATGGTTTCCTGCACGGACGGGAATCCGGCGGGCAGGTAGCCAATCAGTGCGGCGCGGCCGTCCGCAGCGGCCCGGTCAATGGCTGCTGCGGATTTGCTGCGGGCGTTGGTTCCCGAACCGGACGTGTTGTGAACGGCGGTGCTCACAGCTGTTCCCCCTCTTTGGCGATTTCGGCTTCGGCGGACTTCTCGTCCAGCAGGTTGAACCATTCGGCGGCGGTGGCAACGTCCTTGTCGCCGCGCCCGGAGAGGTTCACCAGCACGATCTTCTCCGAGGCGTCCCCGGTGTTCCCGGCCGCGGCCTCATCGGCGAGCCGCCGGCCCACCTTGATGGCACCGGCCAGGGCGTGGGCGGACTCGATCGCGGGAATGATGCCTTCGGTGCGGCAGAGCAGCTGGAAGGCGTCCATCGCTTCGGTGTCCGTGATGGCCTCGTAGGAAACCCTTCCGATGTCGGAGAGGTAGGCATGCTCGGGGCCGACGCCGGGGTAGTCCAGGCCGGCGGAGATCGAGTGGGATTCCACCGTCTGGCCGTCTTCGTCCTGCATCAGGTAGGAGCGGGCGCCGTGCAGCACGCCGGGGCGGCCCAGGGTGATGGTGGCGGCATGGCGGCCGGTGTCGACGCCGTCGCCGCCGGCTTCGAAGCCGTAGATCTTTACCTCTGGGTCATCCAGGAAGCCGTGGAAAATGCCGATGGCGTTGGACCCGCCGCCGATGCAGGCACAGACGGCGTCCGGCAGCCGGCCGGTCTGCTCCAGCATCTGCGCGCGTGCTTCCTCGCCGATCACTTCGTGGAAGTAGCGGACCATGGCCGGGAACGGGTGCGCTCCGGCAGCGGTGCCGAGCAGGTAGTGGGTGCTGTCCACGTTGGCGACCCAGTCCCGCAGCGCCTCGTTGATGGCATCCTTCAGTGTCTGGGACCCGTGGGTGACGGGGATGACGGTGGCGCCGAGCAGTTCCATCCGGGCGACGTTCAGGGCCTGCCGGCGGCAGTCCTCCGCTCCCATGTAGACCACGCATTCCAGGCCCAGGAGAGCGGCGGCGGTGGCGCTGGCAACGCCGTGCTGGCCGGCGCCGGTTTCAGCGATCACGCGGGTCTTGCCCATGCGCTTGGCCAGCAGGGCCTGACCGAGCACGTTGTTGATCTTGTGCGAGCCGGTGTGGTTCAGGTCTTCGCGCTTGAGGAAGATCCGCACGCCGCCGGCGTGCTCGGCGAAGCGCTTGGCTTCGGTGAGCAGCGAGGGGCGGCCGGAGTAGTTCTTGTTCAGGTCAGCGATCTGCGCCCGGAACTCCGGATCGGCCTTGGCCTTTTCGAAGGTGTCTTCCAGTTCGTCCAGGGCAGCGATCAGGGATTCGGGCATCCAGCGTCCGCCGTACTCGCCGAAGTACGGGCCGGGGGCGTGGCGCAGCGAGCCGTGGGTGTTCAGGAACGCGTCGGCCACCTCCTCCGTGACAGCAGCCGCGGCGGCGCGCTCAGCGGCGTCCGACGGAGCAGTGGAGGTGTTGGCGGACGTGGGTGCAGCCTCGGCTGCGCCTGTCTGTTCCGGATTCCCGGTCATGGAGCTGGTTCCTGTCCTGCTTTGGTCCGGACGGGCGGACCCGCCCGGACAGGGAGTTGTTGCGTTCTTGTCAGCCTTTGCCGTGCCCGCGGGCGGCCAGCGCGTCGCTGCCGGTCTGCATGAATTCAGCAATAGTGGCCGCAGGATCGTTGTGCCGCACCAGTGCTTCGCCCACGAGGACGGCATTTGCCCCTTCGGAGGCGTACTGCTCGACGTCGGCTGCGTCCCGTACGCCGGATTCAGCCACGATGACGGCGGCTGCGGGGATGCTGCCGGCCAGCGAGGCGAAGACGGAGCGGTCAACGTCCAGCGTTTTCAGGTTGCGTACGTTGACGCCGATGATCCGGGCGCCCACCGCCGCGGCGCGCTCGATTTCCTCGGCCGTGTGGGTTTCCACCAGGGCGTTCATCCCCAGCTCATGCGTGAGGTCCAGGAAATCCTGAAGCCGGGCATCGTCCAGGGCTGCCACGATCAGCAGCACGAGGTCGGCGCCGTGGGCGCGTGCTTCCCAGATCTGGTACTCGTCCACTGTGAAGTCCTTGCGCAGCAGCGGGATGTTCACAGCCTTCCGGACGGCGTCGAAGTCGGCGAGTGAACCGCCGAAGCGGCGCTCTTCGGTGAGTACGCTGATGACCGCCGCCCCGCCGTCGGCGTAGCTGGCTGCCAGGGCGCCCGGATCGGCGATGTCGGCGAGGGCACCCTTGGAGGGGCTGCTGCGCTTGACCTCGGCGATGACACGCAGCTGCATGCGCGGGGTGTCGCCGCCGCCCAGGGCGGCATACGCGTCGAGGGCAGGAGCCGCCGCGCGGGCGCGCTCCTGCATCTGCTCCAGCGGAACCGCCCGCCGGCGTGCCTCAAGGTCTTCGGCGACGCCGGCGACGATGTCGTCCAGAACGCTCACTTAGTGACCGTTGTTGGAGAGCTTCGATCCGCCTACGCCGTAGCCGGCCTTCCGCAGGATGAAGCCGACAAGGAGGCCGACCAGCATGACGCCCAGACCCACGATGAACCACAGCGTGCTGGCAGCGATGAAGGCGATGCTCGATACAAGGGCGCCGGCCATCATGATGAGCACGCAGGTCCATGCGGCGGGGGTGTTGCCGTGGCCGATGGTCTCGTCGTGGATGCTGGCGTGACTCTCAGCCGCGTTTTCCGGCTTGTGGTCGACGTTGGTGTCAGTGGCGTTTGAGCCCATGGTAAATCTCCTCTAAACGAATCTGTTTCCATTCTGCCATTGACTGGCGGAAACTCTTTCACATGTTGCGCACCCGAGTCGCCTTCAGCGGCTGGTCTGCCGCTGCGGTGCGGGTATCAGCGGTAGTTCGTGGGGTCGTCCCCGCGGGTGAGCCGGTCCCAGCTGTCGATCTCATCGATCGGCTCCGGTCCCGCCTCCTCGTCCGCAGCCGCCGTGCCGGAGCCCGCGGCCGCCGGCCCATTCCCTGGTTTTGCGGTCCCGGCTTCTGCAGTGCCGGTTTCGGCGCTCCCGGTTTCGGCACTCCCCGACGTCGTGCCGCCGGCGGCAGCCGGCGTCGTCGGCGTGGCCGCAGCAGGCGCCGGCGCGTAGCGGCGTGAGGACTTCCAGCCGCGGCTGGCGACAGCCAGCCAAATGCCGGTCAGGGCGATCAGGATGCCGGACACCAGTGCGACCCACGGCAGGGCCGTGAGCGTGACGACGGTGCCGGTGGCCCCGCTGACGCCGATCGCCTGTCCAATGGCACCGGCGGCGCCCTGCACCGGATCACTGATCACGGTGTAGCTGGCGGCGGCCACGCCGACGCCGGAGACCAGCAGGATCACGCTGACAATCCAGCGGGCCACCGGCCCGGCGATGGAGGCTGCGAGGCCGGCGGTAATGGCGACGACGGCGAATGCGGTCACCGCGGTGGCGGCGTCGGATCCGGAAACGGCCAGGTCCGGGGTCTGGACGGCCGTCCGCGGCAGCTGGACGTTCAGCCAGGTGCGCGTGGTGGTGGCAAAGGCTGCGATGCCGAAGAGCACCGCCGCCATGATGACGGTTCCCTTGCGCTGCCACCTCTTCATGGGTGTGCTCACTGCGGTACTTCCTGCTCTGGTGGTGGGGCTGTAATTAAAGACTGGACTGTGGCGGTGCCGGAACGGAAGGAGGAGCGGACACGGTTTCCAGGCTGCCGGCTATCAGTGCCGCGCGCAGCGGCGCCGCTGCCTTGTTCACCGTTTCCTGGGCTTCGGCTTCCAGGTCCGAGTCGGCGACAATCCCGCCGCCGGCCTGGACAAACGCCTTGCCGTCGCGCAGCAGGGCCGACCGGATGGCAATGGCCATATCCATATCTCCCGCGAAGTCCAGGTACCCGACAACGCCGCCGTAGATGCCGCGGCGGTGCGGTTCCAGCTCGTCCAGCAGCCGCAGCGCGCGCGGCTTGGGCGCGCCGGAGAGGGTTCCGGCGGGAAAGGTCGCGGCAAGGACGTCGTACGCGCTGCGCTGCGGGGACAGTTCCCCGACGACGGTGGAGACCAGGTGCATGATGTGGCTGAACCGCTCCACCTCCATGAACTGGGTGACGTCCACGCTGCCCGGGACGCAGACCTTGGAGAGGTCGTTGCGGGCCAGGTCCACCAGCATCAGGTGTTCGGCGCGCTCCTTTTCATCCGCCAGCAGTTCCTCGGCGAGGGCGCGGTCTGCTTCCGTTCCCTTTCCCCGGGGCCGGGAGCCGGCAATCGGATGCGTGATCACTTCGCTGCCGGTGACCGTCACCAGTGCTTCCGGCGAGGAGCCGACGACGGCGAAGGGGTTGCCGCGGGAGTCCTCGAAGTTGAACAGGTACATGTACGGGCTCGGGTTGGTGTTGCGCAGCACCCGGTAGACCTCGAGCGCATCGGCCGCACACTCCATTTCAAAGCGGCGGGAGATGACCACCTGGAAGACTTCGCCGTCCACGATGGCTTCCTTGCCGCGCTGGACGGCTTTGGTGTACTCCGGCTTGGGCCAGGACTCCTTCACGCCGTCGGTAAGGGTGCTCAGGTCCACGGTGCCGCCGTGCAGCACCGACACCGGCTGCGGCGTGGGTTCGGCCAGCCGCTGCAGCATCGAATTCACCCGGGCTACGGCGTCGTGCCATGCCTCGTCCACCCGCTCGTTGGAGCCGTCGATGTTGATGGCGTTGGCCACCAGCATGACGGTTCCGTTGGAGTTGTCGTGAATGGCCATATCCGAGACCAGGTTCATGGCCAGTTCCGGCAGGTCCAGGTCATCCGCCGGCGGGTTGGGCAGCTTTTCCCAGCGCCGCACGGTTTCCCAGCCGACAAAGCCGACCAGTCCGGAGGTAAACGGCGGTACGTCGCCCGGGCGTTCGGTCTGCAGCAGTTCTATGGTGCGGGCCATCGCCTCGACGGGGTTTCCGTCCACCGGCACCCCTGCCGGCGGCTCGCCCAGCCAGTGCGTTTCGCCGTCGTGCGTGGTGAGCGTGGCGCGCGAGGAAGCGCCGATGAAAGAGTACCGGGACCATACGCCGCCCGCGGCCGCAGACTCCATGAGGAAGGTTCCCGGTGCACCCGCAGTGAGCTTGCGGTAGATCCCGATGGGCGTGTGGGCATCGGCCAGCACGCTCAGGTGCACCGGCACCACGCGGTGTTCGGCTGCCAGTGCCCGGAATTCCTCGAGGCCGGGGCGGATAACTCCAAGATCCTGCATGTGTCTGGTTTCTTTCCGGGTCAGCGTGCCGGCGGGGCCGGCGGGGTGTGGGAGGCAGCACGGAGAAGGTGCGGCGCTAGTTCTCCGGGTCGGTGGCGGCCAGGACCGGGAGGTCGCGGCCTTCAAAACAGGTGTGGGTGCCGGTATGGCAGGCTGCGCCAACCTGGTCAACGCGGACCAGCAGGGCGTCGCCGTCGCAGTCCAGCGCCACGGACTTGACCCACTGGACGTGCCCGGAAGTGTCACCCTTGCGCCAGTATTCCTGCCGGGAGCGGGACCAGAAGGTGACACGTCCGGTCGTCAGGGTGCGGTGCAGGGCTTCGTCGTCCATCCAGCCGAGCATCAGCACCTCGCCGGTGTCGTGCTGCTGCACGACGGCGGCCACCAGACCGGCGTCGTCGCGCTTCAGGGAGGCGCTGATCGCCGGATCGAGGCCGGGTGCGGGCGGGAATTCGGAGGAGGAGGTTAAGGAAGACATCGTATCGATTCTAGTAGGTTCGGCTGCGGTGCATTCCCTGTGCCCGTCACCCGCGCCAAAAGACGCTTAACGTGCTAGTTTCAGCAGTGATGCGATTTGTACAACCCTCCCGTGAAGTCCTGGCCGAAACGTTGCTTGCGGCCGGTCCTCAAGCACCCACTTTGTGCGAAGGCTGGCTCACCAAGGACCTGGCCGCGCACCTCTATTTGCGGGAGCACCGCCCGGCTGCGGCCCTTGGTTTTTTCCTGAAGCCCTTCGCGGCCAAGACCGACAAAATTATGCAGGAGACTGCTGACAAGGCATCCACCGCCGAGGGGTACGCCAAACTCGTCCGGGCGTTCCGCGCCGGTCCCCCGCGCCTGTCCCCCATGCATCTGAAGGCCGTGGACAACAGCGCCAACCTCGTGGAGTACTTCATCCACACCGAAGAC
The DNA here is from genome assembly GCF_038069765.1 of Arthrobacter sp. G119Y2. NCBI lineage: Bacteria > Bacillati > Actinomycetota > Actinomycetes > Micrococcales > Micrococcaceae > Arthrobacter > Arthrobacter sp. G119Y2. Next base: position 314,250 of record NZ_JBBPFS010000001.1, on the reverse strand, counting down.
GTGCGCCGCGCCGGTGACCGCTGGGCTCCGCGTGCCCTGGATTTCGATTACTCCGATGCCCTGTGGGCGGACCTGATCAAGCGTGCCGCCCTGCTGTACCGCGGCGTGGACCTTGGCATTGTCCTGGTGCGCCCGGACGGTCCCCGACATGTCGCCAAGCGCGCGCCCGTATCGGTGGCTATCATCGGCGAACCCGGCGAACTGCTGATGCACGCCCACGGGCGCACCAAGCAGGCCCTGGTCATGTTCGAGGGCCAGCCCGACGCCGTCGCGCTTCTGGAGAGCGCCGATATCGGGCTCTAGCCCTCCGTCTGCCTCCCTCACTTCCCCGCGGGAAAGACAGGGGTCTCGCGGGGCATGAAGCCCGCGTGTCGCCCGGGGCCTGGCCGTTCCTCGTGGAAGTATCTCTTGGACCGATGTTCACCCACGCCAGCAGGAGGCTCAGTGCCGTCGCCGTCCCCGCCAGAGTCTCCAGGGAATTCCAAACCGCAGCTATCCGTCGGGATGGCTGATCGCTCCGTTGAGGATTCGCCGGCTGGCGCCGCTGACTCGCCAGCCTCCGGTCAAGAACGGAACCAGCGCTCCGGCACGGTGCTCGTCATCCTGCTGATAGCCGCCAATTTCCTCTTTCTGCTGCTGATCGCTCCTCTCCACGGTCTGGCGGCACTGGATCAGGACATCTCCGCGTTCAACGGGGAGGAAGCGGACAGCGGGTGGTTCCCCGTGTGGCCCGGCATGCTCATTGTCTGGGGTGCCGCGTGGGTCGGCTTTTTGGTCTTCGCCCTGAAGAGTCACGTCCGAAGCGCACTCATCACCTTTAATCTGATCGCCGCAGTATGGCTTCTCCCCATGGCCCTGTACCTGCTCAGCCTCATCGCCGGAGCTTAGGGACAGATCCCTCCCCTTTTGATGAAGGCACACCTGTGGAAAACAAGCGTCCTGACCCGTCAGTAATCCGGCTCTTCCGGGCTGGGCGAATTCTCCCGTGTGGATTCCCGGTGGCCCCGTGGATCTCGATGAATCACTGCTGACTCGTGAGTTGGTTGAGGACTTGGTGGCTTGGGAAACCCGTTATTACGATGCCTCCCCGCAGGACGCCCCTAACAGCGGCACCGGAAGTAATCCGGGCCCCCAGGAGCGGCAATACCTTGCTGCCGGAAAGGACCTGGCCGAACGGCTGGCTGCGGAATTGGGACACTCCTTCGCGGTTTCATTTGAAGCAGGGCTTGAAGAGCACTATGTCGCCCTTAGCGGCGACTCTGCCACCAACCGAGCCGCGGCACGCTTCTTCGCGAAGGAGCTTGAGGATGCCGCGGCTGAGGAGGAAAGACTTCGAGCCGCCGGACCGTTGCACGCCTATGCACCCCTCTCGGGCGAGGCCTTTGGCCCGGCTCGCCGGACCCCGCAGGCGTGACCTGCCCTGACCGCCCTAACCGCCCCAAAACGTTTGCAGCAGCGGTACACTTCTGACTTTTCACGGACCGGTCGGGGATTTATGGAAGATCATTTCTTAGAGACACCTTTTCCCATCCCCTTGACGCGGGAATGAGCGTCAAAGATCATCAGAATAATATGACGTCACCTCAGCCGGAGTTTTTCCCGGAAACACAGCAGTCGGCGGAAGAAATCCGTTATGGAAGGCGCTACGAAAAACACATTCCGGCGCCCCTCGGAGGGGTCGTCCCGCAATCGGCTTTCAGCTGGAAGTGGCGGGACTCCGTCATTCATATCGAGCGTATTGGTCATCCGGAGGCTCCCGTTCGAATGCTGCTTGTGCACGGCGCGGGCGGCAATAGTGCGGCAATGCGACCCTATGCCGCCCACCTCTCGAAGCTGGGGGCCTGCGTAACAGTTCCCGATCTTCCCGGGTACGGCCGCACAACCACGGCCCATCCGGAACGGGTTCGATACGCAGACTGGCAGCAGCTTCTGGTCGATCTGGTCCGGCGGGAAAACGACGGGAGGCCCCTTGTCCTCATGGGAGCAAGCATGGGCGGCATGCTGGCCTATGATGCCGCTGCGGCAACAGGACTCGTTTCCCGCCTGATCGTCACCTGCCTTTTGGACCCGCGCGAACCCGGGGTACGTGCCCGCCTCACATGGCATCCAGGGCTTGCCCGCTGTGCCGGACCGGCGTTGGCCATGGCCGCAGGACCACTGGCCACCATGCGCGTTCCCCTTCGCTGGATTGCGGATATGCGCAATATCGCCAATGATCAGGGGCTTGTTGGCGAGCTCATTGCCGACAGACACGGCGGAGGCGGCCGGGTACCTCTCGGATGGATGCGCAGCTTCCTTGAATCCTCCCCGTTTGTCGAGCCGGAACATTTCTCCACCACCCCGGTCCTGATGGTTCATCCCGGTGAGGATCGGTGGACACCCCTGGACATCAGCAAGACGTTCTTTGACCGCATTGCAGCGCCGAAGACGCTTGTTGTACTGGACGGCTGCGGCCATTTCCCCGTCGAAGAGCCTGGATTCACCCGAATGCTCGCTGCAGTCCGTGCCATCCTCGAGGAAGTGAGGCCGCCAACCTAGTTCCTTCAGCCGTCAACAGGAGGTTCCCTGGTTTATGCCGTCTTCGGAGTTTGCCGGCCCACATGGTCTTTACTGGCGGTCCGACGAGTCCAATACTTGGCATGTGCCGGACGACTTGCGGCACCTCTTCCGTCACAGTCAGGGAGCCAGCTATGGGCCGCGTCCGGGTAGACCTCAACATCTCGCTCGACGGCTTCGCCACCACAACGGACCAAACTCCGGAAAACCCGTTCGGCGACGACTGGGGACGCCTCACCGCTGCATACGCGGCCACGCGAACCTTCCGCCAGCGGGTGCTGCACGACGAAAGCGGTGAGGGAACCACCGGCGTCGATGACCGCTACGCCGCCCGCTACTTTGAAGACGTCGGTGCGGAAATTATGGGTGCAGGAATGTTCGGGCTGCATGCAAATCCGGATGCCCCTGACTGGCGGGGTTGGTGGGGCGAGGAGCCGCCCTTCCACGTTCCCGTCTTTGTGTTGACGCATGAGCAGCGGGAACCGCTCGATATGGCAGGCGGCACCACCTTCCACTTCCTCGCTGCGACGCCCGAGGAGGCTCTTGATACTGCCACTGCAGCCGCCGGCGCCCAAGACGTTCGCATAGGCGGGGGTGCGTCGACCGTGCGGGATTTCCTGCGTGCCGGCCTCGTTGACGATCTCCACGTCGGTATTGCCCCCATCATCCTCGGCCGCGGCGTGCGGCTGTGGGATGACCTTCGCGGCCTGGAGACGGACAGCCAGGTCACCGCGGAAACGGCGCCGAGCGGCACCACGCATGTGACGTTCCGGCGCGGGGTTCGGTCCTGACGCTGCTGCCCTGATTCCGGACCGAAGAGACCTGCACACACGCGAAAGGGGCGGCCCCCTTTCGCGAAGGGGCCGCCCCTTTTGGGGTGGAGGTTAGCCGGCGGGATCTGTGTCCGTTTTCTCCGGACGGTGCCCGGCGATTGCCGCCCTGGTGTCACCGGTTTCGTGCCCGTCCTTCTTCCCGAACGGCAGCACCTTCATCAGCGGGTGCAGGATCGCCATGACAACCAGCCCCCAGGCCAATCCGACCACAGCCGAGCAGAGCGTGTTCACGAGCCAACCAAGGAATCCCCCCACCACAGCGAGTCCTGCCACCGGATGCTCCAGTGCATGGACCAGCTCATACGGACCGTGCCAGCCGAGGTCGGACACGCCGACCAGCATGATGTGCCCACCCACCCAGAGCATCGCGATGGTTCCCACGAAGGTGATGGCGGCCAGTACGGCCGGCATGCCCCGAACCAGCAGCCCGCCGATGCGCTGGGAACCTGCCGATTCTTTCTTGGCCAGGTGCAGACCGATGTCGTCCATCTTGACGATCAAGCCGACGGCCCCGTAGACGAGTACGGTGATCGCAATGGCCACGACCACGAGGATGATCGCGCGGACCCAGATGGATGCATCGCCAACCTCGTTCATGGAGATGACCATGATCTCGCAGGACAGGATGAAGTCGGTGGTGATGGCACCCTTGACCACTTTGGACTCGGCGTCGGGCCCGCGATCCACCGCCGGCGCCGCCTTGTCCTCATGATGGCCGAAGAACTTGTGCCAGACCTTCTCCGCGCCCTCGTAGCAGAGGTATGTGCCGCCGAGCATAAGAATGAACGGGATCACGACGGGAATGAAGGCGCTGATCAGCAGCAGTGCCGGCAGGATGAAGAGCAGCTTGTTCCGGAGCGAGCCCCAGAAGATGCGCTTGATCATCGGCAGTTCACGGGACGGGTCGGCACCGGACACGTACTGCGGTGTCACGGCGGCATCGTCAATGACGACGCCGGCGGCCTTGGCTCCCGCTTTCGCGGCTCCGGCAGCGATGTCATCCACCGAGGCGGCGGCGATGCGTGCCAGGGCGGCTACGTCGTCCAGCAGCGCGACGAGTCCGCCGCTCAACGGACTCCTCCGCACTCAAGGAGAATCTGGGCGTGGAAGCCTCGGCTGAAATATGTGAATGGCATAGTGGGATTATAGTTCCGCAGGGTTACTGTTTCCTGAACACTCCCATTCGGCATGTCAGTGGGAGCCATCGCCCCGGGCGTCCATCCGCACGCCCCCTGGCTGGATGCGCAGCTTCCTTGAATCCTCCCCGTTGACAGAGCCCGAGTCTTTTTCCACCGCTCCGGTCCTGGTAATTCACACCGGCCCCGATCAATGACTTCCCTGGAAATCAGTAAGCCCTTCCGGGAACCGCATCGCAGCTCCCACATGGCTTGTCATCCTGAAAGCCCCATCGAGGACATCGACGAAGTAAAGCAACAGGCCTGGTTCCTTCAGTCGTTACGGTCAAAACCTGCATAGCGAAGGACCGCTCGCGAAAACTGGGACTGATTGTGACTTGACTCACCCTTTCCCCGTCTGCAACGATGTTCCAGCCGACCAACCAGTTGGTCGGCTGTCATCGCTTCGCACAACCACACGGGGGTCCAATGAGCAGTTCCACGCACCGTCCGCCAGCTGCTTCCCTGCAGTCCACCGGGAAAGGTCTTGCCTCGGGCAAACTGGGGCTGTTTCCCTCAACGGTGATAGGCCTCGCCTCCACTGCCCCGCTCTATTCATTGGCCGCGACGCTGGGCTTCATCGTGATGGCAGCCGGCTCCCAGGCGCCTGCCGCGCTGATCGTCGCCTTCATTCCGATGTGCCTGACAGCCTTTGCCTACCGCGAGTTGAACACGGCCATACCGGACAGCGGCACCGCGTTCACGTGGGCGTCCAAGGCATTCGGTCCCAGGACTGGGTGGATGGCCGGGTGGGGGGTCATGGTGGCCGGTGTGATCGTCATGGCAAGCCAGACCGAAGTCGCCTCCAAGTACCTGTTGCTCCTGATCGGGGACGGGTCAATTGCCGAGAACAAGACACTGGTTACGGCCTTTGGCGCGCTGATCATCGTGGTCATGACCTGGGTCTCCTACCGAAACGTGGAGACAGGCGCGTGGACCCAGTATCTGCTCATGGGACTGCAGTACGCAGCGATCATTGCCTTCTGCTTCGGCCTGTACTTCGCCATCACCGCCGCCCCGCGTCTCGGCCTTGCCTTTTCCTGGGACTGGTTCAACCCCTTTGCCACGGACAACCCTGCGGGCTTTATCCAAGCGGTACTGATTGCCATCTTTATCTACTGGGGATGGGACACCTGTCTGGCCCTGGCCGAGGAGACGAAGAATCCACGCACCACGCCGGGTTTTGCCGCGCTGCTGTCAACCGTGATGCTGCTGGTCACCTACATTGGCATCACGGTGCTGGCGATGTTGTTCGCGGGGGTGGGCACCGAGGGCAAGGGACTGGCCAATCCGGACGGCGCCGAGGACGTATTCTTTGCCCTGCGCACCGATGCCCTCGGATCCTGGGGATGGATGCTGGTCTTCGCCGTCGCGGTGTCAGCGCTGGCGACCTGTCAGACGACCATCCTGCCGACGGCCCGCGGCACTCTGGCGATGGGGGTGTACGGCGCCCTGCCGACGCGGTTCTCGGTCATCAACACTCTCTTCAAGACACCCAGCTATTCGACGGTATTCACCGGGGCGGCGTCACTGGTGTTCTACGTGGGGATGACCATCATCTCCGGTGACATTCTGGCCGACACCATCGAGAGCACTTCCCTCGCCGTGGCCATGTACTACGCAATCACCTCGTTCGCCTGCATCTGGTGGTTCCGCTCGAGCCTGTTCTCGTCGGCGCGCAACCTGCTGCTGCGCTTCATCCTTCCGCTGGTCGGCGGCCTGATGATGGCCGGCGTGTTCCTCTTCTCCGCCGTCAGCATGCTGGATCCGGAGTACGGCACCACCACGGTACTGGGCATCAGCGGAACCTTCGTGATGGGCGTCGGCTCCCTGGCCGCGGGCGTCGTCGTCATGGCCGTTTGGTCCCGCATGCCGGCCGCACGCGACTTCTTCGAGGGCCGTTCGCTCAACAAGGACACTCCGGTTCTCGTGCCCGAGCACTGACAGACGCACCACATTAAGCCAACCCACCAATCAATTCGAAAGCGACTCATTATGCACATTCTCATTCTCGGTGCCGGCGGCGTTGGATCCGCCGCCGCCCGCATCGCCTCCCGTCGCCGTTTCTTCGACCGGATGACCATCGCAGACTACGATCCGTCCCGCCCCGAGGCCCTGGTGGCGGCCGTCGCCGACAGCCGCTACAGCGCAGCTCAGGTGGATGCCTCCAACGAAGAGAGCATCGTGGAGCTGATCCGCTCCACCAATGCCACCCACGTGCTAAACGCGGTGGACCCCCGGTTCGTGATGCCCATCTTCAACGCCTGCAAGGCCGCCGGTGTCACTTACGTGGACATGGCCATGAGCCTGTCCGTCCGTCATCCCGAGGAGCCCTTCACCAAGACGAACGTCATGCTCGGCGACGACCAGTTTGCCGTGGCGGAAAAGTGGGAGCAGGACGGACAGCTGGCGCTGGTGGGCATGGGCGTGGAGCCCGGTCTTTCCGATGTCCTGGCCCGCTATGCCGCTGATGAGCTCTTCACCGAAATCGATGAGCTCAGTGTCCGCGACGGGGCCAACCTGACGGTGGACGGCTATGACTTCGCACCCTCCTTCTCTATCTGGACCACCATCGAGGAGTGCCTGAACCCGCCGGTGCTATTCGATAAGGACAAGGGCGGCTGGTTTGCCCGTGAGCCCTTCTCCGATCCCGTCACTTTCGAGTTCCCCGAAGGAATCGGCGAAGTTGAGTGCGTGAATGTCGAGCATGAGGAAGTGTCCCTGATGCCGCGGTGGATCGACGCCAAGCGGGTGGACTTCAAGTACGGTCTGGGAAACGAGTTCATCGAGGTTCTGCAAACCCTGCACAAGCTGGGCCTGGATTCCACCGAGCCGGTGACCGTGCGTGGACAGCAGGTATCTCCGCGTGACGTGGTGGCCGCATGCCTTCCCGATCCGGCCACGCTGGGTCCCCTGATGAAGGGAAAGACCTGTGCAGGCGTCCTGGTGAGCGGCACCCGCAAGGACGGTTCCAAGGGTTCGCTGTACCTTTACCACGTTGCCGACAACGAAGAGACCATGGCGCGTGACGACTCGCAGGCAGTGGTGTGGCAGACCGCCATCAACCCCGTGATTGCCCTCGAGCTGCTGGCCAGCGGAACATGGTCGGGGGCAGGCGTCCTGGGCCCGGAGGCTTTCGACGCCAAGCCGTTCCTGGACCTCCTGGCTGCCGAGGAGCCGGCAGGGTACGGTTCCGCCTGGGGTATCGTCGAGAAGTAGACCCTGAGTGCGGCGGCGCACACCATCCAAGAGGTGGGTGCGCCGCCGTTTTTATTTTCCGGAAGAGCCACACTTAATGAGCACAGACAGCAAGCAGGACCAGATTATCGACGCCTACGTGGCGCTGCTCTGCGAGCACGGCTCCCAAGAGGCAACCATTGATGCAACCGCCCGCCGCAGCGGGCTGTCCAAGGCCGGCCTGCTGCATCATTTTCCGTCGCGGCAGGCCCTCGACGACGGGCTGGTGAGTCGGCTCCAGGCCCTGATTGATGCCGACGTGGCAGCCATGGCACGTGAGCCGGAGAAGGCCGTTCACTACTATCTGTCTTCGTCGCTGGAGGAAGCATCACCGTTGGAACGCATGGTTGTGGCAGCCACCCGCCTTGCCCAGCGGGGGCATGAGGACGCAGCCCGGACCCTGCGCGTCGGGCGCGACCGTTGGTACGCCATCCTGGTGGAGGCCTTGGGTGATACGGCGCTGGCCAAACTGGCACTGCTGGCCGGAGACGGCTTGAGCTACCACTTGGACATCACGCGCGGGGCCGGCGACGGGTTTGTCACCAACGGCACCGTCGAGGAACTGGTGGCGCTGCTGCAGAACCGCCGGTCCGCCGGGTAGGGCACCTTGAAGCGCCAAGGGCGCCGCACCCGTCCGGGTGCGGCGCCCTATTCTGTGGTCAGGGACTAGATCGTCGCGGCGTCGATGACAAACCGGTAGCGGACGTCGGACTTCAGCACACGCTCGTAGGCGGTGTTGATGTCCTCGGCGCTGATCAGTTCGATCTCGGGAGCAATGTTGTGCTCGGCGCAGAAGTCCAGCATTTCCTGCGTTTCGCGGATGCCGCCGATGTTCGAGGCGGCGTAGGAACGGCGCTTGCCCATCAGGGTGAAGACGGAGATCGGCAGGGCCTCCGGCGGGGCACCCACGCTGACCATAGTGCCGTCCAGTCGCAGCAGTGACAGGTACTGCTGCAGGTCGATCGGAGCGCTGACCGTGTTGATGATCAGGTCAAAGGTGTTGGACAGCTTCTCGAAGGTGCTCTCGTCGCTGGTCGCAAAGTAGTCCTTGGCGCCGAAGCGCAGCCCGTCCTCCTGCTTGCTCAGCGTCTGCGACAGGACGGTGACGTCGGCGCCCATGGCGACGGCGATCTTCACGGCCATGTGGCCGAGGCCGCCCATGCCGACGACGGCGACCTTCTTGCCCGGCCCTGCGTTCCAGTGCACGAGGGGCGAGTACGTGGTGATGCCGGCGCAGAGCAGCGGTGCCGCAGCTTCGTACGGAATGCTCTCCGGCACGCTGAGGACAAAGTCATCATTGACCACCACGGAGGTGGCGTAACCGCCCTGGGTGATGCTGCCGTCCACGTCCTTGCTGGCGTAGGTGCCGATGTTGCCGTTGAGGCAGTAATTCTCCATGCCGGCCTGGCAGTTCTCGCACTCGCGGCAGGAGTTGACCAGGCAACCCACGCCAACGCGATCGCCGACCTTGTGCTTGGTGACCTCGGATCCAACCTCGGCCACGGTGCCGACGATTTCATGCCCAACCACCTGCGGGTAGGCGATGGGTCCCCACTCGCCGCGGACAGTGTGGATGTCCGAGTGGCAGACTCCGGCGTAGGCGATGTCGATAAGGACATCATGAGCGCCGACGTCGCGGCGTTCAATCGTGGTGGGAACCAGCGGGTCGGTGGCAGAGGTGGCGGCGTAAGCGCGTGCGGTGGTCATATTTCTCCATGCTGTGGGGGGAACAGTGCCAAAGGGCACTTTAAGCACAAGTCTGCTCCGGCGTCGTTTATTTCCTCGGGGAGCGGACGACGGCGCCGGGCCGCTTCTGTTTCGAGCCCAGCCGCCGGTGCGCGAGGCCGATTACGCCGCAGATCAGGTACGCCGCGCCGATGCACACCCAGCCGGTGAGGAAACCGCCGGAATACTGGAGCAGCAGGCCCATGGCCAGCGGTCCCAGCGCAAACCCGGAATACATGCCGAGCGACACGGCCCCGGATGCCGCGCCCACCCGCTCCTTCGGCACCTCCCGGAGCACGCCGGCCATCACCACCACGTTCACGCCCAGCACTGACGCGCCGTGGAAAATGACACCGGCCCACAGCAGCCCCGGAGCGCCGGTCTGCCCGGCGGCGAGAAGCAGGGCCGCGCCGCAGACGGCGCCGGCGGCCAGGATCAGCAGCAGCGTGGAAGCCCGGATGCCGTCTGCCATTCGCCGCCCCCAGAGCACCCGGGAGACGACCCCGACGACGCCGGCCACGGCCGCGGTGACGCCGCCCATCAGCAGCGAGAAGCCGATCTCCCGCTGGGCAAACAGGGGCAGGTAAACATTGGTGGCCTGCATTCCGGCGCCGGAGAACAGGGCGAAGGCGGCCAGCAGCCAGACCGAGGCGGGGAATTTCCGGTCCGCCGGCCGCTGCGCGGACGCAGGCGCGGACAGCCCCCGCGGCTCAGCGGGCACACGGTGCCAGGCGTAGGCCAGCAACAGGCCCAGGACCAGGGCCGCGCCCGCTGCGGCCCCGCGCCACCCTGCGAGGAGGGCTGCGGCGGGGAAAAAGAGGCTGGAAAACAGCTGGCTGGCCTGCACGCCGGACTGCTTGATTCCCATCCAACCCGGCCGCTTTCCCGGCTCCACTGCGTGGATGATGATCCGGTTGGTGGTGGGGTTGGAGATGGCCTGGGCCGGGCCTGAGAGCAGGACGGCGGCCAGCAGCCACAGGTAGTTTCCGGAGACCGCTGTGCAGCACAGTGCCAGGGCCGTGCCGCCGAAGATGATCAGCAGCTGGGACCGGGCACTGATGCGGTCGCTGAGCCGGCCCAGCCACATGGAGCAGACAGCGGCTCCGGCGAAACAGGTGGCGGCCAGCAGCCCGAACTGCGCTTCGCTGATGCCCAGGTCCGCCATGATCAGCGTGCTGGTGGCGGAAAGTCCGTAGTTCATGACCGGGCCGGCGCCCATGGCGCAGACCAGGACAAAGAGCAGGCCGGGGCCGGCGGTGGAGCGCATTTATTTCCCTTCGTGGAGTGACAGGAACCATTGTGGCCTGTGTCCGCGGAAGTTACCGATTGAGTCCGCAGGAAAAGCACGGCATCCGGCCCGGCGCAGTGAGCCGCAAGCTGCGGAGGGAACGCCTATAATTAGTAGGACCGGTTGTGTATTTGTCGGACCCTCCGGTTCCCGATATTTTCCTCTTTGTCCCACCTTGGTGATGTAAGTGACCCGCGTGCGTACTGATTCTGCCCGCCCAATGTCCGAAGCATCCGCCCGCCGACCTTCACCCCCGTCCTCGCGCGGCATGCTCATTGGCTGGGACCCCGAGACCTACCGGCAAACGTTGGAGCGGATTGCCGGAGACCGGCCGGTTGCTGTACCCCATCAGGAAGCCGAAACCGGTTCTCCTTTTCCCTTCCGCCTCAAAGTCCTGGACGCCGATGTTCCGCCGCCCATCATGCTGCACCCGCATGGGGAGCAGGCTCTGACGGGTTTCGTACGGGAGCAGGCCCGGGGCGTGCCCTTAGGCGCCGGAAACCGTAACTACAAGGACCGCCACCCGAAGTGTGAGGTCGCCGTAGCCCTCACGCCTTTGCGCGTGCTGGCCGGCGAACGGACCACGGAAGAACTTCAGGCCATCGCTTCCGGGCTGGAACTGCCCTGGCTGCGTTCCTACCTTTCCTTCCGCCATGAGACCGCCATCCACTCCGTGCTGCGCATGACGCCTGGCGAAAACACAGCTGCACTGCGGGAAACAGCTGAGGCCGTGGAGCGCGTAAGGGACGGGGAAGGACCCGCCGCCGAAGCAGCCGCCGTAGTCCGCCGGCTGCAGCAGATTTTCCCCCACGACCGGGGCGTCCTGCTGGCCCTCTGCATGAAGCTGATCCGGCTGGATCCCGGGCAGGTAGCCGTGATACCTCCCGGGTGCCTGCATACCTATCTGTCCGGCCAGGCAGTGCTGGTTATGGGCAACTCCGATAATGCGCTGCAAGCCGGTTTGACCAAGGAGCACGTGGACCTCTGCGAACTGCAGCTTCTGACGGGCGGCGGACAGCCGCAGCCGTCTCCCCTGCCCGTGCTCGATGTGGGCAACGGCGAGCAGCGCATTCCGCTCTGGAGCGACGATCTGGACCTGCGGCGGGTAGTCGTAGGCGATGATCCGATGCCAGTCCGTGTGGGACCGTTCAGTGTAATACTGGCCGCGATGGAACCCGCCGGCATCACTGTGGATGAGGTTACGGCCGAGGTGGAGCCCGGGGCCAAGATCCTGTACGCCGGCGATTCTGCGACGGCCACCGTCACCGGGCCGTCGCAGATCTTCGTCGCCTCAACGCAATAGCTGCTTTTCGCGGCGGCTGCACACGCGGTCTTGGAAACCGCGCGCAGCGTTTCCGGCAACGCGCAGCGTTTCCGGGAACCCCTAGCGGACCGGGAACCCGGCGTCGCGGATGGCCTGCTTGACCTGCTGGATTGCGTCGTCGGGCCCGAAGTGGAACACCGAGGCGGCCAGGACGGCGTCTGCCCCGGCAATCACAGCGGCCGGGAAATGCTCCGGCTTGCCCGCTCCCCCGGAGGCAATCAGCGGCACGTCCACGGCAGCGCGGACGGCCTTGATCATCTCGATGTCGAAACCCTCGCGGGTGCCGTCAGCGTCGATCGAGTTCAGCAGAATTTCCCCCACGCCGCGGTCAGCTGCTTCGCGGGCCCAGGCGACAGCGTCGATCCCGGTCCCCCGGCGGCCGCCGTGCGTGGTGATTTCAAAGCCCGACGGCGTGGCGCCGTCGTGCGTGCGCCGTGCGTCCACGGAGAGCACCAGCACCTGGGAACCGAAGTGCCGGGTGATCTCATTGATGACGTCCGGTCGTGCGACGGCGGCCGAGTTGATGGAGGCCTTGTCCGCGCCGGAGCGCAGCAGCCGGTCAACGTCGGCAATGCCGCGCACTCCGCCGCCGACCGTCAGCGGAATAAAGACTTCCTCCGCGGTCCGGGAGACGACGTCGAACACGTTGTCCCGCTCCCCCGAGGACGCCGTGACGTCCAGGAAGGTCAGTTCGTCGGCACCGGCACGGTCATAGCGGTGCGCCAGCTCCACAGGATCTCCGGCGTCGCGCAGGCCCTCGAAGTTAATGCCCTTGACCACGCGGCCGGCGTCAACGTCCAGGCAGGGAATAACACGGATGGCAACACTCACGGTGTTCCTCCCCTAGATCCGGCAGGCGTGGATGGTGCTCACGAGAATGGCGCGGGCGCCGAGGTCGTAGAGCTCGTCCATGATCCGGTTCGTGTCCGACTTCTTGATCATGGAGCGCACCGCCACCCAGCCGCTGTCCTGCAGGGGCGATACGGTGGGCGATTCCAGGCCCGGCGTCAGCGCAGCTGCCGCGTCCACGAGTTCGCGGCGCACGTCGTAGTCCATCATCACGTACTGGTGCGCCACCTGGACGCCGCGCAGGCGGCGGATCAGGACGTCGACGCCGGCGGGGCTGGCTCCGCGGCGGCCGATCAGGATGGCCTCCGACTTCAGGATGGGTTCGCCGAAGATCTCCATGCCGGCGGCGCGCAGGGTGGTTCCGGTTTCGACGACGTCGGCAATCGCGTCCGCGACACCGAGGCGCACAGAGGACTCAACGGCGCCGTCGAGCCTCACCACCGAAGCGTTGATTCCGCGCTCCGCCAGGTAGTTGCGCAGCAGGCCGTCGTAGCTGGTGGCCAGGCGCTTGCCTTCGAGCTGGTCGACGGAGGTGAAGTCGCCTGCCGGTCCGGCGAAGCGGAAGGTGGACTTGGCGAAGCCCAGGTTCATCAGTTCTTCGGCGTCCACCTCGGCGTCCAGGAACAGGTCGCGGCCGGTGATGCCGACGTCGAGCGTTCCGGCGCCGACGTACACGGCGATGTCTCGGGGGCGGAGGAAGAAGAATTCAATGTCGTTGTCCGGATCAACCAGGACCAGTTCGCGGCTGTCGCGTCGCTGGCGGTAGCCCGCTTCGGAGAGCATGGCGGAGGCGGATTCGGAGAGGGATCCCTTGTTGGGGACGGCTACACGGAGCATGGGAGGCATCTTTCGCTGGAAGTCACTGTTTGTGGGGTGAGGTTTGCCGGCGGGGCCACGCACTGGTTCAGCGCGTGGCTAGAGATGCTTGTAAACGTCCTCGAGGGTCATGCCCTTGGCGAGCATGAGTACCTGCAGGTGGTAGAGCAGCTGGGAGATCTCCTCGGCACATTCGGCTTCGGATTCGTATTCGGCGGCCATCCAGACTTCGGCGGCTTCTTCGACAATCTTCTTGCCGATGCCGTGAACGCCCGATTCCAGTTCAGCTACCGTGCGTGAACCGGCGGGGCGGTTCTGCGCTTTCTCACTCAGCTCTGCAAAGAGGTCTTCGAAGGTTTTCACAGGTCAAGGCTACGCTGTGACGCGGCTCGGAACGGAATCGGGGGTCGGGGTGTGACTCGCGGCGGCATGTCGGCTTTGTCGTTCAGGAGTTAATAAGGAAGTGAACCGGGTGCCCGGTTAGCGGGCATCCCAGCGGACTTGCTCGTCCAGCCTGAACAACTCCTCGGGATATTGGCTGGGAAACTCAGGGGGGTCCTGGAACTTGGGTATCTGAAGTACCTGTCCGGCCCCTGCCTTGGCCAAGTCCCGCGAGAGGGCAGCAAAGCCATCGAGGGTCCAGTTTCTTGCTGCGTAAAGCATGCCGTCGCCAAAGGGAATTTGAACCGCAGATGCAAGCGGCGGCACGGGGTCAAAGGCCTTGTTGGAGACCCACGACAGATATCCCGCATAAGTACCAAGGCTGTAGTCCGTGCTGTTGGTCAGGCCGGTCTTCAACAGGGCGTACTCCGGCTGCCAGATCCGGACCAGCTCCAGAAACCAGCGGGCCGCCTCCGCTGGGGTGCCCAGCGGGAAGCCGGATTCAAACTGCACTGACACTTTGTTGGTCAGTCCCAGGGAAGTTCCCGCAACCACGCTCAGCATTGCGTCCGACTGCAGATCAGGGGCGGAAGGATCAGGCAAAAGCAAAGCAACGAGCCGGGTCCTGCCGTTCTCGTGGTGCGCACCATCCTCGTCCTGGTCAGTCTTCCCGGCCGCGTAAACGGCGAGTTCCTTAAGTTTGCCGGGTAAGCGGATTCGGCTCTCAAGATTGTCCCCGCCCAGGCTGTAGAAGCCGGCAGAGTCATTCGAGTACCGGTCTGCCAGGACCGACATGGTCTGCAGGAGCCTCGCCGCAATCTCCCCGGACGTCTCACCGCGTCCTTTCCATGCCATGTAGAGGGTTATCTGCCCATGCTCGGGGCTGAACACCTCGGATGCCGTGGTCATCTTTTCCGACTTGCCCACTTCGTCTCTTTTCCCTGTCGTCACGGATGCGGTTCCCAAATGACCTTGACCATGCCCCTGAGCTCCTCGTCCAAATCAATCTGCTGCTGCAGTCTCTGCGCCGCCAGTTCATCGGCAACGTACCATTCAAGCGTTGCATGCGGGTTGTCTGCCAGGGCATCAACCTGGGTCTGCATCTGACCGATGATCCATTTCTCCTGGACTATCCAATCCAGTTTGGTACGCGCCGGAACACGCCCTGACTCTTTGTCCTCTTTGGCAATAAAGTTGTCCATGAAGGCATACCGGCCTTTAGCCTCAAGGAAAACTTCTTTCGGCGGCGGGCCGGGGCTCCAGTAATGGCCGTCGAATTCCACCCTGTTACGGAAAGCGTTCTCGGACGGCAGCACATACTCAGTGGCAAGGCCAGCACCGGGCGGCTTCACTCCCGTTATGTACTCCTGGTACGCGGCGCCCTGCTCCCTCCGCTTGATGTTTTCCCAGACACCGTTTCCGTAGTCGTTATCGCCCGGTACCGGGGGCTGGTCCGGGTCGCGGCCGACTCCCGACGGGTTTCTTTGGTCGGGCGGTCCCGCGGGGAACGGCGGGGGCTGCTCCGGTTCCGCTCCGTACAGACTTTGCAGATGGTCCAGCAGACCCGGTTGCGCTTCCCTGACGGAGTGGATTCCCGGCGGTGTGCCTGTTCGAAGCCACGCTGCGCCCTTCGCTGCCAGGCCTCCGGGAATCAGGACGGTCCCCAGATCAAATGACAAGCGGCCGAGCGCCCGCAGGGGGTCGGTCTTGAACAGTTCCGTGTGGACCATTTCACGGAGCAGCCGTTCCCGGTTCGCATTTGCCCGCGGTCCGCCGGTCACGGCACCCAGGAAAAAGGCACTGCCCTGCAGCAGGTCAAGCTGGGCCTCGACACCGTGGCCGCCCGCGAGGACGACGGCGTCGTCGGCGATCCCCCGGACCTGGTCCTGGACCCCCTTTTGGATGTGGCTGCTGCCGTTGTCCCGTTCCACCTTCCAGCCCCACGGCAGGTCACCGGGTTTAGCGCCGTCGAGCTGCCGCCGGGTGAGACCGCGATCCGTCTCCGGGATGATCCCGCTGCCGCGTCCCATGGCATGCATCAGGCCCAGCCTGTCTCCGGGAGTGCGCTGCTCCGGAATGGGAGCACACACGCTGCCGCCCATTTCGATGCTTCCCAACGCTCTGGCGCAGGCCCGCTGGGCCGCATCCAGGTCTGCTGCGAGGGCGTTCATCCGCGACACGAGAAAGTTCTGCCGCTCCACCAGCTCATCGTCATCGTCCCACTCGTGGGTTGCCTGCCCGGCGGTTTCGGAGAGGAAGGACTCCGCTCCGGGTACCACTTCGGAGTTGAAGCGCCGCCGGATGTCCTCCGCCGCCTCCGCGAAGCCCTTCATTGCACTGGAGGCCTCTGCGACAGCGGTCAACAAGTCACTGCCGCGGATTCGGACGGGCGCGAAGGCCCCAAATACCTGTTCCTGCCCCGGTGCCGAGTAAACGCCTGAGCCCTGCAGCCCCTCCCAGGTGCCGGCCGTTGAGGACGCAATTGATTCGATGTCCTCAGCTGCCGTCTTCATCAGTTCTGCCTGCGCCTGCAGTGCGCCGCTGTCCGGAAGAAGCTGACGAAAACCGTCCAGGTTTAGGGGTGTTCCGGCGCCCATCACCGGACCGGTTCTGACCGGTTGCGGTGCGTCTGCTCGCTGTCACCCTGGGCATAGGGATCGTCGTCAGCTGCACGTTGCGCGGCACGGGCAGCGCAGTGGCGGGCGGTGTCACTCATTTCAGTGTCTGCAGCGGACAGGATACCCAGCACTTCGGCGACGGCGGTAAGGGCGTTTCCGGTGCGCCCGGTGATGTCGGCCAACCCGCGGTGCACAATGTTGTCGCCGAAAACGGCCAGTTTTTCCGCAATAACGACGGACTTGGATTCTTCCGCCAGCATTGCCAGGTTCTGGACCATCGCCGAAGCTGCAGGCGAGTAGCCGGCAGTTTCGGCATCAACGTCCAGCAGCACGGCAGCCACGGCGCCAGGGTCGACATCAAACGTACCGATCGCTCCGACGGCGACGGTCCCGGACGGTAAGGGATCGTCTGCGCGCGTGGTCATGTCGAATTTCATGGCTGCCCCTTTGGACGACGTCGCATCTGCCGTTCATTCAACAGAGCCAACGGCCAGGGGTCTACGGGGACCGCCGAACTGTGGATAACCTATCCGCTGCCCAAAACTGGGGTGCTCAACCTTTCGCGCCGGGGGGACCGGGTGTGGATCCGGGCGCGACGCCGGTGTATGCGGCGAGGGACGCCAGCAGCTCCTCTTGAAACGCCTCGTCCTGCACCGCGGGATGCGGAGCCCGGGGTTGCCGGTGAAACCAGTACCGGCCGCTCTTCAAGGCAACGGGATCGTCAGTCGTGGCAAGCCAGGCCTGGGTGACGTCGGCCAGACTCAGGTCATCGGGTGCGGATGAACCGCCCATCCTCGTGGGCACCCATCCCGGATCCACGGCGTGCGACAAGACGTCCGGCCACATCCTGGCCACCGCGGCCATGAGCGTTGTCACGAACAGCTTCGAGTCAGAGTAGGAGCGCGCCGCCCGGTTGCCGCTCCAGTCAATGCCGGTCAGATCGGGCCGCCCGCTGTGGTGCATGCCGCTGCTGAGGTAGATCAGGCGTCCCGGGCGCTCCATTTGGGCGGTGAGTACATACGGGGCCACCACGTTGACCGGAAGGACGGACGAGCCGTTCATGGTCCCGGCGTTGTGGATCACGGCGTCGAACCGCCCCAGTCTGTTCGCCTGCTCCGCCAGCTCCCGAACCTCGGGCAGACGGCTCAGGTCGCCGACGACCTCCCCGGCACCTCGCTCAATCAGGTCTTGAACGGCGCTCAGCCGGGCCGGCGTGCGGGCGTGGACAACGACGGCGTGCCCCTGCTCCAGGAGCCTTTTGGCAGTTGCCCGCCCGATGCCGTCGGTTGACCCGGTGACCAGTACATGTGTCACGATGCGCTCCTCCGCTTTCCGTCCTTGCCAGGGCTGGCTGGCTGGCCCAAGGTGAAGGGCCCGCTGGGCCGGACGTGATTGTTTATGACCCGCAGGCGCGTGCCGCCACCAGTGTCCCGCCCCAGCCGCGGCTACGGGAGAGTAGGGCGCCCCGTACCCGCTTCCAAACACGTAGGCTGGCGTCCTGCACGGGACGATCAAGGAGGTGCGCTCATGACCACCATCGGTATTCTCGGCGCCGGGCAAGCGGGAAGCACCCTGGCGCGTGCCGCAATCGCGTCTGGTTACGGCGTCGTCATCGCCAATTCCCGCGGGCCGGAGACATTGAAGGGTCTGATCGGGCAGAGCCGCGAGGAACTGATTCGCAACCTGCAGCTGGCACAGCGGGCCCACTGACTGACAGGCGGACGTGGCCGGAGAGCTCCGCACCGGCCAGGGCACATGCAGCTACAGGGCGTGCGCTGCCGGCGAGACGGCCGGAACAGCCGGCTCTTCGGCGGCACCGCCGTAAAGCGTCTCAAAGGTGGAGTGCAGCGGCCAAAACTGCGACG
The DNA here is from genome assembly GCF_038069765.1 of Arthrobacter sp. G119Y2. Classification (NCBI taxonomy): domain Bacteria; kingdom Bacillati; phylum Actinomycetota; class Actinomycetes; order Micrococcales; family Micrococcaceae; genus Arthrobacter; species Arthrobacter sp. G119Y2. The sequence continues at coordinate 295,583 of NZ_JBBPFS010000001.1, read as the reverse complement.
ACGGCAGCGGCGCCCCGCTCACAGCAGCCTCCAGATACGTCAGATGCGTCATCCAGCCGGGTGCATAGGAATTCATCAGGTCGCCCAGATCGTAGTGGGCCAAGTCCATGCCGGTTCCCGCACCTTCGGAGCCGAACATGACGGTGATTCGGGAATCCGGCTCATCCGGAAATTCCCAGGTCATGCTCAGCCCGCGCTGCGAATCCGCCTCGGTAACGATGCTGCGGGAGGTGCACCCCTCGCCGTGGTCGACGACCAGGGTTCCGCCCACTGTGATGTCCCATTCGAGGGGCCGGCCCAACCACCGGGACAGGACCTCCGGGTCCTTAAACCCGGCCCAGACGGACTCCACCGGAACGGGGAATGACCAGGAGATGGCGAGGACGTCATTGTCGGTCGAAACTGAATTCAGCGGCATGGGCAGAACCTAGTAATCATCGAGCGCAGGGTCAATGCCATCAGGGTCAAGCCGGCTGCTGCTGCCGTAGGACCTTCAACATCCGCCCATCCGACCTCAGAGACTCCGCGGCTGAGCCAGAGACTCCGCAACTGAGTCAGGGGGCTGCTGTGGATACCGGCGTTTAGGTCACGTATTCCGGAGCCTGATACGGTTTTTCTGCCCGAATCGACCTGCTGCGGCTGCCGCTCCAGCTCGTACCGACGACGGCGCCAGCCATCATCCGACGCCGACAGATCCGCCCCGAACAAAAACCAAAGCACCGAAATCGAGACGCCCGAATGACAAACGCAGCAGCCAACCGCCCCGAACCGACACCGGTTCCGAACCCTGACCGCGCGGTCACCGTCTGGGAGGACGGCGTACAGCTGAGCTTCACCTTTGCCGACTGCATGAAGTACCACGGGCAGGGCTTTCCCGGCGGCGTTGCGCACGCCTTTGCAGCACTGGGGCGTGCACTGCCGGAACTGGCTGCCCGTATCCCGGGAGGCCGTGTTGAGCGCGGCGAAATCCGCGTTCGCACTCCGTTCGGAGGACCCGGCGCCCGTGACGCCTTTGAACTCGTCACCCGTGCGGTCACCGGCGACCGCTACTCCGTGATCCCTGAGCTCGCCCGGCCGGAGCGCGGCAACACCCTGGCCCGCTACGTCTTCGAGATCAGCGCCGGCGAAGCACGAGTCACCTGCGTAATCCGAAACGACGGCATCGTTACGGACGAGTTCATCGCGCTCACGGCCAAGCCGGACAAGACTCCTGTGGAGCTGGCCTGCTTGGAGGTCCTCAAGGTCCAAATGCGCGACCGCATCCTCTCGCGGGACCCGGCCATGGTTTACGACGTCGAAGCTTAGTTACGCCCGGCGGCCCCGCCATCGGCGTACCGCAGAAGCAACGTGTCGCCGCCGCGAAGGACGTGCACCAGGTTCAGACGGTGCGGCGCAATCTCCGGCGTTCCCGCTGTAATCCGGGGCGCTGTGCCGGCCGTCAGCAGCGGACTCACGGTCAGGCACAGCTCATCCACCAGGCCCGCGGCTTGGAAGGACCCGAAAAGCTGCGGGCCGCCCTCGCACAGGACCCGGTGAAAACCGCGGCCGGCGAGCACGCGCGCCGCCTGCTCCGGCTCCACCGTCCGCTCCCCCGCCACGACGACGTCGGCGACTCCCGCCAGTGCCGTCCGCCGTTCCGCGGGGGCGGCGGCCACTGTCAAAAGCAGAGGGCGGACGGGCGCTTCCCGGAACAACGCACTGTCAGGATCCAGATCCAGTGAGCCGGAGACAATCGCCAGCCCGGGGTGGGAAGTCATTCCGCGCCCGGCGCGCCACAGCTGCCCGGCCGGTGCCAGGAGTTCCCCGGAGTAGCCCTCGGCCCGCACCGTTCCCGCCCCAACCAGGATGACGTCGGCGGTCTGCCGGAGCAGCTCAAACACCCGGTGGTCCGCCCCGTCGCCGAGCCCGCCGGAGCGGCCGTCAAGCGCCGCGGCACCGTCAGCGGACGCCACAAAGTTGAACCGGAAGAACGGCCGGCGCGTCGGCACCGCGGAATCATCCCAGGCATATGCCGCCATGAGCTGTTCGTCGCTGAGCTCCCTGTCGAAGCCGGCGGCGGTAATGCGCGTGGTCATGCCGGCACGGCCGGCTCGTTGGCGTCGCCCATGTTGTGGCGGAGGTATGCCGGATCCCGCCACCCGAGGATGGCTTCGGTCATCCTGATGGCTCTGGATGCGGCAGCCACGTTGTGCATCCGGAGGATGCGGGCACCGTTCATGATGCTGGCAACGCCCGCCGCAAGGGACCCCTCAACGCGCTCCTGTTTGGGGGCATCGAGGGTTTCACCGATGAAATCCTTGTTGGACACAGCTGCCAGCACCGGATAACCCAGGGCTGCGATCTCGGCGAGGCGGCGGGTGAGCTCGAGGGAATGGAGCGTGTTCTTATTCAGGTCGTGGCCCGGATCGATGATGATCTTCTCCGGAGGCACACCCAAATCCTGCGCGTATCCGGTGCGCCGGTACAGGAACTCCGTAACCTGCCTGGTGGCCGTGGGCTCGGTGGTTGTCGCGTTTGCGCCCAGCTTCGGCGTGCTGCTGCTGGGACGCGCGCTGCAGGCGCCGCTGGGTGCCTTCCTGCCGCTGGAGTTCGCCATTGTCCGCAGCAGGAACGCGGAAACCGCCAGCCGCAGCATCGCCAAGCTGGTCGGCGCGCTCACCGTGGGCGGTGCCATCGGCGCCATGGTCTCCGGCATCCTGCTCGCCATGATCGATAACCTGACCGTGGTCCTGCTGGTGCCGGCCGTCTTCATGTTCCTTTGTATTCCCGTCGTCGCCTGGCTGGTGCCCGAAACCACCACCCGCAGCGCCGGAAGCGTGGACTGGCCCGGCGCCGCCCTGCTCACCACCGGGCTGCTGTCCGCCCTGCTGGGCATCGCGAACGCCAGCAACTGGGGCTGGGGTTCGGGCCTGACCATCGGCTCCATTGTGCTCGGTTTGGCGCTGCTGGCTCTGTGGCTGCAGGTTGAACGCAAGGTGACGTATCCGCTCGTCGACCTCAAAGTGCTCACGACGTCAGGCATCGGCCTGCCCATCCTGGCGGCCGCCCTGTTCGGCGCCCAGATGTTCGGCTCGCAGACCGCCGGCTCGTTGTTCATCCTCACCGATCCGGAAACCCACGGTTTCGGCCTTGGCCTGTCCCCGGGCAGCGTTGGCCTCCTGTTCCTGGTCCTCGCGCTGGCCACCTTTGCCGGCGCAACGCTCGGCGACCGGATCGCCGCCCGCATCACCGCCAAGTCCACGGTGGTCCTGGGATCGCTGCTCGCCATCGTTTCCTATGTGGCCATGATCGGCTTCGCCACCGCCACCATGCCCTTCCTCGCCGCAATGCTGGTTGGCGCCTTCGGCAACGGCCTGATTCTCGGCGTCCTGCCTGCCATCGTGGTGAGAAAGTCACCCGAGGACTCCGTCGCCGTCGCCTCCGCGCTCTACAACACGTCACGGACGGCTGCCGGATCCGTGGGCGGCGCGGTGTTTGCCCTGGTCATGTCCGCCTTCCTGGTCACCCTCCAGATCGACGGCGAAAGCACCACCGCTTCCGCCAATGCCTCCTATCTCGTGGTCTGGGGCCTCTGCGCGGCGCTGTCGCTGGCCCTGGCGCTGGTGGCGCTGCGGTTTCGGAATGATGCGGGAACGGTCGCGCCCCCTGCGCAAGCAGCTGGTCCGGCGACAGCATCCTCCCGGCCGGCAGAGGAGGAACGCGCCGTATGAGCACGACGACGGCCGCCGCCGCGAAGGCTGCCATCCGGGCGCGTCTGGCCAAGCACCGGCCCGCTGTTCTGGCGCTGTCTGCACAGCTGCACGAAGATCCGGAGGTGGCGTTCGAGGAGCACCGGTCAGCTGCCCGGGTGGCTGCTGCCCTGTGGGACGCAGGGTTTGCAACCACTGTTGGCTGCTACGGCCTGCCCACCGCTGTGGAAGCCGTCTACGGCACGGGGTCATTTCGGGTGCTGATCTGCGCCGAATATGACGCCCTGCCGAAAATTGGGCATGCCTGCGGGCACAACATCATCGCTGCCTCCGCCGTCGGCGCCGCCCTCTCGCTCGCCGCGGCGGCAACGGACCTGGACCTCACCGTCATTGTCCTGGGAACGCCGGCCGAGGAAGAGGGCGGCGGCAAGGCCCTTCTCCTGGATGCCGGCGCCTTTGCGCAGGCCGACATTGCCCTGATGGCACACCCCACGCCGGGAACGGATATCGACTGCAGCGGTACGTCGTCCCAGGGCTGCAACCGGTTTACCGTGACCTTCACCGGTAAGGCATCCCATGCTGCGGCTGCGCCCGCTGACGGCGTCAATGCCCTGAACGCGGCAACGGTGGCGCAGGTCGCCATCGGCCTGCTGCGCCAGCAGCTGCCCGACGGCGTCCGGATCAATGCGCTCCTTGCGGCGGGAGGGTCCGCCATTAATGTCATTCCGGACCATGCGGAACTGTCCCTTGAAGTCCGGGCCAACGATGTGCACGTGCAAAACGACGCCGTGCACCGGGTTCTCCTTGCCTGCGAGGGTGCCGCCTTGGCCACCGGATGCACCTGGTCGGTGGACCAGCGCTCCCCCGCCTACCTTCCCGTACGCCAACATGAAGAACTGCTCCGGCTGTGGAACCAAAACCTGAGGGCAACCGGCCGCACGCTGGTGCGTCCGCCGTCGGGAGGCGGAGGCGGATCGACCGACATGGGCAACGTGTCGCAGGTGATGCCTGCCATCCATCCCGTCATCGCCGTCCGCGGAGCCCGCGGAATGCCCCACACGGCAGCCTTCGCCGAGGAAACCTCCGGCCCGGCGGCCGATGCCGCGGTGATGGATGCAGCACTGGCTCTGGCTTGGACCGCTGCCGATGCAGCCGCGGATGCGCCGCTGCGGGCATCGCTTCAGGATGCCCGGTTAGCCCGAACCGCAGTTCAGGAGGAAACGAATCCCCGGGCGGCGGGGTAAGCGGCGGGAAGGCCCGCCCTCGGTCATTGAGCGCAGCGGAAATTACCTGCACGACTCGCCGCGCCGAATCTATGCCGAACCCGCTCAGTGATAGGTTCAGGCCATCGCGGCGCTCCGCCGGGGGGACAGAGAGGACACGGCGACGTGCGTACCAAATTCATCGGCGCCGGACTGGCAGCGGCTTTGCTGCTCACCGGCTGCGGCAGCTCTACCGCGTCCAGCAACGAAGGCGGCTCCGAAGGCGCCACGCTGGTGGTTTATACCAATTCCAATTCCGACGGCAAGGGCGAATGGCTTGAGGCCCAGGCTGCCGAAGCCGGGTTCGACTTGGAGATTGTGGGGCTCGGCGGTGCCGACCTCACGAACCGCATCATCGCCGAAGGCGGCAACCCGGTTGCCGACGTCGTTTTCGGTCTGAACAACATGTACTTCGAACAGATCAAGGCGGAGGAGCTCCTGGAGCCCTACACTCCAGAATGGTCAGGCGACGTGGACGAGAGCCTGGGTGACGGAGAGACCTTCTGGCCGCTGGTCCAGCAGGGCATTGTCCTGGCGTACAACACAGCAGCCGTCCCCGAGGCAGAGTCGCCCTCCGACTGGACGGACCTGTGGAGCGACGAACAGTACAAGGGACGCTACGAGTCGGTCAGCACCCTCGCCGGCGCCACGCAGCAGATCATCATGGCCAGCATCCTGACACGGTATGCCGACGAGTCCGGAGACCTCGGCATATCCGATGAGGGCTGGGAACAGGTCCGCGGATACTTTGAAAACGGCTCAAAGGCTGTCGAAGGCGAAGACCTGTTTGCCCGGATGGCAGCCGGCACAGTGGACATGGGACAAATGACCATCAGCGGCATTCCGGCCCGCGAAACCCAGTACGGAGTTTCGGCCGGCGTCATGGAACCCGAAATTGGTGTTCCCTACGCTGTGGAGCAGGTCGGCATCATCAAGGGCACCGACAAGCAGGCCGAAGTTGAGCGCTTCATCAACTGGTTCGGCAGCGGCGATGTTCAGGGTGCTTTCGCAGTTGAGTTCAAGAGCCTTCCGGCCAATCAGAAGGCTATAGAAATGACCGATCCGGAGGTTCTCGCAGCCTACGACGCCATTCCCCCGCAGGACATGGACTGGGAATTCGTCCGCGACAACATCTCGCAGTGGGTAGAAAAAATCGAACTCGAATACATGCCCTGACAGGAACAGACCCATGATCCGGTACGACAGCATTGAAGTTTCCTTCGACGACTTCGTCGCCATTCCACAACTGGATCTCGAAATCCAGGAGGGTGAATTCTTCACCCTCCTGGGTCCGTCCGGTTGCGGCAAGACGACGGCGCTGCGCACTCTGGCGGGCTTCATCAGTCCCAGCGGCGGAGACGTGTTCGTTGACGGCAAGCGAGTCACCCATCTCTCGAGCGACAAGCGAAGCATCGGCATGGTGTTCCAGAACTATGCCCTGTTTCCCAGTATGAATGTCTGGGAAAACATCGCCTTTGGCTTGAAGGTTCGAAAAGAATCCAAGGCTGATACGGCCCGGCTCGTCCGGGAGATCGCCGCACAGATGGAACTGAGCGACGAGCAGCTGAGCAAAAATGTCTCGGAGCTCTCCGGCGGGCAGCAGCAGCGCGTGGCCATCGCCCGCGCACTGGTGCTCAAACCCAAGATCCTGCTGCTGGACGAGCCGTTGTCCAATCTCGATGCGAAGCTGCGGGTTCAGCTGCGCGGCCAGCTCAAGGATCTGCAGAGCCAGTTCGGGATCACCACGGTCTATGTCACTCATGACCAGGACGAGGCCCTCACCATGTCCGACCGCATTGCCGTGTTCAACAAGGGAGTGGTGGAACAGGTGGGTCCGCCGCAGGAAATTTATGAACGTTCAGCGACCGAATTTGTCTGCAACTTCATCGGCGACATCAACGTGCTGGACACCGAACTGGTCCGCCGGCTCAATGACCGTTCAACGGCGGCCCTGGATCCGGCCAAGAACTCCTACCTTCGGGTGGAGAAGGTGTCGCTGGATCCGCTGACGGCCGGACCGGGAGCGGTGAAGGTCAACGGCACGGTGTCAGCCCGCAGCTACCACGGCATGCATTCGCGGTACACGGTCACAGCAGGAGGCAACCGGATCAAAGCACTGGTCACAGAGAACGGGTTGACCCGGATGGACCCGGGCACCTCGGTGGACCTGTTCATCGATCCGACAAACGTTCTCCAGTACTAGGGGCACCGGCCGTGAAAACTTCATTCAAGGGTATGTGGCGCTCCCCGCTCGTCATCGCCACCTCAGTGGTGTTGGTGTGGTTTATCGGCACCTTCCTGATCCTGCCAAACATCAACCTGCTCACCGAAACCTTCTTTCCCAAAGGCGAGTTCTCCGGCCGTGCCGTCGAGAAGCTGCTGAGCTCCGACAGGGCCATGAAGAGCCTGGCAAACAGTTTCATCCTGGCCGTGGTCCTGTCCGTGACGGTGAATGCCGTAGGCATCTTCATCGTGCTGGTGACTCAGTACTTCGACATCCGCGGGGCACGCATCCTGTGGCTCGGCTATGCCACCACCCTGATCTACGGCGGAATCGTCCTGGTGGCCGGATACAAGTTCATCTACGGCCAGAACGGCTTCGTCACCAATCTGCTCCTGGGCTGGTTTCCAGGCCTGGACCCTGCCTGGTTCAGCGGCTTCTACGCGGTGGTATTCGTGATGACCTTCTCCACCACCTCCAACCACATGCTGTTCCTTTCCTCTGCGCTGGGCAAAGTGGATTACCAAACGATCGAGGCCGCCCGGAACATGGGTGCTTCGACGCTGCGCATTCTCTGGCGGATCGTGCTGCCCATGATGCGGCCCATGCTCTTCGCCATCACCATTTTGGTGTTCCTTGGCGGCCTGAGCGCACTGACCGCGCCGCAGGTGCTCGGTGGTGAGAACTTCCAAACCATCAGCCCGATGATCCTCACTTTTTCCGGATCAACCACCTCGCGCGACATCGCTGCCCTCCTTGCCCTCATCCTCGGCCTGGCGACCGTGGTGATGCTGGCAATCATGAGCCGGGTAGAGCGCGGCGGGACCTACTTTTCCGTGTCCAAGGTTTCCGCCGGAATGAAAAAGCAGAAGATCGAAAACCCGGTTGCCAACGCTCTGGTCCACGTGGCCGCATACGCTCTTTTCCTCGTTTACTCACTGCCGATCCTGCTGATTGTTGTCTTCTCCTTTACTGATACCGCCAGCATTTCATCGGCGACGTTGTCTTGGGACCGGTTCACCCTCGACAACTACATCACCGTCTTCACAGACCAATCCGCTTTCAGGCCGTTTGCCGTCAGCCTGGTGTACAGCGCGGTGGCGGCTGTCGTCGTCGTCGGCGGTTTGTTGTTTGTGGCCCGGATGGTGCAGAAGTTCCGCAACCCGGTCACCGCGGCCTTTGAATACCTGCTGCACATTCCGTGGATCCTGCCTTCCACTCTGATCGCCCTGGGACTGATCATGACGTTCGACCGGCCCTCACCGTTCCTGGGCGGCCAGGTGTTGACCGGCACTGTGCTGGTGCTGCTGGCCGCGTACATCATTATCAAGATCCCGTTTACGCTGCGGATGCTCAAGGCAGCGTTCTATTCGATCAGCGATTCCCTTGAGGACGCCGCGGCGATCCTCGGGGCCAAATCGCTGTACACCTTCCGCCGGGTGCTTCTGCCGATTGTGCTGCCGACCGCCGCGGCTATCACGGCCCTCAACTTCAACAGCCTGCTGGACGACTACGACACTGCCGTGTTCCTCTACCATCCCCTGTATGAGCCCCTTGGCATCGTGATCAAGAACAGCACCCAGGGCGAAAACATCAGCGATGCCATGGCCCTGACCTTCGTCTACACCGTGTTGCTGATGATCATCATGGGCACCACCATGTACCTGGTGTACGGCCGGTCGGTAAAGAGCAAAAAACGCCGCCCGGCTGTCGTGCTTCCGGATGCTCCCGCGCAGCCTGCCACCCAGGTCCGCGAGGAGAAGCCAGCAGAGGATGACAGGCTGACCCGATTGTAGGGCTCAGGCGCTGCCGATGTATGAGTTGATACCGGCCGTGCGCCCTCTAGCTGTCTTCCACCTCCGAGAACAGGGCGCGGAAGGTGGTTTCGGTTCCCTTCAACTGGCTCATAAGGTCCGCGAACGGAGGCGTTGTCACGGCGGCTGAAGCGTCCTCGTAACTGTCGAAGTACAGATCCAGTGTTCGGTGGGCGGGAGTGGGAGTGCCGTTCTCCTTCGGCCAGACCTTTCCGGCCTCGTACCGCTGCAGCTTCGGGAGCTGTTTGGCGCTGTCCGCGATTCCTTTATAGGCAGCCTCGAAGGCCTCGGGGTCTGACGGGTTGTCGATGACAAACGTGATCTTGGTGGGCATGCTGCTCATCCTTTCGGGGTTGGCGGTGGGAGAAGTCTCTAAGGTGCCGGGACAGATTGTCTACCGTCCGGAAATTTCGGCCGCCCCGGCAGCCTGCCCGGCCTCGGCGATCCAGGCCTCGAGATCCCGGGGACGCCGGAAACTGATGACGGGCGGCATACCCGGATCCGCCCTCATCGCCGCCAGCGACTTACGCTTGGCGGCGAAGCTGCGGAAGTGCCACACGATGATCGAATCCCGGGACAGGACCAGACGCCAGGTCTCGGTGTTGCCGTTGCAGATCAGCTCCCCGGTGAGGCAGCGGCGGACGGTCCTGCGCAGCAGGCGGCCCAGGGACAGCCACCGCGGATAATCCAATGCGACGACGAGTTCGGCTCTGGCCAACAGCAGTTCACGGACGGACGCGTAGGCGCTGTCCACAACCCACCGGTCCCCCGCCGCGATGGCTGCCGTCATCTGCAGCTGTTCCTCCACCGGACGCTGCTAGGCCCGTGCCGCGGTCGTTTTTCCGCTTCCGGTCACGCCGTGGAAGAGGACACGCTGTGCAGGGGTGGAAGCCATGGAACCAATCTACGCCGGGCCGTGGGGACGGCGGGGCTCAACGAGTTGCACTGCCACATCTGCCAGCCACAACAGCAACAGCAGCGATGCGGGAATCGCCGCCACGCTCAAAATGCCCACTCCGGCACCACCGTGCAGCACCGCTCCCGGGTGCGGGCAGATCCGACCCAGCCGAACCTGCGGCAGGTCCACCTCATCGCCGTCGAGCTTTTGAAGAATTTGAGGGTCGAGGGTTTCGATGTGGCGCCTGGTCTCGGTCCGCGATGCCATCCGGGTCGATCTGCCGGCCGGACAGCACCTGCCGCTTGAACGTGTCTGACCGGCGCCGAAGCTTGCTCAGACACTGATCCCGCCTCAGCTGTTGGCGGCGGGCCGGACAACCGGCCGCCGGCGTCGCTTTCTGGGCTTCAGAACGCCATAGAGGCTGATGACGCTGCCGAGAACAAAGGCTGCGACCAGCCCGGCTGTCAGCGGATCGCTGACGAGGAGCCGCGGAATGCCGCGCGACGGAACGATCGTGGCGAAGATGAACGCGACAACCAATCCGAAATAGCTGCCGATCATGTTCATCATGTGCCACCGGATGTTCCGTCGCACCGCTGCCAGGATGCCGAGACTGACCGTCACGATCGTGAACGCAGACAACCCGTGGAGCCAGCTGAAGTGACCGTCGGACACGATCCAAAAACTGCTGAGGCAGACGTAGTACATCGCTCCCGCCCAGGTGTACCCGAGGACGTGGTGGGTTCTGTCCCGCCGCCGGCGCAGGATATTGATCGGCCCAATGGCAAGGGCATAAAGGGCAGCGACGGCGTGGGTCGCGATAAGCAGGTTCCAGTCCATGCCTCGACGGATAGTCCTACTATCCAACCATGGATAGGGGCAGTATCTAGTGGAGGCGAACCACGACATTGCCCCGGTAGCGGCCCTCGAGAAGCGCGTCCAGCGCCGCCGGCGCCGCATCCAGTCCGCCATCAATGATGGTGTGCGGAAAAACCAGCTTCCCCTCCGCCAGCCACCGGCCGTAGTGCGCTCCCCACGCTGCCAGTTGTTCGGAAGTGTGCAGGGTGGCGAACGGCAGAATCCTCAACTGCTTGACGATCGCCGTCATGATGTCCAGGCGCGGAAAACCTCCGGTCCCACCGTCGATCTGGCCTGCGAGCGCCCCGCACAGGGCAAACCTGGCATGCTGTGCCGCTGCCTGTACGGCCGCCTCGAACTGGCTTCCGCCCACCGTGTCGAAAAAGACGTTGATTCCTCCGGGGGCCAGCTCCGCGAGCCGCTCACGGACCAGTCCCTCCCGATAGTTGATGCCGGCGTCAAAGCCCAGTTCCTCCACAAGGTACTTCACCTTCTCCGGGCTGCCCGCGCTGCCGATCACCTTCCGCGCGCCGCGGGCCTTCGCGATCTGGCCGGCAAGGGATCCCACTCCCCCGGCAGCTCCGCTCACGAAGACGACGTCACCCTCCCCCGCAGCGGCTACCTCTGCCATGCCGTGATACGCGGTAACCCCCTGGTTCAGGACGTACTCCGGAGCGGGCAGCACTTCCACCGGCACCGGATAGAACAGCGAAGCATCACCGCTGGATTCCTCCCGCCAGCCGTTCATATGCTGCACTACCGTTCCGGGCGCGAGCCTGCCGGCGGACTCGACGACCGTTCCCACTGCTCCGCCCCACAGCGGCTCGCCCACCGGATAGGCCGGCATGGGCAGCCCGGGCTTCTCCGACATCAGGTCAGCCATCACGGCGGTCAGCTGCAGGAAGTCGTTCCGCACCCTGACCTGCCCCGGCTGCAGTGCCGGACGCGGGGATTCCCGGACCGCCAGGAAGTGCGACGGCGCGACGGCGCGTCCGGTGCGGTGGCCGGTGAGGAAAACTTCACGGACTGCGGCTGCATGCGGGTTGCTCATGGGGCACCTTTGCTCAGGATGACTGCTGTACATTTGGCTGCCGGCTTCTGCCGGACAAGCATCACAGTAGGTCCCGTTGCGGACAGGTTCGGTCCGCGGCACAAGACCCCTGAGACGGAGTGCGGGTGATACGCAGTGCGGATGATAAGCAGTGCGGGTGATAAGCGGTGCGGGCAGGTCAGCGGCGCAGATGTTCCCGGAGGTAGCCGCCGGTGCTGCTGGCAGGGTTCCCGGCGACGTCGTCGGGCGCACCGGTGGCAACGATGCGCCCGCCCGCGGCACCGCCGCCCGGACCCATGTCAATGACGTGATCAGCGTTGGCTATCAGGTCCAGGTCATGTTCAATAACGACGATCGTGGCGCCCTTGGCCAGGAGCCGGTCCAGCACACGAATCAGCACCCGGGTATCCAGGGGATGGAGGCCGACGGTGGGTTCATCCAGGACAAACAGGGTGCCCGACTGGTCCCGGCCCAGTTCCCCGGCGAGCTTGAGGCGCTGGGCTTCCCCGCCGGAGAGAGCCGGAGTGTCCTCCCCCAGGGTCAGGTAACCGAGTCCGAGGTCGATGAGGGTCTGCAGCTTCCGGCGTACCTTGGGCAGCCCTGCCAGGGCCTCCCGCGCTCCACGCACGGTCAGGGCGAGAAGCCCCGGCAGCGGGAAATCCCCCTTCGCGGTCGGCAGAACGACGTCGTCGGCCGACGGGGCGTAGCGCGTCCCGTTGCAGTCCGGGCAGGGGATGTCGACGTCGGGCAGGAACTGTACGTCCAGGACCACCTGCCCGGTTCCCTCGCAGCGCGGGCACCGCAGCGATCCGGTGTTGTAGGAGAAGTCTCCCGCCTTCAGCCCGTGCTCCTTCGCAGCGTCCGTGGCGGCGTAGGTGCGGCGCAGGTCGTCCAGGACGCCGGAGTAGGTGGCTACCGTAGAGCGGATATTCACCCCGATCGGCGTCGCATCCACCACATCCACGCGTGACAGGCCGGCGGCATCGACCGAGCGCACGTGTGCCGGCATCCCCGCACCATGTTCCACCGCCTTGACGGCCGGCACGAGGCTCTCGAGAACGAGCGTGGTTTTCCCCGACCCGGACATGCCGGTGACCGAGGTAAGCCGCCCCTTGGGAATCAGGACGTCAAGGGCGTGGACGGTGTGCAGCGGATCCGTCGCAAGGCGGACGGCTCCGTTGTCCCACAGGGTCCTGCCGTCGGTGCGTTTCCGCACCAGTATGTCCCCGCGCGCCGCGTTGTCACCGCTGCCGCCGAGGAAAGGGCCAATCAACGACGCCGGATCGGCAGTTATTTGGCCGATGGTGCCCTGGGCAATGATGGATCCGCCTTCGGTGCCGGAGCCGGGACCCAGTTCGATCATCCAGTCCGCTTCGCTCAGCACCTGCACGTCGTGGTCCACCAGCACCACGGAGTTTCCGCCGTCGAGCAGGTCCCGCATCACCCCGATCAGGCCTTCCACGTTCACGGGATGAAGACCGATCGAGGGCTCATCCAGCACGTACAGCACGCCGGTGGTTTCGTTGCGCACCGCACGGGCAAGCTGCACCCGCTGCCGCTCTCCGGTGGACAGGGTTGACCCCGCCCGGTCCAGGCTCAGGTAGCCCAGGCCCAGCTGGGTCAGGCGCCGGGCCATGTCCTGGAACTGGGCGGTGATCATCCCGGCCATGGAGCGCATCTCCGCGGGGAGCCGGCCAGGGACCGTTGAGACCCAGGCGAGTGCCTCATCCAGCGTTTTTGACGACGCTTCCGCCAGGTTGATCCCGGCAACCTCCGTCCCGAGCGCCTTGGGGGAAAGCCGTGTGCCTCCGCAGGCGGGACAGGTCTGCGACACGATAAAACGGGAAACCCGTGCCAGGCCCTTCTCGCTGGTGGCGTTGTTCATTGCCTCCCGAACCGCGAGACGGGCGTTGCGGTAGGTAAAGTTCAGCTCGAACAGTTTGCCGCTTTTCGAGGGCACGCTGATGTGCTTCTTCTCCTCCGGGCCCGCCAGTACGATCTGCTTCTCGTGCTCCGTGAGTTCGGCGTAGGGAACGTCTGTGCGGACACCGAATTCGGCCACCACCTGCGGCATAACCGTCAGTCCGAACATGCCCCACGGCGCCACCGCTCCGTCGTTGATGGTTTTGGCCGGATCCGGAACCAGGGCGCCGTCGTCGATCTCCCGGACCGTGCCGGTGCCCTCGCACCTCGGACAGGCACCGTCGGAATTGAAAGCCAGGGACTCCGCACCGGGCGGACGGAACGACGCACCGCACTCAGGGCAGACCAGCTCCTTGTCGGCGGCGACGTCGATGGTCGGGGCCAGCCTGTGGCCGTTGGGACAAAGGTGCGAGCCAAGCCGGGAGAACACCACGCGCAGGACGTTCAGCAGCTCGGTGGACGTGCCGAACGTCGACCGGACCCCCGGCACGCCGGGGCGCTGACGCAGGGCAAGAGCAGCGGGGACGTGGCGGACCGAGTCCACGGATGCACGGGCGGCGTGCGACATTCGTCGCCGGGTATAGGTGGACAGCGCCTCGATGTACCGGCGCGACCCCTCTGCGTACAACACGCCCATGGCGAGCGAGGACTTACCTGACCCGGATACGCCCGCCACGGCAACCAGCCGGTCAAGGGGGATGTCCACATCGACATCCTTGAGGTTGTGGACCCGGGCTCCGCGGATCCGGACAGCCGCAGGCGGCTGAAGACGCGCGCGGACGGGTGCTGGTGCGGCCATGAAATCTCCCTGCTGCCTGTTGCGTCTTTCCACGCTACCGCGGGACCGCTGGAGGCACGCGGGGTAAGTCCTCTTTTGCCGCGCACTGCACCTGCAGCTACACCCGCACCCGCACCCGCACCCGCACCCGGGGATCCAAAACCATCAGCCATCTCGGCGTTGCCACGTGGCCCGACGGCCCGCTTGAAGGCCGGGGTGCCCTAGCGCGTCTGTGCGCTGACCTCGTCCTCCAATGACGGATGTGCCGAACATTCACTTCCGAAGTGCAGGCGCTGTTCTGCGTCGTTCGCTCCGAAATCGACATAGGCGCCGTCGGCTCGCCTGGTACCGGCCACATAGGTGTTCTTGGGCTCTCTTCCGGGGGCAGGATCGCTGGAGCGGGACAATGCATATCCCTGATCCTCCAAACCCTCCAGATATGTCTGCATGTCATCCCTTGCTGTCCTGGGGTCCGCCGGCGCAGGACCGAGGAGCCGAAATTCCATCGTGCGCTGCTCTGCGCCGCCGGCCGTCGCCCGGCAGGGCTTCGGATTGAAGACGATGTCGGGGGCATCAGGGTTCCAGGGTGAACCGTCCGCATAGGTCCAGCCGGTTGTTGTACCCGTCGCCTCAACGGCGGCCGCTGCGGTACCCATAAGATCATCGAAAATTGCGTCTGCGGGGCGTCCGCCGGCCGCGTCGGGGCTAGCGGACGCGGAGTGGCCAGCAGAGTGGTTGTTGTTCGGCACGGCGGGGTCTCCTTGGGCACAAGAACTCAGGGTCAGCAGGGCAAGTAGTCCTGCGCTAATCACGGAAAATTTCGACGAGCTGCCCTGCCTTGAACTCCAGAACACGCAACCGCCGCTTGAAGTAGTCATCTGCCGCTTTCTGCTGGTCATCAACAAGTACTGAAAAGGTATTCTGCGAACGGTCCACAGTCTCACTGAACCGCCGCTGGGACTCTTCCAATGCGTCCATGGCTTCGCGCTGCATCTCGTCGACATGAGGGTCCAATGGATGCTCATAGGGCCCAAAGTCGGGCAGGTAATGATCCTGCAGTACATCGCCTGCCTGCAGCAGTCCGTCGCGCATCATCTCAGCCCTCCTGTTCTGCGCTTCCTGATACTCGTCGACGGCGTGCTGGCCCAAGACCTGCATGCCGTCCACGGCCCTTCCCGGCCCGTAATAGATGTCATTGGCCGTTCCAGTGATGCTGTCGACTCGATCATCCATGGGGGACTGCGGAATGAAATCCAGGGAGGAACCGTGCCCGGTGCTGGCCAGCGCGATCTGCTCCAGGCTTGAGGTGGCCGGGTCGAGGTAGCCGCCGCCGCGCTCCGTCTCCCAGAGCAAGGCCTCTTCCTCTGTCCCCTCCATGCCGTGGCCGCCGTTCACAACTCCATGTTCCTGATCCTCCGAGCTGAAGACCTTTGCACCCCATGACTCGGCGGTGGGACTCAGCCGCGGATCGCCCAGGTTCGCTCCGGCAATCCCGCCGGGGGCGAGGACGTCCGCATCACCCTGAGTCGCGTAGACTTCCCGGGCGTTCAGGTCGGCAGCGGTCCGGGCTGTCTCCGGATCAATGCCGGCGGAGCCGTAAAACACCACCGAGTCCACCGTGTGGGTGGTTTGACTCAGTGCGTAGGCCGCCGTGGTAGTTCCGTAGGAGTGGGCGGCGATACTCACGTAGGGGATGTCTGATGCCCGGGTGTAGTACAAGCCGTCGATCACTGTCGCAAGCTTGGCACCGCCGGTACGGGCCTTGTCGGAGTACAGCACTTCGGCGGAGTAGCCAGGCGATTCATAACCGACCCACGCCACCACGGCATGGCCGGATGTGGAGTCTTCCTGTTCCAAGTAGATGTTGTTCGCCGCCTTCACGGCGCCGTCCATATCCTCCGTGGAACTCCCCATCCCGGACACGTTGACGGTCACATTGGTTGCCGTGTCCATGTTGCCGATGGCGACGGCGGCCAGGGGCGGGTCGGCCGGATCGAAGGCGATTAGGTGCGTCTGTGCGTCCTTCGAATCACGCTCATTCAACGATTTCTGGATGTTCTTGTACGCGTCGCGCTGGGCATCGATTGCCCGCCACGAGGGCTTCATGACCAAGGCCAGGACGGCGACGTTTGCCGCCGCGCGGATCCCGTACGGCACCCCTTCCGTATTTCCGGCGACGGTGGGAAGGACCTGGGCAAGGGCCGCCTGCTGTTCCGGCGACAGGGACTGCCAGAACGCCGCCTGCCGGTCCGCCGCCAGACCAATCCGCGGCGGATAGACGGCGGCTTCCGGGTAGTCCTGTGCAAAGGCCCGGTAGCCGGCGGGGTCCATCCCGGCGAGTGCATCATAGTAGCGCTGGACATCCTCCGAGGTGGTTTCGGGGGACAGCGCCTGCCGGTGCAGGCGCTCCGCGTCGTGGCTGATCAGGTCGAGGACGCCTGAAGCAAAATACGAGGGCGCATCGGAGGAGCTACGGCCGATCCCCGACAATAATGCCCGGCAGGAGGCCCGCGCCTGTTCATAATCAGCGGCCAGGGCGACGGCGCGTGAGGTGAACTCGGACCGGTAGTTGAACAGGGCGTTTTCGAAGGTGCTTCCTGTCGGATCTTCCTCGCTGCCGAGCAGGGACACCAGGTCATTCTCCGCAGTGGTGACGTCCTTCTGCAGCTCGGACCTTGTGCTCCGTACGGTCCGGACGGCCTCAGCAAAATCATTGATGGCGCGGGCGGCACCGGCTGTGCTTTCCGTCAGGTCCAAGGCCTGCCGCGAGGGCATCTCGAAGGCCCGGAAGATGAGGTAATCCTGCGGCCCCGTGTAGAGGCCCTCCAGCGCCCGCCACTTCCCGGCGGCATCTGAAACGCCTGCCTCGAATGCCAGACCCGCCGCGGACAGCAGCGGAGCCTGTTCCTGAAGCACCACGGGATCAGGAAGGGTCTGGGTGGAAGAGAGGTCAATCTGCAGGTAGTCCATCTTTACCGGACCATCCGATGTCCGGCACCGGTTGCCGCCGGAGCCCCCGGAACGGACCCGGCCAGCGAAGCTGCCTTGGAGGCGCGGTCCGCCATCTCCCGGTCGCCCTCCGCATAGGCGTTGACGCTCTCCCGGGTTGCCTGCACCGCGTTGTTGCACCGAACAAGAATGTCGGTCATGTCATTGGCAATGACTTCGAAACGCAGGTGGTCAACTGCATCTGCGAGTTCGGGGCAGTGGACGAGCGCTGTCTCAAGCGCATTCAGTGCTTTCTGGGAATCGTCTTTGGCCGGTTCGCAGTCGGCGAGCAGGTTTTCGGCGTCCCTGAGCAGTGCTGCCACTCCCGACACCTGTATGTTCCAGTTTTCCCCCATGTCCCATAACCTAGGGGCGGGAAGCGGAAGTGTCCACGAGTAGGTCCGCCGCCGTGGATAACTCCCCGGCGAGTGCCGGGGCCCGGGCTGAACACTCCCCGCCCCTGCATCAGGCGGCCCTGCCGGTGCAGTCTTTGACCCGCACGGGTCACCCGTTTCCACGGGCGACCCTCGAAAGGACCCCCATGAGCATTGCGGTCTTCGGCGCCACAGGCCAACTCGGCGGCCTTACCATCGATTCCCTGCTTGACCGCGGCACCCCTCCCGGCAGCATCCTCGCCCTGGGACGAAGCTCCGACCGCCTCTCCCGGCTCGCGGACCGCGGCCTGCGCACCGCGTACGTCGATCTGGACCACGGCGACACCGACAATCTGGCAGCCACACTGGCGAATGTCGAGAAAGTGCTCCTCATCTCGCTGAGCGAACCCGGACGGCGCGTCAGCCAGCACGCGGCTGCTGTTCAGGCGGCAAGGACCGCCGGGGTCCGGCATCTGATCTACACCTCGGCCCTTGGCGTACCGACCACGGTCCTCGCGCTCGCCCCGGAGCATAAGGCCACCGAGGAGCTGATCACGGCGTCAGGCCTGCCCTCTACGTTCCTGCGCAACGGCTGGTACACGGAAAACTACCGACAGGATTTCGATGCCGCCCGCTCCCGCGGCGTCATCGCCAACAGCGTGGGGAAAGGCCGGATTGCCAGCGCGCCGCGCCAGAACTATGCCGAAGCGGCCGCCGTCGTCCTCAGCACGCCGGGTCACGAGGGCAAGGCCTACGAGCTGTCCGGCGATACCGCCTGGACCTATCCGGAGTTCGCCGCCGCCGCGCAGGAGGTGCTCGGCACTGCCGTCCGCTACGAGGCGCTGACCCCGGAACAGGAGCAGGCCCAGTTGATTGCCGGCGGTCTGGACAAGGCAACCGCCGGATTCGTGGGGCTGCTCAATGCCAACACGCGCGACGGAGCACTGTCGCCCACCTCCGGGGAGCTCTCCAAGCTGATCGGGCATCCCACAGAACCGCTGATCGACACCCTGCGGTCCTGGGCATGACGCCCGCAAAGCGCCGGGCCGTGCGTGACGCGACTAGGTTGGCTGTCCCGGCAGCGTGCTTCCCGCACACCGCTCCGCAGCCGCCGGCTACTGCACCCTAGACGCCGGCGCCGCGCAGCGCCGCTACCGTGTTAACCGCCGCAGCCACCGCTTCGTAGCCCTTGTCCTCGGACGAGCCGGGCAGGCCGGCCCGGTCCAGGCCCTGCTGCTCGGTGTCGCAGGTGAGCACCCCGAAGCCGATCGGCGTCCCGGTTTGGACGCTGACATCAGTCAGGCCGGTGGTGGCCGCCGAGCACACGTAGTCAAAGTGCGGGGTGCCGCCGCGGATGACGACGCCGAGAGCCACCACCGCGTCATAGTGCGGTGCCAGCCGGGCCGCGGCAACGGGAAGCTCGAAGCTGCCCGGTACCCGAATCAGCTTTGGGGTCAGCCCGGCATCTTCCACGGCGCGCAGCGCGCCGCCGATCAGTCCGTCCATAATCTCGGTGTGCCAGCTGGCCGCCACAATTGCCACCCTGATGTTCAGGGCCTGGGCCTTGATGCTGCTGACGTCGTTATCGGGTGCGCCGTGTCCGCTCATGGGTTTCTCCTAATGGTGGTGCGGGAATTGTCAGGTGGTGTGGGTTGCTGCCGCCGGCAAGGGGCACTGCCGGGAGCAGGGCGTTCCGGCAGTCTTTGATGGGCAGGCTAGCTCTGGCGGACCGGCTGGGTCCGCAACAGGGTCAGATGGTGGTCCATGCGGTCCCGCTTGGTCTGCAGGTAGCGCTCGTTTTCTGCCCGGATCGGCACTTCGGAGGGAACCATGGCTTCCACTGTGACTCCGAAGTGCTGCAGTCTGTCCCGTTTGGCCGGATTGTTGCTCAGCAGGCGGATCCGGTTCAGTCCCAGTGTGTGCAGAATGTCGGCGGCGGCCTGGTAATCACGCGAATCGACCGGGAGTCCCAGCTGCTCGTTGGCCTCAACAGTGTCCATGCCGGCTTCCTGCAGGGCGTACGCCCGCAGTTTGTTCGCCAGTCCGATCCCGCGCCCCTCATGTCCGCGCAGGTAAATCACGGTGCCCCCGTGCAGCTGAATCAATTCCAGCGCCTGCTCCAGCTGCTCGCCGCAGTCGCAGCGGTACGAACCAAAAACATCCCCGGTCAGGCATTCCGAGTGCAGCCGCACCAGCGGCGCACGGGTGCCGCTGCCGTTCCCTCCCGCCGCGGCAATATCCTGCTGCAGCCCCGTCCCCGGGGCGGAGACACTCAGGTGCTCGGCCCCGGTTCGCGGGTCCGTCCAGGCCCGGGCAGTGAAATTCCCGTAGGCGGTGGGCAGCTGGACTTCCGGGCCGGGTACGACGGCGGTCCCTCCGACGCTCCCGTCAAGCCCATCCAGATAGGCCACGAGATCCTCGATGGATACCAGCGGTACGCCGTGCGTGTCGGCAAATTCGCGCAGGGCCGGCAACCGCATCATGGTCCCCTCGTCATGGACGAGTTCAGCGATCACGCCCACCGGCGTACAGCCCGCCAGCCGGGCCAGTTCCACCGCCGCCTCGGTGTGGCCGCGTCGCCCGCGGACGCCGTCGTCGTGCGCCCGAAGGGGGAAAATGTGGCCCGGACGGGTCAGCTCCCCTGCCGCGGCGGCAGGGTCGGCCAGCACGCGCGAGGTCACCGCGCGGTCGGCGGCGCTGATACCTGTGGTGATGCCTGCGGCGGCATCGCAGGAGACCGTGTAGGCGGTGCCTTTGGCATCCTCGTTCACCTCGGTCATGGGCGGCAGCTTCAGCCGGTCGGCGTACGAGTTCGGCAGCGGAACGCAGATCACACCCGAGGTGTAACGGACCGTCCAGCCCATCAGCTCCGGTGTGGCGTGCTGAGCGGCAAAGATGATGTCACCTTCGTTTTCGCGGTCCTCATCATCCACGACCACGACCGGCCGGCCGGCGGCAATCGCTTCAACTGCTGCAGTTATGCCGTCGAGGCGGATACTCATGCGGCATCCCCTTCCCGCTGGCCGTTCGCCGCGTGCAGCGGCTTCCGGGGATTGGTGAACGCAAGCAGCCGCTCTGCGTATTTGGCCAGCACATCCACTTCCAGGTTGACCGCTCCCCCGGGCTTCAGCCCGCCCAGTCCGGTTTCAGCGAGCGTGGTCGGGATCAGGCCCACTTCAAACCACTGCTCCGGTTCGTCGGCGGTGCTCACCCCCGTGACGGTGAGCGAGACGCCGTCGACGGCGATGGATCCCTTTTCGGCAATGTAGCGGGCCAGCCGCTGCGGAACCGCGAAACGCAGGCGGTCCCAGTTCCCAAGGTTTTCGCGCTCGAGAAGCTGCCCCACGCCGTCCACATGGCCCTGGACCACGTGCCCGTCCAACCGTCCGCCGGCGGGCACACAACGCTCCAGATTCACGGTGCTGCCGGGAAGAAGCCCGCCGATGGTGGTGCGGTCCAGTGTTTCGCCCATGACATCGAGCGAGATCCGGTCACCCTCAACGCCGGTAGCGGTGAGGCATACGCCGTTAACTGCAATGGAGCCGCCAAGTTCAAGCCCGGCTCCTGTTTTCGGGGCACTGATGACCAGGACTGCGGACTCGTCCGCGGTGTTCTGTTCCAGGGATTCAACGCTGCCCTGTTCAGCCACAATTCCGGTAAACATGTTCTCGTCCTTAAGGTGATCAGTTGTCGGGTAGGACGCCGGACGCCGGCAGCGGTTCGAGCCGCAGCCTCAGGTCCTGTCCCTCGCGGCGCACAGCACCGCCGCCGGTTTCGTCCCAGCGCCAGCGGGAGGCATCGGCCAGGGTGTGCACGCCAAGCGCACCCACCGCGGAAGTGCCCGCGCCCAGCAGAAGCGGCGCCACATAGGACACCAGCTCATCGGTGAGGCCGTCGCGCAGGAAAGCGCCCGCAACGGTGGCCCCGCCCTCGACCATCAGGTGGCGTACGCCGCGGCTGTACAGTTCCCGGCAGATGGCCGCCGGGTCATGCTCGGCCAGCTGCAGGAAGCGGTTGTCGGTGCCGCGGATAGCCGCATCGGCGGGAACCGGACGGTGCCCGACGGCGACACGCAGCGGCTGCCGCGGTGCTGCCCCGCCCAGCTCATCACGCGCGGTCAGCTGCGGGTCATCGGCCAGCACGGTTCCGGTTCCGACGACGACGGCGTCCGCCCGGGAGCGGATGGTGTGCCCGTCGGTCCGGGCGGCACTGCCGGTAATCCACTGGCTCGTGCCGTCTTCGGCTGCGGTCCTTCCGTCCAGGGACTGCGCAATCTTGACCGTGACGAAAGGCCGTTGTTCCTGCATGGCGCGGATCCATCGGTGGTTCAGTTCTCCGGACTCTGCAGCCATCAGGCCGCCGCTTGTCTGGACTCCGGCTGCGGCCAAGGTTGCGGCGCCGCCGGAGGCTTCAGCGGTTGGGTCAACTGCCGCGTACACCACGCGGGTTATCCCGGCCTTCAGTATCGCCTGCGTGCAGGGTCCGGTCCGTCCGGTGTGGTTGCATGGCTCCAGTGTCACCACCATGGTGGCTCCTGCGACGTCGGCTCCGGCGGCTGCCGCTGCAGCCAGTGCATCGGCTTCGGCGTGCGGGGTGCCGGCGCCGCGGTGGTAGCCGGTGCTCAGGACCTCTCCGGCATGGCCCAGGATCACGGCTCCCACCAGCGGATTGGCTCCCCGCACCCCGCGGCGCGCCAGCTCCAGGGCGCGGACCATGGCTTCGGTTTCCGTGATCGTGTCCGGCAGTGACCCGGAGCCGGGGCCGGGGCCGGGCGGCGGGAGCGTGCCGCCGCCGTCGTCGGCGCCTCCTCGGAGCAAGCCGGGCCGCGGGAGCGTGCCGCCGCCGTCGTCCGGGCCTGTTCCCAGCGGACCCTGCGGTCCCGCCATTAGCGGACCCTCGGATCCGGCATCAGGACATCAACCTTAGGCTTTTCGTTGTTCTTGGCCCGCCACCAAACAAAGAACCCGATCAGCGTGAAGATGCCGTAGAACAGGTACATAAAGGCCGTGGCGTAGTAGCCGGCACTGAACAGCAGCGGTACCCCGACGATGTCGACCGCCACCCAGATCAGCCAGAATTCGACCCATCCCTTGGCCATCCCGTAGGTGGCCAGCAGGGAACCGACGAAGGTCCAGGCGTCGGCCCAGACCGGTTCGTAGGAGCCCAGGCGGGCGAAGACCGGGGTTAGGGCCACCGTGCCGATCAGCAGTGCGGCCACCAAGCCGATGCGTTCCTTGCCGGAGGCCCACTGCGGAGTCACTGCCTCGCCGTCGTTATTCTGGCTCTGCTTCCAGCGCCGCCAGCCGTAGATTGCGACGGCGATGAACATGATCTGCCGGCCGGCTTGTCCCAGGAGGGTTGCGGATTCAGCGGACCCAAACAGGGAGCCGAGGAAAACGGTGAGGAGGAGAAGATTGCCGATGATGCCCACCGGCCAGGCCCAGATTTTTCGGCGCATACCGCCGAAGGCACTGAGGAGCCCGAAGATGTTGCCTACGACCTCACGGATCAGCAGGGAAGAAGACCCCACCGGTACCTGAGCGTCAAAGAGCCACCGCAAAAAATCCATGTCGTTCCTATCCCCTTAGCGGCGGCTCCGGGGGTACGACAGTACGGTGCATCGAGGTTAGACGTCCGCGCTTGCGGGACGTTTAACCGTCGGTTCAACAAACTGCACGTGCTTCTCCCATCCAGACTTTAACTGTCGGTACCGGAATTTCACCAGTTCAACCGCACCGCTTTTCCCGAGGTTCGGGAGCTGCAGTGCGGGTCGCGGACTATAACCGCCGGTTCGGAATTACACCGACCCCGGAGCACGATTGTTAAATCCATTCTTACACAGCCCCGCCGGCCGAGCACCAATTCCCTTGAAGTCTAAAGTAATCTTCGTCACGTTTAGAGTGCGGCTGCGGTGCCTCGCCGGTGACGGCTCTGGGACGGTAGGGGCTTTGCTCCGGTGCGCGATTCTGCTGCGCTGTTAGCCGGCGGACACCGCTTCCGCGGCGGCGCGCAGCTTGCTGATGGCCTCGTTGGGGTCCTCGCTGCCGTAGACGGCCGATCCGGCGACAAACACGTTGGCGCCGGCCTCGGCCGCACGCTCAATCGTGTCTGCGGAGATGCCGCCGTCCACCTGGATGGCCAGCGGCAGGCCGGAGCCGCGAACGGCTTCGGCAGCACGCCGGATCTTCGGCAGAGTGACGTCCAGGAACTTCTGGCCGCCGAAGCCCGGCTCCACGGTCATGATCAGGAGCATGTCCAGTTCAGAGAGCATATCCAGGTACGGCTCCACCGGCGTGGCCGGGCGCAGCGCCATGCCGGCCTTCGCCCCGCGGTCACGGATATCCCGCGCCAGCTTGATGGGTGCGGTTGCTGCCTCCACGTGGAACGTCACTGACGCCAGGCCCAGCTCGGCATAGGCGGGGGCCCAGCGGTCGGCGTCGGAAATCATCAGGTGCGCGTCCAGCGGCAGCGCACTGACCTCCTGGATCCGCTGCACCACGGGCAGACCCAGGGTCAGGTTCGGCACAAAGTGGTTGTCCATCACGTCCACGTGAACGGCGTCGGCGGTACTGATCCGCTCCAGCTCGGCCTGCAGGTTAACGAAGTCGGCCGAAAGGATGCTCGGATTAATGCAGCACTTACTCATGGTTCTCCTAGTGGACTTACTGAATCGAAGCTTGCTGAAATCAGTGCTTGCCGAAATCAGGGCTTGCGGCGGATCAGGGCCAGGAACATGGCATCGGTCGCGTGGATGTGGGGCCAGAGCTGCGCGGTGGACTCGTGTCCGGCGCCCAGGTTTCCGGTCAGGCTGACGCCGTCGAGTGCGGCGCCGGCGTCGAGCAGTTCCAGGTCGTTGCGCAGGCGCAGCACATCGGTGACGACGGCGGTGGTCTCCGCCGGGTGCGGCGAGCAGGTCACGTACGCCACCACGCCGCCTGCCTTCACGGCGTCAACGGCGGCAGTGAGCAGTTCACGCTGCAGTGCACCCAACTCCCCCACATCTGAAGGCTTCCGGCGCCAGCGGGATTCCGGCCGGCGCCGCAGTGCTCCTAGGCCGGTGCACGGAGCGTCCACGAGAACGCGGTCAAAGGTGTCCGGGTACTGCTCCGCGATGCTGCGGCCGTCTCCGGTGCGGACATCCCAGACGTCTCCGGGAACAGCTTCCAGTGCCTGCTGGACCAGTTTGGCGCGGTGCGCTGCGGGTTCGTTGGCCAGCAGGATGGCGCCCTTCTCATTGGCCAGGGCGGCCAGCAGTGCGGCCTTGCCGCCGGGTCCGGCGCACAGGTCCAGCCACTGTTCGCCGTCGCGGCTGCCGTCAGCGGTGCGGTCGCCGATGTCCACGGCGGCCAGCGCGCGTGCAACCAGCTGTGAGCCGGCGTCCTGCACGCGGGTGGTGCCGGCCCGCACCGAATCCAGGCGTCCGACGTCGCCCGCAGAGTACAGGGCCGAGCCCTCGACCAGTTCGCCGTCAACAGCTCCGGCTTCCCGCGCCTCATCCAGGTTCCCCAGCCCGGGCAGAGCCACCAGGTTCACCACGGGGGCGTCGTTATCGGCCTTGAGCAGGTCCGTGATTTCCTCGACGCTGCGGCCGTGGGCGACCAGGGACTGCCGGAGGGCCCGGACAATCCACTCCGGGTGGCTGTGCTCAATTGCTGCCCGTCGGGTTGCATCCGTTTCGTCCCGGGTCAGTTCCGCAACCCAGGTTTCCAGGTCCCGTGCGGCGACTTTGCGCAGCACTGCATTGATCAGAGCCGAGGGTCCGGCTCCGATGACGGCGCGGGCCAGGCCGACGGTCTGGTCAAGGGCAGCGTGGGCCGGAACGCGCATGGCCAGCAGCTGGTGGGCGCCGATACGCAGGGCGTCAAGGACGGCGGGGTCCAGCCGTTCCAGCGGACGGTCCACGCATTTGGCGAGGATCGCATCGTAGGTGCCCTGGCCGCGCAATGCGCCGTAGGCCAGTTCCGTGGCGAAGCCTGCATCGCGCTTGTCGAGCTGGTGCTTGCGGATGCTCTTGGGCAGCACGAGGTTGGCGTACGCGTCATCCTCGGAGACGGCGCGCAGCACTTCGAAGGCGACCAGGCGGGCCGGATCCGCGGCGCGCGTGCGCTGTCCCGGTGCCTGCGCGGTGCGGCTGCGCACGGCCGGACGGCTGCGTTCGTGGCCCTTTTCGTTGCGCTGTTTGTTGTTTCGGGGGGTGCTGTTCTGGGGAGTGCTGTTCTGGGGGGTCATTCGAAGACCACGTCCTCACGGTGGGCCAGGCCGCGGGCCCAGTCGGCCCCCGGCATCATTTTCTTGCCGGCGGGCTGCACCTGCAGCAGTTCCAGGCCGGCGGATCCGGTGCCAACAACTGCGGCTGCCTGCGCTCCTCCGGAAAAACGGACCTGGCCCGGGGCCAGATCGGTGATGTCCGGCCGCAGCGCTGCTGTGCCGATCTTGAACCGGGCGCCGTCCCAGGTGGTCCAGGCCCCCGGCTCCGGGGTTACGCCGTTGATGCGGCGCCGGATGGCCAGCGCCGGCTGGTTCCAGTTCACCCGCGCGTCGTCAATCGAAAGTTTGGGTGCGAGCGTCACGTCACCGGACTGCGGAACGGCGTGCGCGGCACCGGACTCGATTGCCGACAGCGTCTGCGCGAGCAGGACGGCGCCGCTGTGGGAGAGCCGTTCCAGCAGCGCGCCGCTGGTGTCTTCGGGCGACAGGGTTTCAGTCAGCTGCCCGTACACGGGTCCGGTGTCGAGACCCTTTTCCAGGAGGAACGTCGAGGCGCCGGTGACGTCGTCGCCGTTGATGACGGCGTGCTGCACGGGTGCGGCGCCGCGCCAGGCGGGAAGCAGGGAAAAGTGGAGGTTGATCCAGCCGTGTTCGGGGATGGTCAGCGCCCGTTCGGGGATGAGTCCGCCGTAGGCCACGATGGCTGCAACGTCCGGGTTGGCCGCGCGGATGGCGGCGACGGCGTCGTCGTCGATCTTTGCCGCACGGATAACCGGCAGGCCCAGTTCCTCAGCGCGGGCAGCAACGGGCGACGGCGTGAGGGTGCGTTTGCGCCCGAGAGGTGCGTCGGGGCGGGTCAGTACGGCAACGACGTCGAACCCCGTTTCCAGCAGGGCGTTCAGGGAGGGGACGGCGACGGCGGGGGTTCCGGCGAAAAGTACGCGCATGCTCACGGGCGGCTAGGCCTGTCCGCCGGTGCCCGAGGCCCCGAAGGTGCCGCGGCCGGCGCCGCCGCCGAAGGAGGCTCCGGCACCAAAGGCCGAGCCGACCGTCTGGGCGCGCTCCGCCGTCGTGCGTCCTGCAATCGCGTCGTAGTCCGCCTGTCGGATGGCGCGGAGTGCCTTCTTGCGGTTCTCCCCCTCCAGCCGGTCGATGTACAGCACGCCGTCCAAGTGGTCTGTTTCGTGCTGGAAGGCGCGGGCCAGCATGCCTTCACCCTCAATGCTGACGGGGTTGCCGTCCTTATCGACGCCGGTCACTCTGGTCCAGCGGTACCGCGGTACCGGGTAGCCCAGTCCGGGGATCGACAGGCAACCCTCCATCTGGTCTTCCTGGCGGTCTTCGCTCAGCTCAAGCACGGGATTGACCACGTGTCCGGCGTGGCCGTCGATTCGGTAGGTGAAGACCCGGAGGCTGACGCCCACCTGCGGAGCCGCAAGGCCTGCGCCCTCAACGTCCTCCATCGTCTCTTCCATGTCGGCGACGAGCTTGGCCAGTTCAGGCCCGAAGTCCGTGACTTCCTCGGCAGGGGTCCGCAGGACCGGGTCGCCGATAATCCGGATGTTCAGGATTGCCATCTAGGGTTGATTCCTTACTGTTGCTGCTGACTCTGTCCACCCACCAGTCTAGTTGGACCGTGCCTGCTGCAGTGCCCCCGGGCACAGGAAGCACCCCGGGTGGGTCCGGTTCTGCGGCTCAGCCGGACTTGACGCTCGGTGAAGTGAGCCCCGGCGTTCCATAGCAGCGAGTCCTGGAGCGGCTGGAGCGGCTAAAGCTACCGCTCGGCGGGACAGTTGTCCTTGAGTTCAAACCTAGGGCACGGACGGCTGGGGCATCGACACTGCATGGGCACCGACCGGGGGCGGCGTGATGGGAAGGAGCGCGCGTCCGGCGGCTGCGACGTCGTACGAGGTTTGCCACAGTCTGCGGAGGGCGCAGAACTTGAACCAGTGCTGTGGCAGGACCGCCGGATTGGCGCGCATCGGCCGGACTTCGGTCTGGCCGATGGCAACGCCGAGCAGCAGCGGATCCTCCCCGTAGGCCCAGGGCTCCCACATGCCCTTTCCCGCATCAACGAGTGATTCTTTGGCTTTCATTCCGGCCACGAGCTGCATGACCACCTTGTCATCCAGTGGCTTGACCTGGCCGTCGCGGTCTGTGTTCTTGGTTTTGTAGTCGATCAGGCAGAGCCTGCCGTTGATTCGTGCCACGAGGTCGAGCGTTCCGGCGTACCCCAGCTCGTCATTCCATACGGTGATTTCCGGTGCCAGGGGCTCAACCTGGTAGAGGTCCCACCACTCGTCAAAACGGTCCGCAAACTGGTGCTCGCCGTGTTCCTGAAGGGCGGTGCGTGCAGCTTCTAGCTCGTGCGGAAGGTTCAGTGCACGCAGCGATACCTGCTCGCAGTAGAAGTGCACCCGCGTTCCGCGTTCTGCGGCTTTGTCCCGGTAGCGTTCTGAGGCACGTGACGCTTCTTTCGCGACGTTGCGCAATGCTCCCGGATTGCCCAGACTTGCCGCCAGCTTGGGATCCTTGATGACGGCGTTTGCTGCCATGTGGCCGTGCCAGCCATCAAGCGAAGTGGCGCCCTGGGCTATGACAGTGGTGATGGAAGGTACCGTCGGCGGTTCCGAGAGGGAGCGGGAGTACATCCGCCCAAATTCCGTTGAATGTGCCAGAGCTGGTTCAGTCATATCTTCAGTTTGTCATCCGGCACCGACCTTTAGGCAAAACGGGCATCCGGGCGGTTCCCGCAGGTCGGGCCGGGGAGCTCGGCGGTGTCCTCGGTCTCTCGTCCTGCGGTCCTGGCTTTTGGGAACGTCCGCTGCAGTATGTGGGAGTCTCGGGCAAGGCCACGTCCGCTGCAGTACCCGGGAGTCTCGGGCAAGGCCACGTCCGCTGCACGAGCCGTCGCCGCGCCGCAAACCATCCCCAGCCGCAACCCTCCCAGCCGCAATCCGGCATCTTGGTCCGAGCCCGTTCCCTCGTGGCATGCATCGGTCTACATGCAGTGGTCCGCTGACCTTTTGTCCGAAGACTTTTGGTGGCTGCTAATTCTGGGGCCGTGCCACAAATTCTTGAGCCGTGAAGTGAGCCGGTAAAGGAAATGCCGTTCTATCAGGCACCTATCAGTCGCGCGAGGAAGAACGACCGGCAGCGTAAAACAAAAAGAGGCCCCGCAGGGCCTCTTCGTAGAACTCATACTTTCAAACTTTTGGTGGGCGATACTGGGTTCGAACCAGTGACCTCTTCGGTGTGAACGAAGCGCGCTACCACTGCGCCAATCGCCCCCATGCTGCAATTGTTTTCACAACCGCAACGTCTAAAGATGCTAGCCCAGTTTGGGACGGACTCCAAACCGGTGCCGCCTCCCGGCTTCTCCTCCGCCTGAGACGTCGCTCCCAACTGCTTCCACGTGTTCCGATTCGGTTCGCTGCGGACATCCGACGGCACCCTGTTCCGTCTCGCTCAATGTACCGGCTTCCCCCGTGGCCTCGCTGCTCCTGCTGCCGTCGTCGTCGTTCTCCCGGACTGCCTCACCGATCCCCCGCTGCCGCTCCCCTGTGAGGCAGATGATCGAAGTGGCGCGGACAATCGAACCGGGCCGGCGCCGTCGTCGTCGTTCCACACGGCCAACTTCGCCGTCGTCGTTCCACACGGCCAACTTCGTCGTCGTCGTTCCACACGGCCAACTTCGCCGTCGTCGTTCCACACGACCGACTCCGCACCTGCTCTCCTTCTCCGCTCTCCTTCTCCGGTCCTCTCCGGCCCCACCTGCGACGATGCGCACCTGCTTGCAACACCCCTCGCCGAAGTCCGAATTTCCCCCGATTGGACGAACCACGAAACGTCCAGTAGAGTTTTTCTTCGTTGGAAAGCGGGAGTTCGCCGCGAAAAGCGAAAGCGATTCGGGGACGAATACACTAACTTTCTCAGCATGCGGACGTAGCTCAGCTGGCTAGAGCACCACCTTGCCAAGGTGGATGTCGCGGGTTCGAATCCCGTCGTCCGCTCGCAAGTCACTGTAAAACCGGTTGATTCTGACTGGTCGGCCTATGCTTATGCAGTGGTCACGGTGGGGTGGCCGAGAGGCGAGGCAGCGGCCTGCAAAGCCGTATACGCGGGTTCGAATCCCGTCCCCACCTCCACGGTGGACTTGCACAGCCCTTTTGGGCGCGATTGGCGCAGCGGTAGCGCGCTTCCCTGACACGGAAGAGGTCACTGGTTCGATCCCAGTATCGCGCACTACAGTTAGACGTTTTGGCGTACAACTGTGTTTTTGCGGACGTAGCTCAGCTGGCTAGAGCACCACCTTGCCAAGGTGGATGTCGCGGGTTCGAATCCCGTCGTCCGCTCTCTTGACTGCATCGGAGTCTCCTCTGGGAGACTTGATGCATCAAGCGCGATTGGCGCAGCGGTAGCGCGCTTCCCTGACACGGAAGAGGTCACTGGTTCGATCCCAGTATCGCGCACGGACAGTTTCGGCTGTCTTGTTTTGCGGACGTAGCTCAGCTGGCTAGAGCACCACCTTGCCAAGGTGGATGTCGCGGGTTCGAATCCCGTCGTCCGCTCACATAGTTGCTTACCGGGTTGTTCCGGGGCGACGAACAGAAGGAGCAGACCAAAAGGTCTGCTCCTTCTGCGTTTAACTGGTTTAACTGGGCTTAACTGCGGCCGACGCCGGCGGCCCCGGTTGCGTGTAGCGGAAGCAAGCGGACGGCGGTTCATAGCGGACGACGGTTCATAGCGGACGACGGTTCATGCACCCTCCCTGCGGCGGAGCGGGCCCCTGGGTGGTGCACGGGGATGCTCGCGTGGCGGCCTGGCGGACGATGGCGGTCATTGAAGACGTCGGCGGATCGGACGCTGGCGGACGACGTCGGAAGTTGAGGAAGTCGGCGGGGAGAGGCTGGTTCGGAGCGGGGCCTGGCGGGCAGGTTGGCGGCACGGCCACTGTGGGGGCGACAGCCGACGGCGGTGGTGCGGGCCATGACATCCAGTCCCCCGGGACGCACCATACCTTTTCCGCCATCTTCGCCTTCGCTTTTCTCCTCCACAGCATCTTGGAGAACTGCCAGACGCCGCCATTTGTCCACAAATCCGAATCTACGTTCGAACATGCTTACCATTCCTGAAATGCTCATCGTATGGAAGATGACCAGAACGGCACCGCTGTTCCGCCGCCTTTGCAAGGGCCATGTGTTGCCGCTGAGCCCACCGGCCCTAAATACGGATGGGCAGCTCATCCGACACTGTTACCGTCGCCGGAAGCAACCAGTGTCTCCGGCGCGGCCGAACTGCAGCAAATCACAGCCGTTGCCCGGGGAATCTCTCTCAATCTCCAAACCTCACTCCCCCTCCTCGATCCCCCTGACCTGGTTGCCTTTGCCTCAGCTACAGAGGAGCTCTCCCGGCTCGTGGACCACATGCAGATAGCTGCCGCAGCAGCATTGGACCGCGCACGAATTTGCGCTGAGGTATCGCTCTCCTGGGCTACTGCTGCGGAGAAGGTCCAGCAGGAATACAAGAACACAGCGGAGTATATGCGGCATCGACTCCGAATTAGCCGACGGGAAGCCTGGAAGCGGATCCGGCTAGGATCTGCGCTGTCGCCGGCTTTGGCCTTGACGGGCCAGCCCATCAGCCCTGAGCTGCCAGCGCTGTCCGAACGTTCTTCTCGCGGTGAAGTATCCGGTGAAGGGGCTCAAATCGTGAGCCTGGCAATCAAACACGTGCAAGGCTGCGGCACTTCCGAGGATCGGGCAGCAATGGAGGCGGCTCTGACCGACGTGGCTGCCAGCCAGGATCTTGATGCACTCAGTGTTGTCGCTAGCGCATGGGTCAATCACCTGGACCCGGACGGAACGGAACCAACGGAGCAGCAGAAAGCCGAACTGCAGGGCCTATTCATTCGTCGGAAGTACCGAGGACTGCACCGCTTGGATATTTTCGCCACGGACGATCAATTTGAAACGCTCATGACTGCGCTGGCTCCCGAGGCCAACCCCCGCAACGGTGCCGGTCTGCCAGCGAACGGAGCTTGTGAAGATCTGGAAGGCACCGAACGCGCTGTACCCCGTGATCCTCGGACATATCCGCAAAAGTGTCTGGACGGGCTGGTTGCTTCCTGCAAGCTGGCGCTGGCCTCAGGCCAGCTGCCGGCAAATGGAGGAGCCAAGCCACAGGTCTTGGCCATCATTCCGTATGAACAGCTCAGGGACAGGGTCAGCAGAAAAACGGAAACCGGCACGCTGGCCTATACCGGCCCAGTTCCCGCTCACCAGATCCGCCGTATCGCGTGCGAGGCCGACATCATTCCGGTTGTCCTCAACGGAGAAGGCCGTGTTCTAGACGTCGGGACCGCAGCCCGCTATTTTCCGCCGCATCTCCGAAAGGCGATCATTGCCAGGGACGGCGGCTGTGCCTTCCCTGGCTGTACCTCCCCTGCACCCTGGTGCGAGGCTCACCACATCGAATATCACTCCCGCGGAGGACCAACCAGCACCGACAACGGCGTCCTGCTGTGCGGATTCCACCATCACCTGATCCATCGGGAAAAATGGCGCATCCGCGTCACTCGCGGCGTTCCCTGGTTCGTTCCTCCGACCTATGTAGACCCATTTCAAGCGCCGTTGCGGAACACCTACTTCCATCCCCTTCGCCCTCACCGCCAGGTCGTGTGAGCGTGCCGCGCAATGACTCCAGTCCCCAAACTCTCAGTCCTTGGCCAAGCTGGCCAGGGGGCTTACCATTGAAACGAACGGGAAACGTATGGTTTCCCCTGCGAAAGGAGGTGGTCCGTGTCTGTATTTGACGGGCTCAAGGGCAAGGCCGGAGAGCTGAAGGACAAGGCTACCGAGCTTGTGGGCGAAAACGCCGACAAGATTAAGGGTGGCATCGGTCACGCGGGAAAGTTTGTCGATCAGAGGACCGGCGGCAAGTACTCCGACAAGATCGATGGTTTCCAGAGCAAGGCCTCTGAAGCGGTAGACAAGGTCGACCGCAAGCAGGGCCCGGACTCCGGAACCGACTCCGGACCGATTCCTCCGGCCGCATAAGCTCCAGAGCACGACAAGGGTCCCGGTCCCGCCGAGAGGCGGCACCGGGACCTTCATCATTTAATCTCAGTTCAGCGAGTAGGTCCTGACTCTGGACGAGGTCTGCCGTCGCAGCAGCCGGCGGCACCAACGGCCTCGTCCAGACCTGCCGCTTACAAGCCTGCTACTGACGCTGGTACAAGACAGCCTCGTCACTGCCGTTCAGCCATAAACCGATCTTCCGCAGCATAATCAACGTACCGGTTGAAGAACTCCAATCGGTCGGCTGCATAGCGAGGATCATCTGCACTCTTGGAAAGCCACTCCAGTTCATTTTGGACAGTATCCGCATAGTCGCCGACGGGAACGTAACCCAGCTCCTGAGACGCCCGGGTATCCAGAATGATAGGCGCAGCACTCTCCCATGGATGGGACCCAAGCTGCACACGCTCACTCGGCACTACTCCCCCTGCACCGGCATCCACGCCGCCGACACCGCCGACACCGCTGTCACCACTACGAGCCCTGCCTGCACTGCTCACAGACTCAGTTTCGCCGGAGAGAAGCACCTCCTCCCACTGGTGTCCGAAATAGGCTGCAACACTACGAGAAATCTCCAGCGCGCTGGGAGCATCAGGATCCGCGCTGTTGAGGATCCGCCTACCGGGATGCAACGCAACAACCTCCACCAGTGCAGCAGCATTCACAGCTGCCGTCGTATGGTCGACACCGCAACCTGAGGCAGCCAGATATACGGCTTTTCGGGCATCCAGAACACGACGGACGAAAACCCATTCACGGGCTGGAGAAGCACCCTCGCCATGCACCTTTGACGCCCGAAGAACAGTGACCGGACAACCACTGTCCAGGAGCACCTGCTCGGCTGCTACCTTGTTGCTTCCATATCCTTCGGGAGAGTCAAAGTAGCCGTTGCCCGGAGCGACAGTGGGCTGGTCTTCGGCGATAGGACCGGAAAAGACAGGCCGGCCGGGAGAATTCACATGCCGCCCAAGCGAGTCAACGTAAACAGCCTTGCTGGAGAGCATGACAGACGACCCAACATCGTCCAGAAACGGAAGAAGCTGCCGGGCATCAGCAGCAGTGAAACACAGGCAATCCACAAGCAGATCCGCACCCGAACCCACAAGTTGCTGCAGTGCCCTGGAGTCGCTGCGCTCGACCGCATGAAAAGCTGCACCCAAAGCGATGAGATCAGCAGGAACACGCGACAGCGCTCTGCCGGTGATGTGGACTTCCCAGCCGGACGACAAAAGCCGCCGCGCAACGGCACGGCCAATCAGTCCGCTGCCGCCCAAGACAATTGCTCTGCGCACAAGACCCCCATCTTTGCCGCCAGTTGTTCCAGTTGTTCAGTTGTTCGGAAGGTGCCGCTGGCCGTCCACGGTAGAACTGCCCGAAACTACGCTGCTTCGCCGGTCTGTCCCTCGCGGGCCAGAGCCGTAAGACGGGAAACAGCACGGAAGTACTTCTTCATATAGCCGCCGCTCATCATTTCTTCCGTAAACAGCTGATCGAATGGGACGCCGCTGGCAAGAATCGGAACGTCCTTGTCGTACAGACGGTCGGCGAGAACCACAAAGCGCAGTGCAACAGACTGCTCGGTGATTGTGCCGACGTTGTGCCAGGCAACGGCGTCGACACCATCAATGAGCTGACGGTACCGGCTGGGATGAACGGTGGAGAGATGGTTGATGAGTGCGGAGAAATCATCCTCGGCAACCACTTTGCCGCTGAATTCCGCTGCCACACGGCTGGCAAGATCGTCCTCGGCAACAGGATCGGGAGACTGCGGGAGACCACGGTGCCGGTAGTCCTCACCATCAATGCGCACGACGTCGAACTGGTCGGCCAGAACCTGGATTTCCCGCTGGAAGTCGACGGCGGCAAAGCGGCCTTCGCCCAGCGAACCGGGCAGGGTGTTGGACGTGGCAGCAAGCTTGACGCCGGCGTCGGCCAGTTCCCGCATCAGGCGGGACATCAGGACAGTGTCTCCCGGATCATCAAGCTCAAACTCGTCGATGCACACCAGCTTGTAGGCACTCAGGGCATCAACGGTTTTCCGGAAGGACAGGGCGCCCACGAGGTTGGTGTACTCAACAAACGTCCCGAAGGCCTTCGGCCCCTCAACGGCGTGCCAGAGACTGGCAAGCAGGTGGGTCTTGCCGACACCGAAGCCGCCATCCAGGTAAAAACCGGCCTTGGAGTCGGGCTTTTTGGCACCAAAGAGCTTGCGCAGGCCGGTGGGCTCGGGAACGTCGACGGCGGCAGCGAAGTCCCGCATTGAGCTCACGGCGTGCGACTGCGAAGGCTGCGAAGGATCCGGACGGTAGCTGTCGAAGGAAACTGAACCGAACCGGGGCGAAGGAAAGAACCCCTTCAGCAGTTCATCCGTCGAAACCTGGGGAGTCCGCTCCGCAAGGTGCTCCACTTGTGCCACTGTGCGCAATCCGTCCGTTTGTTGCCTGCATCCGGCCTTGGTTTGCCGGTCCTGCTGCTGATCTGTTGCGGCGTTTTGCCGCCCTCGCAACGATACGCCAATGTCTGCGCGTATATGGAAATGCAACCCCTGGACGGCAGCAATACCTGCAGTGAACACTCGGATTATGACGAAGCGGGAAAAGAAGAATTACCGGCCCGGCGGCTACGGCCGCGAGCGGCATGTATCGCAGAACCGCGGGCGGCATGTACCGCAGGAACGGCTCCTGATGGGTCTTGAATTCAGTACGGCCGCAGCAGCACTGGGCGGCGGAGTCCTCTTGGCAGTGCGCCCTGACGGTGCTTTTTTGCATGCCGATCCGGCGGTTCTTCGGCGTACCCCGTTTTCCACGTGGCGACTTCCCGGACTGCTCCTGGCCGGAGGCTGCGGCGGCGGTTATGCGCTGGCAGGTCTACTGCACCTCAGGCGCAGCAGAGCGGCCCGGTTAATCTCCGTGGCAGCAGGAACCGCCCTGGTGGGCCTGGAAATGTGGGAGATCGCCTTTATTGAATACCAGCCGCTGGAGGTTCTTTTCGCAGGAGTCGGGATCGCCGTCGTCGTGCTCGCGCTGCGTCTGCCCGCACCGGCCCCCAGCAGTGCGTCCGGCGCTCAGCAGCACCCGCCGGACTACGCGCCGCCGGGTTAAGCCGGTTCCTGGCTAAACCGGTCCGGACCAAGCTCGGAACCGGTCCGCGCTAGCCCCTTGGAAGTTTTCAGCGCCCGGCGTCGTTAGGCTTAGAGGAAGCCCGAATGTAGATGCCGAGGAAAGAAGTTTCGCGAATGTCGATCGCTGCTGACAGCAACCCCAAGTTTGCCGACTATGCCCACCCGGAACGACTCGTGTCCACGCAGTGGCTGGCCGAGAACCTGGATGCGAACAACTTGGTGGTCCTCGAATCGAACGAGGACATCCTCCTGTACGAAACAGGCCACATCCCCGGCGCACGCAAGATCGACTGGCACACGGACCTCAACGACGAAAACACCCGCGACTTCGTGGACGGTGCAGCCTTTGCCGAGCTGATGGCCCGGAAGGGTATCTCCCGGGACTCCACCGTGGTCCTCTACGGCGACAAGAGCAACTGGTGGGCCGCCTACGCCCTGTGGGTCTTCACGCTGTTCGGCCACGAGGACGTACGGCTGCTCGACGGCGGCCGCGACAAGTGGATCGCCGAAGGCCGCCCCATGACCACCGACAAGGTCTCCGTTGAACCCACCGAATACCCGGTAGTGGAGCGCAACGACGAGAAAATCCGCGCCTTCCTGCCCGACGTCGTCGGCCACTTGGGCAAGGGCCCGCTGATCGATGTCCGCTCCCCCGCTGAATACACGGGCGAACGCACGCACATGCCCGACTACATGGATGAGGGCGCCATGAAGGGCGGCCACATCCCCACTGCGCAGTCCGTCCCGTGGAGCAAGGCAGCTGCCGAAGACGGCACCTTCCGGAGCCGCGAGGAGCTGGAGACGCTGTACAAGCAGGGTGCCGGACTTCAGGAAGGCGACGACGTCGTGGCCTACTGCCGCATCGGCGAACGTTCCAGCCACACCTGGTTTGTGCTGAAGCACCTTCTCGGCTTCGAATCCGTGCGCAACTACGACGGATCCTGGACCGAGTGGGGCAACGCAGTCCGTGTTCCGATAACCCGCGGCGAAGAGCCCGGCAGCGCCCCCAGCTGAGCCCGCTAACCGCCCAAACATCCCAGAACGGCAGAGAGATCTACCCATGAGTGCCACCACCCCCGAAACCTCCATCCCGGAGCAGTTGGCCGAGATTGTCGACGACTTCCAGGCCATGGAGGAAGCCGAGCGGCTTGAACTACTGCTGGAGTTCTCCCTAAGCCTGCCGGACCTGCCCGCTGAAATAGCCGACCGCCCGGAACTGATGGAGCAGGTGGTGGAATGCCAGTCGCCCGTGTTCCTCAGTCTGGACGTGGATGACTCCCCCGAGCACCTGGTTTCCCTGTTCTTCAAGGCGCCCCGTGAAGCACCGACCACGCGCGGCTTCGCGAGCGTGCTCTATGAGGGCCTGAACGGGCTGCCTGCGGCGCAGATCCTGGCCGTACCGGCAGACGTTCCGGACCGGCTGGGCCTCACCCGAGCCATCACACCGCTGCGGATGCGGGGAATGTCCGCCATGCTGGGACGTATCAAGCGCCGGCTGGCCGAACACGAAAAGCTCGCACAGCCGTAGTTCCACAGCGAGGAAAGGGCGCACCATGGCAGGGAACCGGGACAAGCACGCGGGCAAGGGCGCGACGCCGGCCACCCGGCTGCTCGACGAAGCCAAAGTTCCGTACACAGTGCGTCACTACGAGCACGACGCGGGTGCGCCCTCATATGGTCTGGAAGCGGCGGAAAAGCTCGAACTGCCGCCGGAAACCGTCTACAAGACACTCATGGTGGACCTCGGCGGACGACTGGCCGTCGCTATGGTCCCGGTCGCGCTGAACCTGGACCTGAAGAAGTTCGCCGCACTGATGGGTGCCCGCAAAGCCGTGATGGCAGACCGGAGGGAGGCGGAGCGGCGCACGGGCTACGTGGTGGGCGGCATTTCGCCCCTGGGCCAGAAACACCCCTCCCCCGCCGGAATCGACAACCGCGTGGAACTGCTGGACACCGTCTACGTCTCCGGCGGCCGCCGCGGCCTGCAGATCGGGATCTCTCCGTTTGACCTGATTCGGCTCACGTCGGCGCTGACCGCTCCGATTGCGGCTTCCCCGGGGTAGCGAGAGACCTTGACGGGGGGTTTTAGCGGGCGTCATTCAAGCGCCCTGCTGCTCAACCCACTCGGCCCAGCCCGGTTTGTCGGTTCCCTCCGGTTTGTCGGTCCGGCCCGGTTTGTCGGTTCCCTCCGGTTTGTACAGATTCCTCCGGTTTGTACAGATTCCTCCGCTGCGCGGCGGAGGGATTGTCACAAACCGGAGGACTTTCCCCAGAGCGATCCCCGCGGTCTATGTCCCTCCTCGTGCGCCGCACCTCGCTGACTCCGGCCGACCTGGGACTTCGCAGCCCCGGGCTGCGGCCAATGCACCTGCTGCGGCACTTCCGCCGGACCAGCTGGGCACCGATGCTGCTCCACGCGCTCAACGACGCTTGCCGTCCTGATCCTCCTTAGCGCGCTCTAGCTGTCCGCAGGGACAACAACTGCCTTGGGGTCAGCCCTTCGATGCCTCGGCGCGGCGCTCGGCGGGATGCCGGGTGCGGCCCAAAATATTGTTCAGCCAGCCCAGCACCACGCGCTCCCACCGCTCGGGATCCACGTTGTATTCCTTGGTGTGCCCGGCCTTGGAGAACCTCTCGAAGGTCACCACGCCCGGATTCTTCTCCGCCAACTCGGCGGAAGGACCAAACGGAACAAATTCGTCGTCCTCGCTGTGCAGGATCAAAGTGGGAATCCGGATTTCCTCAGCGCGGGTGACCCAGTCCATGCTCTTCAGGTCCAGAGGTGCGGCAAGCCCGGTCAGGGCACGGCCGGCAGGCTTGGAGATAAGCCACTGCCCCAGCCTGCCGGACTGGACGGGAATCCGGTTCAGGCGGGCGTGGTGGCTCAGGACGTCGACCCAGTTGATGACGGGACCGTCAAGCACAAGTGCCCGGATATGCCGGCGCAGCGGCGAACGGTCGGCCGCCTGCAGGCTGACGGCACCGCCCATGGACCAGCCAAACAGCACAACGTCCTTGGCGCCGTGCGCGAGGGCATAGCGGATGGCCGCTTCGACGTCGTGCCACTCGGTCAGCCCCAGCCCGTATCGGCCATCCGATGCGTAGGGGGCTTCGCCGTCGTTCCGGTAGGAAATCAGCAAACTCGTCAGGCCCGCTTCCCGCGCAGTGCGGACGGCACGCAGACACTCCGTGCGCTGGGCTCCCCGGCCGTGAACCATGATGGCCCACGTGGCGGCACCGGCACCGGCATCGGCACGCACCAGCCAGGCCGGAGCCAGACCGCCGTCCACGGGGATGTTCACTTCCTCCTCCGCGAGGCCGACGGCGGAGGGCGAGGGATAAATCGCACCGCTCCACCAGCCGCGCACGGCCTTGGTGAGGTCGCCGCTGTAGATCTCTTCGACGTCGCGCTGGACGGTTCCCTCACGCGGTTCGTAGGAGCGGATGGTCCCGATTCGGGCGTGCCCGGCACCGCCGTCGAAATACAGACTGTAGGTTCCGTCAACCGTGGTGTCCTCATTGGCGGGGAGAATGATCTGCTTCCCGTTTTCGGAGTCGATGACGGCCAGGATTTCCAGGTTCTCATCCCGGTTCCGGCGGGGCATGACCACCTGGCGGGCAAAGTAGACACCCAGCCCGGACGTTGCCGCAAACAGGGCGGCAGTTGCAGCCGCACCCATACCCGCCCCAAACGCAGTCCATTTGATCCACGGAGCGGAAAGACCGGTTGCCGGTGCGGAAGCGATGGGAACAGCTACGGAGGAACGCGCAGGAATGGAGATAGCCATATCTCCATTCTTACTGACGGAAGCAAACCGGACGGCGGGGCCATGCCGCCGGAGGCCAAGTGTCACAGCCGCCACACCGGGGCAGGGCCGGCACCGGAAGCCCGGACCGGCTTCGGACTAAGCTGGCCGCATGACTGCAACTATCGTGGTGCTGACCGAAGAGTCGCTCAATGACGTAGACATCTCCAACCTGCGGTATCTGGTCCAGGACAACCCGGCCCGCTTCAATGTGCTGGTCCCGTCCGACACCGGCCGCAACCTGCTGGTGGACGTGCTGGACAACCTGAGCCTGCTGGAATTTGCTGCAGCGTTCCGTGACCTGACGGGCGGCAAGCCGACCAAGGACGAGGAAACAAAGGCGGCCGAAGTGGAACTCGCCGAATCGCTGCAGCTGCTGACGGCTTCAGGACTCGAAGCCACCGGTTCGGTAACGGGCGAGGACCCGGTCCAGGCGGTGGTTGCCGCAGCGAAGGCGTCGGACGCGCAGCAGGTTGTGGTGATCACCACCCCGCACGCAGTCGAGGATACGTTCCGCACCGACTGGGCCAATGAAGCGCAGGACCGCCTGGGAGTGCCCGTGCTGCATCTGTACTCCGGCTCGGGATTTATTGGCGACTCTTAAGCGTTGACGCCGGTATGACTGAAGACACCACCGGAACCGTCCCGGTACAGAAGACAGATGAGCAGTGGCGCGAGGAGCTGACCCCGCAGGAATACCAGGTTCTCCGCAAGGCCGGAACCGAACGCCCCTACACGGGTGAATACTGGGATACCAAAACCGCCGGCGTGTACCAGTGCCGGGCCTGCGGCAGCGACCTGTTCACCTCCAGCGAGAAGTTCGATTCGCACTGCGGCTGGCCGTCCTTCTTCGCCCCGCTGGCCGAAGGAAAGGTGCGTTACCTCCACGACCGCAGCATGGGCATGGACCGCATTGAGGTCCGGTGCGCCAACTGCGATTCGCACATGGGGCACCTGTTCGAAGGCGAGGGTTTTGATACCCCCACCGACCAGCGGTTCTGCATCAACTCCATCTCCGTGAAGCTGGTTCCCGCCGATGGCAGTTCTGACGACGGCGGCACACAGCCCGGCAGCACCAAGTAGGAGTACATGGAACACGGCGTGTTTCCCGGCGAAATCATCCCCGCCCCGGAGGTCACTGAAGAGGCAATTAACAGCTACCGCCTGCTCAGCGCCGACATTGCGTCCGGCGTGGCGGTG
The DNA here is from genome assembly GCF_038069765.1 of Arthrobacter sp. G119Y2. NCBI lineage: Bacteria > Bacillati > Actinomycetota > Actinomycetes > Micrococcales > Micrococcaceae > Arthrobacter > Arthrobacter sp. G119Y2. The sequence continues at coordinate 254,313 of NZ_JBBPFS010000001.1, read as the reverse complement.
GTCTCCACCCGGTTGCGGGGACGGGACTACGCCGCCACGGTCAGCGGATTCCTCTCCGTGTCCTACGACCCGCCAACACTTTTGGTCAGCCTCTACGCCGAATCACGGATCGCTGAGGCAGTGGTGGAAAGCGGCACTTGGGCGTTGAGCCTGCTCTCCGCACGCCAGCGCGGCACGGCAAACTGGCTGGCCAGCCCCGGCTCGCCGCTGGAAGGGCTCCTCAGCCAAGTGGACTACGGCCGGGGACCCGTCACCGAGGCGGCAGTGATCGAGGGGTGCATCGCCTGGTTCGAAGTCCGCACCACTTCGGTGACGACGGCGGCGACTCACCAGCTGGTGGTCGGTGAAGTGGTGGCCATGGGACGGCGGGCATCCGCGGAGGACGAAGCGGATCCGCTGGTGCACTTCGCGTCCGCATACGCCGGGCTGAGGTAGCGCCCGGGTCGACAGCACTGGGGTGACAGTTCTCAGGAAGCAGTTCCCGGAAAGCAGGCCACTGAGGTCCGGATGCGAGAGCATCCGGACCTTTTTGCTGCCCGGCCGCGGGGGTACGGCACCTCCCATTGTGTCCCCGCTGAGCCAAACGTAACCTCGAATAACGGGGGACGACGCGGAAGAGCTGCAAGATCCTGGGTTCTTTCACAGCCCAAGTATCGGCTTGATATCCGGACCGCATCGGCCCGGAAATGCCGGCCGCACCAGGAGATCACTATGGGCACAGAGCAGTATCACGAGCCACCATCCGAACTTCCCGCAGAAACGCGAACCTTTGCCAGAATGTGCGCCAGCTTAAGCGAAGAAGCTGAAGCGATCGGGTGGTATGTCCAGCGCATGGCGGTGGAACCCGATGCCGAATCACGCGCAATCATGCACGACTCGCTGGGCGAAGAGTTCAAGCACTTCAGTATGGAACTGGAGTTCCTGCTCCGCCGGACGCCGCTGTGGCGGGAGATAGCCCGCGGCATCCTGTTTACCGACGGCGACATTGTGCAGCACGGTGAGGCGTCCGAGGCCGAAGCCACCGGCGGCTAGGAACACCGCACCCCGGCTAGGTGCCGGAGACCCTGCACCCGGCACTACTGCTTACCCTGGAGGTGCTTCGATGGCACGCAACAGTCTGCTCGACAGGTTCCGGCCCGTAGGCTCGCCGGGCCCGGCAGGTCCTGCCGGCGTTCCGGCCGGTGATGATCAGGGACCCGACGCCGAACTTGTACCGGTGTTCGAGGCCCTGGACCCCACCATTCGTGAGTCCAATGAGCTGATGGAGGATGCCTCGGAGCGGGCAGCGGAAACGGTGGCTTCCGCCCGGACACGGGCGGCAGCACTGGTTGAGCAGGCGCGGATGGAGAGCGGTGCCGTGCGCGCACGGGCCGCGGCAGAAGTATCCAGCACAACTCAAGCAGCGGACGCCCGGATGCTTCAAAACGCGGCCGACGAGGCAGCAGAACTGAAACAGCGGGGCGAATCCCGGGTGCCGGAACTTGCAGCAGCCATAGTCGCGGACTTGGTGGAGGATCTTCTCGGGAACAAGAACCCATGAGATCGGACTGGGTGGCGGCATCAGTGCGGGCCCGCTCCATGGCGCAGCGCCGGGTCGGTGCGGGTACCTGCCGCGACATCGCAGGCGCGCCAGGGCTGCAGGCAGCTCTCGGGCAGCTCGCCGACACGGTCTACGGCAAGGAGCTGGTTGACGGCAGGGAGCTGCATGGCAGGGAACCCCACGGCCGGGAACCCCACGGCCGGGAATTCCAGCCGGTGCAGACCCTGTCGGAGGCACACCGTGCCACCCGCAGGAGGGTCCTCTGGCAGCTGCGGGTGCTGGCCGGCTGGCTGCCTGCCGGAGGAACCCGCCTCGTCCGGGCCGCTGCAGCCGCCTTCGAGGTCGACAACATCCTTGCGCTGGATCTCCATCTCCGCCGGGAACACGCAGGCAGGGAGAACGCCGCCGGGGCAGCAACGGGGCTGACAGCCGGCGCCTCCGCCGGCACAGGCACAGGCGCCGGCACCAGTACCGGGGCGGAAACCTTCAGAGCGTTCGACCTCGGCGGGTTGGCAACGGCCTGGCCGCGGCTTCAGGCGGCGGCAACGGAGGAAGAGCTGCGGTCAGCGCTCGCCTCCTCGCCCTGGGGCGATCCGGGAACGGAAACAGCACTTCCGGACATTCTCACCGCTGTGTGGCTCCGCCGCCTCACCGCCGAGGCCGCAGCCGTGAGGCCCTGGGCTGCAGGAGCAGCAGCTTTGATCGCTGCCCGGACGGTTGTAGTAGACCGGGCTGTTCCGGCACCGAGGCTGGTCACCCTGCTTCGTCCCCTGCTGGGCACCGCCTGGACCGGGACCGGATATCCGGCAACTGGAAACCCGACACCTAGGGGACCCGCAGGCACGGCGCCGGCAAACACTCCCGAACCTGCAGGCCCGGCAGGCCCGGAAGCAGGTTCAGACTCTGCAGCAAGTTCGGACACTGCAGCCCTGGAAACCCTGCGAAGCACCCTTCCCCCGGCAGCCGCACAGGCGCTGGACGGAGTGGAACGCCCCGCCGGCCTGTGGCGGGCCGAAGCGGCACTGGCAGCGCGCATCGAAAGCGACGGATTCAGCCTGCTGCGTGCCGGGCTCCCCGGTCCCGACGTCGTCCTGGGCGCCATGGCGGTACTGGCTGCCGACGCCTGGCGCGTCCGCGCGGCTCTCGCGTCTGCCGCGGTCCAGACCGGAACGAGCGAGGTGCTTGATGCCGTGGCGTGAGAGCCTAAGCCCGGTGCGGATGGAGCGGATTGCCCTGGTGGCACCGTTGACCGCCCGGCACGACATGCTCGCCGAGGTGGCGAGGAGTTCCGCCGTCGAACTCGATCTGCCGTACGAGCCGGGCACCGGACCGGAAGAGATCGAACGGGCTGCCGATGCCGCCGTCGTCCACGGATCGGTGGCGGCTCTGATGGGCTGGTCGCCCTCCCAGCAGCTGCCCGGTCTGCAGGCAAAGCTGGAACCGCTCGGTGCCTCCGCCGTCGCGCTCCGGCGTCCCCGCGGCGTGCAGCCGCCCACTTTGCTTACCGGAGATGAACCGCGGAGGAAGCAGGTTCCGGTGCTGTCCCGGCTGCTTGTGGACACCTACACCACGGTTCCGTACGCGGATCTGGATCCTGCCCGGATTGCCGGCGTGGCGTATGTGGTGATGTTTGGAATGATGTTCGGCGACGCCGGACAGGGAGCTCTGCTCGTGGTTGCCGGTCTGCTGCTGCGGTTCCTGCCCCGGCTGCAGCGGTTCCGCCGGACGTGGCTGTTCATCACCGGCGCCGGGCTGGCCGCCGTATTTTTCGGCGTCCTTTACGGCGAGTTTTTTGGTCCCACCGGCGTGCTGCCGGTGCTGTGGCTGGAACCGCTGGAGGAACCCATTCCGCTGCTGGTTGCCGCACTGGTGCTGGGTGCCGTCCTGCTGGCCGGCTCCTACGTCCTGGGCACGATTAACCGGGTCCGTGAGGGAGGCTGGGCCTACGCCCTGTATGCCAGATCCGGGCTGGCCGGTGCCCTGCTGTTCACCGCCGTGGGGCTGCTGGCCTGGGGGCTGCTGGCAGGGCAGCCGGTGATCCTGGTTGTTGCCGGCGTGGTGGCGCTGCTGGCGCTCGTGCTGATGTTCATCGGACTGTTCGCCGAATCCGGCGGCGGTGCCACCGGCGGGCTGCAGGCGAGCGTGGAACTGGTGGACAGCGTGGTGCAGCTGGGCTCCAACTTGGTGTCCTTCACTCGGCTGGCGGCTTTTGGCCTCACCCATGCCGCCCTCATGATGGTGGTCTGGCAGGCCACCACCGCACTGTGGGAGCCGGGCTGGCGGGCGCTGGCCGCCGTCGTCGTCTTCCTCGTTGGCAATGCCCTGACATTTGCGCTGGAAGGCCTGGTTGCCGGAATTCAGGCGCTCCGGCTCGAGTATTACGAGCTGTTTTCCCGCGTTTTCCAGGAAGAAGGCAGACGGTTCCGGTCCTGGAATCCCGAATCCGGCGCCGGCAGCGGCGATACGGGATTGTCACCGGCCGCTGCCCCGGAATTGTCCACCGCCGCCCCAGCTGAGAGGCATCTCCCATGAATCCCTGGCTCGCCGGCCTTCCGCTGGTTCTTCTCCTCGCCGTCCTGCTGGCCGGCGGTGCCGTGATGCTGATGCGCCGCAGCCGCCGCACCGGCATCAAGGCGCTGCTCGGGTTGAACGCCCTCCTGATGGCCGGTGCACTGGCCCTCTTTGCCGCGGCCCTGAACGCCGCACCGGCAAGCGCGGGAGCGGGCGACGGCGGAGCTGCGGCAACCGCCGTCGCAGCGGCCACCGAAGGCAGCGACAGCAGCGGTGCTGCACTGATCGGAGCGGCCATCGCCGTCGCGGGTTCCTCCATCGGCGCCGCCATTGCCGTGGCCTACACGGGGTCCGCGGCGTTGGCTGCCATGAGCGAAAGGCCGGAGATTTTTGGCCGTGCGATGGTGGTGGTGGGGCTGGCCGAAGGCATCGCCATTTACGGGCTGATCATCTCGATCATCCTCATCGGACAAGCATGAGCAGCCCGGACACGGTTCCAGCGCCCGGCTTCCGGGCAGCAGACCGCAGGACCGGATCAGTGGCCGCACTGGGCGAACCGGCTCTGCTCCTCGGGTTCCGGCTCGCCGGTGCCGTCCTTTACCCCGCAACAGGCCCGGCGCAGGTGCGGGCGGCCTGGGCAGGTCTGCCGGACACGGTGGCCGCGGTGGTCCTGACGCCTGCCGCCGCAGCCGTGCTCACCGCTGAAACCGCGGACCCGGCATCGCCCCTGACGGTGGTGCTGCCGTGATGAGCAGACTGCCCGCCGGATCCGATGCCGCCCTCGAACCGGTGCGGTATGCACTGCGCCGGCAAGCGGAAACCGAGGCCGGCCGCCGGGCGGAGGACGCCCGCCGGCAGGCCGAAGCGCTCGTGTCCGCGGCCCGGGCAGAGGCCGAGGACATCCGGGCAACGGCGGCCCGGCAGGGTGCCGAGGCAGCACGTACGGAAGCGGCCGGGCGGTCGGCACGGGTCCGCCGGGAAGCACGCCGCACGGTGCTGGCGCAGCAGGAGGCGCTGCGGTCCGAGCTGGTCCGGCAAGTTCAGATGCGCGCCCGGGACCTGCGCAGCGACCCGCGCTATCCGCAGATCCTCCGGCGGCTCACCGAACGTGCCGACGCGCTCCTGGGACCGATGGCCTCCGTGACGGAAAGCTATAAGGGCGGCGTAACAGCAGTGGCCGGATCGCGGCATCTGGACCTGTCCCTGCCTGCCCTGGCTGAACAGGCGCTGGAACAGCATGCCGGGGAGGTGCAGCGGTTATGGGAGGACGCCTAACGTCACAACGCGGATCGGCAGGCAGCACCGCCAGCTCCGGCAGCACCGTGAGCACGGACGGCAACGGCATCTCCGGCGGGGAAACCGGCACCATCACCCGCGTCAGCGGCCCCCTGGTCGAAATCACCGGATTGCCCGGGCTGTCCATGCTGGAGGTCGTGGCTGTGGGGCCGGACCGGATTTCCGCGCAGGCGGTTGCCGTCAACGGTGCGGACGCCACTCTGCAGGCCTATGAGTACACCGGCGGGCTGAAGGCCGGCGATGCAGTGGAACGCACCGGGCACCAGCTGTCGGGACTGCTGGGTCCGGGACTGCTGGGGGCCGTGTTTGACGGACTGCTCCGCCCGCTCTCCTCCGCTCCCCTGTGGCTGGCACAGGACCGGATGTCCTCCACCGAGGACCCGTCCGTCCTGAACACGGCGTGGGGGTTTACGCCGTCGGTCTCCGTGGGCGACACCGTGCAGGCGGGCCAGGTCCTCGGCACTGTTCCGGAAGCAGGAACTGTCGAGTTCCGGGTGATGGTGCCGCCGGACATTGACGGCGAGGTCCAGTGGCTGGCAAACGGTCCCGTGCATCCGCTGGATCCGGTGGCACGGGTGGGCGGGAAGGACGTTCCGCTGGCGCAGCAGTGGCCGGTCCACCGGCCCCGGCCCTTCGGCGAGCGCCTGACCGACACGATTCCGCTCAATACCGGACAGCGGGTCCTGGATCTGCTCTTCCCGCTCCCACGCGGTTCTGCAGCGGCTGTTCCGGGCGGGTTCGGCACCGGCAAGACCCTGACGCTCCAGCAGATTGCCAAGTGGTCCGACGCCGACGTCATTGTCTATGTAGGCTGCGGCGAGCGCGGCAACGAGATGGCGGACGTGCTGGACGGCTTATCCGGGCTGGATGATCCCCGGACCGGCGGCAAGCTGATCGACCGGACGGTGATCATTGCGAATACTTCCAACATGCCGATGATGGCCCGGGAAGCGTCCATCGCCACCGGTGTCACCGTTGCGGAGTTCTTCCGGGACATGGGCTATGACGCCGTCGTCATTGCCGACTCGACCTCCCGGTGGGCCGAAGCGCTGCGCGAGTTCGCCAACCGGAACGGAGATCTTCCGGCCGAGGAGGGCTACCCGGCCTCCCTGGCCAGCGAGCTCGCAGCCTTCTACGAACGTGCGGCGCGGGTGCGCACCCTCGGCGGTGCGACGGCGTCGGTCACCGTGATTGGCGCGGTCTCTCCCCCCGGGGGCGATATGAGCGAACCGGTCACTACCGACACCCAGCGCTTTGTGCGATCCCTCTGGGTCCTTGACCGCGATCTGGCCTACTCCCGCCACTATCCGGCCGTCAGCTGGCGCGGTTCCTTTTCCCGGGACGCCGAGGCCCTCGGCCGGTGGCATTCTGCCCACGGAGATCCGTTGTGGGCCCAGCGCCGCGCTTCGGCCTCCCTGCTGCTGTCCGAAGCGGACCGCCTGACCGCCCTGGCAGAAATTATCGGGACCGCTTCCCTTCCGGGGCATGAGCAGATGGTGCTGCTGGGCGGACGCCTGGTGCGCGACGGCGTCCTGCTGCAGAACGCGCTCAGCCCCAACGACGGCTACAGCTCCGGGGAGAAGGGCGCAGCCCTGCTGCAGACGGTCCTGGAGGTCGTGGATGCGTGCCAGGCGCTGGTGGAACGCGGTGTGCCGCCGGCCGACGTCGAACGCTTCGACTTCACCCCGGTGCTGCGGCTGCGGGAGGACACGGGTCCCACCGACGCTGAGGGCGTTCTGGTCCGCGGACGGGACTTCCTGCGCCGGCTGCAGCAGCTCGGCGCGGCGCCCGACGACGACGGACTGCAAACGGAAAGGCGGTCCGCGTGAACAGCGGCGACAACCACAGCGCCGGCACGGATCCCGCGGCGGACACGGGCCAGCGGGCCGGCTCCGTACCCCGGGTCGGCTACAGCGGAGTACGCGAACTGCGCGGTCCCCTGCTGGTTCTCGGCGACGCGGAGGGAGTGGGCTGGGACGAGTTCGCCACCGTGGGCGTGGCCGGACAGCGGGACCGGCACGGGCTGGTCCTGGAGGTGGACGGAGACGAAGTCACGCTGCAGGTCCTCGAGGGCACCGGAGGAATGTCGCTGGGCGGGATCGAGGTCCGGTTCCAGGGACGTCCGCTGGCGGTGCCTACCGGACTTGGCTGGCTTGGAAGGGTTTGCAACGGACGCGGTGAACCGCTCGACGGCGGTCCTCCCGTCACGGCGGGGAAGACAGCGCCGGTGGGCGGCTGGCCGCTGAATCCGGTCTACCGCGAACCCCCGCAGGATCCGGTGATCACCGGGATCTCCGCCGTCGACGCCCTGACCACGCTGGTGCGCGGACAGAAACTTCCGATCTTCTCCGTTCCGGGCCTGCCGCATCTGACCCTGGCCACGCAGATCGCCGCCCAGGCCACGACGTCGTCGGGCCGGGCGTTCCGGGTTGTTTTTGCGGCCATGGGGATGACCCACGCTGACATTGCCTATATCCGCGACCGGCTGGAGGAGCGCTCCGCCGCGGGTGAGCTGGTGCTGCTGCTCAACGCCGCTGATGATCCGGTGATCGAGCGCATCCTCACGCCGCGGATTGCCCTCACCGTCGCAGAATCCCTCGCCTACGACGAGGGATCGGATGTCCTGGTGGTGATGTCGGATATGACCAGCTACGCGGAGGCAGTGCGGGAAGTCTCCGCCGCCCGGCGGGAGATTCCGGCCCGCCGCGGCTACCCCGGCTATCTCTACAGTGATCTGGCCGGACTCTATGAACGGTGCGGACGGGTCCGGGACCGGGAGGGCTCGGTGACGATCGTGCCCGTGCTGACCATGCCTGCCGGGGACATCACCCATCCTGTGCCGGACCTGACCGGTTACATTACCGAGGGACAGGTGGTGCTGGATGCGGACGTCGACGCGCGGGGCATCTATCCCCCGGTGGACGTCCTCTCCTCGCTGTCCCGCCTGATGCGCAGCGGAGCCGGGAAGGGCCGCACCAGGGAAGACCATTTGGATGTAGCGGCACAGATTCTCTCCGCGATGGCCCGGGCACGCTCAGCAGCGGAACTGGCCGAACTGGTGGGGGCGGCAGCGCTGAGCGAGACAGACAACGCCTACATCGAATTCCGGTCCGTGGTGGAACGGGACCTGCTGAACCAGGGACGTGATGAGCTGCGGACCTTTGACAAAACCATGGACCTCGCCTGGCAGGCCCTGTCGCTGCTGCCGCGGAGGGAGCTGACCATGCTCTCCGCGAAGTTCCTGGACAAGTATCTTCCCGGTCCGATCGGCGGGGCGCGGCTGTGAGCGGATTCAGGAGTGGCGGGAACCGTGCTGATCGGGCCGATGTCGAGCGCCGGCTGGAAACCGCTACGCGCGGTGCCGAACTGCTGGACCGCAAGCAGCGCATTCTGCAGCGTGCCATCGAGGGGCTGCAGGAGAGGGCCGACACCGCACGCCGAGCATGGGAGGAGCAGGCAGAGGCGGCTGCAGTGTGGCTGCAGCGCAGTGCCGGCTTGGACGGGGAAGACCGGATCAGCGCAGCGGCACCCGTGGAAGCCGCCGTCGTGCAGGTGCAGTGGGGCGGAGCAATGGGCATCTCCTACCCGGAAGGGTCGCAGTGCGTACTGCCTGCGGCTTCTCCGGCAGGAGGAAGCTCGGCGCTCGCCTATACGGCAGCCACGCACCGGAGGGCACTCGAAGCCGCAGTCGCAGCGGCGAGCGCCGCGCGGGCACTGTTGCTGGTCTCAAAGGAGCTCGAGGCAACCCGCACCCGGCAGCGCGCAGTGGAGAACAGGTGGATTCCGCTGCTTCAGGAGCAGCTGGACGGGATTGAGCGGAAGGTCGCCGAGCAGGAACTGGAGGAAAGCCTGCGGCTGCGCTGGTCGGCCGGTCTCATCTAAGCCGGTGGTACATCTGAACCCGGCGCTCAGCGAAACCGGGGCTACGCGTCGATGCCGGTGTTCTCGCTCACGGCACGCCATTTCTCCAAAGAAGCGAGCCGTTCCTGCAGGACGTTGGCATAAGTGGCGGTGGCGTCGGCACCGAGGACGAGCATTTCCGGAGTATCGGCTGCTTCCACCGCAGCAATGATGGCTGCGGCGGCTTTGGCCGGGTCGCCGGGCTGGGTGCCGTGGGTCGTGTCGTTTTCCTTGCGGCGTTTTCCGGCCGTGTCGGCATAATCCGGGATGGCTGCCGCCGACTGGCGGAGGGAGCGCCCGGAGAAGTCGGTCCTGAACCCGCCCGGCTCCACAACCATCGCGGTGATGCCGAGGGGCTCGAGTTCCTTGCGCAGCGACCCGGTGAGACCTTCAACCGCAGACTTCACTGCTGCGTAATAACCGGAACCGGCCGGGGTCATTGTTGCCCCGATGGAGGACAGATTCACGATGGTGCCCGACCGGCGCGCCCTCATCTGCGGAAGGACTGCCTTGACCAGGTCTACGGACCCGAAAAAGTGAGTGTCAAACAGAGTGCGCACATCGGCGTCGTCGCCCTCCTCGACGGCCGCCCGGTATCCGTAGCCGGCGTTGTTCACCACAACGTCAATCCCGCCGAATCTCTCCGTCCCTCCGGCGACCGCCGACTGGATCTGGCCGGCATCGGTGACATCAAGGGCGAGGGGCAGTGCCGTCTCCGGATACTGCTCCGCGAGGTCCCGGACCGTGGACGGATCGCGGGCGGTCACAACCGCGTTGTCCCCGCGTGCCAGGACGGCTTCCGCCAGGGCGCGTCCGAGTCCTGTCGAGCATCCGGTGATGAGCCAGGTAGTCATGATCTCTGCCTTTCCGTGCCGGGAGGTACCGGCTGAACAACTGGTTGCCATGCCTTTACCGGGACACCCTACAGCCACAGGTGAGACGGAAGCGCACAGAATGGCGCCGGTGGGATAACCTGCGGGCATGCCGCCGCCCCAGCTGTCCCAGTCCCGCGCTCCCCGCGCACCGCGAGCACCGCGAGCACCGCGAGCACCGCGACACGGGCTAAAACCTTCGGTGCAGCACCCCGTCCGGGGGCACCCCGTCCTGCTGCGCCGTACCGGGCTCGCCTCCGCTGCGGTAGCCGCAATAGCTGGGGGGTTGTGGGCCCGGACCGGACTGGCGGGCATGGCCGGAGACGCGGCAGGAGGCGTCCTGTACGCGGTGCTCCTGTATCTGCTGCTGGCTTTTGCGGCGCCCCGGACCCGCTGCACCGCGGTGGCCGCTGCCGCCGTCGCACTTTGTTCAGCGATCGAACTGTTTCAGCTCACCCCGTGGCCAGCCCAGTGGGCCGGACAATGGCCACCTCTTCGCCTGGTGTTCGGCACTACGTTCAATCCGTGGGACTTTCCCGCTTACGCCGGAGGCGCCGCAGCGGCAGGTCTGGCGGACCGACTGCTGCGTCGCTCTCCGGTCAGCAGCAACAGAACGTGAACACAGCTGCCGGGCCAACGGAAATATCCTGTCTCGTCAGAACTGGTAGTTCGTCCCCATAGCGGTCCGGACTTCCCCAAGGGTTTCCTCGGCCTCGAGGTTCGCTCGTTCGTTGCCGCGCCGAAGGATGCCGGCCAAAAACTCCTGGTCCCCTGCAAATTCGGACCGGCGCTGCCGGTGACCCGAGAGGTAGCTGTTGACGGCGTCCGTTGTGAGGCTTTTTAGTGTTCCGCTGCCGGCGTCCCCTATCTTGTCGGCTATCGCCTCCGGAGTCTCCCCTAAGCACAGGGAAGCGGTGGAGAGCAATGCGGATACACCGGGACGTGATGCAGGATCGAAGGTGATGCGGCGGTCAGAGTCCGTGGGGGTACGGCGAATGGCCCTCGCGGTTTCATCTGCGGACATTCCCAGGGAGATGGCGTTTCCGTAGCTCTTGGACATCTTGCGGCCGTCCAGGCCCGGCACCTCGGGGGTCGAGGTCAGGAGCGCGTCAGGTTCCGGGAAGACCCTGCCGTACCGCTCGTTGAAACGGCGGGCAAGGAGACGCGTCATCTCAATGTGCGGGAGATTGTCTTTGCCGACGGGCACTACGGTGCCCTTGCAGAAGAGAATGTCGGCAGCCTGGTGCACAGGATAGGTGAGCAGAAGCCCGCTGAGTGCCCGCCCCGAAGCCGCCAGCTCAGCCTTCACTGTGGGGTTGCGGTGCAGCTCCGCCTCGGTCACCAGGCTGAGGAACGGGAGCATCAACTGGTTCAGGGCCGGGACGGATGAATGTGTGAAGATTGTCGTCAGTTCGGGGTCCATACCCGCCGCCAGGTAATCCACGACAGCTTCGTACACGTACTCGCGGACCCGGGGCATGGAATCGCGGTCGGCAATCACCTGATAGTCCGCCAAAACCAGGAATGATTCCACCCCGGCCTGCTGGAGCCGGACACGTTCCGCGATGCTCCCGAAATAGTGGCCCAGGTGCAGAAGCCCGGTGGGCCGCTCCCCGGTGAGCACGCGATAGTTTTCCGGCGCCTGAGTAATTGCCTGCGCGAGTTGGTTGGACCGCTGTTCCACAGTGGCAAATGAGTTCATCGGTGTTCCTCTATCTGGATTGAGGGCCACACAGAGCTGCGGAAAGCGGAACAGATGCTTCGCGGGCTGCTGTGCAGCCCGCGGACATGAAAGAACCGGCTGCTAGTGCAGCCACCACCAGTTCATGGAGTTAAGGTTCATAAGCCAACCATAGCCGGGTAGGTTCCATTCCTCGGCCGGAGCCGCGGTCCGTGCCTCCAACGTCACGGCGGCGTTCATTTCAGGAACGGAACCTACCCGCGCAGCGACTAGAGTCGGAATCCCTCGTCGAGCCGCTCGATGATCGTGACGTTCGCCTGCCCGCCGCCCTCGCACATGGTCTGCAAGCCGTAGCGGCCGCCGGTGCGCTCCAGTTCGTGCAGCAGAGTGGTCATGATGCGAGCGCCGGTGGCACCAATGGGGTGGCCCAGCGAAATGCCGCCGCCGTTGACGTTCACCCTGTCCATGTCGACGTCGAGTTCCCGCTGCCAGGCCAGCACCACCGAGGCGAAGGCCTCATTGATTTCGAGCAGGTCAATGTCATCCAGGCTCATGCCCGTACGCCCCAGCGCATGGCGTGTGGCCTCGATGGGAGCGCTGAGCATCATGATGGGATCGTCCCCGCGGGCCGAAATCGAATGGATGCGCGCCCGCGGCTTCAGTCCGTAGCGCCGCACGGCATCCTCAGAGGCGAGCAGCAGCACTGCGGCGGCATCGGAAATCTGCGACGACGTCGCAGCTGTCAGGCGGCCGCCCTCGGACAGGGGTGCCAGGGACTCGATCTTGGCGCGGTTGGGCTCCCGCGGCCCCTCATCGGCGCTGATGCCGTTGAACGGCAGAATCTCCCGGTCAAACCTTCCCTCAGCCTGGGCGGCGAGGGCACGCACGTGGGATTCGACGGCGAAGTCCTCCATCTCGCTGCGGGTCAGGCCCCACTTGTCGACCATCATTTCGGCGCCGATGAACTGCGAGACCAACTGGTCCCCATACCGCTCGGCCCATCCCGTTGATCCGGTGAAGGGGTCAGGGAAGCCCAGCTCCGCTGCCGCAGTATTCGCGTATCCGATCGGGATGGAGGACATGCTCTGCACTCCGCCGGCCAGCACCAGGTCGCTGGTTCCGCTCATGACGGCCTGCGCCGCATAGGACACGGCCTGCTGCCCGGACCCGCACTGGCGTTCCACAGTGGTTCCCGGCACGCGCTCGGACAGACCGGCAGCCAGCCACGCAGTGCGGGCAATATCCATGGCCTGCGGTCCCACCTGGTCAATGGCACCGAGAATGACCTCGTCGAACTCAGCGGAGTCGATGCCGGTGCGGCGCACCGTTTCAGCAATAACGTGTGCTGCCATGTCGGCCGGATGGATGCTGCTGAGTCCGCCCTTGCGCCGGCCAACCGGCGTGCGTACCGCGTCAATAATGAATGCTTCAGCCATGGGAAAAGGCCTTTCGTCAATGGAAGGCGGGAGCCGGAACCCGTGCGGGCACCCGGGCCGATGGTGTCGGAAACCACACTAGGCGATGAGGACGACGACGGCACCAGACCACCGGTATGAGGCGCCGCACCGCGTGGCGGCCCGCCCCTGACGCCCGTCGTGAGCAGGGAACACGCCCCTGAATGCCGGCAGTTTATGAACCGGTGCGACACACACCTGTGCAGCCTTACCGACGACGACGCCACACCACGCGCAACGCATCGTGTCGCGTCTCCTGGATCAGGTGCCGCAGCATCACGATGACGCTGCACGCGAGGGTGCAGCGGTCTAACAAGCTTTCTTTATAAAGGACTCTTGCTAAACATCCCTTTACTACCTACGCTTCCCGGCATGGACTCCGAACAGGACGCAGCAGCCGCCGCCCGCAGGGAATACCGTGCCTCCCCCGGTTATCCCGGCGAACAAGTGGTCACCGATCCGGTCCGGATCCGGGCACTCGCCCATCCCGTCCGGCTGGAGCTGCTGGACTATCTCGACGACGCCGGGAGTGCCACCGCCACTGAATGCGCCGCAGCCATCGGTGCATCAGTGGCCAGCTGCTCCTACCACTTGCGCACGCTCGCCAAGCACGGCTATATCGAGCAGGTCAGGCAGCCGGGACGGGAGAAACCGTGGAAGGTCGTGTCCCGCAGCCGCTCGCAGGGCATTGATCCCGATCTGGCAGGCTCTGTGCACGCCGTCGCCGCTACTGCTTCCCTCGAGGCGGATCGGCAGCTGCAGCGGATCCAGTCCTGGCTCCGGCGGGCACCGGAACTTCCGCCGGAGGATGTCAATGTCTCCACCGTCCTCGGCGTCGGTTTCTACGCCACGCACGAGGAGATCATGGAGTTCCGGGAGGAGCTCTGGAAACTCACGGAACGCTTTGACGGACGCCGGGAAAACCCCGAGCTGCGCCCCCAGGGAGCTGTCGCGGCCCGGCTTTTCGCCGTCGTCAATGTCGAACCGGAGCAGCGGCCGTGAGCGCCGGCAGGGACGGGACCAACGACGTCGGCACCAACCGCGAGGTACTAAAGGTGCCGGCCTTCCGCCGGTTGGCCTTGGGCTGGGTCCTCTCCAACTTTGGTGACTCCGTCCTGTTCCTTACGGCCGCCATCTGGGTCAAGCAGCTGACCGGCAGCGATGCCGCCGCCGGCATGGTGTTTGCCGCACTCGGACTGCCTGCCCTGCTGGCACCTTTCATAGGCCGCCTGGCGGACCGGTACCGGCGCCGGCCCCTGGTCATCATCAACAACATCTGCGCCGCAGTGGTGGTGCTGGCGCTGCTGCTGGTGCGCGATGTCCAGGGTCTGTGGATCGTTTACACGGTGATCGTCGTTTACGCGAATACCGCCTACATCACGGCAGCAGCGCAGTCGGGACTCCTGCGTGATCTGCTGCCCGACCGGCTCCTGGCACCCGCCAACGGCATCCTCAGCAGCATCGACCAGGGCCTGCGCATCGCGTCGCCGCTGCTGGGAGCCGGGATGCTCGCACTGTGGGGCATGGACTCGGTCGTGCTGCTGACGGTTGCCTGCTTCCTCACTGCTGCAGCCGTACTCGCCACACTAAAGCTGAAGGAAAGCATGCACGAGATGGACCCGGAAGAGTCCTTCTGGCAGAGCACGACGGCGGGATTCCGCTTTCTGGCCACGCACCCCCTGCTGCGCCGGGCGTTGCTGACCCTGGGAATCGCCATCGGAGCCACCGGCATCCTGAACGTCACCATCTTCGCCACGGTGGAGCAGGGGCTCGGACGCCCGCCGGAGTTCCTGAGTGTGCTGCTGGGATTCCAGGGAGTCATGGCCGTGGCCGGCGGGATCACCGCAAGCATGGTCATCCGACGGTTCGGCATCCCCGTCACCATCGCTGCAGGCGTTCTCCTGCTGGCCGCCGGATTGCTGACCACCGCCCTCTCCTCCCTGGCCCTGATTGTGGGAGGCGCAGCGCTGACCGGTGTCAGCGTCTCATGGGTGGCGATCGCCTTCATCACTCTCCGGCAGACGGAAACACCGCCCGGGATGCAGGGACGCACGTCAGCCGCCACCCAGGTGATCATGAATGTGCCGCAGGTTGGTGCGTCGATGATTGCGGCTGCCCTGATCGGCCTTGTCGACTACCGCGCCATGATTTTCGCCATGGGCGCACTCTGCGTGCTGGCGGTGCTGCCCCTGGCGGTGAGGAGCAGGCGGGGTACCGCCGGAACGCCCCGGAACATGGCTGCACCGTCCAAAGAGCCTGCGCCGAACGGCTAGAATGGAAAGGCTGTCATTGCTGGCAGCACAGCCGCGAGTGCCCAGCCCTGCGGCCGCATCCCACCACACGTGAAAGCAGCGGAGTGTCCTTACAGGTTCAGCCCACCGTCAGCGCCACCACCAGTCCGGCCGGCAAAGCGACTGCGGCAATTGCCCGCGAGTCCTCCCGCCGCCGTACCTTTGCGGTGATCTCGCACCCCGACGCCGGTAAGTCCACACTGACCGAGGCCCTGGCCCTGCACGCCCGCGTCATCGGTACGGCAGGCGCCACCAACGGCAAGGAAAACCGCCGCGAGACGGTTTCCGACTGGATGCAGATGGAAAAGGACCGCGGCATCTCCATCAGCTCCACGGCACTGCAGTTTGCGTACCGGGACACGGTCATCAACCTGCTCGACACTCCGGGCCACGCCGACTTCTCGGAGGACACCTACCGCGTCCTTGCCGCCGTCGACTGCGCGGTCATGCTCGTGGACGCGGCCAAGGGCCTGGAAACACAGACCATGAAGCTGTTCGAGGTGTGCCGCGCCCGCAACCTCCCCATCATCACCGTGATCAACAAGTGGGACCGCCCCGGGCTGGATCCCCTGGCGCTGATGGACGAAATCACTGAGCGCACAGGTCTCACCCCCATGCCGCTGACCTGGGCCGTGGGCATCGCCGGAGACTTCCGCGGCGTCTGGGACCTGAAGAAGGACGAATACGTAAAGTTCGAACGGCAGAACTCCGGCGCTTCCCTGGCCAAGGAGGACCACTTCACCCCCGAGGAAGCCCTCGCTGCCGAAGGTGACGTCTGGGAGGACTCCCTGGGCGAAGCCGAGCTGGTCATCGACGGCCGCGAGTTTGACCGCGATGCCTTCCTCAACGCCAAGGCCACCCCCATCCTGTTCTCCTCCGCCGCACTGAACTTCGGCGTGAAGCAGATCCTGGACGCCTTGGTGGACCTGGCGCCGTCGGCCGGACCGCGCGAAGACAAGGAAGGCGAGCTGCGTCCCGTGGATGCACCGTTCTCCGGTTTCGTCTTCAAGGTGCAGGCCGGCATGAACAAGGCACACCGAGACCACGTTGCCTTCATCCGGGTCTGCTCCGGCGTCTTCGAACGCGGCATGGTCGTTACGCACTCCAACACCGGCAAGACCTTTGCCACCAAGTACGCCCAGCACCTCTTCGGCCGCGAACGCGAGGTCATCGACCAGGCTTGGCCCGGCGACGTCGTCGGGCTGGTGAACGCTTCCGCGCTCCGCGTGGGCGACAGCCTGTACGTGGAGGCGCCGGTGGAGTTCCCCCCGATTCCGTTCTTCAGCCCGGAACACTTCCGCGTGGCCCGCTCCAAGGACCCCAGCCGCTACAAGCAGTTCCGCCGCGGCATCGACCAGCTTGAGCACGAAGGCATCATCCAGGTGCTGCGCTCGGACCGGCGCGGTGACCAGGCTCCGGTGCTGGCCGCCGTCGGGCCCATGCAGTTCGAAGTGGTCGAGGACCGCATGACGCAGGACTTCAACGCGCCGATGCGCTACGAGCAGCTGTCCTACTCACTGGCCCGGCTCACCACTCCGGATGCCGCCGAGGTCCTGGCCAACGTGCACGGCGCCGAAGTACTTCAGCGCACCGACGGGGCCTACCTTGCCCTGTTCAACGATGTCTGGGCACTCAAGCGGGTGGAGAAAAACCATCCCGAGGTATCGCTGACGGTTATCGGCACGGAGTCTCCGAACAGCCGCGGATACTAAGCCTTAGCGGGGTTCGCCTCGCGGCTCCGGAGAGGAACAGGGAAACCTGACGACTCCTGGGCGTGTTCAGCGTCCTGGTGCCGCCGTTCATGCTGTGATCACCGATATGAATCGCCTGCGGAAACACAAGACCTGGAGTGTTGCCGGCTGGCTGCTTGCGGGCTTCGGATTAGCGTTTTCTGTTCTGATGATCCTCCAGCCCTGGAGGTCCTGCCCCGACGACGATTCCGCGGCAGGCTGTCCCGTGACCCTTCTCGACGCCAACCTCACGGTGGGAGCCCTCATGATGATGGGTGCCGGAATCATGCTGGTGCTGGGGACGGTGTTCCGGCCGCAACCGCCCCGGCCGCTCCCCCGGCCGCTTCCCCGGCCAGGACTCGGCCAGGACTCGGCCCGCTTCCCCGGAGGCCGGACGGCAGATAGTGCTGCCGACCGCCCTTGTGGCGGGGCACTATTAGTGATCTATTACTAGCATGTCCCGAATACAGGCTCAGCAGGATGCGCAGATGGTCCGCGCAGTCCTGCCGCTGCTGGCCCTCACACTGATCGGCGAGGAGGAATCCTACGGTTACCAGCTCACCGAACGGCTAGCGGCACTGGGGCTGGAGGTGACCACGGGGCTGGTCTACCCGCTGCTCAGCCGGTTGGAGCGGGACAACCTGGTCAGGACCAGAATGGTTGCGTCAACCAATGGGCCGCCCCGGAAGTACTTCGCACTCACACCGGCAGGTGAAGCCGCGCAAGCATCGGCGAAGGAGCAGTGGCGCGTCGTGTCGGCCGCCGTCCGCGCCGCCACCGACAAGGAGCGCAATGACTGACAGCAGTTATGCAGGATCGCCTACCCGTTCCCTTCGCGACCGGTTGCGCACGGACTGGTACCTCACGCGCCTGGACTGGCATCTTGAGGGCCTGCTGCCCGGCCGGGAACGCAAAGCCGCTCTCCGGGATCTACGCCGGGAGCTCGCCAGCGACCCCAGGGACACCACAGCGGCGCTCTTCGATTTGGGAGCCCCGAGGATCCTGGCCCGCCAGTATGCGGAAGAGAGTCCTCACCGTCCCCTGTGGTCTATCGGCGCTGTTATTGCAGGACTGGCACTGTTCGTTTACTGGACCTCGTTTGTGCTGTTCACCTTCGGAATGCTGGCAGCCGTCGACTACAACGCACCGGCGCAGGCACACGCGACGTTCCTGTTCGTGGACGTTGAAGCCTTCTCCTCCCCGGACGCGGTGGGCATCGGATGGACCAGCAGCTGGGGCTGGCTGATGGTTCCCGGCGGGATTGCGGCGATCAGCTTTCTGCTGGGCTCACGGGTCTGGCGGATTGCCAGCGGACCGTCAGGGACCGCCGGAGCCACTGCTTAGCTGGTCACCGATGCGGGAGCTTCACTGCCTCTATCGTTCAAGCCGGGGTCAGTGGTCTGCGCTGCTCTTTGAGCGGCGGGGTGCTTTGGGCTTTCCGAGGGTGAACCACAGGAGCGAGCCAAGAAACGGAGCCACAACGACGATCAGAAACCAGATAGCTTTTACCGTCGGCGTAGCGTGTCTGCTTTTCGAGATGCTGATCAGGGCACCGATCACCAGTGCCAAATACAGTGCAAGGAAGATCGTAACCGTCCAGCCCCTCACCCCCTGCGTGACCACATTGATGGATTCGGCGGAAATACTGACGCCGGTATAGGTCAACAACATTGTTTCAGCTCCTGTAAATGGTGGTGCGCTTTCTTGACAATTCATCGATAAGTTTCGCCCACTGTACTCCTCATGACTGTGCGGTTCGGCGGAAAAGGCGTGCTTCTGGACCACAGCGGAAATGAGGGTAAGTGCGTGAGGCTGTAGGTTTAGGGCTATGACCGAACGCGTTGGACAGCTTGCGTCCATTTCCCTTGACTGCCCGGATCCGGACCTGCTGGCGGATTTCTATTCCCGTCTTCTGGGACTTAAAGAAGCGTTTGCGACACCCGACCGCGGAGTCGTCGCTCTGACCGGAGGCGGTCCGATGCTAACCCTGATGCGCGTTGACACCTATGTTGCGCCGTCCTGGCCCGAGGGCGACCAGCACCAGCAGATGCATCTGGACGTAGCCGTGGAGGACCTGGCAGCCGCAGCCGAGGCTGCCGCAGCTCTGGGTGCGGTGCCCGCTGAGCACCAGCCGTCACCGGAACAGTGGCGTGTCCTGCTCGATCCCGCCGGACATCCGTTCTGCCTGACCGCCGTCCGTCCCGACTGACCCGACCCGGTGCGGGGAAAGAGATGACGGGCTCCCTGGCAGCAGCCGCCGAGTCGATTCTCACTGCCAAGGCTGAGCTCGACTACCAGGCCGCCGCAGCGGTCTATCCCGGAACCTCGTTCCGTCGGTTTGGGCGGGTTGCCGCAACGCGACTGCCCGCATTGCCTGATGCCGCACCGTACAACAAGGCGCGCGGACTGAGTCTGGACGATATCCACCGGCTTGATGACATCACCGCTTTCTATTCCGAGACCGGGCAGCGTCCGCGCCTGGAGATTTGGGCTGGAGATGACACTGCAGAGCTGCGGTCACGACTGGGGGCAAGGGGGCTGTCACCCGCGGCCGGCACTGCCACCCTCCACGCCCGGCCCCGCACAGGAGTGCCGGCCCTGCCGCCGGGGGTGCAGGTAGATGAGGTTGGCCGGGACAACAGCCACTACCTGGACATCCTGTTCCAGGGGTATGGAATGGTTTCCAGCTCCGGCACCGCCCGTGATGTCTTCGCCCGGGAACACGGCACGCCGGGGCTGCGCCGCTACCTCGCCATGGTCGACGGCCGGCCCGCAGCCGCCGCAGCCATGTTTGTCCACGGCGGCCTGAGCCTCTTTGTCGGTGCCGCAACTCTGCCTGCTTTTCGACGCCGGGGCTGCCAGTCCGCCCTCATCCACCGCCGTCTGGGGGACGCCGCGGCCGTCAGCGATCTCACTGTGGTCACTGCCGCCGCCGGCTCGGCAAGCAGCGCCAATCTTCGAAGCCGCGGCTTCGGGATCACGCACCTGCGCACTCTCTGGCAGTAAACCGTGCGGGCCACCCGCTAGGCTGGCGCCATGGGGTTTATAGGAGTCTTTTTAATGGCAGCAGGAATAGCGATCTCGTGGGCAGCTGAAGCAACAGCCCGGGGCAGGCTCGGCATGAATCCCTTCGTCGGCATCCGGGTCGGATATGTGACCCATTCACCCGAAGCATGGCTTGCCGGACACCGTTCAGCACGATGGCCGACCCATGCCGCTGCGGGGATCATTGCCGCCTGCGGAATTCTGATTTTGGCACTCAATGTGTCGGATGAAACCGCTTCCAGAATAACTATTGGCGGCTCCCTGGCCGTTTTCGCAATGGTTCTGTTTGCTGCCAAAAAGGCAACACGTGCCGCTGAACTCGTTGTTGTGCAGAACGCTGACCAGCAGTCCTGACGACTCCGGCGAGTCCCGCGGACCTGTCACCGGCGGACCACCCGCAGCCTCCGACCGGCTGCAGCAGCAGAGGAAGCAGCACTGGCACGCTGAACCAGCACACGACCACAACCAGTAACGCTCCTCAGGCACGGCAGCGGACCGAGCATAAGAAACCCTAATGACAAACGGGATTCATAGTAAGTATTAGTTTTTCGTGAGTATGCTCGACCCAACACACCACCTGCCGCTTCCCTGCTTTCGGAGCGGCATCTTCCGGAAGGTCGCCGCCATGTCTCTTCACGCGTTCCCCTCGCTCCCCCGCACCCGCTTCGACGATGTGACTGCGGACGGCAATCCGGTGGATTCCGAAGCCTGGCGGGCCCTGAAGCAGGCCGCCACCGATCTGCAGCCGCTGCAGAACAAGAACGGTTCTGTCGACGCGGAAAACAAGAGCGCCGCCGAAGAGCTGATCGACACCATCGCTGCCGCCGTCACCGCCCTGGCACCGGCCTTTGAGCACGACGCCGAATACCTCCGCCTGGTGGTTCAGGACCTGCAGCGCTGGGTCGCCGACGGCCTGGGCGAACCGGATTTCCTGGATTCCCTGGTCGCATTCTCCCCGCAGCTGGACCGCACCGACGGACTGCAGCATCTGGTGCTCTTCCCCATGTACACGCAGAACGGCTCCACCAACCGCTACGTGGAAGCAGTCTTGATCGAGGTTGTCTGGCCGGACTTCATTGGTGAACTCGAAGCCGGCGAGTACTCCAACAAGCTCTTCGTCCCCATCCGCTTCCTGGACTTCACCCCGGGCTACGACACCAACTCCGCGGTGCTGTTCCCCGAGTCCGTGGCCGTCCGCGAAACCCCCACCTTCACCTGGGGCGCCATCTTTGCCGACCGCGAAGCCGCACGCTTCCGCCGGGTGCTGCGGGCCGCCGCCGAGATCACCTCGCTGCAACTGCCCGAGGACGCGGCAGCTCTGCTCGACGACCAGCACCTCACCGAGGAAACCTTTGTCATGTGGGACCTCATCCACGATCGCACACACATGCGCGGAGACCTGCCCTTCGATCCGTTCATGATCAAGCAGCGCATGCCGTACTTCCTGTACTCCCTCGAGGAACTGCGCTGCGACCTCACCGCCTTCCGCGAAGCCGTGAAGATTGAAAAGGACGAGGACGCTTCCCCCGAAGCCCGCAAACATGCCACGCTGGTCCAGTACGCAGTGATCTTTGACCGGATCTTCCGGTTCGCCATTACGGGCAGCCGGGTGCGCAACTATGACGGCCTCGGCGGCCAGCTGCTGTTCGCCTGGATGCACCAGAACCATGTCCTGCACTGGACCGACGGCAAGCTGAGCATCGACTGGGACGACGCGGCCGACGTCGTCATCCGCCTGGGCGCGAACATCGAGGACCTGTACTGGCGCTCCATTGACCGGCCGAAGACCGCCCACTGGTTCGCGGCCTATGATCTGGTCTCGGCGACACTGACGCCCAACCCGGCGTCGGTCTGGGCCAAGGGTCCGGAGGCCCTGCCGCTGGACGGTCCGCCGCGCGGGCTGACGGACCAGGTGCTGGATGACGAATTTCCGCTGTCCAT
The DNA here is from genome assembly GCF_038069765.1 of Arthrobacter sp. G119Y2. Classification (NCBI taxonomy): domain Bacteria; kingdom Bacillati; phylum Actinomycetota; class Actinomycetes; order Micrococcales; family Micrococcaceae; genus Arthrobacter; species Arthrobacter sp. G119Y2. The sequence continues at coordinate 232,052 of NZ_JBBPFS010000001.1, read as the reverse complement.
GTTCTACGAAGCGCTGTCCAAAAAAATGGGCCCGGTCATCGAGTCCACTTCGGGAATCACAGGGAGTTCGAAGTAAATGAACACTGAGCCGGCCGCACGATCATCCGCAACGCCGCTGTCCGTCCGCGGGCGGACCGTCCTCGTGGCCGGCGCCGCCTCTCCCTCCGGCACCGCAGTGTGCCGGGCGCTGGAAGCCGCCGGAGCGAAGGTGGTGGCGGTGGGCCGCGATGCGGCCCGACTGGACAACACCCTCGCAGACCTGCACGACGCCGACCTGCGCACCTGCGACCTGTCCAACCCCGGTGACGTGGATGCGCTGTCCCGGGATTTGCAGGAGACCTACGGCGGAATCGACGGGCTCATCCATCTGGTGGGCGGCTGGCGCGGCGGCGGCGGACTCACCGGCCAGACCGACGACGACTGGGACTTCCTGGAAACCAACATCCTGCGCACGCTCCGCAACGTCAGCCGCAGCTTCTACGACCAGCTCGCAGCGTCCGACGACGGCCGGCTCGCCATAGTCTCCTCCACCGCCGTGGACTCCCCCACCGCCGGCGGCGCCGGATACGCCGCAGCCAAAGCCGCAGCCGAGGCCTGGGTGCAGGCGATCGCCCAGGGCTTCCGCCGGGCGCAGTCCGGCGCGAAAGACAACCCGGAAGCGCAGCGCTCTGCCGCCGTCGTCCTGGTGGTCAAAGCACTGGTGGACGACTCCATGCGGCAGGCCGAACCGGAGCGCAATTTCGGCACCTACACGGATGTGCAGGACCTGGCAGGCGCCGTCGTCGGGCTCTTCAGCGAGGACGCCGCACAGCTGAACGGCAAGCGCATTTCGCTCGTGCCGGGCGCCTGACTCCTGCACCTGCAGGCGGCTGCGTTGCCGCTGCCTGCCCGGCGCCGCCGGTGAAATCCGATCAATCCGTAAGAGATACTGGACACTGTGACCAACATTTCCCCCCTGCATGACATTTCCATCCGTGCCTTTGCCTCGGACAACTATTCCGGTGTGCATCCGGAGATTCTGGACGCGCTGACCGCCGCGAACCAGGGCCACCAGGTGGCCTACGGCGAGGACGTCTACACCGCGAAGCTGCGCGAGGTCCTGACCTCACACTTCGGTCCGCAGATGCGCGCATTCCCGGTGTTCAACGGCACCGGCGCCAACGTGACGGCGCTGCAGTCGCTGCTGCCGCGCTGGGGCGCCGTCATCTGCGCCTCCACCGCCCACATCAACGTGGACGAAAACGGCGCGCCGGAGCGGATCGGCGGCATGAAGCTGCTGCAGATCCCCGCCCCGGACGGCAAGCTCACCCCCGCGCTGATCGACCAGGAGGCCTGGGGCTGGGGCGACGAGCACCGCGCGCAGCCGCTGGCCGTGTCCATCACGCAGTCCACCGAGCTGGGCACCCTCTACACGGTGGAGGAAATCACCGCGATCGCCGAGCACTGCCACAAGCACGGCATGACGCTGCATATGGACGGCGCCCGGCTGGGCAATGCCGCCGCAGCGCTGGGCGTGACGCTGGGGGCGATGACGTCCGGGGCCGGCGTCGACATCCTCTCCCTGGGCGGCACCAAGAACGGCATGATGTACGGCGAATGCATCGTCTCCCTGAACCCGGAGGCCTCCCCCGGCCTGGATTACCTGCGCAAGATGAACATGCAGCTGGCCTCGAAAATGCGGTTTGTCTCCGCCCAGTTCATCACCCTGTACGAGGGCGACCTGTGGCTGCGCTCGGCCTCACATGCCAATGCCATGGCACAGCGGCTGCGTGCCGCTGTGGAGAAGATCGACGGCGTCGAGCTCACCCAGGCCACCGAATCCAATGCCGTCTTCGCGAAGCTGCCGGCCGGTGTGGCTGACCGGCTGCGCTCCTCGTTCCGGTTCTACGACTGGGACCAGGCCACCGGCGAGGTGCGCTGGATGTGCACGTTCGACACGTCAGAGGCCGACGTCGATGCCTTTGCCGAAGCGATCGCCCGTGAAATTGCCGCGGATCCCGGTACTCCCGCGGGCCCGCAGGATCCGGAAGCACTGCCGATCAGCTGACCTGTCAGTCCGGGTCCCCCTGCGGAGCACTGCGCGCCCAAGGGGGACCCGGCTCTGTTCTCAGCGCCGGGCCCCCGCCGCGCGTCCGGCTGTGCTAGTTCCCGGTCGGCTGCAGGTCAACCGTGCCTTCGCCAATGACAACACGCTCATCCGGGCACACCGGCCCGTCAACCACAAGGGTTTTCCCTGATTCAAACCCCACGGTGATATCCCCCTGGCTGCAGCCGGCTCCGAGGATACTGACCCCGCCCCAGCCTTCGATCGCATATTCCTCGTCCCCGATCGAGACTGTGACCTCGGAGGGGCTTTCGTTGCTGAAGGTGAGGTCACCCGGGCTGCAGCCAGTCAGAACCGCAGCCAGAGCCACCGCCAGGAGCGCTGTTCGGGGAAGGCGACTCAGAGATCTCACCGCGCTCTCCTCCAACCTGTCTGGGAATGAACTGTAAAAGTGATCGATTGTCGATCGCCCACCTATCGAATGTCAATAGGTGCTTGGTTGGTCGCCTGCGAAGAAGGGCTGCGAACACGATGAGGCAGCTCTCCTTCCTCTCCGGCTACCTTCCCGGCGGAAGCGACCCCCCATAGGCTGACAGGTAACGAATGGGATACGTCGGCGAGCCTCATCCTCCGTCCGGAGCCGGCCCCCGTAGTCTGCGAAGGTGAGTGCAATTGGTGACTTATCACAAGTACCCCCGGATTTCCTGAAGGCCCTTGGTTCCCTGCGCAAGGCGCAGTGCCGGCCAGAGCTGCACCTGAACGAAATTCCGGCTCCAGCCCGGCTGGCACCCTTCGCGGTGTCACTGGGCGCAGAAGTCCTTGCGTCAGGTCCGCTGGCCCGGGACGAAGGGCTTGGGCACGGGCCTTCCGGAATCGTGATTCCGGAACAGACCGAGCTCGCGACAGGCCGCTTTATCCTGCTGCATGACCCGGAAGGATCAGCCGTATGGAACGGTACCTTCCGGATCGTCACCTATATCCGCGCGGAGCTGGAACCGGACATGGGCAACGATGAGCTGGTGGGGTCCGTGGCCTGGACGTGGCTGGTGGAAGCGCTGCAGGAGCACCAGGCCGGTTACACATCGGCTGGCGGAACAGCCACCCGGATCCTCTCGGAAAGCTACGGCACCCTGGCGGGCCGCGGCGATGCCATCGACATTGAACTGCGGGCCTCCTGGACGCCGGATTCCGCTGACGTCCAGGCGCATCTTGAGGCCTGGTCGGATATGGTCTGCACATTTGCCGGGCTGCCGCCGCTGCCGGAAGGCGTCACTCCCCTGCCCAGGGTGCGCCGCAGCTAATCCCGACATGCAAGTAATCCCGACATGCAAGCCCATCCGCCGAAAGAACCCTCATCACATCCCGCACCCGGGCCGGAGACGTCCGCCGTGTCACTATGCCGCCGGCAGACTCGATAGACTGAAGTTCTTATGACCGCGCAAATACCCGGCTCCTCCACGCAGACCACATCCGCTGACCCGAACAGGGAACCCCCGCAGCTCCCGTTGCTGGAGGCACCAAAAGACGGCGTGCCCCTGATCATTGACACCCCCAGAGGGCTGGAGCGCGCGGCCAAGGCCCTCGCGGCAGGAACCGGTCCTGCGGGAGTAGATGCTGAACGCGCCTCGGGCTTCCGCTACGGGCAGCGCGCCTTCCTGGTACAGATCCGGCGCGAGGGCTCCGGCACCTGGCTGATCGACCCGGAGCCGTTCGACAATCTGGACATCATCAACGAAGCCCTCTCGGGCGTGGAATGGATCCTGCACGCGGCAACACAGGACCTTCCCTGCCTGTCCGAACTGGGAATGTGGCCGGACAGGCTCTTCGACACGGAACTGGCCGCACGCCTCGCCGGGCTCCCCCGCGTGGGCCTGGCCGCCGTCATCGAAAACCTGCTCGGCTTCACCCTGGCCAAGGAACATTCCGCCGCGGACTGGTCCACGCGCCCGCTGCCCGAACCCTGGCTCCGGTACGCGGCACTGGACGTTGAGGTCCTGGCGGAACTCCGGATCGAACTGATCAAGCTGCTCGACGACGCCGGGAAGCTTTCCTTTGCGGAGCAGGAGTTCGAAGCAATCCGCACGGCACCGCCGTCGCCGCCCCGGGTCGACCCCTGGCGGCGCACCAACGGAATGCACCAGCTGCGTGACCGCCGGCAGCTCGCCGTCGTCCGTGAACTCTGGACCGAACGGGAGCACCTCGCGGAAAACCGCGACACGGCTCCGGGGCGTCTGATTCCGGACTCGGCAATCGTTGCCGCCGCCCGGGCCATGCCCGCCACGGTTCCCCAGCTGCTTTCCACCCCCGGTTTCCACGGCCGCGCCGCTCAAAAAGAAGCTCCGCGCTGGATGCGCTGCATTTCCGCGGCCCGCTCCACCAAGGACCTGCCGCCCCTGCACATCCCCACGCATGCCCCGCCGCCCCCGCGGGTATGGCCCAAGAATGATCCGGCAGCTGCAGCCCGGCTGCAGACGGCCAAGCCGCGGCTGGCAGCCGTGGCCGAGAAGCTGAACCTGCCGATCGAGAACCTGCTGACACCGGACACCCTGCGCCGGGTCGCGTGGCGGCCGCCGGCCACCATCGATCTGGACAGCATCAGCACCTCCCTGCGGGACCTTGGCGCCCGGGAATGGCAGATCGAGCAGACAGCCGCGGTCATTACCGTAGCGTTCCTGGATCCCGATCCCCTGGTGGAAAAGGAAAAGGACGCCGCCGCTTCACGCTAGCGGCAGCTTCGCTGCCCGGTCCGTTTTCGGAGCAGTGGCTGGGCAGTCCCGCCCTGTCACGCTTGTTTTCTCCGCAGTCCGCACCCGCCTGTCCAGATGAATGAAGCGCCGAAGCCGACCGAGAGCGTGATCACCAGATAACCCGCGGTGAATGATTGAGGTGCTCCCTCTATGACTGAATTGCTCGGATCCGAGCGATCATAGAAAACTACCCTTTTTTCCCCGTGCATTTCGTCTGCAACTTTCGATTTTGATCCATCGATATGCTCGTAATAGCGCTCACGGGCGCCTTTGGCGTAAGCACGTCTATCCTCGGCGAGAAAGGAAACTGTCAGTTCCTTGTATTCTTTTTGCCTGCCACCGGTGGAAAACTTGACGCTGATGATGACACCGGTGGTTCGGACACCTTCCTCCAGGATTCTGCGGTCATCGTGAGCCTGTAGGATCATCCCCACACCCAAGGTGTTTCCCCCGAAAAAAATCACCAGCCCGGCAATCAGAAACGCTGTCGCCTTGGCCATTCGGGTGTATTTACCCCTTGCTAGACGGTCCCTTTGAGAACGCCTAGCCATTCTGATCCCTTCATTGCCTGCTTTTTTACTTTTCGAAATCCTATCACCGGCCGAACACAGCATGGCCTGCCGCACTTCTGGAGAATACCGCGAATGAAGTTCCAGGCTAGAACATCTCTGAATACCGTCGCGCGCTGTCCACGGCCTCGCTTCCCAGCACCCAGCAGAACCAAATATCCACGGCGGCCAGCACCAGAATCGCTGCCGCCGTCACGGTCCTGGGCCATGACCGGGGCTGCACCAAAGCGGCGGCCACTGCCGTCACGGCTGCTACGGCAGGAACAAGCAGCGTGATGGCCATCATCGCCTGGCGCCGGGGAATCTGTTCCAGATAGTACGAACCGCGATAGTCATTCGGATCAAAATCAAAACCGGAAGCGAACGCGAAGAACGTCGAGACCGGGGTCAGGCACAAAAACCCGACCGCGAATCCCAGCCATAGCTCGTCGCCCCATCGCCTGCCCTCACGTGGCCTCGTCACGGGAACCGGCGATGCTCGGCCGCCCGGCCCAGCTGGCGGTACTTCACCATGGCAATCAGCGCAGCACCGGTACATCCGCCGATGCCCAGCAGCAGCGCCAGCGGCGGGATCGGGCCGCCGGTTCCCTGGTCCGCCTCCGTAATCACGGCCAGAATGGCGGCCATCAGGCCGGCAGCGGCCAGCAGCGACAGCACGAGGGTTGTGAACCAGCGATGCGAGGCCCGCTGCCGAAGGCGGTCCTGGCCGGCCAGCGTCAGTATTCTCCAAAGACGCACCAGCGCCGCCTCGACACAGGCCACCGCGAGGACGGACAGCACCAGGATGGGCCGATACAGGTTCCGGACTTTCGGAAAGTGCGCGACGACGTCCGCGCCCGTCCACGGCAGGATGAGAGTCTGGGCAACCACAGCCCCGGCGAACAGGATGGCAAGGATCAGCTTGAGCTCAGCTGCGGCTGCTTTGGTCATGCGTATCCCCGGTTGATTGATCATCGACAATTATCTATCGAAAGTCGAAATTGCCACGTCGACTCCGGCGGCACAAGAGGTCTCCCGATTCGCTGCACCGCCGGTAGGCTGTCGCCGTGCCCACCCTCGAATACGCAGCCGGATCAGATCTTCCCCTTGCCGCCGTCGTCCGGCTCTACAACGCGGTGGGCTGGAGCGCCTACACGGACGCACCGCAAACCCTCGCTTCCGGGCTGGCAGGATCCGCACAAGTGGCAGTTGCCTGGGAGGGACAGGATCTGGTGGGACTGGCTCGGGTCGTCTCCGACGGACACACCGTCTGTTACCTGCAGGACGTCCTGGTTGATCCGCGCCACCAGCGTACCGGGCTGGGCCGGCGCCTGGTTGAGCTGGTGCTGGCACCGTTTGCCCACGTGCGCCAGAAAGTACTGCTGACGGATACCGAACCGGGACAGAAAGCCTTTTACGAATCCCTCGGCTACCGGCGGGCAGGCGGAGACATGCCGGCGGACGACGACACCGGCCTGCCATTGCGCGCCTTTGTCCGGTTCGATGCGTGACCCGCTGTGGTTCCTTTTCCCGTTCGCGGCGGCCGCAGCAGTTGGCGTCTACCTGCTCCTCGGCGGAGATCTCGAGTTCTGGATTTTCCTTCTGTCGCCCGCTGCTATTGCGTTGTTCCAGTTAAGGCGGCAATCTCAGATGCTGCGCCGCTACGAAGCACGGAGCCAGTTCGAGTGCCGGGTACAAATCCGGAAAACTGATTCCTCCAACCGGCGCAGCAAGTGGACGCGCGCACTGGCCACTCCCTACCCGGACCGGCTGACGCTGCAGCTCCTGGAGGGAACATTGCGGGACAGCGACCCGCTGACACTGCAGCGGACGGAGTATGCCGGGATGCGTCCGGCACGGTTTTCGGAGGCATTGCTGCGGTACAACCCGCGGTGGAGTGTCGCCGTTTGCCGCCGCGGTCCGGAGGAGATCCTGGTGGCGGCCCCGCCGTCGCACCTTGCTGCCCTGAGCGGGACCGGGCAGCGGTAACGATCCGGCAACATGCGCTGGTGCCCTGCGGAACGCTGGACTACTCTCGGCCACCGGTCCGGGTCTCGCAACTGTTTCATCCCCTCCGGCCCGCGCACATCAAAAACGCGCTGTACGGAAAGGTAACCGCCATGCCCAACGCTGCCTCCACGGAAATCATCTATTCAACCGCCCTGACCTGCCCGCCCGAGGCAGTGTGGCGCGCGCTGTCCGCCACCAACGTGCCGCGCAGCTGGATGTGGAACTCGGTCCTGCGCGGACCCATGGAACCCGGCACCGACTACTCCATGGGCGGGGACGGAGAGGACCTGATCGTGGGAACGGTTCTGGACGCCGACGCCCCCTACCGGCTCGTCATGACGTTCGATGCACGCTGGGACGAGCGGGTGGCCGGTGAGCCGGCGGGAGAGATGGAATATCTCATCACCCCCACCGGTGACCATGAGTCGGTGTTCAGCGTGCGGCTCTCCGGTCTGGCCGGAGTGACCGCTGATGCCGCGGAACAGGACACTCCGGAGATTTACGCCCGGTTGAAAACCTGGCTGGAGGACAACGACTGCGGGTGATCCGGCATCCGGAAAACGGGCCGGAAATGATCCAGCATTGTGACGCCTCCTCGTTTTCTGCGAACGGAAGCATTACCACGGCGACACTCGGCGCCGTATTCCACCCCTTGAGGCTCAGTTGCGGTCACCACCAAATGTGTTCATACTGAATTCACTCAAGGTGTGACTGCCCCCACATTCAGGGTGAAATACCGGCGGCCCGGAAACACCGCCGCCCGGGATTTCAGGCCGAAAACGCTATTCCATTGTTGAGTATCCAGGCTTACCACCGTCGCTCAGCCAATCAGGCCGAGGACAGGCGTTTTCGGCCCCGCCATCTATAGGAGATCCATGCAACTGAAAAATAGGCCAAAAATTGCCGCTGTTGTCGCTGTCTGTGCGTTGGCGCTGGCTGCCTGCGGAAGCGACTCCTCCGCCGGGGCGGGGGATCCGTCTGCCGGCTCGGAGGACGGCGTGACACTGGTTTCGGCCGGTAAGCTCACGGTCTGCACGCATCTTCCGTATGCGCCCTTCCAGTTCAACGATGATTCCGGCGAAACGGTGGGATTCGATATTGACCTGGTTGACCTCGTTGCAGAGCGGCTCGGTGCCGAGCAGACCATCATCGACACCCCGTTCGAAGGGATCAAATCGGGTGAAGACATGGCCACGGGAAAGTGTGACATTGCCGCTGCAGGAATGACGATCACGGAAGACCGGAAAGAGGCAATTCTCTTCTCCGAACCATACTTCGACGCCACACAGGCCCTCCTCGTCCCCAATGATTCAGCGGTAAAGGACCTCGCCGGGTTGCAGGGCAAGAAGCTCGGCGCCCAGTCGGCCACCACTGGCCTGGACTACGCCAATGCAAACGCCGAGGACTGCGGATGCGAAATCGTCGAATTCCAGGACCTCGCCTCGCAGACACAGGCACTGATGACCGGTCAGGTGGACGCAGCCATCAATGACCTGCCCGTTTGGACCGAAGCACTGAAAACCAATGACGGAAAAGCGAAAATCGCAGCACAGTTTGATACCGGCGAGCAGTACGGGCTGGGAATGAAGCTGGATAACACGGCACTGAAGACAGTTGTCGATGAAGTCCTCGCCGGGGCAAAGGCCGACGGCACCTATGACGAGATCTACACGGAATGGATTGGAGAGACTCCGCAAAGCTGACTGCCCGGTTCACGGCGGCAGCAGCCGCCGTGAACCCGCCGGCGACAGGAACAGCAACCACAAAAGGACACCATGACCACGCAGACCGAGCACACCGCAGACGCGGTGGCACCGGCACGCTTCACACGGCGCCAAAAAGCCCGCATCTCCCTCGGCGTTCAATACGGCGTTGGCATCGCCGTCCTGGCAGTTCTTGCCGTCACTATGGACTGGGGCTCCTTCAGCGACGCATTTCTGCGGGTCGACATCCTGCAGAGAATGCTCCCGCGCGTGATCGTCGTCGGTCTCGTGAACACGGTTCTCTACGCTGCGTTGGCGTTCGTCTTTGCGTTTGTCGTGGGGATGCTGCTGGCCATCATGAAGCTGAGTTCCGTCCGGGCTTACCGCTGGTTCGCATCAGCCTACGTTGAGTTCTTCCGCGGCGTTCCTGCGCTCGTGGTCCTGTTCATGGTGGCCTATGGAATTCCCAACGCATTTCCCGGGTTCGTCTTTCCCGGGGATAAGTACGGCATGGTCATGGTTGGCCTCGGCATTACCGCCGCTGCCTATATGGCGGAAACTTTCCGTGCCGGAATCCAGGCCGTGCCGAAGGGCCAATTGGAAGCGGCGCGGACCCTGGGGATGAGCCATTCCCGAACCATGATCACGATTGTCATACCGCAGGCCTTCAGGGTAGTCATTCCGCCGCTGACCAATGAGATGATCCTGCTGGTTAAGGACTCGTCCCTGGTTTATGTCCTCGGAGTCACCGCAGCACAGTATGAGCTCACCAAGTTCGCCCAGGACTTCCTCAACCGATCGGTGAACGCCACCCCCCTGATTGTGGCCGCCCTTTGCTACCTTGCGATCACACTGCCTCTGTCCAGCCTCGTGCGTAAGCTCGAATCCCGCTACGCGAAAGCACGCTGATGATGCCCACCACGCCCCCGACGGCTTCCGCGGGTCTGTCACCGTCACATGCCATCTCCATCCGAAACCTGCAGAAGAGCTTCGGTCCCGTCGAAGTGCTGAAGGACATCTCCCTGGAGGTTCAGCCGGGAGAGGTTGTCTGCATCATCGGGCCGTCCGGATCAGGAAAGTCGACGCTGCTGCGCTGCGTGAATCTGCTCGAACTTCCCACCTCGGGCACAATCCTCGTGGGTCCGGATGAAATTACGCACCCCGACGCCGATCTGGACCGCATCCGCCGGCGCATCGGCATGGTGTTCCAGGCCTTCAACCTGTTCCCGCATCTGACCGTGCTTGAGAACCTCACCGTGGCGCAGACCAAGGTATTGAGGCGGCCAAAAGAGGAGGCAAACCGGGTCGCCCGGGCCAACCTGCACCGGGTTGGCATGAGCCACAAGGAGGATGCGTACCCTGCGCAGCTCTCCGGAGGCCAGCAGCAGCGGGTTGCCATCGCACGCTCGCTCTCCATGGATCCCCAGCTGATGCTCTTTGACGAGCCAACGTCGGCTTTGGATCCGGAACTCGTGGGAGAGGTCCTGGCCGTGATGAAGTCGCTGGCGGCCGAGGGCATGACCATGGTCATCGTCACCCACGAAATGGCCTTTGCTCGCGAAGTGGCGGACCGCGTGGTGTTCCTGGACGGAGGCTACGTTGTTGAACAGGGCTCCGCAAAGGACGTGATCGGCAGTCCCCGGGAAGAGCGCACCAAGTCCTTCCTGCACCGGGTCCTCAACCCGATGGTTGTAGAGGCGCACGAGATCATTGAAGACGACAGACTCACCCAAGCGTCCTAGTCCAGTGCCGGGTGCCTGCGGCCGGTGTGCGGAGCGCGGATGAAGCTCGGATCGGAGTACCGGCGGATCTGGCTCGGCAGCGCCTCCTCCAACCTCGCTGACGGAGTCACCTTCGTAGCGCTCCCCCTGCTGGCAGCCACCATGACCAGCGATCCGCTGGCTGTCGCGGCGCTGTCGGTCTTCTATACCGCACCGCGGCTGCTGACGGTGCTGGGGATCGGGGTCCTGGTGGACCGCTTTGATAGACGCCGGCTGCTTTATCTCGCCAACTTTTCCCGTGCTGTCATCTTTGCAGCCCTCACCGCATTGATCATCGCCGATGCAACACCCATGGCTGCGTTGTATGCCGTCTATGCGTTTATGGGCATCGTCGAGACGATTTCGGACAGCGCAGCCGTTGCCGTCCTGCCCCAGGCCGTCGCACCGGCAGGCTTGGACCGGGCGAACTCACAGATCGCGGGAACGCAGACGCTGGTGGATGAATTCATCGGCCCTCCGTTGGGCGGCTTTCTGTTCGCCCTCGCCGCGTTCGCTCCGTCCCTGTTAACCGTCGGAGCATTCCTTCTGGCAGGAACCGCATATTGGCGGCTGCGGCAGGGCTACCGGCCCGTCGAAACCGCGGGTACCAGCGTTCACCCGGCTCCACCCGCCGGAGTGGGCGCACAGATCCGGGAGGGCGCGGTCTGGGCACTGCGGCACACGGTCGTGCGGACGCTCATCATCATCGGCGGCCTGGCCAGTGCCGGCTACATGATTCCGTTTTCGTACCTGGTTCTCTACGCGACGGAAGTGCTGCAGCTCAACGCCGCCGGCTACGGGCTGCTGCTTTCAGTCTCGGCGCTGGGCGGGCTGGCCGGCAGCCTGGTGGCCGGCCGCCTGCGCCGTGCGGTCGGTTACGGCTGGACGATAGCAGCGGCGCTGCTGACCGGAGCCGCCTCCTTCGCGGTGATAGCAGGCACCACCAACGTTTGGCTGGTGGGTGCCGCCCTCGCCGTTTACATGGGACACGCCGTTGTGTGGAACATTTTGGCCACGACTGTCCGGCAACGGCTGATTCCGGCCCGCATGATGGGCCGGGTTAACTCCGTTGGGCGGCTGGTAGGACTGTGCGGCCTGACGCTTGGGGCCGCACTCGGAGGTGTGCTGGCAACACAGTTCGGCCTGCGCCTTCCCTTCGGAATTGCCGCAGCGTTCTTTGCCGCTGCCGGGGTGCTGGCCCTAGGTAGCCCACTTTGTGAGCGTCGATCGCACGACCGGAAAGCAGGACGGGAAAGAAGCCACCTATACGGTGACCGGTGAACTGTTCTTCGCATCCTCCAACGACCTGTCCACAGTTCGAGTACGCCCACGATCCAGAAACGATCGTCGTAGACATGCGCGCCTCACACCTTGGGATGCTTCCACCGTCCCGGAACCGGACGCCGTCACGGAGAAATACCGCCGGCAGGGCAAGCACGTGGAGATCGCCGGGCTGAGCGATGCCAGCATCCATGACATCGTCCGGCCCAGCGAACCCAGCGCGACCGCCGAAGCCGACGAGGTCTTGAACAACACGGCGATGCAACCATGCCGGCGCCTTGTGCAGGAAGTGGTGGACCTGGCGGCTGTCCTCTACGCTCTGCAGGCTCTGCACGGAGGCAGTCGACTGACCGGTGCCGCCCGACAAGCGGGCTCCGGAGGGGGCGCGGCAAGCGGGCTCCGGAGGGGGCGCGGCGGGCCGCGGCTGGCCGAAGCAGGTCACCCGGGGAGCCGCGCCTCCCCCTCCCAGGACCTCGCCTTGATACGCCGATGACAGGACAAACGTGCCGCCCCGTCGGCGCCGCTATGGCTTTCCGCAGATTCCGAGGGCAGGCTATTGAAGCGGGGGAATGTCACGTGCACCAACCATCGGGGATCCGAAACAGGGAAGACAAGTGGATAAATCCGAAAGCCCGGGCGCATGATCCCGCCAATGCTTGCCACCTTTGCGGTCCTTGCCCTAGCTGTCGCGGGATTCATGACCAACCGGGTGCCCCTCGTCGTCGTCGCGCTCTTCGTTCCGGTGGCGCTGTGGGCCACCGGGGTGCTTACCCTCAACGAAGCCCTGCAGGGATTCAGCGATCCGATCACCCTGTTCATCGCTTCTCTGTTCGTTCTCAGCGAGGCCCTCGACGCCACCGGAATCACGGCCTGGATCGGACAGCAGCTGGAACTTCGCTCGTCCCTGAGCCGCACCGGCCTGCTCATTACGATCATGGCCATCGCTGCGGCCCTCTCCGCAGTGATCAGCATTAACGGCGCCGTCGCAGCGCTCCTGCCGGTCGTCGTCGTCGCAACGGCACGGGCGGGGATCATCCCCTCGCACATGCTCATCCCTCTTGCCTTCGCCGCCAGCGCGGGATCGCTGCTAACCCTCACAGGGACTCCGGTAAACATCATCGTTTCCGACCTCTCCGCCAGCTCCGGCGGACGCGCGTTCGGGTACTTCGAGTTCGCGCTGGTGGGGCTTCCCCTCGTTGTTGTGACAACGCTCCTCGTTGTGCTGCTTGGCCGAAGGCTCCTGCCCAAGCGTGCGCCCGAGCGGCTGGCGGAGGCGGGCGCCGACCCGCGGGCCAGGGTGAGGTCCTGGCGCGAGAGCTATACGGCCGACCTCGACACGGAGCGGTTGTTCACGGGAGAGATGGGCGCCGTCGAGGTCCTCGTCGCGCCCCGCTCCACACTGATCGGACGCATCGTCAGCCCCGGCATGACCACACGGCAGGAAGACCTGGTGATCGTCGCGCTGCACCGCGGCGGAGCCGCTGCACCCGCGCCCGATACCGCTCCCGAGGACCCCGTCCCGCCCGGGACATTGATGCTGCGGGCCGGAGATTCGGTGCTGGTCCACGGCCCCTGGGACGCGTTGAACCGCTATGTGCAGTCCTCCGATGTCATCGCCGTCGAACCGCCGCATATGCTCCAGCGGGGGGTGCCGCTGGGGCGCGGATGGCGGCGCTGCCTCGTTGTGCTTGCCGCCACGATCGCACTGCTGGCAACCGGGTTCCTCCCGCCGGTGGTAGTGGGGCTCCTCGCCGCGGCCGCCCTAGTCCTCCTTGGAGTGGTGACCGTGCCCCAGGGGTTCCGTGCGATTTCGTGGAACACTGTGGTCCTGATCGGGGCGCTCATCCCGCTGTCCTCCGCGTTCGTGTCCTCGGGTGCGGCCGACGCGATCGCCGGAGTGGTCCTGGATGCGGCCGGCAACGTTTCCCCGCACCTGGCCCTGCTGGTGATCTGCGTTCTCGCCCTCATCCTGGGCCAGTTCATCTCCAACGTGGCCACCGTGCTCGTGATGGGGCCGGTAGCGGTGACCTTCGCCCAAACGCTTGAGGTCAGTGTGCTGCCCTTCATGATGGGACTCAGCGTCGCCGGGGCCGCTGCCTTCCTCACCCCCATCGCAACCCCTGCCAACCTCATGGTGATGCAGCCGGGCGGATACCGCTTCGGCGACTACTGGCGCCTCGGGCTGCCGCTCTCCCTTGTCTTCCTCGCCGCCTCGGTGCTGTACGTGCCGCTCATCTGGCGGTTCTGAGCCAGCGCAGGGCCGAGTGAGTGGATGACAGTAGTGCTCCGGCAATCGGTGGCGGGCTCCGAGTATTGATGGATTCGAGTATTGATGGATTCGACGCTAAAGAACACGACCGGCACGCTTTCGCGGCGTCCCATGCCCGGTTGTTCTCGATCACGGTCCGCCGTTCGGCTTTCTCTCTGCAGGAAAACCACGTTCAGCTCGTCTTTGTAGTTGTGACCGATATAGGCACCGTCGGCGTCTGCGAGGTCCCGCGGTTCCCCGTCAGCGGTTCCCGGTCAGCGGTTCCCAGTCAGCGGTGCAGAGGGGGTCCCTATCGGGGCCATGGGTCACTTGTAGTCGTAGTACAGGACGTTTTCGGTGACGACGGTCAGGCCCCGGGCTTCGTTTCGGCGCTCATGCCGGCGATTTCAGCGGCGCGTTCCCGATGAGGTCCAGCCTGCCGCAGGAGTCGTAGTTGCAGGCGACGGATGCTTCCGGCTTTGCGCCCGCCGACAGTCAGTCATCTAGTTCAGTTCGCAAAACCCGGAGTGTCCGGTTCCGGCGTTGTTCCATGGGTCGCAGGCCGGACTCCTGCAGCCCGGCGAAACGGCAGGGCCCGAAGATCAGCTCCTCGGTCCCTGCCGTTGACTACCGGACCCGCCAGCGGGACTAGTTGACCTTTACGGTCATCATGCCCTTGGGATTGCTCTGAACAACCTGGATCCTGGTTCCGGTGCCGGCCACCACCACACTGGCCTGCGGATTGGCGGGATCATAGTAGGCATTGGGGTTGGTGTCGTCGAAGACGGCAATGCCCGGACGGGACGGCACCTTCAGAGTGGTCAGGCCGGCCGCTGTTTCGCGGTGCAGGCTGATCGAGTCGGTGGCCTCCTTGCCGAAGGTGGCATCAAAACTCTGGATGCGGTTGCGTGCCGGGGTTCCGTCGGACCACAGCAGACTCTGCGGACGGGCATCCACGGGAAGCGCCAGGCCGGCACCGGGATGCTGGCGGGTGTTGTTGTTGCTTTGTCCGGCATTCCAGTACGTAATCAGCAGCCCGTTCTGGTACGGATAGTGTTCAACGGTGTCCGGAGCGCTGAGCGCCCAGCCGAAGTTGTACGGCCCGGTCTGCAGCGTGGTGTCATATCCTGCGTACTGGCGGTTCTCCGCAAGGTAGTAGCGGCCGTTCCCCCGGGCGTCACGGGGCAGCGTCACCACCAGGGCCTGCTGCTTCTTCGTGGCATGGTAGGCCGGGCCGAGCATGTGTGTGGACTTCTCTCCCGCGGAAGCAACCTCATAATCCAGCCAGCCCAGCTGGAGCTTCTCCCAGGCTCCCATGTGGTTCGGTGTGGTGCCGATGCTGCCGTCGCCGTGGCCCAGCCAGGATCCGGAACTCATCAGCGTCCAGAAGCCGGTGCCGTTTTCTCCCCCGCTGGTGTCGTAGAGGTCCGGCAGTCCCAGGTCGTGGGCGTATTCGTGGGCGAAGACGCCGAGGCCGCCGTTTTCGGGTTCCGTGGTGTAGTCGCGGATCCACACGTCGGAATCCCCGATCTTGACTCCGCCGTAAAGATTGGCCGCAGGACCCTGCGTGCCCCGGCCGGCCTGGCCCGCGGACCAGCGGTGCGACCAGATAGCCGACGACGGCGCACCGGCTTCTTCACCTTCCCCGGCGTGGATGGCCTGGAAGTGGTCGATGTAGCCGTCGGGCTCATCAAAATTTCCGTTGTTGTTGTAGTCGTAGCGGTCCCACTGATCGAAGGTGGAAAGATAAGCGTCAATGTCCGCCGGGCTCTTGCCCTCACCCAGCTGGGCGTCGTACCACGCGTTGGCGGCGTCCTGGATGAACCGGGTCATGTCCGTCTGGCTCTCGGTCTCACCGTAGCTGGCCGAGTTGTACAGGACGGTGACCCAGTCGCTGACGTCGCCGTCGACTGTATAACGGCCGCTGGAGAGCTCTTCATACAGCGTTGTCAGCGACTCGCCCTGCGGGTCGAAAAACATGTCCAGGTAGTGCTCGCGGTCAAATTCCGGCTCCCAGTAGGTCGAGTTGTCCGTGCTGCGGTCCGGTGCCGGGATCTGGTTTTGCAGCGGCCCCGGAGCGGCATCGGGGAACCGTGGATCGCTCTGGTCACCGAAACCAATGAGGAAGGACAGGATTTGGTCACTGTCCTGGAGCCCGTATTCGGCCCACTGGCCGGGAGCCACCTCAACTGACTGCGAGCCTCCGCGGGCCGCAGGCTGTTTCTCGCCGCGGATGACCTGTTCCACGGCCTGCTGGTTCAATGTCCGGCGTTCATCGGCCACCGGATCCGGCCGGTCATCAATCCGGGCCATGGTGCCTGCGGCATCGGGGGAGCCCGTTGCAGTGCTGCTGACCTGGTCGGCCAGCTCTGGCGCGGGAGCGGCCGTGGCAGCCACTGGAGAGAGCAGAAGCGCGCTGCCTACCGCGAGTACGGTGGCCCGCCGCACCTTTCTGCGCGTGTTGGAACTGGTCACGTGATCCCCTTAATTGGAAATAAAGCGAGCGGAACTGAGATGGGATCAAGGTACGGGCATTCCGGATTTTCAACGAAATGACATGCGTCATCTTTGTCATTTCGGGCAAAGTACCGGAAGTTATTACTTGCGCTCTATTAAATTTTGGGTTTTCCCTGTAAAAGGACGATGCTTTGAGGGAATGCAGTATTATTTCGCGGCCGGGCGGGGCCCGGGCATAAACGTCACGGCGAAAAATGCCCCGGTTACTCGCCAGTTGTTCCGTCCAGGAGTTCCCGGACAATATCGAGATGTCCGCAGTGCCGTCCGGTTTCCTCGATCATGTGCGTAACCACCCAGCGCACATTGTGTCCGGAGGGGCTGTGGGGAATCACGTCATCAAGACCGTAGCGGGAGAGCACTTCACGGGATTCGGCACACGCGTCTTCATAGTCTTTGATGATCTCCGCCAGGCTGTCGTCCGGGCCCACCAGGAACTCGCCGTCGGGCTCTTCGTCACTCCACCGGGTCGGCACATCCGCCTGGCCGTCAATCCGTTCCCGGAACCAGGAACGCTCGACGTCGGCCAGGTGCCGCAGCAGCCCGGACACTGTCGTCAGGGACGGCAATACCCGGCGGGCCGCATCGGCGTCGCTCAGTCCTTCCGCCTTGTACACGGCAGTGGCCCGCAGGAAGTCGAGGAATCCCGTGAGGATCTCCTGTTCAGTTCCGGCATCGGGTGGTTCAGGCCTGGTGTCGGTTACCGGCTGGTTTTCCTGGGTCATGTGACTGCTCTCCATCGAGGGTGCTTTGGCATAGCGCCGGGCCGGATCCGGCAGTGCTGCTTACTGCGGCGCCCAATCCTCAGCTGCAGACTACGGGCCTGAGGTTCCAGGATGCAAAGAAGTAACGCCAGCCCCGCAAAATGCTGCCGGGGCCAGCGATACCGTTCTTGATGTTCAGTTAGCAGCCGCCGGAGGGGCAGGCCGGGCTCAGGACAGTGTCTTCAGTGCCGCCGCCAGGTACGTCGAGGTCCGGCTGGCTGAGCAGGCCGCTACGTCGGCGGCTGTACCGGCGCAGATGACCCGGCCGCCGTCGTCGCCTCCGGCAGGTCCCATGTCGATGACCCAGTCCGCGGAAGCCACCACGTTCATGGAGTGTTCCACCACCACCACGGTGTTGCCGGCGTCAACCAGCCGGTTCAGCTGGGCGAGCAGCAGGCGGACGTCCTGCGGATGCAGTCCCGTGGTGGGTTCATCCAGCAGGTAGAGGGTATGGCCGCGGCGGGCGCGCTGCAGCTCGGTGGCCAGCTTGATGCGCTGGGCTTCGCCGCCGGAAAGTTCGGTGGCCGGCTGGCCCAGGCGCAGGTAGCCAAGGCCGACGTCGAGCAGGGTCCGCAGGCTGCGCGCGGCCGCGGGCACATCGGCCAGGAATTCCGCGGCCGTTTCAACCCGCATGGCCAGGACGTCGGCAATGCTCTTGCCGCGGTAGGTGACCTCAAGGGTTTCCTCGTTGTAGCGGGCGCCGTGGCACTGCGGGCAGGGCCCGTAGGTGCCGGGCAGGAAGAGCAGTTCGACGGCGAGGAATCCTTCGCCCTGGCAGGTTTCGCAGCGTCCACCGGCCATGTTGAAGGAGAAGCGGCCGGCGTTGTAGCCGCGTGCCCGCGATTCGTCGGTGGCGGCGTAGAGCTTCCGGACGGCGTCAAACAGTCCGGTGTAGGTGGCCAGGTTTGAGCGCGGCGTGCGGCCGATGGGGCGCTGGTCCACCTTGACCAGGCGGTCCAGGTGCTCCAGCCCGGCGATGTCGCGCACCGAAGCGCCGGGATCGACGTCGTCGTCCGTCTCAGCGTCGGCATCCTCGGCAGCTGCTGCGGAACCGTTGACGTGCTCCCCCACCGTTTCGGCCAGCACCTGGCTGACGAGCGTGGATTTACCGGAGCCGGAGACGCCGGTTACGGCGGTCAGCACGCCCAGCGGAATCTCGGCGTCGAGCTCCTGCAGGTTGTGCCGGGTGACGCCAATCAGGCTCAACCACTGCTTCGGCGTGCGCCGTGCGGGGGTGATGCCCTCCGCCTCGCCGAACAGGAAGGGCCGGGTGGCACTTTCGGCAACCTCGGCCAGGCCCGCGACGGGTCCGCTGTAGAGCACGGTGCCGCCGCCGTCGCCGGCCTGCGGTCCCACGTCCACGATCCATTCGGCGCTGCGCACCACATCCATGTTGTGCTCGACGACGAACACCGAGTTTCCGGCGTCCTTCAGTTCCTGCAGCACCGCCAGCAGGGGTTCGGCGTCGGCCGGATGCAGGCCGGCCGACGGCTCGTCCAGCACATAGATGACGCCGAACAGACCCGAACGCAGCTGGGTGGCGATCCGCAGCCGCTGCATCTCCCCCGGCGAGAGGGTTGGTGTGGCCCGGGACAGGCTCAGGTAGCCCAGCCCCAGATCGATAAGCACCTGCAGCCGGGAAAGCAGGTCGCGGGTGATCGTGACGGCAACCTCGGTGTCCTCGTTGGAGGCCGCGGCACGGGACGCGGTGCCCGCCGCCTTGAGCTCCGCCGTCGGCCGGATGATTTCCGCCAGCTCACCCAGGGTGGCGCCGTTCAGTTCGGCGATGTTCCGTCCGGCGAAGGTGACGGCGAGCGCTTCGGGACGCAGGCCGGCGCCGCCGCAGACCGGGCAGGGGCCGGAGACCATGTACTCCAGCACGCGCTTGCGCATCTGTTCGCTGCCGGAATCCGCCAGCGTGTGCAGGACGTAGGACTTTGCACTCCAGAAGCGGCCCTTGTACGGCTTGGCCACGCGGTCACGCTGCGGGGTGATCATCACCACGGGCTGCTCGTCCGTGAACAGGATCCAGTCGCGGTCCTTCTTGGGCAGCTTCTTCCAGGGCACGTCGACGTCGTAGCCGAGCTGGATGAGGATGTCGCGGAGGTTCTTGCCCTGCCAGGCACCGGGCCAGGCGGCGATGGCGCCGTCCCGGATGCTCAAACCGGGATCGGGGACCAGGGACTCCTCGGTGACGGTGTGGGCAATGCCCAGGCCGGAGCATTCGCGGCAGGCACCGGCGGCGGTGTTGGGCGAGAAGGCATCCGAGTCCAGGCTGCCCGGTGCCGCGTCCGCCGGGTACGTGCCGCCGCGGGAAAACAGCATGCGCATGGAGTTCGAGAGCGTGGTCAGCGTGCCCACCGTGGAACGGGAACTGGGCGTGCCGCGGCGCTGCTGGAGCGCGACGGCGGGAGGCAGCCCGGTAATCTGCTCCACCTTGGGCGTGTGTCCCTGGGATAGAAGGCGGCGCGCGTAGGGCGCCACTGACTCGAAGTAGCGGCGCTGGGCCTCGGCGTAGATGGTGCCGAAGGCCAGCGAGGACTTACCCGAGCCGGAGACACCGGTAAAGGCGACGATCGCGTCGCGGGGAATGTCGACGTCGACGTTGTGCAGGTTGTTCTCCTGCGCTCCGCGGACGCGGACCATCCCGTTGGTTCCGGGATCGGTGCTTTCGTGGCGGGCGGTTTCCGGGGACAGCTCAGCGATACTCATCCCTTTTAGCCTATCGAGATCATCCGGGAGCGCCTAAATGATAAGCATGCTTTCCGCCTAGGGCGTGACGGCATTTTTTGCTGCGGGCCCGGGGGTGGGCTGCCCCAATCCCGCCACCGCTGATTCCCTCCGGTGTGTGGCAGTCCCTCCGGTGCGCAGCGGAGCAATAGTGTCAAAGCGGAGGGAATGCCGAGTCCCTTCCGAACCTCCGCGGCTCCTCCTAGAGCGTGACGCCGTCGGGCAGCTCCGGGGCATCAAACTTCTGCCGCTCGCATTCGGTGCGCAGCTGGGGATAGGTCTCGGCGATGAGGTCCAGGATCCGGTTCCGGACCACGAGGTACGCCTCGCCCACCCCCACCACGCCCTTGAACTCCTTCAGCTCCTCCTCATAGGAGGTTTGCTTGTGCCGCAGGTAATTCACCGTCAGCCGGTCCAGCCGGGAGGCGGAAGTGTTCCGGCTGGCCGGAGACTGGCTGCGGCGGAGCCTGCTGTTGAAGTGCGCGATAGCTTTGTCCTGCATCTGCTGCCACGGTTCCGGCTCGATCCGGAGCTCGAGTGCCTCCGCGGCGGCAACCGCTTCCTTCTTTTTCGCCAAGGCCCTGGTCCTGGCAGCGAGCTGCCGGGTCCGGGATGCCTCACGGGCCTTCTGATACTCAGGCGTGGCTTCTATCGCTTCCACCCGTTCCAGCGCGTAGAGCTTCATGGGAGCTGCCTTGCGGGAAAACGGATTGCGCGCCGTCTGGTCCGGTTCCGGCAGGAAGGTCTTGATCTGCGTGTCCGTCCAGCCGCGGTCCTTCTTCAGGTCATTGGCGATCAGCAGACCCTCGCTGTTGGCCGGCTTGGGCCGCGGCGGATGGTGTTTTCCTCGGGACATGCGGACTCCACGGAATTCTTTTTGGCGGCAGGGGAACCTGTCCATTCTAGGGACGGCAATGCGGGACCGAAAAAACAGTGCACGGAGCCTCTTCCAGCCGTGCTTGTCAGGTACTCTGTGGCCAGTGATACTTCCTTTTTCTCTGTGACCCGGTTTCTCTGAGACCCAGGGCCAGGACAGCACCCGGTCCGCTCCGCGCAGGAGCGCTGATTGCGTGTGCCCCGAGCCGGGAACCCGTACGGGTTCCCTTCCCCCGGCCCGTCATCGAAACCCCTCCTCTGGAAGATCACACATGCCCGCGACACCTGCCCCCGTACCCGAATCCCTCCCGCCTGCCCCGGAACGGGCGTCACTGCGTCCAAACTGTGCCAGCTGCTTTGCCCTCTGCTGCACGGCCTTTGGCTTCTCGCGGTCAGCGGATTTTGCTCTCGATAAACCCGCCGGCACTGCCTGCAGCAACCTTTCCGCTGATTTCTCCTGCTCGATCCATGAGAGCCTCCGGCCGCGGGGCTTCCGCGGCTGCACCGTTTTTGACTGTTTCGGCGCCGGCCAAACCGTTTCACAGGAATTGTTCGGTGGACAGAGCTGGCGCGAACATCCGGAGACTCAGACCCGGATGTTCTCCGCCTTTGGAATAGTCCGCCAGCTCCACGAGATGCTCTGGTATCTGGCGGAAGCACAGGTCCGTGCCTTCGATCCCGATCTTGCGGCGAGGGCTGCGCAGCTCCGGCGTCTGATTGCACAGGCGGTGCAGGGGGAACTGCCTGACCTGCTGTCGCTGGATATGCAGGACCTCCACTCCCAGGTGAGACTGACTCTGATGGACATCAGCGAAGACGTCCGGGCACCGTACTTCGCCGCCGGCAGGGACCACTTGGAACCCGAGCTCCGGCCGGGAGCGGATCTGATGGGGCAAAGTCTGAAGTTCCGGCAACTATGCGGGGCGGACCTCCGCGGCGCCTACCTGATAGCGGCCGATCTGCGCGGCAGCGACCTGTCCGGCACCGACCTCCTCGGAGCAGACCTGCGGGACGCGCGGCTCGACGGCGCTGACCTGTCCAGAGCTCTGTACCTGACGCAGCCGCAGATCAATGCGGCAAGCGGCAGCGTTACAACGCGTCTGCCGCCCGAGGTGTCGACGCCGGCGCACTGGAACTAACGGCCGACGTCGTACGTCATTTGGACCATTCCGTTGTCGAAGCGCCGTTCACGGGCGAGGCGGAGATCCAGCGACAGCCCGTCCGGAAAAACCCGGGTGCCGCCTCCGACAACAGCGGGGCACAGAAGGAGTTCGACGACGTCGACCACTCCCAGCCGCAGCGCGGCTGACGCCAGCGTGGGGCCTTCCACCGTAATGTCACCGGATGCCTCCGCCCTGGCGCGCTCCACCGCTTCCAGAGTGAATGCCGGTTCCAGCCGCGTGCGGGTTGTCCAGACGTGCTCGAGCGAGGACGAGAATACGATCTTTTCGGTGCGCTGCCAGAGCTGAGCAAACTCTTCCGATGCGGGAGACCCCTCCGCGGCGGAGGGGTCCGTTTCCCAAACGGCCATCGTTTCGTACATCCGCCGGCCCAGCAGATATGTGCTCACAGATTCCGCATCGGCCGTCAGTGCCGCGACGACTGCCTCGTCCGGGAACGCCCAGGAGAAATCCCCCTGCGCATCGGAGTTGTACCCGTCCAGGGACGAGGCCACCGAATAGATGATTCTTGCCATGTGCCCACTCAACCGATCCGCGGTGACAGACACAAGAGGAGGCGGGCGCAGGAATTGTCTGTGCGCACCGGAGATGCCTGTGCAAGGGTGGTGCCATGGTTTCCCCGCAGACGCTTCCCGAGTCCGACAGACGCTGCGCCGCGGAGTGGGCCGCCGACTGCGCAGAGCGTGTCCTGCCCCTGTTCGAGGCCGAAGCCCCGGAAGATGCGCGTGCCCGGGACGCCATTAGCCGAGCCCGCGCCTTTGGCCGGGGAGAACTCAGTGCCACCGACCAGATCCGACAACGCTTCCTTGCCTTCCGTGCAGCAGGCGCTGCCGCTTCACCCGGCGGAACAGCGGCAGCCAGGGCTGCGGCTCAGGCAGCAGCTGTGGCCCACATGGGAGCCCACGCCCTCGGGGCGGCCGCCTACTCTGCCAAGGCTGCCGGCCTCGCATCGCCAGATGATCCCGAAGCCTTCCGCGACGAGATCCGCTGGCAGCTCACTGCGATGTCAGCACATGTCCGCGCCGCATTGAAGCAGCTGCCGCCGGTCGGTACGGATCGCAACGGTCCGCTGGGCCCCGGGCTGCTCGCCTCCGGCGTTCTGGGGACAATCATCAGCGAGATCCAGGCGGACCTGTTCGGCCGGTGAGACCGGGCGGGCTGGACGGCCTGGGGCAAGTGGACCGTTCCGGAGGCCACTATGGAACCGCTAAACCCGGCGGCTCCGTGGGACGGCTCCGACAACACGCGGCGGGGGCGGTCAGGCGGCGGGGGAAAGGAACTCGAGACGGTTCCCGTTGTTGTCCGTCAGATAGAAGCGGCGCATTCCGGGGAAGGCCTCGTCCCACTCCGGTTTGAGGCCCTGCTCTTGAACGTGCCGGGCAAAGGCATCCAGATCGGTGACCAGGATTCCCGGATGGGACTTTTTCGCCGCCCGGAACTCGGCTTCGACTCCCAGATGAATTTCCAGGTTGTCGGCCCGCACCCAGATGCCGCCGCGTGCGGCCAGGACCGGCGGCTTCCGCACCTCGGTGAAGCCCAGGATGTCCACCCAGAAACGCCGGCAATCGTCTTCGGTGCCCGCCGGCATGGAGAGCTGGACGTGGTGAAGCCCCAGACCAAAGGGCGTAGGTGCCTCAGCGGTGTATTCTGCGGCTGGCTGCGTTTGGCTACTCATGGCGAACTCCCCCTGCCGCGGCGTGTGCGGCTCCCATTTTCGAACTGACCCATCACGTTTGCGTTGTGTGCCTTCAAGCTACACGGGCCAAGGTGCAGGAGCGGCCGACCCATGTAAAGCCGCTCAGAGCAGCATCAGGACGAAGCCGGCCAGCGTGCTCACGACGCCAACCGCCGTCAGCGTCCACCCCACAATAAGGACAGGGTTTTCATTCCGGGGTTCGCCGAGGCCCCATCTGCCCGGATGGCAGGCGTCATAGTGCAGGGCAATTTCCGTTCCCGGCTCGAGTCCGCGGGTTTGTTCGGCGGTGTGGAGGGACTGGCGGGGGCTGCCCTCGCCGTCTGCCCAGCGAAGGCCCTTGAATCCTCCGGCTTCGAAAACCTCAGCCGTGGTGCTGATCCATACGCATCTGCGCCTGCTGATCGTCCGCCCGATAAGGACCAGCGGAAGGCCGGCGGCAAGTCCCACCCAGCTCAACACTTCCAGGATGGACCCTATAACGTCTGCGGCTTCCGGCATGCTCAGATTTTATGCCCCTTGGAGGTCCGCGCCGTACTTGACGGGCACTTTCACCCCTGCAGCTGCTTTCGCAGCGTGCGGTGGCGGCCCGTCAATGCCGTTCAGCGTCAACACCTTAAAAAGCCGATGCCGCCGGCTGCCCCAAAGGGCGGCCGGCGGCATCGGGTCGGTTAGCTGCTGAGCGGGAGCGGAGAAGAACGCCTACACGGAGGTGGCGTCCTGGACCTCACCCACGAGTTCTTCGATGATGTCCTCGAGGAACAGCACTCCGGTGGTGTTGCCTTCGGCGTCGAACACCCGCGCCACGTGGGCGCCTGTGCGACGCATCGTGGCCAAGGCGTCCTCGAGCTCACTGCCGCGGAAGGCGGAGGCCAGACGGCGGATGCGCTTGGCCGGAACGACGGCGGTGAACTTCTCCGGCGCCGTCAGGTCCATGACGTCCTTTAGGTGCAGATATCCGCTGGGCACTCCGTCGGCATCAGTCAGGATGTAGCGGGAGTAACCGTGGCGTCCCACCGCTTCCTGAATGTCGGCAGGTGTGGCCGTCTCCGGCAGCAGCACCATGCCCGAGATTGGAACTTCGACATCAGCAACGGTCTTGTTTGTGAACTCGAAGGCCGCACTGAGGGTGCCGCTGGCGTCGGCCAGCATGCCTTCACGCGTGGATTGCTCCACGATGTTGGCCACCTCGTCCATGGTGTAGGCACTGGTTGCCTCGTCCTTGGGCTCCACCTTGCACAGGCGCAGGATTCCGTTGGCGATGCCGTTCAGGGACCAGATCACCGGTTTGAAGATCCGGGCGACCATGACCAGCGGAGGTGCCAGGATCAGCGCGGCACGGGTGGGGACGGAGAAGGAGATGTTCTTGGGCACCATTTCGCCGATAACCACGTGCAGGAACGTCACCAGCAGCAGCGCCACGACAAACGCGATAATGCTGATCATCTCCGCAGAGAGGGAGGTAAGCCCCAGCGGAATCTCCAGCAGGTGGTGGATCGCCGGCTCGGAGACGTTCAGGATCAGCAGTGAGCAGACGGTGATGCCGAGCTGTGCCGTTGCCAGCATGAGCGTGGCGTGTTCCATCGCCCACAGAGTGGTCTTGGCTGCCTTGGAACCGGCGTCAGCCTTGGGCTCTATCTGAGAGCGGCGGGCAGAAATAACGGCGAATTCCGCGCCCACAAAGAACGCATTCACTGCCAGCAGGACGAAAAGCCAGATTATTCCGGGAAGATATTCACTCATGCCAGGTCCTTAGTGAGCTCGTCAATAATCTGGTCGTGGGTACTCGGCAGCGAACCCTCAGTTGGGGTGTACCGCAAACGTTCCACATGTGTTCCGACGACGCGCTCTACGCGCAGGACGCCGTTATTGACGGGCACTTCATCGCCCAGTTCCGGAATGCGGTCCAGCCGGTCCGTGACGAAACCGGCAAGCGTGTCATACTCCTCGCCGTCGGGCACCACCACGCCGGTCCGCTCGCGCAGCTCGTCTGGGCGCAGCGACGCGTCGAAGGTCAGAGAGCGGCCGCTGCGGACGACGCCCACCCGGGCGCGGTCGTGTTCGTCTTCGAGTTCACCGACGATTTCCTCGACGAGGTCTTCCAGCGTCACGATGCCGGCGGTTCCGCCGTGTTCATCGGAGACGACGGCGACCTGCAGGCCCTGCTGGCGCAGGAGGCCCAGGAGGGAGTCGACGCCCATGGATTCGGGGACCCGGAGGGCCTCGACCATGAGCTCTGCCGCGGTAATGCTGGCGCGCTCGGGAAGGGAAACAGCGAACGCCTGCTTGACGTGCAGTACGCCGAGGATGTCGTCGGAGTCGCGGCCAATAACCGGGAAGCGGGAATAGCCGGTGGTGATGGCCAGTTCAACAACCTGCTCGGCGGTGTCGCCGGAAGCCACCGTACGCATCCGCACGCGGGGAGTCATGACGTCAGCCGCCGTGTGGTCAGAGAACCGCAGGGTGCGGCTGAGCAGCTGAGCGTGGTCGAGGTCCAGAACCCCTTCCAGGGCGGACCGGCGGACCAGGGAACTAAGTTCCTCAGCGCTGCGCGCTCCGGAGAGCTCTTCCTTCGGCTCGATGCCGAAGGAGCGGATGATCTTATTGGCGGTGTTGTTGAACAGCAGAATGACGGGCTTGAACACCGCGGTGAACAGTGTCTGGAAAGGGACCACTACCTTGGCAGTGGCCAGGGGAAGGGCCAGGGCGAAGTTCTTCGGAACGAGTTCGCCGATGATCATCGAGAACACCGTGGCCAGGAAGATACCGATAACGGCGCCTGCTCCCCCGACAAAAGCTTCGGGCAGCCCCAGGGCGAGCATCGGTTCGCGCAGCAGGGAACTGATGGCCGGTTCAAACGTGTAACCCGTCAGCAGCGTGGTGAGCGTGATGCCCAGCTGTGCACTCGAGAGGTGCGTTGACGTGATTTTCAGGGCTTTGATGGTCGGGCCCAGGCGCTTCTCGCCTTGGGCCTGACGGGCCTCAAGGTCATTGCGGTCAAGATTGACCAGCGCGAATTCCGAGGCAACGAACAACCCGGTGCCGACCGTAAGAACGAGGCCAACCGCGAGCATAATCAATTCATACATTCGGGCGCCCCTCTCTGGTTGTGGCCGGAGATCCGGTCAGAGCGTGGAGGGGCAAGGGTTTATGTGAAGGGGGGTCATCCATAGTTAGACGATAGTACGGGGAAAAACTAGGAAAACGCTGGGAACTCTTCCGTTCGCTCAGGGAGAAGAGGATCCTGCCCTCCGGAGCGTTTCTCCTGTCGCCGGTTCGGTTAGTGTCAACGAAAGGCCCGCTGCTTGCAGCCTATGTTACCCACGAGTAACATCGGTGTCCGGACAGTGTTCCGTTTCATATCTCAAAGAGGAGTTGCACGTGAGCCCACAAAGCCGAGCACGGCAGATCAGGGACGTTGTTTTCGTTGATGGAGTGCGTACTCCCTTCGGAAAGGCCGGCGAGAAGGGCATGTACGCCGGGATGCGCGCCGATGACCTGGTGGTGAAGTGCATCCGCGAACTTATGCGCCGCAATCCCTCCCTTCCCCCGGCCCGCATTGACGAAGTGGCCATCGCCGCCACCACCCAGACCGGCGACCAGGGCCTGACCATCGGCCGCACCGCCGCACTGCTGGCCGGCCTCCCGCGCACCGTGCCCGGTTTCGCCATTGACCGCATGTGTGCCGGTGCCATGACTGCCGTGACCACCACGGCATCGGGCATCGGTTTCGGCGCGTACGACGTCGTGATCGCCGGCGGCGTGGAGCACATGGGCAACCACCCGATGGGCCAGGACGCCGACCCGAATCCCCGCTTTGTCAGCGAACGCATTGTGGACCCGGCCGCCCTGAACATGGGCAACACTGCCGAGAACCTGCACGACCGCTTCCCGGACATCACCAAGGAGCGCACCGACGCCTACGCCGCGGCCAGCCAGGAACGGCTCGCCAAGGCCTATGCCAACAACCAGATCCAGCCGGACCTCGTCCCGGTGGCCTCCAAGAAGCCCGGCTCCGGTTGGACCCTGAACTCCGTGGATGAAGGCCCCCGCCCCGGCACCACCGTCGAAGACCTTGCCGGCCTTCGCACGCCGTTCCGCGCGCACGGCCGGGTCACTGCCGGAAACGCGTCAGGCCTGAACGACGGCGCCACCACCGCCCTGCTCGCCTCCGCCGACGCCGCCGAGGAACTCGGCCTGCCGGTGAAGATGCGCCTGGTCGGCTATGCCTTCGCCGGCGTCGAGCCCGAGGTCATGGGGTACGGACCGGTACCGGCCACGGAAAAGGTCCTGAAGCAGACCGGACTGTCCATTGAGGACATTGGGCTGTTTGAAATCAACGAAGCCTTCGCTGTGCAGGTCCTCTCCTTCCTCGACTTCTACGGGATCGCCGACGACGATCCCCGGGTCAACCGCTACGGCGGGGCGATCGCCGTCGGGCACCCCCTGGCTTCCTCGGGC
The DNA here is from genome assembly GCF_038069765.1 of Arthrobacter sp. G119Y2. Taxonomy (NCBI): domain Bacteria; kingdom Bacillati; phylum Actinomycetota; class Actinomycetes; order Micrococcales; family Micrococcaceae; genus Arthrobacter; species Arthrobacter sp. G119Y2. The sequence goes on along the minus strand of NZ_JBBPFS010000001.1, from coordinate 203,492 downwards.
GTGCGCCTGATGAACCAGCTGGCCCGCCAGTTCGAAGAAGACCCGACCGTGCGCTACGGCATGACCACCATGTGCATCGGACTGGGCATGGGCGCAACCATCATCTGGGAAAACCCGAACCACCCCGACTACAACACCGACACCGAGTCCACGGAGGCCACAAAGTAATGACCGCAAGCGATTACCAGCAGCTGGCCGGCCACTTCCCCACCGAGGTCATCACGCACTCCTACGTCTCGGACATCGCGCTGCCCGGCGGTGCCGGAACCTTTGCGCTGATCACCCTGGACAACGACGTCGACCACTCCCGTCCCACCACGCTGGGCCCGAACACCCTGCTGGAACTGGGCTCGGTACTGGATTCCCTGAAGGCACGCGCCGACGCCGGGGAGATCGTCGGCGTCGGCGTCACCGGCAAGCCGCACTACCTTGTTGCCGGTGCCGACCTGTCCGCCACGCAGAAGCTGGCCTCCTACGAGGACGGCCTCGCCATGGCGCGGCTGGGCCATGAGGTCTACGGCAAGCTGCACACCCTGGGCGTACCCAGCTTCGCCTTCATCAACGGCGTAGCTTTGGGCGGCGGGCTCGAAGTGGCCCTGCAGTCCGACTACCGCACGGTCTCCACCGGCGCCGGGGCCCTGGCCCTGCCGGAAGCCTTTATCGGCCTGGTTCCGGGCTGGGGCGGCGTGTACATCCTGCCGCGCCTGATCGGCCCCGAGAACGCGGTCAAGGTCATGATCGAGAACCCGCTGAGCAACAACCGCACGCTCTCCGGGCCGGCTGCCTTCAAGCTGGGCATTGCCGACGCCCTGTTTGAACCGGCCGATTTCGTGGAGCAGTCCCTGGCCTGGGCTGCCCGCGTCATCACCGGCGAGGAAACCGTCTCCCGGCCCAACGCCGCTGATCCGGCCGTCACCCCGGAAGCCTGGGACGCCGCCGTCGCAAAGGGCCGGTCCATTGTGGAGGCCCGCACCTCCAACGCCGCTCCGGCACCTGCCAAGGTGCTGGACCTGCTGGAGGCCGGCAAGAACTGGACTGCCGAGCAGTCCCGCGACGCCGAGTGCGAGGCGCTGGCCGACCTGATGCAGACCCCGCAGTTCCACTCCACCGTGTACGCGTTCCTGGACCTGGTCCAGAAGCGCGGCAAGCGTCCCGCCGGTGCGCCGGACAAGAAGCTGGCCCGCCCGGTGTCCAAGGTGGGCGTGGTCGGGGCCGGTCTGATGGCCAGCCAGCTCGCCCTGCTGTTCGCCCGCCAGCTCAAGGTCCCCGTGGTGATGACCGATATCGACCAGGCGCGGGTGGACAAGGGCGTGGGCTACGTGCACGCCGAGGTCGACAAGCTCATGGCCAAGCAGCGCATCTCCCCCGACGCCGCGAACCGCACCAAGGCACTGGTCACCGGTTCGGTGTCCAAGGAGGCGTTCTCCGATGCCGACTTCGTCATTGAAGCCGTCTTCGAGGAACTCTCGGTCAAGAAGCAGGTCTTTGCCGAGGTGGAGGCCGTGGTCTCCCCCGAGTGCATTCTCGCCACCAACACCTCGTCGCTGTCGGTGACCGAGATGGCGGCGGACCTGCAGCACCCCGAACGCGTGGTGGGCTTCCACTTCTTCAACCCCGTGGCCGTGATGCCGCTGCTGGAGATCGTGCGTGCACCCAAGACCGACGACGCCGTGCTGGCCACCGCATTCGTCCTCGCCAAGGCGCTGAAGAAGACGGCTGTGCTGGTCAAGGACGACGCCGCGTTTGTGGTCAACCGCATCCTGGGCCGCATGTTCGGTGAAATCACCGCCGTGTTTGATGAGGGAACCGACGCCGGGACCGCCGACAATGCGCTGCGCCCGATGGGCCTGCCGATGTCGCCGTTCACCCTGCTGGCCCTCGTGGGACTGCCGGTGGGCCAGCACGTGCAGGAATCCCTGCACGCTGCCTTCGGCGACCGGTTCTGGCTCTCGGGGAACTCGCAGAAGATCATCGACGCCGGCATCAAGTCGCTGTGGCAGCAGGACGAAAACGGGAAGCAGTACATCCCGGAGGAAACTCTGGCGCTGCTCGACTTCGGGAACACGCCGTCGACGTCCGAGGAAGTCCTGCGCCGCACACAGGACGCCCTGGCCGAGGAAATCGGCCTGATGCTGAACGAAGGCGTCGTTGCCGGACCCGAGGACATCGACCTGTGCATGATCCTCGGCGCCGGCTGGCCGATGCACCTGGGCGGCATCACCCCGTACCTGGACCGCGTCGGTGCCTCCGAGCGGGTCAACGGGAAGAAGTTCCACGCTGAGAAGGAAACGGCTTCGGCTGCTTCCTAGGCTGCTTGGAAGGAGGGCTTCCGCCGGTTTCGGTGGGAGCCCTCCTTTTGTCTGCACTGCGTAACAAATGAATTGCTGCAGATACTTCGCCCTGCGTTCCGGCTGTTTGTGAGACGAATAATTTAATAAGGCGTCCTATCCGCTGCATATGTCTGCGCCGGCGGCGGGATTCTGGTGCCCCTAATGATCCGGCGGCTAAGTTCACCCCTAACGGCAGTTCAGCATCATCCGAATTGCCGTTCCGCACAGCCACCCCCGCTGTGACGGAACCGCTCGAACATTGGAGCACGAACAATGAAATTCCGCCCCCGAAACGTATCCAGAGGCTCCACAGCCGCCAAGAGCCGCCCTCTGGCAGCAGCGGCGGTCCTCGCCGTCGTCATTCCCTTCGGCGCCGCCGCTCCGGGAATGGCTGATGCTAACTTCCCCTCGGTCGAGGGCAACACCAATATATCCAGCATTCTTACCTACAACGACGTGGTCAAAGAGCTGCAGAAGCTGGAATCGAACAGCCGGTACGGCGTGGATGCCTTCACCCTCGCAGAAGCCGGAACCCAGGTTAACAAATCCGAACAGGGTCGCGATTTGTGGGTCGCAACAGTAGGTACCGGAGCCGAACACGTCTGGATCCAAGGCCGCATCCACGGCAACGAACCCTACGGCACCGACGCCATTCTTGCCTTGCTGAAAGACCTGGGCACCAACGGCTCACCGGATTACAAACTGTTGCGGGACAAATTCACCTTTCATTTCATCCCCATGTACAACCCCGACGGCTCCGAGGCCAATATCCGCCAGACCGTGCTGTGGGACCAGGCCAACAACGTGCCTGAGCCGGGCGCCAGCGGAAACGAGCAGCGGGTCGACCTCAACCGGGATTGGACCCCCAACGGCTTCGTCGCCAATGAATCCCTCGCCTTCTACGAATACTGGACGGATGTGGATCCTGAATACGGTATTGATATCCACCACCAGGGCCTCAAAAAGCAGTGGGACACCGGCGAGGACGTCAGTCTCTCGCTGGGGATTTCCCTGGCACCGGGAGGCCCGACGCTTCCGGGCATCAAGGGCGGAGCCTATGACGTGCTGACCCGGCAGATGCTCGTACACGTATATGACGAACTGTCCGGATACGGCTACATCAATATGGACCGGTACCAGGTGGGTAACGGTCTGGAAATCGACATCAAGGGCGGCGTGGTTTCCGCCATGATGATGGGGCTGGACTATCAGGGCATGAACCCTGAAGGGCATTCGAACCCCGTGATCTTCTTTGAAACCTCCGGCAACACCTCGGAAGGCAGCCTCGGTCAGAAGGCCCGGGGCAAAAACATCAAGCAGAACGTCCTCGCCATGAAGGAGTTGCTGCTGGGCCTGGCCACGGGCGAGGTGCAGCAGGAAGACCCGGAGCGCTGGGAAGAGATCCCGCACCAGCCGGTCACCGGCTACAGCACGGACTATGCCGGGACCATCCCGGTCCAATAGTCCAATTGGCACAGTGCCCCCGCCAGATTCGTGCGGGGGCACTGCTCACTGATCACCCAGCCCCTGCTGGCCGCACCGGAAAGATCCAGAGGAGTCCCCTCGGCATTATGGACTGGCAGCTTCCTGCTGCCGCCGGACAATCTCCGTAATCCAGACGGGGGCATACGGCGAGGTGCAGCCCGGCGGTGTTGGATAGTCCTTGAGGACTTCGAGCCGTTCGCCAATGCTGACGGCCCGGGACCGAAGCTGCGGATGTCCTATCCCGATTTGAGCCAAGCAGGTGTTCATAGCCCACTGCAGCCGCTCCGGGGCGTCCTTCATCTTCGCCTCGATGGTGTCGAGCAATCCCGGAAGGTCCAGCCCTTCCGGTTCCTTCACCACCCGCTCGCTGGTCAGTGCCCAACCGGCGCTGGCGAGCACGGGGTCAGGATCCGTGAACCAGGCCTGCCGCAGCTCCTCCGCGTGCGGGCTCTTTTTGACGACGTAGTTCACCAGCCAGTCATGCACCTTGGGGACGCGCGCCTCACGCAGCATGCCGTCCAGCTCTTCCCGGTCAAAGGCCCGTGGACGGCAGATCAGAAGCGACAGCAACCGTGCCGCGGTGTCCCCGGTCGCCCAGAGCTCGCGCGCAAGTTCCGGTTGTGTCTTCAGCCGCTTGGCAACAGCGCGCAGTTTCCCGAGATTCACGCCGTGATCGTCGCCGTGCTTCTCGTTCACGGCACGCGCCTTGGGATCCGCCAAGGCGGCTAACTCGGCCATTACCTCGGTCAGCGTGGCGGTTGTCGTCGCTGTCTGGGCCATGTCACGCTCCTGTCCGCGGGATCAATCAGCACGATCAGCCTACTCGCAGACTGCTCCGGCGCCGAGGGCTGCCGGGTTTGTTCACACTAGCTCCCTCGCATGAGACCGGGCCGGGCCAGTGGCCTGGCCACCTCCAACAGCCGCTCCGCAGCACGGGTTCCCAGTGGCTGTTGCCAATGGGACAGCTGGGACCCCGGAAGGGCTGGTTCGTCACGAAGAGTGGGAATGCGTGTTGGCATCCGGCGCCGGTGGGTCATGGCAGCCTCACTGGTCATGCCTGTGCTCGCCGCGGTGCCCGCACTGATAGCCATGCTTGCTCGCCCCCCGCAGCTGGGAACGGATCGAGCCGGCAGCAATACTCCTGTTGGCGTCCGCCGGTGTGGCCTGGAGGTGCCGGCTGTTTGGCGTGGACGCGCTGGAGAGTGCCGGTACTTCTCCGAGCGATAGCCTGGCTGGGCCGCCGGCGGGTTGGGCCGGGACTGGGTGCACGAATTGAGTTCCGATACGGATTGGCCGGCAGAACACGTGGCGGGCTCACACCGACGGAGGGGCAGGGTTCGGCGTTCTCACAACCCCGGGACGCCCCAACCGACGGAGGGTCCGGGTTAGGCGGCTTTAATAATCCTTAGCGAGCACTGCGAGCCGCGGATTTTCGTTGCCGCCGTTCCGGACCCTCCCCCGGCTTAGGTGCCGGTGGAACGAGAACCTAGAACAGAGCAACCTTCGGCGTCCGCGGGAAAATCCGGTCCAGCTCTTCGAGATCCTTCTCCGACGGCACCCAGGACGCAGCCTCCGAGTTTTGCTGCACCTGTTCCACGGTGGTGGCACCGGCAATGACGGATGAGACCGCAGGCTGGGCGGCGAGCCAGGAGAACGCCACCTGCACTTCGGTCAGTCCGCGGTCCTTGGCGAAGGTTCCAAACTCGGCAAGCTGACCGAAGTCGGCTTTATCCAGCAGGTTCTGCCGGGAATGCGTCAGGCGGCTGCCTGCGGGGGCGGAACCGGAGCTGTACTTGCCGGTGAGCAGACCGTTGGCCAGCGGGAAGTACGGCAGGATGCCCAGACCGTACGCCTCAGCCGCCGGAACAACCTCGAGCTCGGCCCGGCGGTCCAGCAGGTTGTAGTGGTTCTGCGCTGAAATGAACGGCGTGTAGCCGCCCATACGTGCAGTGAATTCAGCTTCGGCGATCTGCCAGCCGGACCGGTTGGAGTGTCCGATGTAGCGCACCTTGCCGCTGGTCACCAGATCGTCCAGGGCCGCCAGCGTCTCCTCGATCGGTGTCAGCGGATCCGGTGTGTGGAACTGGTAGAGGTCAATCCAGTCGGTGCCCAGCCGGCGCAGGGAGGCCTCGGCGGCTTTGACGATGTACCGCCGGGAACCGCGGGCATCAAAATCCCGCCCGTTGACTCCCTTCATGTCCATGCCGAACTTGGTGGCCAGCACGACGTCGTCGCGCCGGCTGCCGAGGGCCTTGCCCAGCCGTTCCTCGCTCAGGCCCGGAACCGCACCGTAGGCGTCGGCCACGTCAAAGAGCGTAATGCCGGCGTCAATGGCGGCATTGACGACGGCGTCGGTACCCGCCTGCTCTTCGGTGCGGGTGCCGGGACGGCCGAGGTTGTTGCAGCCCAAACCCACGGTGGAAACGGTCAGGCCGGATGTGCCGAGTCTGTTGTGTGAAGTCATGGTCCCTACGCTACCGAATCAGCGCCGGCGATGTGGCCGCTGCCACTCCTGCGGCGGTCATCAGCACCGCTTAGACCGTAAAGGGGAACGGGTTGGTATTGGGCCCCGGGGCCTTGTCCGTCTCGAGGATGTACTGGATGGGAATCGGCCCCGTCGGCTGCACTCCCTCGTACACGCGTTCCGAGTTCCGCCGCGCTTCCGGCACACCAGCCTCCCGGACAGCGCCGTAAAAGTGCTGCACCGAGGCGGGAACAAGGCCGCCGTTTTCGCACCAGACGATGTACATGCCGTACAGGTCGGAGGCCGGGACGGCTTCGGTCTCTTCGAGACCGCCCAGGGTGCATTCGTCGAGGAACAGGCTGACGTGATCAAGATGGCGCTCAGACATGTCTTGAGCCTAGGCAATATTCACCGTGCCGGGAACACGAGGACCGGAAACTGCCTCGATTTGTAACGCGGGCTTGGGGCTTAACGGTGCTTCAGGTAATCTTCGAGCCCGGTCGCGGGAACATCGGTGAGCCGTTCCACGTCGTCGCTCACCTCGGCCATCAGGCCCTGCGCAATGGCGGTGTAGGTGCTCACCCAGGCCTCAACTTGCCAGTGCGGCGCCCCGCTCAGCCTCCGCGACTCGACAGCTTCCTCGTACGTCTCGTTGTAATAGCTCACCGGGGATCCGGCCACTCGGGCGAGGATGTCGGCAATCTCCCCGAGGGTCAGTGCCTGCGGCCCGGTGAGCGTGTAGATCCGGCCCTGATGCTCCTGCGGAGCGCCCAGGATGCGCGCCGCGGCAAGTGCGACATCGGCCCTGGCCACGGCTGCCAGCCGGCCGGATCCGGCCGGACCCCGGATGACGCCGTCGCGCCCGGCGAAGGAGGGCAGCACGTCCTGGTACAGGCAGTTCCGCAGGAACGTGTAGTCCAGCCCGGTGGACTTGATGTATTCCTCGGTATCCCAGTGGTCCCGGGCCAGCGTGAACACGGCATCCGGTGCCGCCCCCATGAAGGAGGTGTAGACAATGTGCCGCACCCCTGCCTTCACGGCGGCATCCACGAACGTCCGGTGATCCTGTTGCCGGTAGGGGCTCTCATGGGCGGAGACCATGAACAGTGTCCTGACGCCCGCCAGCGCCCGGGCTGCGTGCTCGCGGTCCGAATAGGTGGCCGCATACACGGGGGTTCCGGGCAGTTCCGGAAGCCTTGCCGTATGTCTGGCCAGCAGCCGCTGCGCGATGCCGGCATCGGCCAGCAGGCGCGCTACCGCTCCGCCCAGGGCGCCGGTGGCACCGGTGACGGCCACCGGCGCTTGCTCTTCTGCCATGGTGCTTCCTCCCCTGCGTTCCCGCCGCCGGTCCCCCGCCCCGGCGCCGGAGGCTACTGGATCTTCGGGATCTGGCCGGTGGGCATGTCCTGTCCGGGCAGCGGCCGGGCAAACGGAACCTTGGTGCCCAGGACCTGCGCGACGACGTCGTTCGCCACTTGGCGTGCCGTCAGGCCCACCCGTTCCAGGACTTCGGCTCGGGTGCCGTGGTCCAGGAATTCCACCGGCAGACCCACTTCGTTCAGTGCCGTATCCACGCCCGCTGCGCGCATTTCCTGCCGGATCCGGGAACCTACACCGCCGGCACGCACACCGTCCTCAATGACGATCACGATGCGGTGCTCAGCGGCCATGCGGATGATCGACTTCGGAACGGGCAGGACCCAGCGCGGATCCACGACGGTGGAACTGATGCCTTGGGCGCCAAGCCGGTTGGCCACCTGCAGCGCCATTTCAGCCATGGCACCTACGCTGACGATCAGCACGTCATTCGACTTTTCGTCCGAGGGCCGGCGGGCCAGGATGTCCACGCCGTCCGACGTCCGTTCAATGGCTTCCACATCGGGGCCCACGGTTCCCTTGGAGAAGCGGACCACGCTGGGTGCATCGCTGATGGCCACCGCCTCGCGCAGTTCTTCCTTGAGCCGGGTGGCATCGCGCGGTGCGGAGAGATGAAGTCCCGGAACGATCTGCAGCATGGACATGTCCCACATGCCGTGGTGGCTCGCACCGTCGGGACCGGTCACTCCTGCGCGGTCCAGCACAATTGTCACGCCCGCCTTGTGCAGCGCCACGTCCATCAGCAGCTGGTCGAAGGCACGGTTCAGGAAGGTCGCGTAGAGCGCGACGACGGGATGCAGCCCGCCGAACGCCATGCCCGCCGCAGAGGTCAGGGCATGCTGCTCGGCGATGCCGACGTCGAACACCCGTTCCGGGTGCTTTTCCGCGAACCGGTGCAGGCCCACGGGGATCAGCATAGCTCCGGTGATTCCGACAATGTCTTCGCGCTCGTCGGCGATGTCGGCAATCTCCGTGGCGAAGACCGAGGTCCAGGACTGCTTGCTGCCCGGCTCCACAGCCTTGCCGGTCTCCGGATCAATGATGCCGACGGCGTGGAACTGGTCGGCCACGTTGGCGCGGGCCGGTGCGTAGCCGCGGCCCTTCTCTGTCATGGCGTGGACCAGCACCGGTCCGTTGTAGTTGCGGGCCTTGGTCAGTGCACGCTCCACGGCGGCCATGTCGTGGCCGTCAATGGGGCCGATGTACTTCATGCCGAGGTCTTCGAACAGCCCCTGCGGCGCCCACCAGTCCTTAATGCCGCGCTTGGCGGCGTGGAGGCTGTGGTAGGTGAACCGGCCTACGGGCCCGCCGTTCTGCAGGCGCTGCTTCCACCATCCGAGCGTGTTTTCATACACCCGGTGGGTCCGCACGGTGTCGAGGGTGGGACGCATGGACGCAAGGTAGTCGGCAACCCCGCCGATGGTTGGTGCATAGGAGCGGCCGTTGTCGTTGACCACAATGACGACGCGGCGGCGCTGGTCGGCGGCAATGTTGTTCAGGGCCTCCCAGGCCATGCCTCCGGTCAGGGCGCCGTCCCCCACCATGACCACCGTGTAGCGGTCCCCTTCGCCGGTAAGCTGCCGGGCGCGGGAAATCCCGTCGGCCCAGGACAGAGAGGACGAAGCGTGCGAGGACTCCACGATGTCATGCACCGATTCGGCCCGCGACGGGTATCCGGACATTCCGCCCTGCTGCCGGAGGGTGGAGAAGTCCTGGCGGCCGGTCAGGATTTTGTGTACGTAGGACTGGTGTCCGGTATCAAAGACAATGCTGTCCCGGGGCGAGTCGAAGACCCGATGGATTCCCACGGTCAGCTCCACGACGCCGAGATTGGGGCCGAGATGGCCGCCGGTCTGGGCGACATTGCTGATGAGGAATGACCGGATCTCTGCGGCCAAGCGCTCCAACTGCTCCGTGGAGAGTCTGCTCAGGTCCCGCGGATCACGGATGGTTTCCAGAAGTCCCAACGGGCGCCTCCCTGCTTCAGGCAACGGCACTGCACACCGTCACAACGGTTTAACTCTAACGCTTGACGGAGTGCGCCCGGTTCCAAACATGCGAAGAGCCCCGCCCGCCGAGGAGAAAATTCGGCGGGCGGGGCCCAATGTTCCGCAGGCCGCTCGGCGGCCCTTGGAAGGTGGTGCTGCTGCTTACTTGGCCGTGATCTGGCGCAGCACGTACTGCAGGATGCCGCCGTTGCGGTAGTAGTCAGCTTCACCCGGGGTGTCGATGCGCAGGACAGCCTCGAATGTGATGGCCTCGCCGTTCTCCGGCGTTGCCGTGACCGTGACGGTCTTGGGCGTGGTGCCGTTGTTCAGTTCGGTCACACCGGAAACCGCGAAGGTCTCCGTGCCGGTCAGGCCCAGGGATTCGGCGTTGACGCCGGCCGGGTACTGCAGGGGAAGAACGCCCATGCCGATGAGGTTGGAGCGGTGGATACGCTCGTAGCTCTCGGCGATGACGGCCTTGACGCCCAGCAGTGCGGTGCCTTTGGCAGCCCAGTCACGCGAGGAACCGGAACCGTACTCCTTGCCGGCCAGGACAACCAGCGGAATGCCGGCGGCCTGGTAGTTGACCGAAGCATCGTAAACAGCGGCCTGCGGTGCATCAGCCTGGCTGAAGTCGCGGGTGAAGCCGCCTTCGACGCCGTCTAGCAGCTGGTTCTTGATGCGGATGTTCGCGAACGTGCCGCGGATCATCACTTCGTGGTTGCCTCGGCGCGAGCCGTAGGAGTTGAAGTCCTTGCGCTCGACGCCGTGCTCCAGCAGGTAGCGGCCTGCGGGGGTGTCGGACTTGAAGGAGCCGGCCGGGGAGATGTGGTCGGTGGTGACCGAGTCGCCCAGCTTCAGCAGGACGCGGGCGCCCTCAATGTCGGAGACGGGCTCCGGCTGTGCCTTCATGCCCTCGAAGTACGGGGGCTTCCGGACGTACGTGGACTCCATATCCCATTCGAAGGTTGCACCCTCGGGGGTGGGCAGGGACTTCCAGCGGTCATCGCCTTCGAAGATGGTGTCGTAGCTGTTGCTGAACATCTCCTTGTTGATGGAGGCGTCGATGATTTCCTGGACCTCGACCGGGTTCGGCCAGATGTCCTTCAGGAAAATGTCGTTGCCGGCTTCGTCCTGGCCCAGCGGGTCATTCTCGAAGTCGAAGTCCATGGTGCCGGCCAGTGCGTAGGCCACTACCAGCGGCGGGGAAGCCAGGTAGTTCATCTTCACGTCCGGGTTGATCCGGCCTTCGAAGTTGCGGTTTCCGGAGAGCACTGCGGTGACGGCGAGGTCGGCTTCCTGGATGGCCGTGGAAATTTCCTCTTCCAGGGGGCCGGAGTTGCCGATGCAGGTGGCGCAGCCGTAACCGACGACGAAGAAGCCAAGCTTTTCCAGGTACGGAATGAGACCGGACTTCTCGTAGTAATCCGTAACAACCTTCGAGCCCGGAGCCACCGAGGTCTTGACCCACGGCTTGGACGCGAGGCCCTTTTCGACGGCGTTGCGTGCCAGCACTGCTGCTGCCATCATCACCGACGGGTTGGAGGTGTTGGTGCAGGAGGTGATCGAGGCGATCGACACGGCGCCGTGGTCCAGCTCGAAGCTGCGGCCGTCTGCCATGGTGACCGGAACCGCGTTTGTGGCGCGGTCGGCGGGAGCGTCGGCTTCCTTGACGAGGTCGTGCTCCTTGTCCTCGATCTTGGTGCTGCCCTCGGTGAAGGAGGGAGCATCCGACGCCGGGAAGGTTTCTTCCAGGGCCTCGTCCACGGTGCCCTTTTCGGCTTCAACCGATGCGTGCACGTAGTTCTTGAGGTCCTTGCGGAACTGCTCCTTGGCGTTGGTCAGCTCCACCCGGTCCTGCGGACGCTTCGGTCCGGCGATGGAGGAAACCACGGTGGACAGATCCAGTTCGAGGTACTCGGAGTACTTGATCTCGATGGAGGGATCGTGCCAGAGGCCCTGTTCCTTGGCGTAGGCCTCAACGAGGGCCACGTTCTCTTCGGACCGGCCGGTGAGGCGCAGGTAGTCCAGCGTTACGCTGTCGATCGGGAACATGGCAGCGGTGGAACCGAATTCCGGGCTCATGTTGCCGATGGTGGCGCGGTTGGCCAGCGGTACGGCTCCGACGCCTTCGCCGTAGAACTCCACGAACTTGCCGACAACGCCGTGCTTGCGCAGCATTTCGGTGATGGTGAGCACCACGTCGGTGGCGGTGGCGCCGGCCGGGATCTCGCCGGTGAGCTTGAAGCCGACAACGCGCGGGATCAGCATGGAGACGGGCTGGCCAAGCATGGCAGCTTCGGCTTCGATGCCGCCAACGCCCCAGCCGAGCACGCCCAGGCCGTTGACCATGGTGGTGTGCGAGTCGGTGCCGACGCAGGTGTCGGGGTAGGCACGCAGGACGCCGTCAACTTCACGGGTCATGACGGTGCGCGCCAAGTACTCAATGTTGACCTGGTGGACAATACCCATGCCCGGGGGAACAACCTTGAAGTCGTCAAACGCCGTCTGGCCCCAGCGAAGGAACTGGTACCGCTCGCCGTTGCGCTGGTATTCGATTTCCATATTGCGCTCGAGGGCACCGGCATTGCCGAAGGCATCGATCTGCACAGAGTGGTCAATGACCATTTCAGCCGGAGCAAGGGGGTTGACCCGCTTGGGGTCTCCGCCCAATTCGGCCACTGCTTCACGCATGGTTGCCAGGTCGACGATGCAGGGAACACCGGTGAAGTCCTGCATGATGACCCGAGCGGGGGTGAACTGGATTTCAGTGCTGGGCTCTGCGTTGGCATCCCACTGCGCCAGGGCGCGAACGTGGTCTGCCGTGATGTTGGCACCGTCTTCGGTGCGCAGCAGGTTCTCCAGCAGGACCTTGAGGCTGAACGGAAGGCTCTTGGCGCCTTCGACGGAATTCAACCGGAAAATTTCATATTCGTTTCCACCGACGTTTAGTACGCCTTTGGAACCGAAGCTGTCCACATTAGTCATAATAGGACTCCTCTCGCCACCGTTTTATCTTTGTCCAGCGGTCCGCGGCGTGCCAGTTAGGACTCCCTAACCGGCTGCCACGGGGGACGGCGGGGAAAATGGTGGACTATTTTCGCTGCCGGGAAACCCCCTGCCGAACGAAAAACTTTCCCCGCCGCAAAGCAGGCGAAGTCTCCCCAACACGGCGCGGATCTGCACAACTGCTCTTATACTATCCGTTACATGCCCGTGTGACCTTAGAAGGTACCCCCGAGGCGCCGGACACAGGCGCCGGCCACCTTCGGTCCGGCGCCGCTGCTTAGCCGGCAGGCTGCTCTGCGCGGGTCAGGACCGCGAAGGACTCCATGTGGTGGGTGTGGGGGTACAGGTCGAAGACCCGCAGCGAGTCCAGCTTCCAGCCCAGGTCCTGGAAGTAGGACAGGTCGCGCGCAAAGGAGGCCGGGTCGCAGGAGACATAGCCGACGGCCCGGGGTGCGGCGGCATTGATCTGCCCAACCACGTCCTTGCCGGCGCCGACACGCGGCGGATCCAGCAGGACGACGTCGAGGCGGCCCTCGTACGCTGCCAGGGCCTTGTCCACGCGGCCCTGCAGGATTTCCACCTGCGGAGCGGCGAACAGGTTTTTCCGGGCGTCCCGGCTGGCGGCCGGAGAGGCCTCGACCGACAGCACGCGGCCCGTTTCCCCGGCGGCATCGGCCAGCGGCGCCGTGAACAGGCCGGCGCCTGCGTACAGGTCCGCAACCTGCTCGCCGGGCTGAATCTGCAGGCCGTCCAGCACTGCTTCCACCAGGGTGCGCGGCGCGCTCCGGTGAATCTGCCAGAAGCCGGCCCCCGTGACCCGGTAGTCGTGGCCTGCCGCGCTTTCGGACACCCAGGTCCGTCCGCGAAGCCGGTTCAGTGTTGAGGATTCCGGGTCCCAGGAGGCGATGGAGATACCGGAGGGCAGGGCTGAAGCAATCCGGCCCAGTGCCTTGGGGTGGGCGCCTTCGGCCGGAATCAGCAGCACCAGGGGCGCACCCGTTGTCGGCACGGCCACCTCGACCCGCGAGACCCCGCTGAAGTCGACATCCCACAGCTGAAGGTCGTTGACAGCTTCGACGGCCAGCGGCATGCGCTGGACCGGAATGAGTTCCTCGGAACGGTGCGCATGCATGGCAAGCCGGCCGCCCGGCGCCACGGAGAAGCTTGCGCGGGTCCGCCAGTGCAGTCCGTCGGCGCGCTCTTCGAGTGCGGGCTCGACGGTGATCGTGCGGTCAACTTTGGCGAGGCGAAGCAGCTGCTCGGCGAAGATATCCGCCTTGAGCCCGCGCTGGGTCGCCAGGTCAATGTGCCCGAACTCAGCGCCGCCCACCGGCAGCCGGCCGCGGGAGGCAGCGCGGAGCGCATCGGCCTCGGGCCAGAAGTGCTCGACCCGTCCCGGAGCTGCTTCCAGCACCTCGGTGACGTCGGCGCGCCAGAAGCTGGCGCCGTCGGCGGCGTCTGTCAGGCGGGCACGGACGCGTTCGCCCGGCAGTGCGTGCCGGACGAAGACCACTCGCCCTTCATGGCGGGCCACGAAATGGCCGCCGTGGGCGGGGGCGCCGATGGTGAGTTCAATCTCGGATGTGGTGGTGTCGGTCGTCATAATGCCGGATACTTCCTGATGGAGCCTAAAAGACCATCACACCATGCCCCGGCGCCGGTGCATATTCGCGGCGCCCGCGGGGTCTATGCTGGCGCTTTGGCTTTTTTCGTTATCGACCTTCAGAAACCGAGGTAGCAGGTGGCCCACTACGTCATCATGGGGTGCGGACGCGTCGGCGTGTCCCTGGCCCACACGCTGGACAATGCCGGGCACACAGTGGCCGTCATTGACCAGGATGAAAGGGCCTTCCGGCGCCTGCGCTCCACCTTCAGCGGCCGGAAGGTCACCGGCGTCGGCTTTGACCGCGGCACCCTGACGGAAGCCGGAATCAAGGAGGCCTATGCCTTCGCCGCGGTTTCCTCGGGTGATAATTCCAACATCCTTGCCACCCGCGTCGCCCGCGAGACCTTCCACGTCCCCCACGTTGTCGCGAGGATCTATGATCCGGGCCGCGCCGAGATCTACCAGCGGCTCGGCATCCCCACGGTGGCCGCCGTCCGCTGGAGCGCAGACCAGGTGCTGCGGCGCATTCTTCCCGAACAGAGCATCAACGGAGACTTCCGCGAATCTTCCGGCAGGCTCATCCTGGGCGAACTCTCACTCCACGAGGACTGGCTCGGAACAACCCTGAGCGGGATCGAACACGCCGCACGGGTCCGCATTGCCTACGTGACCCGCTTCGGCGAAGGAGTGCTTCCCCGCCCGGACACCAGCTACCAGCAGGGAGATGTCCTGCACGCGATGATGAACGTGGACCGCACCAGCGAAATCAGCCGCATTCTCTCCACCCCGCCACTCAAGGAGAACCAGTGAAAGTCGTCATTGCCGGGGCCGGCAGCGTGGGGTCCTCGATTGCCAAGGAACTCCTCTCGCACCGCCATGAGGTGCTCCTTATAGATGAGAAGCCCGAGGTCGAGGGCCGGAGCGAACTGGTGAATGCGCAGTGGCTCATCGGGGATGCCTGCGAACTGACCACGCTGAAGGACGCCAACCTGGACGAGGCCGACGTCGTCGTCTCCGCAACGGGTGATGACAAGGTCAATCTGGTGGTCTCGCTGCTGGCCAAGAGCGAGTTCGGCGTGGCCCGCACCGTTGGCCGGGTCAATAACCCCAAGAACGACTGGATGTTCGACGACTCCTGGGGTGTGGACGTAGCCGTCAGCACGCCGCGCCTGATGACGGCGCTGGTCGAAGAGGCGGTGGAAGTCGGTGACCTTGTCCGGCTGCTCACCCTCCAGGGCGGGGCCGCCTCGATGGTGGAGTTCACCGTTCCGCTTGATTCGCCGCTTACCGGAAGGACACTGGGTTCCATCGACTGGCCGATGGACACCACGGTGACCGCCATCCTGCGCGACGATGCTCCCATTACCCCAAGCAGCGACGACGTGATTGAACCCGGCGACGAGCTGTTCTTTATCTGCACGATCGCCGCCGAGGATGACCTGCGCGCCGTGCTGCTGCCCGGGGGTTCCTAGCCTTCCTGCCCGGAGCAGCCCGAAACTGCCCGCAGCGGCCCTGCCGTTAGCCGCGCGGCTGCTTCGGGCTGCCGCCGGCCGGCAGCGGCCGGGACACCATCCATGCCAGCCACAGCCCGAGCGCATACAGCGGCACTCCCATGGCCAGGCGCATGGTGCCAAGCGCAGCGACGTTGTCCGCCAGATACAGCGGCAGCTGCACTCCCAGGCGCAGCGCAAAGACGGCGATGATGATCCACGTCGCCGCCGAATAGGCCCGGATCCGTTTCCGGTCCGCGTGCCAGTCCAGGTTTTCGCCCCTGATGAACCCGAACAGGAGCCCGGCTACGGGCCAGCGGACAATGATGGAAACGATGAACGCCAGGATGTAGCCGGCATTGAGGAAAAAGCCGGGAAGGAAGAATTCGGTGCCGCTTCCGCTGCGCAGCGCCACAACGGCGCAGATCACGACGCCGAGCACCCCCGTCAGGGACTGCATCAGGGGACGCTTCTGGATCAGGTTGGCTGCGGAGAACACGGCAGCCGAGGCCACGGCGGCCCCCAGCGAGACGTACAGCCCGGAGGTCAGCGTGAAGATCAGGGTGAACAGCAGCCCCGGCACAATGGCTTCCGCAAGCCCGCGGACCCCGCCGACGGATTTCAGGACATCAATCTGTCCGTCGTCGCCGCGCTCGACTCCTGCCTTGGCCGCGTAGGCACCGGCGACGTCGCCCAGTGTTGGCTGCTGCTCTCCGTCCGGGAGGTCCCCTGCCGCGGAGGGTGCCCTCCTCCGCCGGGATTCGGGCAGCTCGCTGCCGGGTCGCTCAGTCATGTCTCGTTCTCCGGACGTCCGATAATTTCGTAGCGTGGATTGTAGATCGTGGGATAGCTGTCCACTGTACTGACCATGCCCTCAAAGGCGAGCCGGGTGCCGGCAAGAACTCCGGGAACGCGGCGCTGGCCAACCCACACCAGCCGGACGCGCGCCTGCGGTTCCCGGGACGGCGTGTCACGGTACGCCGCGTCCACGTCCTCCACCATGGCAGTGAACCGCGGCGGGTCCGTTGCCGGAACCACGGTGATGGACTGGACGTAGCCGCCGCTGTACACGCGGCCGCGCTGCGGAAGGGAACTGACGGGAACGGGATTCTCCCGGTTGCCCGGGATCGCCGGTCGGTGTGTGGGCACGTGGCTAGCCGATGGTCGTAATCTCGGGGCCGCGCTCCGGCGGAGCAGGCTTTGCCGCATCCGCGGCAGGCCGGGGCAGCGGCGAGGCATCACGCGGAAGACGCAGCTGCAGGAGGTCACGCGGCGGCAGCGGCTGCTCACCCCGGACCACGACGACGTTCCGGAAGACTTCTTCCAGCGGACCGGCCGCCTGGGGGTCCAGGGCTGCGGAGCCGCCGAACACGCCGCGAAGGAACCAGCGCGGACCGTCCACGCCGACAAAGCGGGCCACCCGGTAGCCCTTGGAGCCATCCTGCGCCTGGGCGGGAACCTTGGCCAGCAGTTCGGTCCCGAACACGCCTTCAAGCTCGTCCACGGTGCCGCCCTGCGATCCGACGGACTTGCCGATCTGGTCCCGGATGTCATCCCACAGCGTTTCGGAGCGCGGCGCTGCGAAGGCCTGCAGCTGCAGGCTGGACCCGTTCAGGTCCAGCGTCACCGCCACCACGCGCTGGGTTTTTTCTTCCACCTCCAGGCGCAGCTGGAGACCCTCGGCCGAGGCGATGCGCAGCGCACCCAGGTCGACATACCCTTCTTCGGACGGCTTGTCGGCCGCATCCCAGGGGCCCGACGCCGTTGCCGTGCTGCCGCCGTCGGCCGCCGCATCCGCGCCGCCTGCGGCAGGCCGCTGCGCACTGTCCTGCGCCTGCTCGTCCTGCTCCTGCTTGTCTTGCTTGTTCTTCCTCAGTCGCCCAAATGCCATGACCGGGTTCCTCTCTCTCATAGGGAGGGCCGCACGCTGCTGACCCCCCGGACAGCCGCTCTAGGCAGGCAGTGCAGTAAAGCCGCCGGTGGAGCCGAATCCGCCGGTTCCCCGGACGGAGTCGGACAGCTCGTCCACCAGCTCAAATGATGCCGTCTCCACCCGCTGGATCACCATCTGGGCAATCCTGTCACCCCTGGCGAGGCTGATCGGCCGGGACTTGTCGGTATTGAGCAGGGTAACGCTGATTTCGCCCCGGTAGCCTGCGTCGACTGTTCCCGGAGCGTTAACCACGGTCAGGCCGTGCTTGGTGGCCAGGCCCGAGCGCGGATGAATGAAGGCGGCATAACCGAAGGGAAGGGCCAGTGCCACACCGGTGGGAACGAGCATCCGCTCGCCCGGCTCCAGCACCACGTCTATGCGGGTCCTCAGGTCAGCCCCTGCGTCGCCGGGATGCGCGTACGACGGCGGTTCCAGCCCGTCGTCGAGCATTTTCAGCTGCACGGTCATGGTGGGGCCTGGTTCAAGCACCGAATGTCTCCGACTTCCCTCGAGTGATCCTTTTCGCCTCCCGCTCGGGGCCGCGTGGGCGTCCCGGAAGCGTCCCGGGAATACCGCACCTCACTTTAGCGCGTTTTCCTGACGCTTCTCCGTACGGCCGGCAGCCGCACTGGGACGGCTGCTCCCCAAGATGAAATACCGGCCCAAAGGTGCCAAGCTGGTTACATGTCATCCCCCTCTGCCCAGACTTCCCCCGATACCGTGCTGTACTCCGAGCGCCTTCTGCCTTCGTTCGGGATCTGGGTGCTTGTCCTCTTCGCATCCTGCTCGTGCATTTTTGTTTTCCTGCCGATCAGCCTTGAGGCCGGGATCATTGCGGCCGTCGTCGCAGCCGCCATCATCACCGCCCTGCTGCTGCTCAACACCCCGGTAATCCGGGTCACCGGTGACACGCTGCAGGTGGGCCGGGCGCAGATCGAACGGCGCTTCGTCGGCTCCGTGGAGGGATACCGCGGGGATGACGCCACGTTCCAGCGCGGCCGCGGCCTGAACGCAACCGCCTTCATGTGTTTCCGCGGCTGGATCTCCCCCGTGGTCCGGATCGAAATCACGGACCCGGCAGACCGGACCCCGTACTGGCTCACCTCCACGCGGCGCCCGGAGGACCTGGTCCGCGTGCTGAGCAGCTAAGGCCGCTTAGCCTTCACAGTCGATGCAGTAAGCCAGTCCGTCCTTCTCCAGCGCAATCTGGGAGCGGTGCCGCACCAGGAAGCATGATGCGCAGGTGAATTCATCCGCCTGCGCCGGCAGGACCCGTACCAGCAGTTCCTCGCCGGAAAGGTCGGCTCCCGGAAGCTCAAAGCTGTCGGCGGTTTCGGTCTCGTCTTCATCCACGACCGCAGACTGGGTTCCGGCGGTGCGCCGGGCCTTCAGTTCTTCCAGAGATTCCTCGCTGATGTCCTCGTCGGTCTTACGCGGAGCATCATAGTCAGTCGCCATAATTCTTACTCTCACCATCCGGTCGAGTTGTGCTGGTTATATGAGCCGGCCGGTAGCTAGACCGGCTTGCTTCTTCGGCTCGGAGGTATCAACGCGACGGCGTTCCCTTTTGTGCCCGTAATCCAGAGATTTTTGCTGAGAGTGGACGAAATAGCTACAGCAGGGCTCCGCAGGCGCCCCCGAACCGCCCAAGGATCTTCCGCGGGCGGCCCGGCCGGAAGAAAAAATCAGGCCCCCGGAGCCGGCTGATCCGCGCCACACCCTTGCAAACAGTAGGCTTTCGGCCCTTCGGGTGGCATTGTTTCCAGAAGGAATTGCTATCGGGTGGAGGATTGGTTCATGCAGGATCTACGTCTCGTGGGTGTCCATGAGGGTGGCGAGCATCTGCTGCTCAGCGGCAAGGGCGGAGAAACTTTCCGGTTACGCATGGATGAAGCGCTCAGGGTAGCGGTCTCCCGCTCCGTACACCGCTCCACCTCCGCACCGGAACGGCCCGAGGGCCCGGCCATGACTCCCCGTGACATTCAGGCCCGGATCCGTTCCGGCGCCAGCGCAGAAGACGTTGCGGAGATCTCCGGCCTGGACCTTGCACACATCCGCCGCTACGAGGGACCTGTCCGTGCTGAACGCGACTACGTCGCACGCCAGGCCCAGGCCGTGGAAGTCGCGGCCCCGCTCTCAGCCACCCACGACGGGTACCGCAGCACGTTCGGTGACAGCCCGGTCAACCTGGGCGACATGGTCAGCCACCGCCTGAAGGCCTTCGGCGTGGACCCCGACAGCGTCGAGTGGGATGCCTGGCGGCGCCCGGACTCCACGTGGGACGTGGTCGCGCGGTTCGATCTGGCCAGCGACTCCCAGGTCTCGGTCGGCGAAGAACCCCCGGCCCGCTGGACCTTCAGCCCGCTGCGCAAAAGCGTGTCCAATGCCAACCGCTGGGCCCAGCTGCTCAGCGAACTGGAACCGCTGGATTCGCCCGTGCCGTCCCGCCGGCTCACCGCCGTCGCCGACCGGGTGTTCGATTTTGAGGCTGTGGCCCCGCCCGAGGCCGACGGCGACTCCGAGTCCGGCGATGAGGACACCGACAACCTGCTTGAGGTCCTGCGCTCGCGCCGCGGACAGCGCCTCGGTGCTGACGAAGACGGCGACGACGCCCTGGCTGCACTGCTGGCCAAGGGCAGCATCCCGGCTGCCCATCCGCGTGACGGACACACGGAGATCGACGACGCCGCTTCCACGCGGCCCCGCACGGGCCGCCTCTCCCTGGCTCCCGCCGCGACGGACGGCAGCGATGCCCCCGACGCTCCCGATTCACTGCGCCTGACCGACGGAGTCAGCCCCGGAACGCGCGAGATCAGCGTCCTCGCCAAGCCGTTCCGCCGGCGCGGCGAGACCGCAGCCGCTGCCGGCAAGGGCTCCCCTGCGGGCAGCTCCGACGACGCCGCAACGTCCGGGAGCACCACCGCAGACGACACCCGCACGGAAACACCCGAGCAGGCTTCCGCGGCACCGGTTGAGGCCGGGCCCGCGGCAGTTCCGGACAGCGAATCACCTGCCGCCGGCCGGACCAAGGGCAAAGCCGCCGGCCGGAAGAGCGGACGCACCGATTTCCCCTGGGACCGGATGAGCTCCGGCGCTCCGCGGAACGATGTCACCGGCTCGGACGGCACCGCCAAGGGCGAGGATCCCGCCGACAAGCGGGCCATCAAACCCAAGCGCTCGTCGGTTCCCAGCTGGGACGAGATCGTCTTCGGCACCAAGGGCGACTAGCCGCAGGCTGCGGAAAGGCCCCTTAAGACGCGCAGCGCGCCTGTTCAGGGGCCTTTCCTCAGCCGACTCAGGGGCAGCCGGCTCAGGGCTTGTGCGGGTGCACGGCGCACACATCAAGCTCGGTGACCGGTCCCGGTGTCAGTTCGGCAATCGATTCGGCTTTGTAGGCGGTGACCCGGCGCATGTAGTGCCGTCGGCACAGGGTTTCGTACCCCACCACGGGCGTACTCTCCACGGCTTCGGCGGCAAACAGAGGCTCCGTCACTATGCCTGCGCCGGCGGGCCCGGCAGCCGGCGCGTGCTTTCCCACGTCACCGACCACCACCTGATCCCCTTCCACCACCATGATCCCGTCGACTGTCCGGGCGTTGTGGGTGGCCCTGCGGCCGCACCAGCAGAGGGCCCGCACCTGGAGCACCTCCATCCGGTCCGCCAGCTCAATCAGCCGCTGGGACCCCGGGAAGAGACGCGTACGGAAATCGGATGTGATGCCGAAGGCAAACACATCAACGCACAGCTCGTCCACGACGCGGGCCAGCTGTTCCACCTGCTCGGCGGAGTAGAACTGCGCCTCATCGCAGATGAGATAGTCCACGGCAAAGCCGGCACCGCGCCGGTCCGTCACCTCAGCCCAGAAATCGGTGCCGTCGGTAACTTCCACAGCAGGAGTGCGAAGGCCGAGCCGGGAGGAGATGACGGACTCTCCGGCCCGGTCGTTGCGGCTGAAAAGGATGCCGCCGCGGCCGCGGGCACTGTGGTTGTAGTCCATCTGCAGCGCGAGCGTTGATTTGCCGCAGTCCATGGTTCCGGAAAAGAAGACGAGCTCAGCCACCGCTATTTCTTACCTTTGCCCTGCGCTCCGGGGCTGCGCCTGGGACCGGGAGCTGCCAGTTGCAGCAGCGGAACTTCACGCTCCGCGCGCGTCAGGGACCCGTGCTGGCCCACCACTTCAAGGGAGGAGGACTTCATGCGGCGCAGGTCGTACAGGGCGATCGGCTCACGGGCCAGGACCAGGACGTCGCCAATGCGCGGCAGTACCGCCGGCGCCACCACCGGACCGAACCAGCCCGCGGCAACCGCCTGCTCACGGGTGGCAACCCAGACCTTGGCACCGTACGCCCCCTGCCAGGCGGCCACCAGCGCGTCTCTGTCCCGGATACCTGCGCCGGGCTCCAGATACAGGTGCACCATGCGCGGCTCCCCCGCCGTGTGGCGCACACCGGCAATGAGTGAGGGGTCTTCCGAGAAGTCGTACCGGTGTTCCGGAGCGATATCGACCATGCCGTGGTCAGCGGTCAGCAGCAGCAGTGTATCGGCCGGCAGGCGTGCCGCGAGCAGTTTCAGGGCACTGTCCAGCTCTTCCAGCTGATAGCCCCACTGCGCCGACTGGGCGCCGTGCTTGTGGCCGGCCTTGTCCAGTTCATTCCAGTACAGGTACATCAGCATCTGCGGCGAGGCGGACAGGGCTTCAACGGCCGCCGAGACCCGGGCGTGGACGCCGGTGGCGCCGATGAAGGTGCCTCCGCGCAGCGCCGCGCGGGTCATGGCCGAATCGGCGAACCGGGGCAGGCTCACCGAGGCCACCGGAAGATGCTCGGCCACCCGTTCCAGGACGGTGGGGTGCGGCTGCCAGCGCTGCGGATCGACGCCGGCGTCCCAGTTGCCGAGCATGTTGACGACTTTGTCCTGCTCCGGGTCCAGCACGTCATAACCGACCATGCCGTGCTCTCCGGGCGGCAGTCCGGTGCCCAGCGAGGCCAGCGACGCCGCCGTCGTGGTGGGAAAGGCAGCCGTCAGGACGCGGGCAGAGGGCAGGAAGCTGCGCAGGAACGGAGCATGCCCGCCGCGCTGCTTCAGCAGGGACCAGCCCAGGCCGTCTACCATGACCACGCAGACGCGCTTTGCGGCCGGCAGATTCAGGGAATTGGTGAAGCCGGGCACGCCGAGCACAGCGGCCGAGCTGGTCAGGACCTCGGCGACGCTGCTGCGGCCGTACCCGGGAGCCGGAGGCAGCCGTTCACCGGAGACGGGACCGGAGGGCGGGACTGCACCGGAGGGCGGCGTGGCGGCGGAACCTGTACCGGAAGGCGAACTCATGGCCCCTTACCGCTGGTGGTGACTGCGGTTGAACCGGCTGCCGATGCCGGGAACCCGGCGGGTATCCCCCGCCTCCGGCTGCCGCAGGTTCAGGGTGTCGGTATTGACCTTGCGCAGCGCCCGCGCAAAGTCCTTGGCGTTCTGCACCGCCTGGGCGCCGTCGGCTTCGGCGCTGACGCGCAGGACGATGTCCTCCTGGGCGATGGTGCCGGTGTAGCCGTGGTCGGCGTCGCACTGCGGATCGGCGCAGCCGGCCGGACCCATGTCCAGGCGCTGGCCGCCGGACCAGGCGATGGCCAGCGTCAGCTCGCGGGCCTGGTCGGAGGGCTTGTAGTCCTGCGGCTGGGCATACATGTAGCCAAGAACCACGGACCGGATCTGGGTGACCGGAACCGACTCGGTGGAAACCTGCGCCATCATCTGCTCACCGGCGTCGTCCAGCTGCTGGTCATCGACATGGGTGATGACCAGCATGTCCTCGGTCAGCACCAGCACGGTGATGTGGCGGTGCACCTCGGTGCGCTCGAAGTGGGTCTCCAGATGGATGATGTGGGACAGCGGCTCACGGCCGTCCAGGGCATCGTGGACCACGTCTGCCAGAAGGGTGGGGTAAAAGCCGGCCCGCTCCATGGAAGCATCAAGGCTGCGGCGTTCAGCGGAAAGTAACGGCGACATGTTTCCAGTTTCCCCCAGAGAGCACCCCAGCACCTAAATGGCGCGCGGGGGTGATGCAAGTTAGTGCGGCGGACGGGTAGCCGGAGGCTGGTTCCGAGTATTAATCCCGCATCGCCCGCCGGGCGCTGTCCGTTCGCTGCTGCGGATTCCCGAGCCGGATATCTGCGCTGAGCACGGTGACCCCGGTGGTGGAGACCAGCACGGGGTTGATCTCCAGCAGCGCAATCTCCGGGTGCTCGTCCTTGAGCAGGGCCAGGCGCGAGATCAGGTCCTCGAGGGCAGCCACGTTGGCCTTGGGCAGCCCCTGGTAGCCGAAGAGCTTTCCGGAGGCACGCGGCGCGCGCACCAGGTCGGCGACGTCGGTGTCCGTCAGCGGCGGAATCCCGTGCGCCCAGTCATCCAGAAGGTTCACGGCGTCACCGGCCAGGCCAAAGGACAGCACCGGACCCAGCAGCGGATCCTCGATCGCCCGCACCGTGCAGCCCTGTCCCGACGGCGCCATGGACTGCACTTCCAGCTCGAAACTGCCGTACGGCTCCAGCGCCTGCTTCATCTGTGCGATGTTGGTGAGCAGCTCCTCGGGGGTGGAAATGTTCAGCCGGACGCCGCCCAGATCCAGCCGGTGCCGCAGATGCTCATCCATGGTCTTGATCACCACCGGCCAGCCCAGCGAGTCCGCCGCCGCCACTGCCTCCTCGGAGGTGCTGAAGGGCACCGAAGGCAGCAGTTCCACTCCGTAGAAGCGCAGCAGCGCGGTGGTTTCGGCGGAGCTCAGGCGCATGAGCCCGTCGCCCGTAACGCGCGGCAGGAGCTGGTCGACGAAGGCGTGGGCGGCGTCGGGATCGGCGCCGGCGGGTTCAACAAAGTGCCCGTGGTCGCGGGCGGACCATTCCGTGTAACGGACCAGGGAGGCGAGCGCCGCGACGGCGGCCCCCGGGCTGGCGAAGCAGGGCAGACCGGCCTGGCGCCCCGCGCTTTCACTCTCACCGCTTCCGGTGTTCAGGAGCCCCTCCACGTGCGCGCCGGGGTCCATGATGCCGGTGAAGGCAGCCACCACGGGTTTGCCGGTCTCCGCCGCGCAGTCCTGGAGGCACTGCGCGATTTTCTCCATCGTCAGCCCCGGTGAAGGCAGCAGGGTCACGACGGCGGCATGCACCGCGTCGTCGGCGAGGGTCTTGGTAACGGCGGCACGCAGCAGCGGCAGGGCGACGCTCATGCCGGTGTCCAGAACGAGGTCGGTCTGCAGGCTGCCGAGCTCCAGGTCCAGGGCCAGAGCGGCGTCCGCCACCACCCGGCCCAGGGCGGCGTTGTTGCTGAACACGGCAAGTGAACGGCCCGCCGGCAGCGGCTGGCTGACGGCAATCTGCGCCACGTCCATCAGCTGCTCATTGGTGTTGACCCGGATGACGCCGGATTGGCGCAGCATCGCGTCCAGGGCGCCGGCCGGCGCCTGCGTGGTCCGCACGGCATGGCCCGGGGGCAGCTTCAGGCCGGTGACGTCGGACTTGGCGACAATGACGGGCTTGGAGGTGGCGAGCCGGCGGGCGATGCGGGAGAACTTGCGGGGGTTGCCCACGGACTCCAGGTACATGCCCACCACCCGGGTGTCCGTGTCATCTTCCCAGTACTGCATGGCGTCGTTGCCGGAGACATCGGCCCGGTTGCCGGCGGAGATGGTGGAGGACAGCCCGAGGCTGCGGCGCTGCGCCGCAGCGTAGAGCAGGACGCCGATTCCGGCGGACTGGCTGAACAGGCCCAGTCCGCCGCGCCGGGGCAGGGAGGGCGCCATGGAGGCGTTGAGGGAGACGTCGGGGCGGGTGTTGATCAGGCCCAGGGACGCCGGGCCGACCACCCGCATGCCGTTCGCGCGGGCGTGCCGGACCAGGCGGCGCTGCCGGGCCAGGCCGCGTTCGCCGTCGTTCGCGAATCCTGCGGTGGCCACCAGCAGTTCCTTGACCCCGGCGCGGGCGCATTCCTCGGCGACCGTCAGCACCTGGTCGTACGGCACGGCGATGACGGCCAGCTGCACCGGCTCCGGCACGTCCGCGATCCGTGCGTAGCAGACCATGCCCGCCAGTTCGAAGGCTTCGGGGTTGACGGCGTAGACGGACCCGGTGAAACCGCCCTCGATGATGTGTTCGAGGAGCTGGTAGCCCACGGATCCCCACTCGCGGCTGGCACCGATCACCGCCACCGACGACGGCGCCAGCAGATCGGCAACGCTGCGGGCCTCGGCCCGGTGCTCGCGCGCCTCCATCACCGCCCGGGACTTCTCCGTGGGGTCAATGTTGAAATCAAGGGCAATGACGCCGTCGTCGAAGTGCCGGCGGACTTCATAGCCGGCGTCGGCAAAGACGCCGATCATTTTCCGGTTCTCGGGCAGCACCTCCGCGGAGAAGCGGCGGATGCCGTTTTCCCGCGCCGCGGCGGCCAGATGCTCCAGCAGGATGGACCCCAGTCCCCTGCCCTGGTGCCCGTCGGCAATGTTGAACGCGACCTCGGCCTCGGTGGGATCGTCCAGGCGGTCATAGCGCCCGATGCCGATGATTTCCGAACCGATGGTGATGACAAACGCCACCCGGTCCCGGTAGTCCACGTTGGTGAAGCGGGCCAGCTCCTTGTTGCTCAGCTTGGCCTTGTAGGTGAAGAACCGCAGGTAGATGGAACTCTGCGACTGCTTCATGTGGAACTCCTGCAGGGCCTGCGCATCCTCCGGTGTTACCGGTCTCAGATGCCCGGTGCCGCCGTCCCGCAACACCACGTCAGCTTCCCAATATTCGGGGTAATGTCCCTGCTCCGCCATAGACTCAGAGTAGTGGGAATTTTTCTCCGCTGTCTGCAGGGCGCTCCGGCCGCCGCGCCGCCGCCCCCTGCACACCCGTTTACCCCCTAACTGCAAGGACCCGACAACAGCATGGCCCGGCGCCAAACCGTCTCCAAAACCGCACCCGGCGAAATCATCGCCGAGAACATCATCGACATTGATGTCACCACCGAGATGGAAGGTTCCTTCCTCGAGTACGCGTACTCGGTGATCTATTCGCGCGCCCTCCCCGACGCCCGCGACGGGCTCAAGCCCGTCCAGCGGCGCATCCTGTACATGATGGCGGACATGGGGCTGCGGCCGGACCGCGGCCATGTGAAGTCAGCCCGCGTCGTGGGCGAGGTGATGGGCAAGCTCCATCCCCACGGCGACTCCGCCATCTACGACGCCATGGTGCGCATGGCCCAGAGCTGGTCGCTGCGCCTGCCGCTGATCGACGGGCACGGCAACTTCGGCTCGCTCGACGACGGTCCCGCCGCCGCGCGGTACACCGAAGCCCGGCTGGCCGCCCCCGCGCTGACGCTGACGGACCACCTGGACGAAGACGTGGTGGACTTCGTCCCCAACTACGACAACCAGCTGATGCAGCCCGAAGTGCTGCCCGCAGCCTTTCCCAACCTGCTGGTCAACGGCGCCACCGGCATCGCCGTGGGCATGGCCACCAACATGGCCCCGCACAACCTCGGCGAGGTCATAGCGGCCACCCAGCACCTCATCGCGAACCCCGACGCCCCGCTAGACGAGCTGATGCGGTTCATTCCCGGCCCCGACCTGCCCAGCGGCGGACGGATTGTCGGCCTGAACGGAATCCGCGACGCCTACGCCTCCGGCCGCGGCTCCTTCAAGACCCGCGCCAAGGTGGAGGTGGAGCAGCTGACCGCCCGCCGCACCGGCCTGGTGGTCACCGAGCTGCCGTACATGGTGGGCCCGGAAAAGGTCATCGAGAAAATCAAGGACGCGGTCACGTCCAAGAAGCTGCAGGGCATCTCCGACATCGTGGACCTGACCGACCGCAGCCACGGCCTGCGCCTGGTCATTGAGCTCAAGAACGGCTTCAACCCCAACGCGGTACTGGCGCAGCTGTACAAGTACACGCCCATGGAAGACTCCTTCGGCATCAACAACGTCACCCTGGTGGACGGCCAGCCCCGGACCCTCGGACTGGTGGAACTGCTGCAGGTCTATGTGGCGCACCGCCTCGGCGTCGTCCGCCGCCGCACCGCCTACCGCCTGCGCAGGAAGCAGGAGCGGCTGCACCTGGTCGAGGGCCTGCTGATCGCCATCGTGGACATCGACGAGGTCATCCAGATCATCCGCTCGTCCGATGAAACGGCCCAAGCCCGCGAACGCCTGATGGCCATCTACGACCTCACCGAAATCCAAGCGAACCACATCCTGGAGCTGCGGCTGCGCCAGCTCACCAAGTACTCGCGCATCGAGCTGGAAAAGGAAAAGGACGAACTGCTGCTGGCCATCAAGGAGCTCCAGGCCATCCTGGATTCCGAGCCGCGGCTGCGCGCCCTGGTTTCCGATGAACTCGGCGAAGTTGCCGCGAAGTACGCCACGCCGCGGCGGACCGTACTCCTGGAATCCGAGGCGTCCTCTCCCCTGAAGGGTGTAGCCGCGGCTCCCGCCGTCACCGGTAAGGGCGCCAAAGCTGCGCTGCCGCTGGAGATCGCCGATGATCCGTGCTGGGTCATCCTGACAACATCCGGGCAGCTGGCACGCACCGCCAACCAGGAGCCGCTCACCGAGGCCGGCCAGCGGGTGCGGCACGACGTGTTCCGTTCCGTGGTGAAGACGACGGCGCGCGGCGAGATCGGGGCTGTGACGTCGTCGGGCCGGATGGTCCGTGTCCAGGTCCTGGACATGCCTGCCCTCCCGCCGACGTCGGGCCTGCCCAACATGGCCGGCGGCGTGCCGGTCAAGGACTTCATGACACTGGCCAAGGGCGAAAAGCTGGTGGGGCTGGTGCCGCTGAACGAGATTGTGGCCCTCGGGACGCGCAACGGCATTGTGAAGCGGGTGAATCCCGACTATCCGCTGAACCGCGACGACTGGGAAGCGATCACGCTCAAGCCCAAGGATGAAGTGGTGGGTGTGGGAGTGGCGCAGCAGGACACCGACGAACTGGTGTTCATCACCGAACAGGCCCAGCTGCTGCGGTTCAGCGCCTCCCTGGTCCGGCCGCAGGGCCGCACGGCCGGCGGTGTGGCCGGCATCAAGCTGGGCGCCGATGACCGGGTGCTGTTCTTCGGCGTGGTGGCGCAGAATGATCCCGCCGCCGTCGTCGTCACCGTTTCCACCGGCAGCGAGACCATCCCGGGCACACCCGGCGGTTCCGTGAAGGTGACCGAATTTGCCGAGTATCCGGTCAAGGGCCGCGCCACGGGCGGGGTCCGCGCACACCGGTTCCTGAAGGGCGAGGACGCCCTGGTGGTGGCGTGGGCCGGGCACGGCCCGGCGAAGGCAGCGGCCGCCAACGGCGTGGCACGGGCGCTGCCCACCGAGCACGGACGGCGGGACGGCTCCGGCATCCCGCTGACCAACCCGGTGGACCAGGTCGGTCCGAGCAACACCCCGGTCGAGCCGGGCGTTGATCCGGCGGCCGGCTAACTGCCGGAACTCCCGTCGGAGCCGGCTGGAGCCGGGAACAAGCGAAAGGCCGGGCGGGCCCTGTGTGGGCCGCCCGGCCTTTCGCTTGCCCGAACCTTCCGCCGAGGTGGCAGAAGATGCCGCTGTGGGAGCTCGGAAGAGCCCTTGCTGCTATTTCGCGGTGAGGGCGGGGTCCGACTTTCCGAAGCTGCGCAGCCGCAGCGAGTTGCCTACCACCAGCACGGAGCTGGCGGCCATGGCGGCGCCGGCAATCATCGGATTCAGCAGCCCGAGGGCTGCCACCGGAATGCCCACCGCGTTGTAGAAGAAGGCCCAGAACAGGTTCGTCTTGATGGTGCTCAGCGTCCGCCGTGACAGTTCGATGGCGGTGGCCACCTGTCCCAGATCGTTGCCCATCACGGTCAGATCCGCAGCCTCGATGGCGACGTCGGTACCCGAGCCCATGGCAATGCCCAGATCTGCCTGCGCCAGTGCCGGTGCGTCATTCACGCCGTCGCCGGCCATGGCCACGGTGGCGCCCTGCGCCTGGAACCGCTTCACGGCTTCCACCTTGCCCTCCGGTCGGACGTCCGCCAGTACGTCCTCGGGGGCGATGCCGACGGCCTCCGCCACCCGGGCTGCCACCACGGCATTGTCCCCGGTCAGCAGCACCGGCCGCAGCCCCAGGGCCCGCAGCCGGGCGATGGCCGCCACCGATCCGGGCTTCAGGTTGTCCTGCAGGCTGATGATTCCGGCGGCGCGGCCGTCCACCGCGACGAGGACCGCGGTGGATCCGGCTTCCTGCTCGGTCCGGAGCAGGTTCCGCGCGTCCTCCGCCAGTGAAATGCCGTTCTCTTCCAGCCAGCCCGGGCGGCCGGCGACGACGGCACGGCCGTCAACGGTGCCCCGGACGCCTCCGCCGGGCGCTGAATCGAAGTCGGTCACCGCGGGGAGGACGCCGTTGCCTTCGGCGTCCCGTCCGGCGGTTTCCAGGGCTGCTGCTGCGATGGCGACGGCGATGGGGTGCTCCCCCGCCGCTTCAACGGCGCCGGCGAGCCGGAGCAGTGCGGTCTCATCCTGGTCCGGATCGAAGGCCAGGGTCCGGACCACTGAAAGACGTCCGTCGGTGACCGTTCCGGTCTTGTCCAGCACGATGGTGTCCACGGTCCGCGTGTCCTCCAGCACCTGCGGGCCCTTGATCAGGATGCCCAGCTGGGCGCCGCGTCCGGTACCGGTGAGCAGGCCCACCGGGGTAGCCAGCCCCAGCGCGCACGGGCAGGCGATGACCAGCACCGCGACGGCGGCGGTGAAGGCGCCCTGCACGTCGCCGGTGAAGACCATCCACAGGACGAAGGTCAGCACCGCAATGCCCAGGACGATGGGGACGAAGACTGCGCTGATGCGGTCCGCCAGCCGGGCAATCGGCGCCTTGCCGGTCTGCGCGGCGCTGACCATCCGGCCCATCTGGGCCAGGGTGGTTTCGCTGCCGACCCGCGTGGCCCGGACCAGCAGCCGGCCCGAGGTGTTGACGGTGGCGCCGGTAACGGCGTCGCCGGGCCCAACTTCCACCGGTACGGATTCACCGGTGATCAGGGAAGCGTCGACGGCGGAACGCCCGTCGGTGACGACGCCGTCGGCCGCGATCTTCTCGCCGGGCCGGACCACGATCATGTCCCCGACCTGCAGCTGATCGGCCGGCACCCGGACTTCGGAGCCGTTCCGCAGCACTGTGGCGTCCTTGGCGCCCAGGCTGAGCAGCGCCTTCAGCGCGTCCCCCGCGCGGGCTTTGGCATTGGCCTCCAGATAGCGGCCCAGGAGCAGGAAGGTGACCACAACCGCGGCCACCTCGAAGTAGAGGTTGGCATGGCCGGCTTCAGCCGTCCCGCCCATGTCCGCCATTCCCGCATGGGCCGTCAGCGACGGATCCGCGGCCAGCGTCACCAGCGAGAACAGATAGGAAGCGATCACACCGATGGACACCAGGGTGTCCATCGTTGACGCCAGATGGCGGGCGTTGATGGCCGCGGCCCGGTGGAACGGCCACGCGGACCAGGTGACGACCGGCAGCGACAGCAAAGCGGCAAACCAGCCCCAGTTGCTGAACTGCAGGGCAGGAATCATGGAGACGAAGAACACCGGAACAGTCAGGACAGCGGCCAGGATCAGCCGGGGACGCAGGCTTGCGGCGGTTCCGCCGTGCGACATGTGGTCTTCGCCGTCACCGTGGTCTGAGCCCGTTCCGCCATGGGCCAGATGGTCCTCGCCGTGCATGCCGTCTGCCTGGCCGCCGTCGTGCTCCCGGCCGCCGGCATGCTCGTCGTGCGCGGGGCGGAGGCGGGTCGCTCCCGCCGGGCGCACCACGTGCGCCTTGTAGCCGGCGGAATCGACCGTCTGCAGGATCTGCTCGTCGGACATCCCCTCGGGCACCGTCACCTGTGCAGATTCCAGCGGGAGGTTGACGGTAGCCTCCACACCGTCCAGCTTGCCGAGTTTGCGTTCCACCCGGCCGACGCAGGAGGCACACGTCATCCCCTCAATTTTCAGGTTGACGACGCGCTGCTGCGGCTGCTGAAGCAGATCTTCGGTACTCATAACTGCTGTCCTTCCGGAAATTGCGGTGCGGTGCCGGTGCGGCACCGGCGGTTAGGCTGAGGCTTCCACCACGAGGTAGCCCGCCTCGGCCACGGCTTCGCCCAGTTCGGCGGAGGTAAGGGTGCGGCTGGAGGTGACGACGGCGGTCGAGACCCCGCCTGCGTTCAGGTCGACGCTGACTGACTCGACGCCGTCAAGGGCCTCAAGTTCCTCGGTGACGGATGCGACGCAGTGGCCGCAGGTCATGCCGGAAATGTTGAGTGTGGTTTCCACGGGTTTCTCCTTGTTGGGTGTTTAGTGGTCGGCGTTTCGGCCTGGTTGATGTGTTGACGTTGCCGCCGCAGTGACTGCGGGCGTGCCTGCTAGCGCAGGAGGCGTCCGATGGCGTCAGTGGCTTCCTGGACTTTGGCCTGCACCAGGTCCGGATTGCCGGTGGCATCCGCTTCCCGTGCCGCATCCACTATGCAGTGGGACATGTGGTCCTGCACGAGGCCGAGGCTGACGGCATGCAGTGCCTTGTTGATGGCCGCCACCTGGGTCAGGATGTCGATGCAGTATTTGTCGTCCTCGACCATGCGTGCGATTCCGCGGACCTGGCCCTCGATCCGCCGCAGCCGCTTGAGGTAGGCATCCTTGTCCGTGGCATAGCCATGCGCGCCGGTGTGCTCCTTCGCGGCATTCCCCTGCAGGGAGGAGTCCTCCGCGGGTGCGGTGCCGTGTTCCTGAATCTGGGTCATATCTCGCTCCTCATGGTCAACTTGGAACCAACATATACCCCCTCGGGGTATATCGTCAAGTACCCCCTGGGGGTATGGTCGGGGCTTCCAAACCGGCGTGTGCAACGATGATCCGATGAGCGACGACGCGGATTTTCTGCTTGCAGGGCCCCGGGGACGCCGCCTGTGTCTGGAATTGGCGGAAGAACTGGACCCTGCGGTGAGAAGCGCCGTGTTCGATCTGGGCTATGAGCTTGACCCCGGAAAAGGAACGAGCCGTGTCCTCTTCGGCCTGATGGTGCCCGGCGACAGCGGCAGCGGCGGTGATGACGGCAGCTGCTCAGGCCCTGTTTCCCCCGAAGAACTGGCGGCTGTTCTGGCGGCCCTGAATCCCCCGGGTGTGGACGACGGACTGGTATGGCGCGCGTTCGAAACCGCAGTGAACAGCGCCAGGTACTGGCAGCCGCCGGAGGGCGAGGACGTGCTGGCGGCACTGCCGGTCATCCGCGAGGCACTCGTTCCTCTGGCAGCGCTGGTCATGGAAACGCGGGCCATGAGTCCGGGTGCGCAACCCCGCCTGCCCCGGCAGTGGGCGGTGGACTGGCAGAACCCGGACGCCCCGCCTCCGCTGGGACAGGACCCCCGGCAAAGACTGGCGGACTGGGGACGCGGCATACGCGCGGAGGAGCGGCGGGCGGCGGAGGCGGCGTACGGCCTGGACGCGAACGTGTCCGGTTCCTGGTGGTCCATCCCGACCGGGCTTCTCCGCAGTGTGGGACGGATTCCGGCAGGCCTCAACCTCGTTGAGGACGCCCTGGGCTGGCAGAAGGCAACCGCCATTCCCCTTCTGGGAGCAGGCAGGACCCTGGAGATCAACACGGAGACCGACTGGAAAGCACTCTGCTGCAGGTTCCCGCTCGATGTAACTGCCTCGCGGCGCCATGACTGGTTCCAGACCACCGGCCGCGACGGCCGGTGGGTGATCCCGGACTGGGAACAGGTGGCCGGGGAGTGGGACGCAGTCCATCTGACTGTCCGGGGTTATCTGGGCAATGCCGGCCGGGCGCTGATGATCGACGACGCGACGGCATCGGTGATTGCCGGCTGGGATCCGGACGAGACCATCTGGCTCACCGACGCCGTCCGGGAGACCGGCGGGCCGCGGCAGGAATGGCACCGCTCGGCACAGGACGGCAGCTGGACCCTGCGCACCTAGACACGGGCACCCCCCCTGCACAAGGGCGCGCACCGCTGGACCGGCGTCAGGGCAACCCGCGCAACCGGCTTCACGTAGTCTTGAGGGGTGGGTACCAATCAGCTTTCAGCCGCATCCGAGGACTATCTCAAGGTCATTTGGACCGCCCAGGAATGGACCGATGCACCGGTCACGGTTTCTGCCCTGTCCGCGCACGTGGGCAATTCGCCGTCGTCGGTCTCCGAGGCGGTCAAAAAGCTGACGGCGCAGGGGCTGCTGACGCATGCACGCTACGGCTCGATCACCCTGACCGAAGCCGGGACCCGCGAGGCAGTGGCCATGGTGCGCCGGCACCGGCTCATTGAGACGTTCCTTGTGGAGTACCTGGATTACGGCTGGGACGAAGTCCACGACGAGGCCGAACATCTGGAGCACGCGGTTTCCGACAAGATGGTCAACGCGCTCGACCGGCGTCTGGGCTACCCGGTGCGGGACCCGCACGGGGATCCCATTCCCTCCCGCGACGGCAGCTTTCCGCCCCTGGCCGCCGTGCGGCTGAGCGCCTGCGACGCCGGAACGGCCGCAACCATTGCCCGGGTCTCGGACACTGATCCGGAGCTGCTGCGCTACCTGGCCAATTTGGGACTGCACCTGGATGTGCAGGTGCAGGTGCTGCAGCGCCAGGCCTATGCTGGCACGCTCACGCTGGCAGCCTCAGGCGAACGCCTGGAACTGGGGCTCCCCGCCGCGCAGTCGATCTGGGTCCTGCCTGCGGCCGGCGGGGAGCAAACGCACTAAGGCTACGGCAGCACCTGCAGGTCGAAAACGACCTCGCGGTAGGTCGGCACGTAGCCGAGGCGCTCGTACAGGCCCAGTGCGCCCGACGGGTTTTCCGTGTCCACGCCGAGCCCGGCGCGTTCCATTCCGGATGCCTTGTACCGGCGCATGGCTTCACCGAGCATGGCCGGTGCCAGGCCCATCCCGCGCCAGTTCCGCCGCACGCCGAGCAGTTCGGTATACCCCTCGGTGTAGCCGTGGCGGTTCTTTCCCTCCGGGTCAAAGGAGGCGATGTTGTAACCGGCGATCTCCCCGGCGGCGGTATCCATTACCGCGAAGGTCCAGTCCGCACGGAAGTGCGGATGTTCGACGTTGTGCTGCCACCGTTCGGTGTCGCGCTCTTCACTGCCCCAGTGGTCCTGGAACGCCTCGTTGTGCGCCTGCCGCAGGGCCTCGGAAATCTCCTCGTTGAAGGTGACGTATTCCAGCCCCTCCGGGAGGGGAGCATCGGGAATGCCTGCATCCAGCGGCCGGGTCATCTCGGTGAAGTAGCGCACCACCTTGGCCCCTGCCGCGTGGAACAGTGCGACGTGCGAGGCGTTGTCTTCCTCCGCCATGAACCGCAGCAGGCCCTTTTCGTGCCCTGATTCCAGCAGCCGCTCGCGGGCACGCTGCTGCTGCCAGCGCAGCAGGGCGGTGCCGATGCCGCGCCTGCGCCACTGCGGGTCCACTCCCCCGGCCCCGTGGATCTTGTCCGACCCTTCGGTCCGGACCAGATATCCGTAGGCACGCGGAACGCCGTCGCGGTCCAGGCCCAGCAGGGTGTCACGGGCCGGATTGTCGCCGCTCGCGGAGAGAACGTGTTCCAGGTCGGCGCGCTGCTCGACATAGCCCGGCTTGTCCGCGGCGGCAATGCGCCGGATCAGCTCGAGCCAGCTGTCGACATCCTCGGCCGTAATGGCCCGCCAGCGAAGGCCGGTGGTGGGGGCTGGGATTTCAGGAGGCGCGGTAGTCATTTTCCCAGCTTAAGACACTCTCCCCGGGAGCTTCCTAACCCTGTGACGCGGCACATACCGCCCCGTCCAGGGCCAGGGTCCGTTCACACCACGCAGCATCGGCCGGATTATGGGTCACGACAACAACGGATTTGCCCCGCAGCCCGGCGGCGAGGTCAGCCATCAGCTGCTCCCCCGCCTCCGCATCAAGGTGCGCGGTGGGCTCGTCCAGCAGCACGACGTCGGCCTCGGTCAGGAGGGCGCGCGCAACGGCGAGGCGCTGGCGCTGTCCGCCGGAGAGGAAGTGCCCGCCGCCGCCCACGCGGGTATCCAGACCGTCCGGAAGTCCGGCAAGGAACGGGCCCAGCCCGACGGCGTCAAGGGCTGCTGCCATTTCAGCGTCACTCGGCGCCTGCCCGCGGTCGCGGGCCAGCAGCAGGTTGCCGCGCAGCGTGGAGTCGAACAGATGCGCTTCCTGCGGGCACCAGGCCATCCGCCGGGCCGCCGGCGGGAGGTCGGCGGCAGGAGTCCCGTTGATCAAGAAAGTTCCCTCCTGCGGAACCAGGAAGCCGAGCAGGACGCCCAGCAGCGTGGATTTTCCGCTGCCCGAACGCCCGGTTACGGCCAGCCAGCTGTCCGGGTACAGGTCAAGGTTCAGGTCCTTGAAGACCGGGCGGCCCTGGCCGGGATAGCTGTAGCTGACGCCGCGCAGTTGGACGGATTCCACGGCCCGGACGCCGGAGGCCGCGGGCTTCGCTTCGCCGAGGTTGCCCGTTTCGGCGCGGCCTTCCGCGTCAGGCGCTTCGAGCGGCTCGACGTCGTCGGTCCCCAGATCGGGCAGCACCTTGTCGCCCAGCGTCCGCCAGGCAGTGAACTGCTGGACGGATCCGTTGACGGCAATGAACGCTTCAATGAGCGCCAGCTGCATCAGGACAACGACGGCGGACACGGTGGCCGGCACGGACTCCGCCAGGGTCAGCATGTACAGCGCGCCGAGCGAGCAGGCCAGTGCGGTCAGGGCATTGGCGAACCCCTGCGCCCAGGCGCTGCGCCGGACGGCGGCGGAGGCGCGGGCGTCCAGTTCCTGCTGCCGGGCAAAGACCTCGGGTGCGCTGCTGTTGGCCGCCAGGTCCGGGGCTGCGGAGAGCAGCCGCGCCATGGCCGACATGGACCGGGACTGCAGCCGCACGGTTGCCGCGCGTGCCGCGGCATCAGCACCGTGGGCCAAAAGGGGAGCAATGACCAGACCGACCACGCAGATGGCAATCTGCGCAGGAAGCGCCTCCGGCAGCAGCAGGCCGGTCGCGATGCACGCGGCAACAGCCGTGAAGAACCCGGTCAGCGGGGCAAACACGACGCGCGGAGCAATGTCGCGCAGTTCATCAACGTCCCCGACCAGGCGCTCCAGGGCGCCGCCCCCGCGGGCCAGCCGGCGCCACCCCTCGGGGCGCTGCAGCAGTCCGTTCCAGAGCCGGATCCGGATGGAGTTGGTGGCGCGGAAGACAGCGTCATGCAGCTGCAGCCGCTCCAGGTAGCGCAGGATAGACCGGCCAATGCCGAAGAACCGGACCCCCACAATTGCGGTGAGCAGCAGCAGGATCGGCGGCTGCTCGAATGCGCGCACAATCAGCCAGCCGGACAGCGAGGTCAGGGCCACGGCAAAGAGCGTGGCTCCGGTGCCCAGGAGCAGGGCCAGAAGGAACTGCCGGCTCCACGGGCGCAGAACCATCAGGTTCTTCCAGAGCGGCTGGTGCACCGGGTGCGTGCCGGTTTCGTCAAGCTCCTCCTGCCAGCGGGCAGCTGCGGGCGCGGGGGCGAGCACCGCGGAAGCGTCCGGTGCGGCAGCCGGGGAGCCCGGGGCGGCATCCAGCGGGGCGCCGGTTCCAGCGCCGGTTTCAGCCGGAAGTGTCCCGGAAAGGTCCGGCCCGTCGAAGGCGTCGGTGCCCACCGGAATCAAGCGGTCGGCGATGGACGCCGCCGCCCGGTCATGAGCCACCAGCAGGACGGTCACCGAACCCCGCAGGCTCTCCAGCGCACGGATAACGGCGGCGGCGCTGCGGCTATCCAAGTGGGCCGTGGGTTCATCGGCGAGCAGGATGCGCACCTGCGGCTGGGACGCAACGCGGGCCAGGGCGCGGGCAACGGCGACGCGGCGCTGTTCACCGGGACTCAGGTCAGCGGTGCGGGCCTCCAGCAAATGCAGGGAATCGATCGCGGCCAGCGCATCAACCGCTGCCCGGCGGCCTTCCGCTCCGTTTCCCAGCCCGGAGTACAGCGCGATCTCTGCTGCGGCGGTCTCTTCCACGAGCACGGGGTGCTGGGGAATCCAGGCAATGCCGGCCCGCTCGACGCCGCTGACGGAACCTTCGAGGGTGGTGTCCCCGCCGCTGCGGCGGAGCCCGGCGAGCGCCTCCAGCACTGAGGTTTTGCCCGTGCCGCTGGCGCCGGTCAGCGCGGCGATACTGCCGGCGGGCACGGAAAAGCTGAGGTTGCTGACGGCCGGTGCGGGGCGTCCGGCATAGCGTATGGTCAGCCCCGAGACGGTCAGTCCGGTTCCGGCCGGAAACTCTGCGCTGCCTTCCCAGTGCGGGGCGTTGGCGGGAACCAGGGGTACGGCAGCGGGGGCGTCCAGGACCGAGTTGGTGCGTTTGAGCGCTTCGAGCCCGTCTTCGCTGGCGTGGTGGGCTGTGCCCAGGTCCCGCAGCGGCTGGTAGCACTCGGGCGCCAGGATCAGGGCCAGCAGGCCCAGTTCCAGGGACATGGACCCGTTCACCAGGCGCACGCCGATCACCACGGCAACCAGCGCCACGGAAATGGTGGCAATCAGTTCCAGCGCCAGGGAGGACAGGAAGGCCACGCGCAGGGTTTCCAGGGTGCGGGTGCGGTAGTTGTCCGCGACATCACGCAGCGCACGGGTCTGGGCACGGGCGCGGCCAAGGCCGACAAGAACCGGCAGGCCCTTGGCGAGCTCGAGCATGTTGTCCGAGAGCCGGTTCAGGGCGTCGACGGCGGCCGCGGTCTTGTCTCCGGTGTGCAGCCCGATCAGGATCATGAACACCGGAATCAGCGGCACGGTCAGGACCACGATCAGCGCGCTCAGCCAGTCGGCGGACAGGATGCGCAGTCCCACCAGCAGGGGTACGACGGCGCACGTCACCAGGGCGGGCAGGTACTTCGCGTAGTAGTTGTCCAGGCCGTCCAGCCCGCGGGTGATCAGTACGCTCAGGGCGCCGCTGCCCATGCCCGGGGCGCTCCCGCCGTCGTCGAGCACCCGGGAGGTCAGCGAAGCGCGCAGCTCCTCCTTGACGCCCGCGGCGGCGCGCTGGGAGACGGTTTCGGTTCCCCAGACCGCCACGGAGCGCAGGACGGCACCGGCAATGCCGTTGGCCAGCACCCAGCGCCAGTCCGGCCCGCC
Organism: Arthrobacter sp. G119Y2; assembly: GCF_038069765.1. Lineage (NCBI taxonomy): Bacteria > Bacillati > Actinomycetota > Actinomycetes > Micrococcales > Micrococcaceae > Arthrobacter > Arthrobacter sp. G119Y2. Next base: position 164,701 of record NZ_JBBPFS010000001.1, on the reverse strand, counting down.
GGTGGCCAGCCCGGCAACGCCGGCAGCAACCCCGGTGGCCAGCAGCACCAAACCGGCGGCCTTGACGGCGGCCAGCAGGCCCAGCAGATACAGCGCGCGCCGGCTGGCGGCGCTGACGGGAAGCACCGGTTTCATTGGGCATTCACCGTGTGGGCGGCGGGGATGGATTCAGCGGTAATGCGCTTGCGGAACACCCAGTAGGTCCAGCCCTGGTAGAGCACCACCAGGGGCAGGCCGAAGAGGGAGACCCAGGAAATGACGGTCAGGGTGTAGTCGGAGGATGACGCGTTCTCCACGGTGAGGCTCCAGGCCGGGTTCAGCGTGGAGGGCAGGACATTCGGGTACAGCGCAGCGAAAATCGTGAAGACTCCGGCGACCAGGAACAGGCCCATGTAGGTGAAGCTCCAGCCGTCCCTGCCCCGGCGCGCCATGGTCCAGGAGAGCACGGCGGCAACCACGGCAATCACCAGCGGAATCAGGGTCAGAGCCTTGCCGTACTGCTGCTGCACCACAATGGCCCAGGCGGCCATGGGCAGCACACCCAGCGGCAGCCAGCGGACGACGGCGCGGCGGGCCCGCACCTCAATGTCGCCGCGGGTCTTCAGCGCCAGGAACACGCAGGCGTGGACCAGGCAGAAGGCAACGACGGCGAGCCCGCCCAGGACTGCGTATCCGTTGAACCAGGCAAAGGCCCCGCCCACCCGGTCGCCGTTTTCGTTCAGCGGCAGGCCGGTGGTGGTCAGTGCCAGGGCGGCACCGACCCCGAAGGCCGAGATGAAGGATCCCAGCGCCATGCCCCAGTCCCAGCGGCTGCGCCAGCGGTCGTCGTTGTGCTTGCCGCGGTATTCGATCGACACGGCCCGGAAGATCAGGCCGAGCAGGACAAACACCAGCGGAATGTACAGGGCCGAGAACAGCGCCGCGTACCACAGCGGGAAGGTGGCAAAGGTCATGGCGCCGGCAGTGATGAGCCACACTTCATTGCCGTCCCACACCGGGCCGATGGTGTTGAGCATGACCCGGCGGTCCTTCTCGCTGCGGCCCATGAGCTTCATGAGCATGCCGACGCCGAGGTCGAATCCTTCCAGAAAGAGGTATCCGGTCCAGAGGAAGGCCAGGACGATGAACCAAAGGGTGGGTAGCGAAATCACTTCTGTGCTCCAGACTGCTGAGTGGGCAAAGCTGAGGTTAGTAGGCAAAGCCAAGGACGTCGTCGGGCTGCTTGGTCTTGCCGCCGCCGGAGCCGTCGCCGTTGGAGCCGTCGCTGCCGGTTCCGTCGTCACCGCCGGCGGAATCGAGGCCGCCGGAGGAACCGCCGTCGTGCCCGTCGCCGTGCAGGAGTTCGGGCATCGCGGCCGGAACTCCGCCGCGGGTGAACTTGAACAGCAGCTTCACTTCCACGATCAGCAGTGACAGGTAGACCAGGACAAAGGCCGCAAGCGAGAACAGCAGCTCCGCCCGTGAAACCCCCGGAGACACTGCCGCAGCGGTGAACATAAACACCTGGTCGATGCCGGTGAAGCTCGGGTTGGGTGCCACGACAAACGGCTGGCGACCCATCTCGGTGAAGATCCATCCGGCACTGTTGGCGCCGAAGGGAGCAAGGATGCCGAACACGGCCAGGCGCATGAGCCACTTGGACTGCGGAACGGTCCCCTTGCGGGTCACCCACAGTGCTGCCGCCGCCGCGGCCGCGGCAATGCCGCCGAAGCCGATCATGAGGCGGAAGCCCCAGTAGGTCACTGACATGACGGGCAGGTAGTCGATTTCGGTGCCGGCCTGCTCGCCGTACTTGGGATCGTCCGGAATGTGCGTGCCGTACGCTTCCTGGTACTCCGGGATCAGTGTGTTGACGCCCTTGACCTCGGTGTCGAAATTACCGTTCGCCAGGAAGGACAGCATCCCGGGAACCTCGATGACCGCGGTGACGTCGTCGCAGTTCTTGGCTCCGACGTCGCCGATGGAAAGGACGGAGAAGGAGGTGCCGTCGTGGCAGGCTGCCTCGGCAGCCGCCATCTTCATGGGCTGCTGCTCGAACATGAGCTTGCCCTGCAGGTCACCGGTCAGGGCCGTGCCGGCGAAGGAAACCATGGCGACGACGGCGCCGATCCGCAGCGACTTGATCCACACGCTGTAGTCGGTCTTGTCGCGGCCGGTTTCCGGACGGGAGCCAACGGTGACGGTGCCGTCGTCATTGACGGTGTCGATGCCGTCCCGGCGCCGCTTCCAGAGGTGGAACCAGGCGATGCCCAGCAGGAATCCGCCGGCGACGGAGAGGGCCGCGGTGATCTGGTGCGGGAAGGCCACCAGCAGCGTGTTGTTGGTCAGCACGGCCCAAATGTCATTCAGGACCGGCCGGCCGTCGACCATTTCCACGCCGACGGGGTGCTGCATCCAGGAGTTGGCGGCCAGGATGAAGTAGGCCGACAGCACCGAAGCCAGCGTCGCGATCCAGATTGAGGCCAGGTGGATTTTCTTCGGCAGGCGGTCCCAGCCGAAGATCCACAGGCCCAGGAAGACGGATTCAGTGAAGAAGGCCAGGAGTGCTTCCAGCGCCAGCGGTGCACCAAAGACGTCACCGACAAAACGGCTGTATTCGCTCCAGGCCATGCCGAACTGGAATTCCTGCACGAGGCCGGTGGCCACGCCCATGATGAAGTTGATCAGGAACAGCTTGCCCCAGAACTTTGTCATCCGCAGGTATTCGTCTTTTCCCGTCCGGACCCACATGGTCTGGAGGGTCGCGACCACCAGCCCCAGGCCGATAGTCAGCGGCACCATGAGGAAGTGGTAGACCGTGGTGATGCCGAACTGCCAGCGGGCAATGTCGAGTGCTTCCAAGGGAGGATTCCTTTAGTCGGACCAGAGTTCTACAGAGCGTAGAAGTCGTTTCTAAAACTGATCGTAGAGCACTTCCGAAAAGTTTTCTACGTGATGTAGAACTAACGGCGAAAAACCTGTACATTTAGACACACCACACCTCTCTTTCGTACCCCGGTCGCAATGCCACACGGCGCACCGCGGCGGACAGCGGAGGCTACTGATTTGCATGATGTGAAGGACGGGACACGGATGGCCACCCTCGGCGAGCTGGAACGGGCAACAATGGATCTCCTGTGGGAGTCCCCGGAGGCGGCCAGCGCAAACGAACTGCGCGAAAAACTGGCGCAGGCCAATCCGGAGGCAGGCACGGGGACCGGCAAGGGACTGGCAGTCACCACCATCCTCACTGTGCTCTCACGCCTCGAGAAGAAGGGCCTGGTGGAACGGGAGCGGAACATCCGCCCGCACCGCTACCGCGCCGTCACCACCAAGGCAGAGCACACAGCCGAACTGATGCATGAAGTCCTCGGATCGGTGAGCGACCGGGAGGCCGTGCTGGCCCGGTTCATCGGTTCCGTTTCGGTCACCGAGGCCGAGACCCTGCGGCGACTGCTCGGCGGCGCCTGACCCGGTAGCCCCAGCTACTCTCCGCCGCGGTGTTTTGGGCCTCATATTGCCTGGCTGCGCTGGCCCTCGTGCTGGCGTGGCCGGTTCCCATTGCCCTGTCCCGGGCCAAATGGCCCGCACGGTCCCCCTTCACGGCCATGGTGCTGTGGCAGGCCATAGCACTGGCCGGCGGCCTGTCCATGATCGGGTCGATGCTCACGTGGGGTCTCGAGCCCATCGGCGACAACCTCGTCTCGGCCCTGCACGGACTCTGGAATATCCTGCTGGACCGGTCCCCGGCCACAACCCTGGGACTGGTGCATGTCTTCGCCCTGAGCGCCGCCCTGCTGCTGAGCATCCACCTGGTCTTCACGCTGCTGCTGACCTATTACCGGATCCGCCGCGGCCGCCGACGGCACCGCGGCATGCTCACTCTGCTGAGTTCCCCCTCGGCCACGCGGCCGGCCACACTGGTCATCAACCATCCCGCGCCGGTGGCATACTGCCTGCCCGGCGGGGCGCGTTCCGTCACGGTCCTCTCGGACGGACTGCTGGAGATGCTCTCGGACGAAGAGCTCTCCGCCGTCCTCATCCATGAGAAGGCGCACCTGTCCCAGCGCCACCATCTGCTCCTGTGGGCGTTCGCTGCCTGGCGGGCCGCCCTTCCCTGGCTGCCGACCTCGCAGCTGGCCCAGCAGTCCGTCAACGAACTCATTGAGATGCTTGCCGACGACGAGGCCCTGCGCACGGTGAAGCCCGAAACCCTGATCCGCGCCGTCGCCATCGTGGGAACCGGCGCACAGCCCGCGGAAGGGGGCCTTCAGGGCACCGCGGCAAAAGCGCAGGACGCTTCCGCTTCCCTGCTGGCCGGCCCTGACGAGCAGGAGCAGCTGGGCACGGTACGGCGGCTGAGCCGCCTGCTCACTCCGCTGCCGCCCCTGCCGGCCTGGCAGCGGACCGCCGTGCTCATCATCTCGGCACTGCTGCTGGCTGTTCCCACGACCCTGCTGATAGCACCGGGCATCCTTTAGCCGCCGCCGCGGTGTTCGGCGTTATGACCGGCCCCGGGGCGCTCGGCCCGGGGCGCGGGGTGTTCGGCGTTCGACGACCGGCCCCGGGGCGCAGGACCGGCTGTCTAGGCGTCGATGCGGTCCCGGTCCAGCATGGCCGCTCCCGCGACAATGAAGTCCTTGCGCGGAGCAACATCACTGCCCATCAGGAGCTCAAAGGCACGCTCGGCGTCGGCCGCCTGGTCGATGCGCACCCGGCGCAGGGTCCGGTGCCGCGGATCCATAGTGGTCTCGGCCAGCTGGTCGGCGTCCATCTCACCGAGGCCCTTGTACCGCTGGATGGGCTCCTTGTAGTTTTTCCCGTCCTTGCGCAGCTTCGCCAGCAGGGCGTGCAGCTCCTTCTCGCTGTAGGTGTAAATCATCTCGTTGGCCTTGGACCCGTGGTGGATGACCTCCACCCGGTGCAGCGGCGGAACTGCCGCATAGACCCTTCCGGCCTCGACCAGCGGCCGCATGTACCGGAAGAACAGCGTGAGCAGCAGGGTGCGGATGTGGGCGCCGTCGACGTCGGCGTCGGTCATGAAAATCACCTTGCCGTAGCGAGCGGCGTCGAGCTGGAAACTGCGTCCGGAGCCGGCGCCGACCACTTGGATCAGTGCGGCACATTCGGCGTTGGACAGCATGTCCGCCACCGAGGCCTTCTGCACGTTCAGGATCTTGCCGCGGATCGGCAGCAGCGCCTGGTAGTCCGAGGAGCGTGCCAGTTTGGCGGTGCCGAGCGCACTGTCACCCTCAACGATGAACAGTTCGGAGCGTTCGCTGTCATCGATCCGGCAGTCCGCCAGCTTGGCCGGCATGGAGGACGTCTCCAGCGCGTTCTTGCGGCGCTGGGTCTCCTTGTGCTGGCGGGCGGAGATGCGCGATTTCATCTCCGAGACGACTTTCTCCAGCAGCAGCGCGGACTGGGCCTTGTCGCCGCGGGCGGTGGAGTTCAGCCGTGCGGTGATCTCCTTGTCCACCACCTTGGCCACGATTGCCCGGACGGCCGAGGTGCCCAGGATCTCCTTTGTCTGGCCCTCAAACTGGGGTTCGGCAAGGCGGACGGTCAGGACGGCCGTGAGGCCGGCGAAAACGTCGTCCTTTTCGATCTTGTCGTTGCCGGCCTTGAGCTTGCGGGCGTTGGCCTCGATGACCTTGCGGAACGTCTTCAGCAGGGCCTGTTCAAACCCGGCCTGGTGGGTGCCGCCCTTGGGGGTGGAAATGATGTTGACGAAGCTCCGGATGTTCGTTTCGTATCCGATGCCCCAGCGCAGGGCAATGTCCACCTCGCATTCGCGCTCCACTTCGGCGATCTTGCTGTGTCCGGAATCATCGAGCACGGGCACGGATTCCTTGAACTTTCCGCTGCCCTGCAGCCGCCAGATATCAGTGACGGGAGCGTCTGCGGCCAGGAAGTCAACGAACTCGGTAATGCCGCCGTCGTGCTGGAATACCTCTTCGATGGGTCCGGCCTCGCCGGGAGTGCCCGGGAGCCGACGCTCATCGCGCAGGGTGATCCGCAGGCCGGGAACCAGGAAGGAGGTCTGGCGGGCGCGGGCCTGCAACTCGGTGTAGGAGAACTTCGCGTCCGGGGTGAAGATCTGCCGGTCCGCCCAGTAGCGGATCCGGGTTCCGGTCACTCCGCGCTTGGCCTTGCCGACCACCTCCAGCCGGGAGCTGTCCAGGAAGGGCGAAAACTTCGCTTCGGGGTTCGGCGACCTGCCCGTGTCCGCGAAGTGTCCCGGCTCGCCGCGCCGGAAATTCATCTGGTAGGTCTTGCCCGCGCGGTCCACCTGCACGTCCAGGCGCGAGGACAGGGCGTTGACCACGGAGGCGCCCACGCCGTGCAGTCCGCCTGAGGCGGCGTAGGAGCCGCCGCCGAACTTGCCGCCGGCGTGAAGTTTGGTGAAGACCACTTCGACCCCGGAGAGCCCGGTTTTCGGTTCGATGTCCACCGGGATGCCGCGGCCGTCGTCGTGGATTTCCACCGAGCCGTCCGGATGCAGGATGATTTTGATGCTCTGGCCGTATCCGGCCAATGCCTCGTCGACGGAGTTGTCGATGATCTCCCACAGGCAGTGCATGAGCCCGCGGGAGTCTGTGGAGCCGATATACATGCCCGGGCGCTTGCGCACGGCTTCGAGCCCTTCCAGTACGGAAAGGTGGCGGGCGTTGTACTCAGTGTTTCGGGGCGCCACGTGTTTGAAACTCCTCAGGCCTGGGACCGTTTGTCGGCAGATTCGGTCGGCAGATCGCGGACCGGCTGCAGCCCGGACGGAACCGGGCTACTTCCAAGGTTAAGGCCCACCGGTGACACTGCCCGCCAGCGACTCAGCACCGGTGAACTACCTCACAACAGAACGCCCGGTTGGTACGCGCAGAGCGAAAGGGGCCCCCGGCTGCGAAGACTGGGGGCACAAAGATGGTTATATGAAGTATCAACACCCTTAGGAGGCTTTCATGACAGCAGCAGTAGCTACTCGTGAACTGAACACACTTGACCGCTGCGACCGCTGCGGCGCGCAGGCGTACGTACGTGCGGTACTGGAATCCTCGGGTGGGGAGCTGCTCTTCTGCGGCCACCACGCACGGGCGGTGGAGGCAAACCTCCGCCCCCTGACTTCGGAATGGCAGGACGAGACTTCCCGCCTGACGGCCAAGGCCGCAGCAGTCCCGGCAGACTAGCGCCGCGCCAGCGGCGGCCCGGTTATCCGGGCTCCACACACCTTGCAAAAGGCTCCTCCCCGGCGGGAGGAGCCTTTTTCATGGGTGCCGCCGTGTTTTTGCGGCCTTGTAGTGGAATGGCGCGGAAACGCAAAACGCCTCCGACCCGCTTCTGCGGATCGGAGGCGTTGAGGCTGCCTGCTGCGGCGGTGCAAAACCACTGCGCGGGCGGACCCGAATCGCTTAGTCCAGGTAGTCGCGCAGGACCTGGGAGCGGGACGGGTGGCGCAGCTTGGACATGGTCTTGGATTCGATCTGACGGATCCGCTCACGGGTAACCCCGTAAACCTTTCCGATCTCATCCAGCGTCTTGGGCTGGCCGTCGGTCAGGCCGAAGCGCATGGCCACAACACCGGCTTCACGCTCGGAGAGGGTGTCCAGCACCGAGTGCAGCTGCTCCTGCAGCAGTGTGAAGCTCACGGCGTCAGCCGGAACAACAGCCTCGGAGTCCTCAATGAGGTCACCGAACTCGGAATCTCCGTCTTCACCCAGCGGAGTATGCAGGGAGATCGGCTCGCGGCCGTACTTCTGCACTTCCACGACCTTTTCAGGGGTCATATCCAGTTCCAGGGCCAGCTCTTCAGGGGCGGGCTCGCGGCCCAGGTCCTGCAGCATCTGGCGCTGGACGCGGGCCAGCTTGTTGATGACCTCGACCATGTGCACCGGAATGCGGATGGTGCGGGCCTGGTCAGCCATGGCGCGGGTGATGGCCTGGCGGATCCACCAGGTGGCATAGGTGGAGAACTTGAAGCCCTTGGTGTAGTCGAACTTCTCGACGGCACGGATCAGGCCCAGGTTTCCTTCCTGGATGAGGTCCAGGAAAAGCATGCCGCGACCGGTGTAACGCTTGGCCAGTGAGACCACGAGCCGGAGGTTGGCCTCCAGCAGGTGGTTCTTGGCACGCTTGCCGTCATGGACGATGAACTCCAGCTCGCGCTTGAGCTTGGGGTCCATATCCGGATCGGCTGCGAGCTTCTCTTCGGCAAAGAGCCCGGCTTCGATGCGCAGAGCCAGATCGACTTCCTGCTCTGCGTTCAGCAGGGCAACCTTACCGATCTGCTTCAGGTAGTCCTTGACCGGATCTGCGGTGGCACCGGCGGAGACGACCTGCTGAGCAGGGGCGTCGTCGTCGTCGGCATCGGAGTACACAAATCCTGAACCGGTCGGCGCGGCCTCGGGTGCGTCCGCGGCATCGAGGTCCGGCTCAGCGGGCTCGGAGTCTGTCTGCTGCTCATCCTCTTCGGCGGCTGCGGCGGCCTTTGCCGACTTGGCTGTCTTGGCGGCGGTTTTGCGGCCGGCTGCAGTGGTACCTGACTTAGCTGCGGCAGGCTTCCGCACTGCAGGCTTGCGGACTGTCTTCACCGCGGTCTTTTCGCCGGCAGCGGGTTCCATCGGAGCCGAAGCTTCGTCTGCGGCAGTGCGCTTGCTTGCAGTGTCAGTCTCTTCGACTGCAGTTGTCTTTCTCGGCGACACAGAAAACCTTTCATACGGCGGGCTGTGGAATCGCCATTGGGGGCAACACCACTATGACCCTGTCAAGTCCGTGCTTGATTTCAAGCGATCCCATCCACGCGGTGCTCTTAATGGAACACACGTGCGGCGGTTTCTGTTCCCTCTGCACAAACGGCAAAAGGCCCAAAAGCGACACTTGATACACGAACCCGACCGGGTCTCGGTTCCCATTGTCTCATGATTTCCTGCAGCCGCCATCACTGCCCGGGCCGATACCGCGGCCGAACCTGCCGGTTTCCTCCGCGTTCTCCCGCCGTCGGCACGGCCGGCCCTGCCCTCCGGGGTCCCGATCAGGGGCCGTCTGACGCCGCAACGACCTGCGTATGGCGATAAACGGCGAAAGCCCGGCGCAGTGGAACCTAGGCCCGGGCGGTGCCCGGGTTCTGTTCCGGTGCTGAGCGCCAGGCGGTTTCAGCGTTTCGGGCCCAGACCGGAAACATGCCGGTGGCCAGGAGCTCGTCGAGCAGTTCCGCCAACCGGTACCCCGGATAACCCTCCAGACACCGGGACAGGTAGACCCGGGCCCGGGACCCCCTCCCCCGAGCCCATTCGACCCACGCCAAGAGGCTGAGCAGGGCGGCGGCGGCTTCACGGTCGACGTGCGCTCCATCCGTACCGCCCCCTGAAGCGGCCGCAAGCAGTTCACTGAAGACCGCAAACGCCGCATCCATTCCGGCCCAGTCCGGAACTCCTGCATATGCACCGACCAGCACGTCACGGAAATCCTGCCCCGGATCGGATGGAGCATTCCTTCGCAGCCCGCCGCCCCTCCCGGGTCCCGGTGTCGGGACCGTCCGCGGGCCGGGCTCCGATGCCGTTCCGGGTACCGCAGCGGGGACTGCTCGTCGGCCGGGGTCCGCGGCCGTTCCGGGACCGTAGTCCGGCGACCCCCCATCCGGTGCCGGCCAGGCGTGCGCCTGTCCGCTGTTTGGCGGCAGCAACGGTGCTCCCTCCTGGTCTGACAGCAGCCCGCAGGCCTCGGCCCCGTCCAGAGCGGCGCCGCTGCCCAGAGCGGCCATTACCAAGAGGGTGTCGCGCACCGGCCGGGCATGCAGGCTGGCCAGTAGGAAACCGGCCGCCTCGGGGTCCGTGCGCAGCTGCGGGCAGCCCTTCCCCGCCGGGGGCCGCTCAGACCCGCCCGGCTCCTCCGGCGCAGCCCCGTTCCACAACGCCTCCCAGAATGCGAGGGTGCAGGCAAACTGGGAACGCCGGCACCAGCGCCCCGTGAGCCGCCGGGTGTACAGCGTCCGGTGCCGTGCAGCATCTTCGGCGCTTGCCCACTCCCGCGGCAGGTCACAGCCGACGGCTTCTTCCAGGGAACGCGCGTAGGCGCTGCCCTGGAAGACCATTTCGGCACTGAGGGTACTGTCGGTGATCTGGCCCAGCGAGTGGCCCGGCCAGGGGCAACAGGCGCTGTCGGTGCAAAAGTACTCCCGCCAGGTACTGTCTGACACGAGCCACCCGTCGCGGATGGGAAGCCCTGCCTCGGAGAGGTGCCGGCCGAGCTGATCGATGAGTCTGCGATGGGGCGGAAAGCCCGGTTTCTTCCACTTGCGGTGGGTGTACATCGCCATCAGGACGCCGTTGGCGGATCCGTCGGAACGCAGCAGCTCCGTGACCCGGACTGCGAAATCCGAGTAATCAACCGCTGGGGCCGGCAAATCAAGCCGCAGCGTGGCGCCGAGCCTCGAGGAATCCATGGTCATGAGCACCAGGGACTCGTGCGGAACAAAACCGAGGCTGTGGGGTATGAAGGCGAGGATGTCCACCGGTCCGCTGACCGGAAACGGATCCTGCGCGTATCGGCCGCTGGGAGAGTTCGTCATGCCTCGAGAGTCGCGCGCTCACCGCAACCCGGCCATCCGGCGCAGGGCAACTGTGGACACAAACCCGGCATGGGTGTGCTGCTGTCCGCCGTGGAGGAAGAGTCCGGTCATCTATCCGAAGGATTTGCTCCACGGCGTGCCCCATACCCGCACGAGTATCTGCATAACTGCACGAAGGATCAGTTCACCAACTCGATGGCGTCATCTGCACAATGTGGACGCCGGGTACGGAGGCGATCCATCGTGCAGATCAGGGGCTTTTCCGGAGAATCCATCCTGCAGATCATCGACACGGCAGCTCGGCACCGAGCCGGTGCTGCCGCCCGCGGACGCTACTCGGAGCCGGACTCGGCGGCACCGGCATCGCCGGCGGGACCGCCCCCGCCCTGCCGGGACCTGCGGGCAGCCTGCTTCGCCTGCCGTTCCCGGGCAATGGCCTGCCTCAGCGGCGGCAGCCGGAGTCCGTTCTCGGCCATGCGAGCGCGGACCCGGGACCTGGTCCGGAGGATACCGGCGACCCCCAGGGCCATCACCGCGAACTGGACGGCAAGCGCAATCCGGAATGAATCCAGGGCATACAGGTCTCCCCCGGAAAAGCCGGAGGCGTTCAGCACATCCAGCACCACCCCGATCAGGTACATGGAAACCAGCGAGGCGATGAACCCGCCGATGTTCACAATGCCCGTGGCAGTGCCCAGCCGGTGGCCCGGGTTGTAAGTCCGGGCGAAATCAAAGCCGATCATGGACCCGGGTCCGCCGACAGCCAGCACGGCCACCAGCACCGCGAGCAGCCACAGCGGTGCCGGACCCGGATACAGCAGTACGGAGAGCCAGGCGCCGGCCATGGCGGCAGCGATCAGGAGCACCATGGTGGACCGCCGCAGCGGGTGGCGCCCCACCCAGGAGCCCAGCCACGGACCGCATACCACCGCTACCACAACAAACAGGGTCATCAGGGCCGATGCCCGGGAGGATTCCACTCCTTCGGCACTGACCAGGTACGGGAAGCCCCACATCATGACAAAGACGGTCCCCGGGAACTGGATGGTGAAGTGGGTCCACATGCCCAGCCTCGTGCCGGGCTGCCGGAAGGCCTCGGCGAGCGACGTGGCGGTTTGGCGAAGGGGCAGCAGCGGCGGCGCCTCAGCCCCGCGGGGACGGTTGCGCACCACAAGCAGGGTGAGGACGAGGGTCAGGACGGAGAGGGACGCCGCGGATACAAAGGCAGTGTTCCAGCCGAATTTATGCAGGACAAACGCGAACGGAACCGCGCTGGCAATCTGGCCCAGCTGGCCGATGATGCCGGTCCACTGGGTCAGGACGGGGATGTGCCGGCCGTCGAACCAGGCCGGCAGCAGCCGAAGGACGCTGATGAAGGTCAGGGCGTCACCGGCACCCACCAGCGAACGGCCAAGGATGCCGCCGCCCACCGAGTCGGCGGTGGCCAGCTGCAGCTGTCCGGCCAGCATCAGCGCGGCACCGCCGGCAATCAGCAGGCGGGGGCCGAACCTGTCCACGAGAACGCCGACGGGAATCTGCAGTCCGGCGTACACCAGCAGCTGCACCACGGTAAAAACCGAAAGGATGGAGGCAGTGGCGTCAAACCGCTCGGTGGCCTCCAGCCCGGCAACACCGAAAGTCGTCCGCTGGGTTACGGCGGCAAGATAGGCCAGGACACTGATGCCCCAGACGAGCCAGGCGCGGGTGCTGTTCACGGCAGCACCTCCGTGCCGTTAGTCCCTGGGGTAGTCCCGCGGTGCCGTTCCGGACTCCCGGCCCGGCTGTCCCGACGTGTCAGTGTTCCCACCAGTTTCTGAGTCCTCCGTTAAGCTTTCATGATTCTCCGGCCACAGCGCCTCGGATTCCTCCTCGGCCTGCGGGCTGGCCAAATATGCCTCGACCGCAGCCCCGAGTTCCTCCGCATCCGCAAGCTCGTCGTTGTCCTTCACGAGCAGGGAACGGCGCACGGTGCTGTCCGTATATTCGTCGTAGCGCTTCTCCAGCGTAGCCACAACGCCCTTGACTTCCGCCGAGGCCTCCACCTGTTCGGCGATCTGGCGTTCGACGTCGCGTCCGGCTTCGCGCAGCCGGTCGGTGGGCAGCACCAGTGACGCGGCCGCGCCCAGGTACTCCAGGCCCGCCACCGCCGCAGGCGGGAACTCCGCTTCCGCCAAATAGTGCGGCACGTGCATGGCGTGGCCGACGACGTCGACTCCTGCCTGCGTCAGGCGCAGCTCCAGGATGTGGCCCACTGCTGCCTGGATCTGCGCGCTAGGCCGCCAGGAGCTGATGCCCGCCATGAGGTCGGGCCGGTTGCCGTGGACGGTCACGCCCACCGGGCGGGTGTGCGGCACGGGCATGGGGATCGAGTGGATCCAGCTCACCTGCTGCACGTCAAAGGTCTTGGCCAGATGCACGACGGCGGCGGCGAACCGTTCCCACTGCACGTCGGGTTCGAACCCGGTCAGGAAGAGGAAGGGCTCGCCCAGGCCGTCGTAAAGCCGGTAGAGGTTAAGCAGCGGCGGCTCGTAGTCCGCCAGGTGGTCTTCTGCAAAGGCGATCTGGGGGCGGCGGGCGCGGTAGTCGATGAGCTGGTCGACGTCGAAGGACGCCACCAGGTCATGATCGAGCGTTTCCAGCAGCTCGTCGCGGATTTGGGAGACGACGTGGCCGGCCTCGGCAAAGCCGGTAAAGCCCATCAGAAGCTGCAACCCGTGCAGGTCGGCGTCGTCAGCCACCTCCGGATTCAGATTGAACAGGGTCAGCGGATCAAGCATGTCTTCCCCTTCAGTGCTTCCATGTGCTTCGGTCTCCCGAGGTTTGCGGTGGTGTCCCCGCTCAGGCTGCGGAGGAAATCTCCGCTCGCGGCTGGGGCGGCGCAGGGTGCGCTGTTTACTCAAGGGTAAACGCCGCCGTCCCTGCGTTTCATTCCCGTCCGCCGAGGGCGCACTCCCGCTTCACGGGCCGCTGCGGCGCCGGCAAGAGACTACGATCTGTACTGAGGAGCCGCTCCGGCATTACGCGGGACGCGGGAGTACGCGGCACCAGCAACCAAATTCGTGCAAACGTAAGGATGAAACTTCGTGGTCAAAACGAACGAGCCAAATCTGTCGGTGGTCTCCCGGGACGTGCAGAAAGTGCCGGCCCAGGCACTGGTAGTGGGAATTGGCCAGACCTCCGGCGGCCCCGTTCTGGTTGAAAGCCCGCTGAGCCCGAAGGCCGCTTCGGCCCTCGCCGCGTCCCTGCCCCTCCTCGGAGTCACCGGTGCCGCAGACGAGGTCCACCGCCTGCCCGGACTGCCCGAACTCGAAGCAGAGATGCTTGTCCTGGCCGGCGTCGGCAAGGTCACCGCAGGGGTTCCCCTGAGCGAAGAGGCCCTGCGCCGCGCTGCGGGATCCGCAGTCCGCCAGCTGGCCGGCACCGAATCGGTGGCCCTGGCCCTGCCCGCCGCCACCGTGGCCGACGCAGCCGCAGTTGCCGAGGGCGCCCTGTTCGGCGCCTACAGCTACACCGAGCACCGCACGGACAAGGCCACCGCACCCAAGGAACCGGTCCGCAGCATCATCGTTGTTACTCCCGCCGCCGAGGAGAAGGCACTGAAGCCGGCGCTGGAACGTGCCCGGATCCTGGGCCGGGCCGTGAACGCCACCCGCACCCTGGTGAACCAGCCTCCGAGCCACCTCTATCCGGAAACCTTCGCCTCCGCCGCCAAGGACCTGGCCAAGCCGCTGTCGGCGAAGGTCAAGGTCACGGTCATGGACGAAAAGAAGCTTGAGCGCGACGGCTTCGGCGGACTGATCGGTGTAGGCAAGGGTTCTTCCCGTCCGCCGCGCATGGTCAAGGTGGAATACGCGCCGCAGCGTGCCAAGGCCAAGCTCGCGCTGGTCGGCAAGGGCATCACCTTTGATTCCGGCGGACTGTCCCTGAAGCCGGCCGCCGGCATGCAGACCATGAAGTGCGACATGGGCGGCGCCGCCGTCGTCCTGAACGCCCTGCTGGCGATCGCTGAACTCGGGCTGCCCCTCAAAGTCACTGCCTGGCTGTGCCTGGCCGAGAACATGCCCTCGGGTACTGCCCAGCGCCCCGGCGACGTCATGACGACCTACGGCGGCCGCACCGTGGAAGTCCTGAACACCGACGCCGAAGGCCGCCTGGTCATGGCCGACGGCCTGGTCGCTGCCTCCGAGGAGGCTCCGGACGTACTGATCGACGTTGCCACCCTCACCGGCGCGCAGATGATCGCCCTGGGCAACCGGGTCTCGGCCGTCATGGGCGAGGAAGGCGTGCGCGACGCCGTGAAGGCCGCCGCGGACCGCTCCGGAGAACTCTTCTGGCCGATGCCCATTCCCGAAGAACTGCGCGCCAGCCTGGATTCCTCCGTCGCGGACATCGCCAACCACGGCGAGCGGTTCGGCGGCATGATGACGGCCGCCAGCTTCCTGCGCGAATTTGTCGGCGAGGTCGACGGCGTCAAGATTCCCTGGGCCCACCTCGACATCGCCGGCCCGGCCTTCAACGAAGGATCGCCCTACGGCTACACGCCCAAGGAAGGCACCGGCGTCGCCGTCCGCACGCTTGTTGCGTACGCCGAAGACGTGGTGTCCCGCTCCGCCTAGGCGCGGCCTATAGCACCGGCCCCGTACAGGGACCACCCGGAACGACTGTTGTGACTGGTGTTTCTCGTTACACTTCCCGCCAGCGGGCCTTCACCGAGTGGATGGAGGCCTGCCGGCGGGATAGTGTGAGAGACAATCACAACCGCCCAAATCACTAAAACGACGCGCCCATGTGCGTCACCGATTACGCGAGGGAGCGTCCAAGTGGCCGAAAAGGCAACTGCGCAAGAATTCGACATCCTGATCCTTGGAGGAGGAAGCGGCGGTTACGCCGCAGCCCTTCGCTCCGTGGAGCTGGGTTTCTCCGTAGGACTCATTGAAAAGGGAAAGCTGGGCGGCACCTGCCTGCACAACGGCTGCATCCCCACCAAGGCGCTGCTGCACTCGGCGGAAATCGCCGAGAACGCCAAGTCCGCATCGAAGTACGGCATCAACGCCACCTTCGATTCCGTGGACATGACGGCGGTCAACTCCTACAAGGACAACATCATTGCGGGCAAGTTCCGCGGCCTGCAGGGCCTGATCAAGTCCAAGGGCATCACCGTTATTGAGGGTGAAGGCAAGCTCACCAGCGAAAAGACCATTGAGGTCAACGGTGAGACCTACACCGGCGCCAACATCATCCTGGCCACCGGCTCCTACTCCCGCTCACTGCCGGGACTGGAAATCGGCGGCAAGGTCATCACTTCGGACCAGGCCCTGAAGATGGACACCATCCCCAAGAGCGCCATCATTCTGGGCGGCGGCGTCATCGGCGTCGAGTTCGCCTCGGTCTGGAACTCCTTCGGCGTGGACGTCACCATCATTGAGGGCCTGCCCTCTCTGGTCCCGAACGAAGACGCTGCAATCATCAAGCAGCTGGAGCGTGCGTACAAGAAGCGCGGCATCAAGTTCAGCACCGGGATCTTCTTCGACAACGTAAAGCAGAACGACGACGGCGTTGTCGTCACGCTTGCCGACGGCAAGACCTATGAAGCTGACCTGATGCTCGTGGCCGTGGGCCGCGGACCGGTTACCGCCAACCTGGGCTACGAAGAAGCCGGCCTGACCATGGACCGCGGCTTCGTCATCACCAACGACCGCTTGCACACCGGCGTGGGCAACGTGTACGCCGTCGGCGACATCGTTCCCGGCCTGCAGCTGGCCCACCGCGGCTTCCAGCAGGGCATCTTCGTGGCCGAGGAGATCGCCGGCCTCAAGCCGGTCATCGTCGAAGACGTCAACATCCCGAAGGTTACCTACTGCGAGCCGGAAATTGCTTCGGTGGGCCTGACCGAAAAGGCAGCCAAGGCCAAGCTGGGCGACGAGAACGTCCAGGTCCAGGAATACAACCTGGCCGGCAACGGCAAGACCTCCATCCTGGGCTCCTCCGGCCTGATCAAGATGGTCCGCGAAAAGGACGGCCCCATCGTGGGCGTCCACATGATCGGCGGTCGCATCGGCGAGCAGATCGGCGAAGCGCAGCTGATCGTGAACTGGGAAGCCTACCCGGAGGACCTGGCGAGCCTGCTGCACGCCCACCCGACGCAGAACGAAGCCCTCGGTGAGGCCGCCATGGCCCTCGCCGGCAAGCCGCTGCACGGCTAGGACAAGAATCACCTGCTTAGTGCACCCGGCAGCCAACCCTCCGGGTGCACTAGGCTTTCCACCACCAGCACCAGCGGTACGGCTGGTCAACAGATCTAATAAGGAGAAACGGGGACAATATGTCTGAAACCGTGAACTTACCCGCCCTTGGTGAAAGCGTCACCGAAGGCACCGTCACCCGCTGGCTCAAGGCCGTGGGCGACAGCGTCGAGGTAGACGAGCCGCTGCTGGAAGTTTCCACCGACAAGGTGGACACCGAAATCCCGTCGCCGATTGCCGGCGTCATTGAAGAAATCCTCGTTGCCGAAGACGAGACCGCCGAAGTGGGCGAGGCACTCGTCCGCATCGGCGACGGCTCCGGTTCCGGCGAGCAGATGGACGACGGCGGCAGCGCCGCCAACCAGGAAGCCCCCTCCGCGCAGGCAGCCGAAGAGGCCCCCGCCGAGGAAGCTCCGGCACCGGAAGCTCCCGCCGAGTCCTCCGACTCCGGCGCTGAGAGCGGCTCCGGCGAAGGCACCGACGTCACCCTGCCTGCACTGGGCGAGTCCGTCACCGAAGGCACCGTCACCCGCTGGCTGAAGGCCGTGGGCGACGACGTCGAGGTTGACGAGCCGCTGCTCGAGGTCTCCACCGACAAGGTCGACACCGAGATCCCCTCCCCCGTTGCCGGCAAGCTGCTGGAAATCCGCGTCAACGAGGACGACACCGCCGAGGTTGGCGCCGTTCTGGCCGTCATCGGTTCCGGTGCCGCCGCTCCGGCCAAGGCCGAGCCGAAGGAAGCCGAGCCCGTAGCGGCAGCCTCCAACGACGAGCGTGAAGCCCCGGCTGCAGAGCCGAAGAAGGAAGAAGCACCTGCCCCGAAGCAGGAGAAGAAGCCTGAGCCCAAGGCTGAGGCTCCCAAGCAGGAAGCTCCGAAGCAGGATGCTCCCGCCGCCTCCGAGTCCGAAGGCACCTACGTCACCCCGCTGGTGCGCAAGCTTGCCAACCAGCACGGCGTGGACCTGTCCACGGTCAAGGGTTCCGGCGTGGCCGGCCGCATCCGCAAGCAGGATGTCCTGGAGGCTGCCGAAGCCAAGAAGGCAGCGGAGTCCAAGCCCGCCGCCGCACCGGCTGCGTCCCCGGCTTCCTCGTCCTCGTCCTCGGACAAGGCAGCACCGGCACAGATCAGCGAAGCAAGCGCCAAGCTGCGCGGCACCACGGTGAAGGCACCGCGGATCCGCCAGACGATCGCCCGCCGCATGGTCGAGTCGCTGCAGGTTTCCGCGCAGCTGACCCAGGTCCAGGAAGTGGACATGACGCGCATCGCCAAGCTGCGCGCCTCCGCCAAGGAATCGTTCGCGGCCCAGAACGGCGCGAAGCTCACCTTCCTGCCGTTCATTGCCAAGGCAGTGACCGAAGCCCTGAAGCAGCACCCGAAGCTGAACGCTTCCTACGATTCGGAAGCCCAGCAGATCACGTACCACGACGCCGAGCACCTGGCGATCGCCGTGGATACCGAAAAGGGCCTGCTGGTTCCGGTCATCAATGATGCCGGCGACCTGAACATCGCCGGTCTGGCCAAGCGCATCGGCGACGTCGGTTCGCGGACCAAGAACGGCAAGATCGGACCCGACGAGCTTTCCGGCGGAACGTTCACGATCACCAACATCGGTTCCGTGGGCGCGCTCTTCGACACCCCGATCATCAACCAGCCGCAGGTGGGCATCCTGGGCACCGGTGCGATCGTGAAGCGTCCCGTCGTCCTGACCGACGCCGAGGGCAATGACACCATTGCCATCCGCTCCATGATGTACCTGTCCCTGTCCTACGACCACCGCCTGGTGGACGGCGCCGATGCAGGACGCTTCCTGCAGACGCTGAAGGCACGGCTCGAAGAAGGCAACTTCTCGGCCGACCTGGGCCTGTAGTTCCGGACCCCTCCGGCGCACCATGCGAAGGGCGCTTCCCCCTCGGGGAGGCGCCCTTCGCCGTCCGGCGCTCCCCCGCCCGCACGGCCCCCGGCCCTATTTCTACATGTTGTCGAAGTGTTATTCGGGCGGGCCCCTTCCGGTTCGATAATGCTGACAGAGTGTCGGTAAGCTGGAATCATGGACTTCCTACAGAGCTTCCTCGTTTTCCTGCACATCCTCGGCGCCGCCATCATCGTCGGCCTCTGGTTCGCCAGGATCAAGAACCCCACGGTCATGCCGGGCCAGTTCCACGGCGCACTGCTGCAGCTGGTCACCGGCCTCCTTCTCGTCGGCCTGGCCGAGATGGGTGACGGCGACGTCAACCACATCAAGATCGCCGTCAAGCTGGTGCTTGCCCTGGTGATTGCCGTACTCGCCTTCATCGGCCAGCGCCGCTACAAGAAGGACCAGCCGGTGAGCGGACTCCTGGCCAACGGCGTCGGCATCCTGACGGTCGTCAACATCGCCCTGGCCACCATGTGGTAACCACGCCTGACAGGTATGCCTGCGGATTGTCTCGGCTGCGCAGCGGCTCCGGCGACTGCGCGGCAGTAGATCCTGCCGCACGAGTCTGAATAGGATGGGATGAAGCGCCGGCGCCTGCCGGCCTTCATCCCATCCGCTTTTAAGGAGCCCCCATGGCTACAGTCCGCTCAGCCCACACCGTCTGGAACGGCGATCTCTTCAACGGCCAGGGCGAGGTCACCCTCGACAGCTCGGGCCTGGGAACCTACGACGTTACGTGGAAGGCCCGCGCCGAGGAAGCCAACGGCAAGACCAGCCCTGAGGAACTCATTGCCGCGGCGCACTCCGCCTGCTTCTCCATGGCCTTCAGCAACGGCCTGGCCGAAGCCGGCAAGACCGCTGAGCGCATTGAAACGTCCGCCAACGTTACCTTCGTTCCCGGCACCGGCATCACCGAAAGCCTGCTCAAGGTCACGGCCGTTGTCCCGGGCCTCACCGCCGAAGAGTTCGAGGACATCGCCGAGGCCGCCAAGAGCGGCTGCCCCGTCTCCCAGGCCCTCGCCGGGATCAAGATCTCGCTGGAGGCAACACTGGAGTCCTAACCCCGCGCGACACGGCAGAAGGTGCCGTTCCCGATGTCTTCGGGAACGGCACCTTCTGCCGTGCGGGGGTTCGGTGAGGGCTGGGCCGGGCTAGTGCCTGCCTGCCTCCCGGTCAACGGCCGTCCCGGCGGCCGACACCGGTCCCGGCGTGCCCGTCCGGCCCTGCTGCCCGCCGGCGTCGGCGTCGGGCTTCGGCTGCCGGCGCGGCGGCAGCGGTGCCGGCTGCAGCGACGGGTAGCCGGCCAGTGCCGGCGGCTCGTCGGTGGGCAGCTCGGAGAGCATCTCCTTCAGGATGCCCACGCCGTGCTCCAGCTGGGGATCCTCTCCTGCTGCGTAGGCATGCGGCGGGAACGGTACTTCGATGTCCGGATCGACCCCGTAGTTTTCCACCGTCCAGTCGATGCCGCCCGTGATCCAGAAGCCGTACCGCGGCTGGTTGACGCCGGTCCCGTCCACCAGCTTGAAGCGGCCGTCAATGCCGACAACTCCGCCCCAGGTCCGCATGCCCACCACGGGCCCGATTCCGCGCAGCTTGGCCACCTGGGTGATGATGTCGCCGTCGGACCCGGCAAACTCGTCGGTGAGGATCACCACCGGTCCCCGCGGAGCATGTGCCGGGTAGGTTCCGGGCTGCTCGCCGCGCGCCAGCGTCCAGGCGGTGACCTTACGGCCAATCAGTTCCGCCACCAGCTGGGAGGTGTGGCCGCCGCGGTTGCGCCGCACATCCACGATCAGTGCGTTGCGGGACGATTCCTGGTCCAGGTCACGGTGCAGCTGTGACCAGCCGCTGGCCACCATGTCCGGAATGTGCAGATACCCGAAACCGCCGTTGGACGCTTCCCGGACTATCCTGCGGTTCGCCGCGACCCAGTTCTGGTAGCGCAGGCGTTCCTCACTGCGCAGGGGCACGACGGCGATGCGGCGCTGGCTCGGCGCGCCGGCGCCGTCCCGCGGTGAACGGACAATGGTCAGTTCCACGGTTCGCCCGGCCGCGTTGGAAAGCAGCGGGGCTGGCCCCTGGTCCACGGACACGGGCCGGCCGTCGACGGCGGCAATGACGTCACCGGGGTGCACGTCCGCCCCGGGAGCTGCCAGCGGCGAAACAGCCTGCGGATCGGACGACTCGGAGGACAGGATCCGCACGACTTCCCATCCGCCGGCACCGGGACGCAGGTCCGCGCCCAGGAATCCCTGGGCGCCGGCACCGGGTTCTGCCGCAGGTTTGGGCATGACGTATGCGTGGGAGGTGCCCAGCTCGCCGTGCATCTCCCACAGCAGGTCCACCAGGTCATCATGCGAACCCAGGTTCTCCACCAGGGGACGGTACCGGGCGTGGATGCCCTCCCAGTCCAGTCCGCCCATGTCGGGCGCCCAGAAGAAGTCCCGCTGCAGCCGCCAGGCCTCATCAAATTCCTGGCCCCAGACCTTCACCGGTTCCAGCAGGACACGGATCCGGCTGAGGTCCACGGTGACGTGCTCGGGTGAGTCGTTGTCGGCGCGCGACGACGACGGGACGGCATGCACCTGCTGTTCGTGGACGTAGACAACCTTCCGGCCGTCGCCGCTGATCTCGTAATCATCCAGCGCCGGCACCAGGACCGAAACGTCCTTTTTCTCCAGGTCAAAGCGTTCCAGCCGGCTTGCGGGCTGGCGGTCTCCGGCCGAAGCCCGGCCGTCCCCCGTGACGCCATAGCTGTCCGAGGCGAGCCACAGCAGGGCGCCGTCCGCGGCGGTGAGCTTTTCATAGCGGCCCTGGGGCACGGGCACCGCAATGATTCGGTCGGAGATTCCCGCCTCGTCAACCACGGAGCGGGGACCGGTTGCCGCCGGTTCCGCCGCATCATCCGAGGCCACCGGCTGCTTTTCAGCCCGCGGGACGGGAAACCCGTGGACGGAGGGACCGAAGGGGGATGGGGTGTCCGCGGCCAGGGCCACGAGGAAGGGCTTGGTCGATGACGGGAAGCTCAGGTCGAAGCGGTGGGTGTCGTAAACGGGGTCGAAACTGCGCTCGGACAGGAACGCCAGGTAACGTCCATCCACTGTGAAGGCCGGGGCATGGTCGCGGAACCGGCCGTCGGTCACATCGATGATGGCCGCTGCGGGGTCGTCGACACGAACCAGCCGGATCCGGGCGCGGGCGCCTTCTCCGGTGACGGGCTCCGCCCAGGTAAGCCACTGCGAGTCGGGTGAGAACGCAAGCTGGTCAACGGCTCCGTGGCCGGTGGTGGCAACACGCCGAAGGCTGCCCGTCTCCGGGTCCAGGAGGAAAACTTCTCCGTATTCGGTGGACACGGCCACGGCTGTTCCGTCGCTGGCTGCGGCGATCTGGGCCACGCGCGTCGGCTTGTCAAAGGGGATGCGCAGCGTCCGGGCGGACTTTTCGTCCCCGGCTGCGGGCGCTGCTTCTTCCTGTTTCCGCTGCTCCGCCTGCTCGCCGGCCGGCTCTGGAGCCTTCGCCGCTTCCGCCGGAACCGGCGCGGTAACGGCAGAAGCCGGAACCGGAGTGCCGGTAGCTGCGGAGACCGGGCGGGGCAGGTCCGGCTCGGGCTCTGCCGCTTTGGGTGCCGCAGCGGCCGCCGGCCGGGGAGCCTCCGCCACCGAGGAGGCGGGGACGGGGGCTGCGGGCAGATCCAGGTCGGCAAAGACGCTGCGGACATAAAGGGATTCCTCGCCGCCCTGGTCCGCCACATACACGGCGCGTCCGCCGGTCAGCGGCCGGCCCAGGCGGGCGCGGACGGCGGAGTCAGCCTCGATGACGCGGGACGGACCGTCGCGGTGCGTCAGCCAGTGCAGCGTGCCGTGGGTTTCCACCACTGACGCTGTTCCTTCGGTGTCCGGCAGGACCGAAGCCAGATGGGCTCCGGCGTTCAGCTGCCGCGGACGGCGGCCGGTGCCCGCCGATCCCAGCGTGATGTCCAGGGGCCGGGCCTCGCCGTCCAGGGAGGGGAGCAGCCACAGGGTACCGGCGGATTCGAAGACGATCCGCTGGCCGTCCGTCGATGCATGGCGGACGTAATACTCGCCAAAGTCCGTGTGCCGGCGCAGGTCGGTCCCCTGCGGCGTCACTGAATACAGGTTGCCGTAGCCCTCATGGTCGCTGAGGAAGACAACCCGGCCGTCGATCCACATCGGATCCGTCAGGTTCCCGTCCAGCTCCGGCACGAGACGTTCAAATTCACCGTTGCCGTCGGCGTCGATCCACAGTTTGCCGGCGGTGCCGCCGCGGTAACGCTTCCACCAGGCCGGTTCGCGGGTCATCACGGAGCCGACGACGACGGGGCGTTCGTCGCCCACTGCGGGACCCTCGGCTACCGCATCAACCGGCCCGTAAGGCAGGGCCCGCGGAGCGGATCCGTCCAGCGGAACTTCATAGGCCCAGCGCAGCCTGAAGTCCTCGTGCTCGAAGGGGCTGATGGCGATCACGCTGCCGGAGGGGCTGAAGCCCTTGACCCGGGTGCCCTGGTTCCCCCAGTACGTCAGTCTGCGGAAGTTTCCGCCGTCAGTGTCTGCCGCCACCACCTCGGGCGCGCTGCCCTGCACCACGCTCCAGGCGATGGTTGCTCCGTCGGGTGAAAACCGGGGATTGCGTGCCGGAAGCTGCATGGAGGAGATCCGCCAGGCGCGGCCGCCCGCCAGCGAGGCCACCCAGACGTCATCTTCCGCTACAAAGGTAACGAGGTCGTCGTGCAGATCGGGAAACCGAAGATAGGGAGTTGAACTCATTCCTCGATCCTATCTTTCTGCCGGCCCGGGGCTGCTCAGGACAGGGCCGCCGGCGGCAAGTCCCCGGCCAGCGCCGGCACATTTCCGGCCGGTCAGGCAGGGGCCGCCAGAATGGCTTCGATCCGCCAGCCGGCAGGCGTGCGCACCATGACAAGAACAATGTCCTGGCGGGACAGTGCCGCCGCGTTCCGCACCATGCCTCCCTGCGCGTCGCGCTCGGCATAAGCCGACGTGGAGACGGCTGCGGGCACGCTCACGCGGCCGGCCTCCCCGGGAACGGCAGGGCCGGCCGACAGAACCTCCACGGAAAGGCCGGCGAGCACGGTGCCGGCCGCCTCCAGCTTGGCGATCTCCGCCCGGTCCGCCAGCATCGCGGACGAGTCAGGGACGTTGACCCCGTCCAGCAGAGCCGCATCGGCTGTGCTGAAAGCCCTCGCCCGCAGTTCGGCGAGCGCACCGGCGGCGGCCGCGGGATCATCCCCGCGGAGCAGCGCCTGGAGTTCCGGTTCCGGCGTAACCGTCAGCGGCCCCTGTCCGCCGGCGGATCCCGTGCCCTGCTCCGGCTGCCCCGGTGTGCCCGGATCCGCGCCGGATTGCCCGCCCTGGCCTGCCTCCCCAGCTTCTGCCCCCTCTTCCGGCGCAGTTTCTTCTCCCGGCACAGTTCCTTCTCCCGGCCCCGTTCCTTCTCCCGACCCCGCTCCTTCTCCCGACCCCGTTCCTTCTCCCGGTGCAATCCCTTCACCCGGCGCAGCCCCCTGTTCCGGCACTGCCCCGCCTTGCCCCTGCAGCAGCTCGGGAGCGGCCACCGCAACAGCGCCAACACCCGCAACGGCCGCCACCAGGACCGCCGCCGCGCTCAGCAGCAACCGGTTGGGCCGCCGGTGTTCCGGCGTCTGAGGGCCCGGACGCCCGCCGTGCTGTCCCCTGCCCCTGGACTGCAGCCCGAGGGATGCCCTTCCCCGCTCAATCCGGGCGCGCCGGGTCTGGGTTCCCGGCTCGGCGCCGTCGGGAATCGGCAGGACCAAATCCAGCGGTTCGGCAACCGCGGAGGCAAACACGAGCCGCACAAATTCGGCGGCATCGGGGCGGGCGGCAGGCTCCGCTGACAATCCCGCCTCCACCGCCTCGGCAAGCTGCGGCGGAACGGCCGGGGCCAGGGCCGACAGCCGCGGACGGTGCTCCCGGGGCGGCAGGGCATGTCCGGTCAGCAGGAGCCATCCTGCCGCAGCCAGTGCCAGCACGTCGGCTGCCGGAGAACCCTGGAGCGGTCCGGATCCTGCTCCTGCGCCGGGGCGGTCGGTGTCCGGCGCAGCCGGCGTACTGCCCGCTGCCCCCGGCGCGCCAAGCAGCCGGTCGGTTCCACAATCGCCGAGCAGGGGTTTGCCCTGCGCTGTGAAGAGAATGTTGCCGGGCGAGACCCGTCCGTGGGCTATTCCCTGGCTGTGCAGGTACGCGAGGGCGGAACCCACGCCGACCAGGACAGTGACGGCCTCCCCAGGCGTCACTGTTTGCCGGAGGGCTGCCAGACGGACGAGGGACCCTCCGGGCGCGTACTCCATGAGCAGGCCCGGCCCCTGGTCGGTCTCCAGCACCGTGTGCAGCCGCAGCAGGTTTTCATGCTCGAAGCGCGAAAGGATGTTCAGCTCGCGCCGCGTCTCGAAAGTCCCGGCGGGCCCGCTTCCGGCCGCGGCCGCCGTCTTTAGCGCAAACCGGGCGCCGTCGTGCCCGCGCACCGCCAGCCACACGCGTGCCGAACCGTTTTCACCCAGCAGTTCCCCGGTCCGGTACCCCTGCTCGACCGCCGGCGGGCGCACGGGGGAATGCGCCGGCCCGGCTGTCCCGTTGAAGTCCATGCCCTCTGTTGTAGACGGGATTTCCCTGGCGTGCAGAAGTTATCCACAGCGGGCCTGCGGCATCCGGAGGAATGTGAGGCAACCCATAGTCGGAAGTTGGGCCCGGGCGGTCTAGGCTAGCCTCATGGCTTTGGAGTTTCTGCGCGTCGGTTTTGCCCCGCATTACGTCAATTATCTCGATGGCTGGGACCGGCAGCGGTCCCTCCACGCGCAGGTGCTGGACGGCACCGCGCCGGATACGGTGCTGCTTCTGGAGCATTTCCCTGTCTACACGGCGGGAAAGCGCACGGAAGAGCATGAGCGGCCCTTCGACGGCACCCCGGTGATTCCCGTGGACCGCGGGGGAAAACTCACGTGGCACGGTCCGGGCCAGTTGGTTGGCTACCCTGTCCTCCGGCTGCAGGACCCCGCGAAGGTCGCCGAGTATGTGGAGACCCTCGAGGATGCGCTCATCAGCGTCCTCGAGGATTACGGCATCAACGGTGAACGGGTGGCCGGACGCTCCGGCGTCTGGGTCCGCGGCAGAGGCACCGACCGCAAAATCGCCGCCATCGGCATCCGCGTCCACCACGGCGTCACCATGCACGGGTTCGCCCTCAACTGCAGCAATGACCTGGCCCCGTACAGCCAGATCATCGCCTGCGGAATAGCCGACGCCGGCACCACCACCATCTCGGCCGAAATCGGCCGCACAGTCACACCGAACGATCTGGTGGCCCGCGTGGAAGAAGAACTCTTCCGCCGCCGGGGACACCTTGTCCGCGAACACTCAGTTCGGCTTACGGACGCCGCCACCCCGGATCCCGGCGAAGCAGCCGGCCGGTCGAAAGGAGCCCTCCTATGACTCTTGCACCCGAAGGTCGCCGCCTGCTGCGCATTGAACAGCGCAACGTGGCCGTTCCCGTGGAACGCAAGCCGGACTGGATCAAGGCGAAGGTGAACATCGGTCCCGAGTACGTCCACCTCAAGGGGCAGGTGCAGAAGGAAGGCCTCCACACCGTCTGCGAGGAGGCCGGCTGTCCCAACATCTTCGAATGCTGGGAGGACAAGGAGGCCACCTTCCTGATCGGCGGCTCCGAATGCACGCGCCGCTGCGACTTCTGCCAGATCGATACCGGCAAGCCCTCCGCCGTCGACATCTTTGAACCGACCAAGGTGGCCCGGTCGGTGCAGAAAATGAACCTGCGCTACGCCACCGTCACCGGCGTGGCCCGGGACGATCTGGAAGACGAAGGGGTCTGGCTGTACGCCGAGACCATCCGCAAGATCCACGAGCTGAACCCGGGCACCGGCGTCGAAATCCTGATCCCGGACTTCTCCGGCAAACCCGAGCACATTTCCGCAATCTGCGATGCGCGCCCGGAGGTGTTTGCGCACAACGTCGAAACCGTGCCCCGGCTGTTCAAGCGCATTCGCCCGGCCTTCCGCTATGAACGGTCCCTGGACGTCATCACGCAGGGACAGAAGCTCGGCATGGTCACCAAGTCCAATCTGATCCTGGGCATGGGCGAAACCCGCGAGGAGATTTCCGGCGCGCTGCGGGACCTGCACGATGCCGGCTGCGACCTGCTCACGATCACCCAGTACCTGCGCCCCAGCGAGCGGCACCTGCCGGTGGACCGCTGGGTCAAGCCGCAGGAATTCGTCGAGCTCAGCGAGGAGGCCACCGAACTGGGCTTCCTCGGCGTGATGAGCGGCCCGCTGGTGCGCTCCTCCTACCGGGCCGGCCGGCTGTGGGCCGGCGCCATGCGCAAGAAGGGCCTGGAACTGCCCCCGCAGCTGGCACACATCGAGGATTCGGGCACCACCTTGCAGGAGGCATCCTCCATCCTCGCCCGCCGCTGACAACTCTTCCCTCCCCGGTCCGCCCCTGCGGCGGCCGGTGTACGCCCGCCGCGAACCCGGCACGCGGAAAGCCCTGACCTCAGGGTTTCCGCGTGCCGGGCCGCGCGGAACGGGCGCTCGAATCACGTAGAATTGAACCACTATGGCCAACAGCACAGATTCCGACGCACCCAAGAGCGCCCGCCGCGGCCTCTTCTCCCGCAAGCCCAAAGCGGAGAAGAAGAAAAAAGGCCCGGGCCGCATGAAGCAGATCGCCGACGTCTTCAAGATGACGCGGCGCAATGACCCCAACCTGGTGTGGGTGATGCTGGGCGCGTTCCTGGGCATCATCGCCGTCGGGCTGATCATCGGTCTGCTGATCGACAACTGGATCACGATGCTTATCATCGCGGTTCCGCTGGCCCTGCTGGCCGCAGTCTTCATTTTGTCCCGCCGCGCCGAGCGGGCCGCCTTCACCCAGATTGAGGGCCAGGCCGGCGCTTCCGGCGCCGCACTGAGCATCCTCCGCCGCGGCTGGATCCTGGAAGAGCAGCCGGTTGCCATCAACCCCCGCAGCCAGGAAGCAGTCTTCCGCGCCATCGGCCGCCCCGGCATCGTCCTGGTCACCGAGGGCGCCCCGGGCCGCGCCAAGGCCCTGGCCGACGGCGAACGCCGCCGGATGAACCGCATTGCCCCGAATGTTCCGGTCCACATCATCCAGACCGGCCGCGGAGACAACCTGACACCGCTGTCCCAGGTGGCCAAGAAGGCCAAGAAGCTGCCCAAGGCCCTGACGAAGCAGGAAGTCCAGGCCGTCAACAAGCGCCTGGCCGCCCTGGGCACGCGCCTGCCGATCCCCAAGGGCATTGACCCGTACAAGGCACGCCCGGACCGCAAGGCTTCCCGCGGACGCTAATCCTTATGCCGGCGCACTGCCGGCTGCAGCACAACGAAGGGCCCCTCCTCAGGAGGGGCCCTTCGTGTTACGCGACAGTGTTCCGGGACGGTGCGGCAGCGGTGCGCGGCCGGCGTCGTTCTTAGCGTTTGTGCTGGACCTTGACGAGGATGGTGCCCATGGCGCGGTCGTGCAGTCCCCGCTGGTCGGCGTCGAACACGACGGCGGGAATCACCAGGCAGAGCAGCAGGCTCCGGACCAGAGCGGGCAGGAAGCCGGCAGCCGTGCCGTCAAGGCGCTGCACCTGAAGGCTGAACACGCGGTGCCCGATGCTGTAGCCGAGGAGGCCAACGAGCACTATCTGCTCGACAGCGAAGATCGCCAGGGTAGCCGTGGACGACCACCCGAAGAAGGCGTAGGAAATCACCGAGGCAAGAGCCCAGTCGATGATAATGCCGCCGAGGCGCGGACCCACCCGGCCGATGCTGCCGGGGCCTATCTTGGGCCGGCCGAGGCGCTTGCCTGGCCAGCTGTTTTCATCGGAGGGAGGGCCTTCCAGCCACGAGCCTAAGCTTCTTCTATCAACCACCGCTTAAGACTACCCGGCGACGGCGGAGCCGCGCTCCGTCACCGAATGCTTCCGCTCCGTCCCTTAAATGCTTCCACGGGGCCGTTCACGTTAGGGTAGAGGAGAGACTTCGGCTGCGTAACTTGCTTGAAACACCGCCGACACGGTCGAGAAATTTGCTCCCCCTACAGTTCTAAGCAGTTGACAGGGAAGCCGTTTCCGTCCACGGGCAGGTAAGGCCGGGCAGCCCGGAGTCATCCACCTAAATTGTGTAAAAGGAGCAAAGTACCGATGTTCAAAACTGCGGACGAAGTCCTCAAGTTCATCGCTGACGAAGATGTTAGGTTCGTCGACATCCGATTCACCGACCTCCCCGGAGTGCAGCAGCACTTCAATGTACCGGCGAAGTCAGTAGATGCCGACTTCTTCATCAATGGCCAGCTCTTCGACGGCTCTTCCATCCGCGGGTTCCAGGGCATCGCTGAATCAGACATGCAGCTGATTCCGGACGTGACCACCGCGTTCCTGGATCCGTTCCGCATCGAGAAGACCCTGGCGCTGAACTTCTCCATCGTCAATCCCCGCACCGGCGAGCCGTACCACCGCGACCCGCGCGGCGTGGCCGAGCGCGCCGAAGCGTACCTGGCTTCCACCGGCATTGCCGATACTGCCTACTTCGCGTCCGAAGCCGAGTTCTTCATCTTCGACAACGTGCAGTACGAGTCCTCCCCGCAGGGCAGCTTCTACAAGGTGGACTCCATTGAGGCACCCTGGAACAGCGGCCGAGAGGAAGAGGGCGGAAACCTCGGCAACAAGACCCCGTTCAAGGGTGGATACTTCCCGGTGGCACCCGTGGACAAGCAGGCTGACCTGCGCGATGCCATCTGTGTGGAACTGGACGATGCCGGCCTTGAGGTTGAGCGTGCCCACCACGAGGTAGGCGGAGCCGGCCAGGCCGAGATCAACTACAAGTTCACCACCCTGACGCACGCTGCCGATGACCTGCTGAAGTTCAAGTACATCGTCAAGAACGTCTCCGATGCCTGGGGCAAGTCGGCCACGTTCATGCCGAAGCCTGTCTTCGGTGACAACGGCTCGGGCATGCACTGCCACCAGTCGCTGTGGAACGGCGCCACTCCCCTGTTCTACGACGAGAAGGGTTATGCCGGCCTTTCCGACGTCGCCCGCTGGTACATTGGCGGCCTCCTCAAGCATGCTTCCGCCGTCATGGCCTTCACCAACCCGACGGTCAACTCCTACCGCCGACTGGTCAAGGGCTTCGAAGCTCCGGTCAACATGGTCTATTCGCAGGGTAACCGCTCCGCCGGTATCCGTATTCCGATCACCGGCTCCAACCCCAAGGCCAAGCGCATTGAGTTCCGCGCTCCGGACGCATCCTCTAACCCGTACCTGGCCTTCGCCGCACAGCTGATGGCAGGCCTTGACGGGATCAAGAACCGCACCGAGCCCGCCGACCCGATCGACAAGGACCTTTACGAGCTTCCTCCGGAAGAGGCCCGCGGCATCCAGCTGGCCCCGGGTTCCCTCGAAGAGGCCCTGGACGCTTTGGAGAACGACAACGAGTTCCTCCAGGCCGGCGGCGTCTTCACCCAGGACCTGATCGACACCTGGATCGAGTACAAGCGCGAATACGAGATCAAGCCGCTGATGCTGCGCCCGAACCCGTACGAGTTCGAGCTCTACTACGGCTGCTAGCCCCAGCACTGGGATCTAGCGGCATAGTCCGCAGAGAGTCCGCACGAGCTGCCAGAACGACCGCGACGGCAGCGCGTGCGGACTCATCCTTATCTGGCCACATGTGACCATAGGTATCCAATGTGGTCTTGGCCGATGAGTGTCGGAGCCTCGACTGCACCACTTTCACGTCCAAACCGGATGCGATTAGCAGGGAAGCAAAGTAGTGCCGCAGGTCGTGATACCTGAACCCCTCAGGTAGGCCCTTAATCTCTGCCCTGGCTCGCCGGAAGTACGTCTCAAGCGTGTACGGGGCGACGGCACGCCCCTGCTCCGAGGTGACAATATTCGTTGAGCCGAACAACGTTGGGTTCCGGTTCAGTTCAAGGGCGAGCTCCTGCGGGATGGGAATCGGAGTTTTGGACATCTCTGTCTTCAAGGGCTCCGCAGGGTACTGAATTTCTGGAGAGATGACTCCCCGCATGAAGTCGACATCCGACACCCTGAGCGCGACCGCTTCCGCTACCCTGAGCCCTGCAAAAGCTGCGAGCAGAACGGCCGGTCGCATTCCTGCCGGCAGCGCATCGTGAAGGGCCCACACCTGGTCCGTGGTTGCAACGTAGGGCCGCTGCTTACCCGCACCGGGGGAAGTGCGACGACTGACCGGAGACTTTGCCACTAGCCCGTCATGCACGGCATCCGCGTAAATCTGAGACAGCCGGGAGTGTAACGCGTAGACCGTGGAGTCCGCGTATCCCCGTCCTTTAAGTTGGGCCGTCCACGCTTTCACCTCGGAAGGCCTGACTGCGCTGAGCGGCCGTCCGCCGAAAGCCGCCTCGATATGTTGCAAGTGAGTCCGGGCCTGCCTGACTGTGGAGGCACGGTTATTTCCGTACCCTTGAATCCAAGTCTGGCACCACTCCCCCACCGTGGTCTTCGCTGTTTTTGGGTCAATATAACTGCCAGCAACAACGGCCGCGGTAACGCCGTCAAGCCACTTCTGCGCGTCTATTTTCCGCGGAAAATGCCGGGCATGCTCCTTGCCGGCATCGTCCCGGTAGCGGGCACGCCAAGAGCCGTTATCCCTCTTTTGAATGCTGGCCATGGTACTTTTCCGCCGCCTTCATTGCGATCTCGACAGGGTCCAGGGCGAGGAAAGTTCTCCCCTCCCTAATCAGGCTATCCAAGTGGATTTTTTGAGACAGGGCTTCTTCCTCTTTTTTCATAACCGCGACAGATTCAAGATGCTCGTCCACCTCAGCCTGCGCCTCCAGGAAGTCCTGGACAGCATGAGATATTGCGGACGTCGTTTTGCGGCGACTCTTCACTGCCTCGGTGAAGCGAACCAAAGTCTCCATCTCCCCAGCTTCTAAAAACATGACGTCGAGGCGTGTTTGCAGGGTGTCAGCAATCACCTTCGCTTCGCCCAGTCGCACAAGCCGCTCGCACTTCTCTATTCGAGAGATGGTCGTCTGATGGAAACCCGACAGGCCGGCGCCTTTCAACAAGCGAGCTAACTCGCCTTGAGACCAGCCGAGCGCCTCACGGCGACGTTTGACGCTTGCAGCAAATCGGATGTCTTCGCTACCGGGCACTGCCTCGACTTCTGTTCTAGGGGTCATGACAACAGTCTCCCACCAATTTTCTGGAATCTCAACACATTTTGTTGCCAAGTGTCACCCAACTACTGATAGGCTATGGATTATCAATTCTCAACACAAGATGATGGAGCCAGCATGGAAGAACTGCGAAGTGTCAAGTTGCTGACTATGGATGAGGTGGCAGGTCTACTCCGGAAGTCTCCCGCCCAACTCCGATGGATGCGACATAACGGCAGCGGGCCAAAATCCGCGAAGCTCGGAGGCCGGGTGATGTACAGGGAGTCAGATGTCTTCGAATGGGTGAACGCAGCATTCGAAGACGCCGGGGCCGCCTAATGGAGCTAACGGAACAGCGAAGCCGGCTCGAGCGGATCACGGCCATCCAAGCCGCTCCCAGAATTACCCCCACCCCTAATCCGGGCATAGAAAAAGCGACCCCAGGTTCTCTCTCGCCAAAGATCCGAACCGAAGTCGCTCACACAACCAAACCCATTCAAAGGAACTGATTATGTCTAACTCAACTATCCCACAGGTCTGCCCAAAAGCAAGCGCGGAAGCTGATGACTTGCTCACCCCCGAGGAGTTCGAAGCCGAGGTTTCACAGCTCCTCGCAGAGCGGACGAAGGCCAATGAAACCATGACGCCTGCTCAGGGGAAGTACCTGGCTTGGCTCGTCTGCAGCCTTTACCCCGAATGGGACGAAGATCGCGTTATGGCAGCCATCGGACACGCGGTAGCCAGTCATCCCGACAAAGGTGCGGCCACTATTACCGTCGCAGTCCTCGCTTGGGCAGCGGATGGAACGAACCTGACGCCCGGAGGGGTGAGTGTTCCCGGTGGTCATTGGGTTAGGGCCCAAACCTTCGCAGAATCGGCCGCAACTCCTCCTACTGCCTGAATCGCCGTGATGCTGGCAACTACATGGGCAGCGGGGCGGGTGACTCATGGGCGCCACCAACGTCAAGCAAGTGTTTGAGCACTGGGGCCACCTCGACCATCGCCCCCATCGTTTGCTTACCTACATGGCGCTCACAGCAATGGATAAGGACAACCCACCGTTGTTCTACGGCGGTCGGGAGATGCTGGCCGCTGCCCTTGGGTACGACGTACCCAAGGAGCTCTCTGGCGGTGCTGAGTCCCCGCTCGCTGTCCAGGCGCAGAAGGACCGTGACAAGGCATTCCAAGCCGTGAAACAGGCCATCAACGTCTTGGTGCGCAAGGGCGCAATCAGTCGCATTGAGGTTGGCAAGTTCCGCAACCATTCTAAGTACGCACTCCACCTCGTACGGACTACCTGGGGACAAGAGGGGGTCACTGAACAACCTCCTGAAGGGGTCGCTGAACAACCACCAAAGGGGGTCACTCAGCAACCGCTAGGGGGTCGCTCAATGACCCTAGAGGGGGTCGGTGAACAACCCCCAAATGAGTATGAAGAGAAAAAAGGATCATTCAAAGGAATGTCCAGCCAGCCACCGAACGGCAACGACATGCGGCCCAAGGTCAAAACGCTGATGAATGATTTTTCATCCCAAGCAGAAGAACAAGAGCGGAACCGACAGATGGAAGCGCTTCAACAGCAGATGAGCAACTGGGGGAAATCGTGACCGGACCAGCGCTCGATTGGAAAGAACTAGCCCAGCAGAACGGCACACAGGCCCGCTACTGGCGAGATCTGGCAGTGAGCTACCACCAGCAACTACAGGCACTCACCCAGAACCGCCCCGAGAGCGACAAGCAAAAGCGCATCAGCTACATCGACCGCACCGGCGACACAGCCGCCATCCGAGCAGACCGAAGGAAGTAACCAATGGCTTATGACTACAAACCCCGCCAGATCAGCAGCTGGGACTTCGCTGCACAGTCCGCGGTCTACTACGAAAAGTGGATGCACCAGTGCCAGGAAACGGCCTACTGGAAAAACCGAGCACTAGCCGGCACCACTACGGGATCCGAGGTTGCCGCATGAGCAGTTACTACGGCACTGGCTACTGGCAGGCCAAGAACGCGGCCGGTAACGCGCAGATCATCCAAGCCAGCCAAGCCGCCGACCGCGCAACCCTCCTAGCTCAGGCATCACGCCCCGCCGACGTTTCGCCGGCAACACCAACTCCGGCAGACCCCAACTTCCCCGAAGGAAACCGATAGTTATGAGTCGTGTAGAAAACCTCAACAGCGGTGAGTTCAAGGACATCTTCCGCCGACTCCGAGCCCTCGAAACAGCTGCACCAATGAACAATGCCGCAGTGGGCCGCGGGGGTATCGAGGTCTACGACCAGGGCGTCCTGAACATCTCCAACGGAACACTTCTGGTCAACGGTCTGGCAAGCATCACAGGCACGTTCAGAGTCTCCGGTGGCAGCACCTTCACAGGAACGGTCGGCATCTCCGGACCACTCACCGTCACCGGCCCAACCAAACTGAACGGCCAGACCGACATCGGCGGCAACACGTCAGTAACGGGAGACCTCGACGTGCAGGGCCCACTGGATGTCACCGGGGCAATGACCGTTACCGGTGATACGAAGCTCAACGGCAAGACGGACATCGGCGGGAACACAACAGTGACGGGCGACCTGGATGTAAGAGGCCCACTCGACGTCACGGGAACTCTCGACATCAAGGGCATGTCCACGCTGCAGAATGACCTCGAGGTGCGCAGCAACGGCAAGGTCAAGGTCGGCGGGATGACACTGGATCCAACCGTGTCATCCGGCGCCATGACGTTCTCAAACGGGGCTCAGGTATTCACCGACGGGAGCAGTATCCAGATGTTCCGTGGTGACGGAGCTGTTCAGGTTGCTGGTGATAGGGCGGCAATCCAGTGGGGCGGCAGTTCATTCACCGTGGATGCAGGCGGCCGGCGGATTTCAAACCTTCCACAGACGACAGAAAAACCGAACCTCTATGTGGACAGCAGAGGCTATCTCTACCGTTCCACCGCGGCTTAGTCACTACCGACTGTCGCAAAAACACACCACTCACCCCTCGCTCAACAACCCCACAAAAACACCAACAGAAAGGCTTTACCATGCGCGGAATTGCAGTCATCGGCGGCGGATCCTTCAACAACTCCAGCCTCCCCAAAGTCAGCGTCAAGCCTGTCCCGGTCATCGCAGGCGCTAGATATGACTGGGCGGCAGATAACACGCGGCTCGGAGCCACCCAGGACTGGTGGGAGCAGCGGCAGGGCGGGCGCCTCACCAGCACCCACGAATCCGGACGCTGGCCCACCAGCATGCAGGCAACCAATAGGTATCTGGCCTTCGACGGTATCAACGACATGCTTGAAGGAATGGTTGATCTAACAGGTGAGAAAACACTGGTTGTCATAGGCCGCTTCCCCGAACCTGCCAACAACCAATTCATGGTCACGAGCGGCGCCGGAGGAGGTGCGCACAACCTCTACATCAATGCCTCCGGGACGTACGCCTTCAACAACGGAAGCTCCATCACCAGCACAAAGACCGCCGATAATTACTGGCACTGCTTCATCATCGTTACCAAGGGCAACGGCTCAGTGCTCCACATCGACGGGCAAGAGTGGACAGCCAACCTTCCAGCCAGCGCCGCGTCAATGCTGCGGCTTGGGGCCACATCATCCGAGTTCTTCAAGTCCGACATCTCACGCGTCGCGGTTCTCCCTTACGCGGCGGACGCATATGAGCGTGCATCCATTCGAGCGATCATGAAGGCGCATTACAGCCTGTTCTAGATCCCGCACCCCCACCAGCCGCAGCACCTCCACGCGGAGTGCTTTTTCTTGCCCAGGAGGCACCAATGGCGAACACACAACCGAATGCCCCGAGCGCATGCATGATCGACGCTCTGCCCAAGCTTCCAGCCGCTACCAAGGCCTGCTCGGAATGCCCTTGGCGCAAGAGCAACACCGACCGGGAGCACTACAACAACCAGTACTCGACCGAGGAATTCACCCGTCTATGGCGCAGCATCGCCATAGACGGTGACTTCTTCGGATGCCACCTCTTTGACGCTGAAGTCCACCCCGTGCCGGAAGTGTCACAGGCAATGGGGTACCAGAAACCCGCCGACATCGGAGCGCGGCGGGAGTGCGCAGGAATGGTGGCAGTGATCCGGCGAGAGTTGCGAATAGCAGCCACCTACGACGACCACGAGAAATACCTAGAGGCTCGGCCCGTAGGACTCTCCCTGAAGGCATTCCAGCGACTCAAGCAGCGGATAGACGGCGACGTCCTGCCTGAACTCAGATTCTCCCCGGATGAAGACGAATCAGACGTAGCCGACCCTGTGGAACGGGTGGATCAAAAGTCGCTGAGTTGGAAGTTCAGCCGCGAAGGCCTAGCGGACCTGAGTATCACCCTCGAAGCACTGAACGGCTCCACGTGTGAATGCCCTGTATGCAGCAACCACACAACGGTGCACACGCCGAAGAACCTAACCACGGCAGACGGCGACACGGTGCCCGTGGACGAGGAACTACACGGCTTACTCACCGCCATGACTCAGGCAGGGATCCGCACCATAGACAGCTGCATCAACATCGCGGACGCCCTGGATAAACTCCACCCCAGCCGGAAACCAGTGTTGCTACGTGCGCCGGCAGGGAAATTGAACTACCGGAACATGATCCTCCAAGAAGCCGCACACATTCGATTCAACAACACAGGAACAGCCGCGAGAGCATTCGAGGCTGTAGCTGCGAAAACCCCGGACATCGAAGTCAGTAAGCACGGGCTCATGACCCAGATCGTCTTCCAGCCGGTACATATTCCAGTTCTGACCGTCTACGCCGAAGGCCTGAGTGCACTGCTGCCCCCAACAGGGACGTCCCGATGCTGAGCACCAGTCCTGAGCCATTCGCAGACACAACCCCCGCCGACCTGTCCCATGACCTGCGCAGGGAGCACTTGCACGCCCTGGCATCCAAGCGGATCGGCGACCTAGAGATTCGGGTGCTCGGAGCATCCCATCAGATCGCCCTAGGCGACTGGACGGAAACAGTGGCATGTAACCCCAATAGGCCCGCGGGCAACCTTCCACGCACCACCTCAGAGCCCGGATACACCTTCACCAGCAGAACCAAGGACTACAGCCGGCGTGCTCTCAAAGAGCAAGTACAAGCCCTAATAGCAGCGACGGAACGTCACCCGGGAGGGCTAGCCGTTGCATTCGCCGGGGATCCGCTGGCCGTCACCGCCATCACAGCAGAAGTCACCAACGAAATCGCCCGGTGGAAGACCTGGCACGTCTACCCAAACACAGGCGAGATAGTCGCAACCCAAAGCACGCTTGACCTATCCACAGACCAGGAGAAGTAATGACCTTCATTAGCAAGCCCGAGCAGTACGGCCTGAACCGCCGGAATGCCCGCCACACCAAAGCGGGCGTTGCCTACATCGCCGGCCCGGACAGGAATGAACCCGCAGTCTGCATCTTCCGTGGAAACTTCGTCCTTAGCCTGCTCCCGGTTGCGGACGCGCTGCGGCTCAGTAACCAGATCGTAGACGCAGCAGAAAAGCACGAGGTGCACGCGTGAGCACGTTCAAGCACGCCACAGGCATGTTCCATAGCCCGCAGCGGCACTACTGGCGGAACACAGAAGACGCAAAGGGCACTTACGCCCGGCCCGCCACGATGGACACCCCAGAGGGCATG
This sequence comes from Arthrobacter sp. G119Y2, assembly GCF_038069765.1. Classification (NCBI taxonomy): domain Bacteria; kingdom Bacillati; phylum Actinomycetota; class Actinomycetes; order Micrococcales; family Micrococcaceae; genus Arthrobacter; species Arthrobacter sp. G119Y2. The sequence continues at coordinate 127,149 of NZ_JBBPFS010000001.1, read as the reverse complement.
CAGCCCGCCGTTGCAGTGTTCAACGACAAGTTCATCCGGGGTGTCTATTCGCTAGATGAAGCCCTACGCATCGCAACCCAAATGGCAGACAGCATCGCCTACCACAAGCAGAAGGAAGCCTCATGAGACCTCAGAGCCCCGCAGGCTGCTACTGCCACAGCCTGAAAGACCTAGCGGCAGCAGCGGTCCAGGGCATAGACCTACACGCCACCCCAGACCCCGCAGGCACCACCAGTAGCCCGGCTATTGCCCTCAACAACGACGCCGCACTAGCCGGCATCGCAGGCGGCAAACCCGTCAGCGCCACCCGTCCCGCATGGGCCACCGACTTCCAGAACACACTCAACACCCAGGAGAACTAGACCATGGCATCAGCAGACAGCACCAACCTCGCCGCCCTCATCGGACAGGTGGAAACCGTAGTCTCAGCAGGTGGCACCACCACCACAGAATACGAGCGGGTACTCACCCGATGGCGAGACTTCACCAACCAGGACCGCACAGCCCTGGGCCGGCTCAGCGACGCACTCACCGGCGACGCGCACCCCGACGACTTGGCAACCCTCAACGCCCTCGCACTGGCAGAGCAGGCCAGCACCCCAGATCGCGCCTACGTCAGCAACCACGCAGCCGGCGCCGTATTCACTGCACTACGGGGAGAGGTGAAGAAGGTCAGCGAGGCCAATTACAACACCATTCGGGAAGCCTTCAACGTGGCCGCGGAGAGCTTCACCAAGCTATGCCGCACCGTAGACCCGGACGCTGACCCCGCCACCCTCATGACCGGCACCGACGCGCAACGCAAAGCATGGGCCACAGCAGCTATCCAGGCACCGCAGCTCGACCAGATGATTCCCTCCCTCGAAGCTGCAGCACGGCTGGCAGGCATCACCATCCCGGGCAACGAGGGACTGCTTGCGCTCACTGTGAACCCCGGCAAGAACCACCGCCGCCGCATCTGGGAAGCATGGGACAACACCGAAGGCAGCAGGGCTGGACGGTGGGGCGCACTCATCAAAGCAGGCGCCACCATCGAAGCTCCCAAGCTGGACGACTACAAGCCATACAAGCGGCCCGCGGATCCTGAATGGAAGTACGTGCGAGGAGCTATCGGCACCAAGCAGTACCTCGAAGACCCCGCAGACGCAGAGCACGCAGCACACCAGAAGCACGCCGCACAAGCCGCTTAGCTCACCTCCAGCACCACACCACCATGCGAGCCGTTACCTCCACCAAGGTGACGGCTCGCCGTGGTTATCGAGGGCCGCAGCCTGACCCCCGGAAACCCCAGGGGGGAGGGCCCAAGGGCAAACCTCCGCCAGACCGCCGGTGAGGGCGCTAAGAAGTGTGACAACCGCTCAACCTCAATCCAACTACGAAAGGAGCCCTCATGGGCACCTCCAGAAATACGACCAAGCCCAACTCCCGTGCTTACCGGGCGGCCAATCAAGCGATCCGTCAGGCGCTCATCACCCTGCCTGCTGGCGGGTGCGAGGAGGAGGTGCCGCCCATCCCTGAGAGTCGCGAGTGGTCAACACTCGAACGGGACCGCTGGGAGGAGCTGTGGGAGTCTCCGCAGGCTACTCAGTGGGATGAGACAGCCAAGGGCACGGTGGCACTGCTGGTGGCTTATGAGCACATGCTGCTGAGCGGGAATGGGTCAGCTTGGGTAGCCCAAGAGTGCCGTTATGCTTCGGAGGCTCTGGGGCTCACGCCTAAGTCCCTCACCACTCTTGGCTGGCGGATAGCTGATGGCGAGTAGCCGACGCCAAGCCCGGAGCAGCCGCGCCATTCCCATGTCTGGGATCCCTAGCCGTCACTACTGGAGGGCCAGGTTCTCCACCATGCGATACGGGGAGGTGTCCATCAGCTTCCGGGGCAACACGGCCCACCGGGTGAGCTACCAGCCGGATCCCGCCGTCGCGGGGGTGGCATGGGTAGCAAAGCACTGGGAGCCGGAGCGGTTCAACAAGCTCATCAGCGACGCCGAGGTATCGTTCGGCTTACGCCAACAACTCGCTGCTAAGGCCGATTTGGCCGGCTGAACCGGAGCGGGCTTGCGCAGTGGACCCATGGTAGAGGTAAAGTGTCCTAAATTGACGGAGGAGTTCACATGGCACGAAAGAGCAACCGGGCGAAGGCGAGGAGATGGTCGGCGCGGCCGCAGATCGTTGTCGTGCATCGCACTGCGAAACTCTCTCACGTAGTCGTTGACACCGCCAGTACGGGTGAAGAGTCGTACGAGGCTTATTGTGCCCGCATGAGAGATGAATTCTCTCCCACTGACTTGTTGTCCGCTGCCGCAAGACAGTCGACTGCACCCTCGTTGATGCGGCATTAGACCCATTGGGGGAATGGATCCACGCAGGTCCTGAGCATTCGGATTTACTTATCGCGTTTAGGTGCGTTGAAGACTACTCGCCGCGGACGATATACGGCGGGAGATGGGCTGACAAGCGCCACCACAAGCCCTGGGCGCGCAAGATCGATGGCATGATCCACGATATCGGCGGTAAGTACCGTGGAGCCTTGAGCAACCCGACCAAGGCGTTGAACTTGCCACCGGTTTGCATCCGGCTCTCCGAGGATGAATCAGCCATTGAGGGACTATTCTCATATTTTATTGACCCAGGACCCGAACTGACGGATGTGCGCTTGCATTTGGCTATCTTGGCGAGGCACCGGTCATGCGCTGCGCGAGGGGTGGGTGAAGAGGCCCTCGCGCAGTTTGAGGCCTTGGCGATGGAAGTGGCAACCGGTTATTCGGATCACGGACGTCTGTTCCTTACTGCTGAGGTTCATGAAATGAATGCCCCAGCGGTGAGAGCGTTGTCGGCGCATGAATGGGCGCATGAAGGGCAGATGAATGATCCCGCGTATGGAAAATGGATAAAGACAATCTCGTTTGCCGCTCCAGTACCGCTGGGCTGAAATCGACCTGCTTCACCAATTCAGTGTTTTCAGCCTCAGCCGGAGTTCTTTGCGGGCTGCACGAGTATCCACCACCTTCGGCTTGCCAGCCTCCAGGATCGCCTCGTAGTCCGCATGGGTGAACCTGTACTCCTTGCCCAATCTCGTGTGCGGATAAACGCCCGTCTTGGCCTTGCGTTGGACCGTCTTGACGTGCTGTTTGAGTAGGACCGCGAGCTCTTCCGCGGTGTAAATGGTGGTGGACTCACTCATGGTCGCTCCTGGGTAGTTTTCGGCAGTACTCGCCAGCTTGGGGCAGAACGGCGACGGGTGCCAGATTGCTACGTCGAGGTAAATCTTGGGTTGTGCGCTGGAACGCGCACAAAGCAGGAACAGCGTAGGAAGCCCCGGAAGCAATCGAGGAGTTATTACTTCCACCGTGCACAGAATCGGAAGTTGTTGAAGCCCTGCAAGAAATTCGATTGTTACGGCGCGTCCGCCCGGCCACCGCACGAAATAGCTCCCTCCGAGAGGCCACACGTGGCCATAGCATTGCAGAACAGTGATGGAACCAAAGGCACGCAGGAGTGGAGCCCTGTCCGCAGAAAGTCCGCAAGAAGCCCGCAAACGTGCGCCGGGGTCCAATCAGAGTCAACACAACATTCCCGTATCGGCGCGGATTCCAACACCTATCAACTGGCGCCAATCAGGGGTTAGAAGTTCGAGCTCTACTACGGCTGCTAGGCCCTAGTACGCACGACAGCGGGTCCGCCCGCTGATGAGCCCGCACCGTCTGCCGAAACTCCGGCGGATGGTGCGGGCTCTCCTTGTTAACCAAAGGCGATCAGGTCCTCGGAGGACAGCGAGTCGCCGTCGATCAGGCGGACGATGGCCTCCTCGGAAGCTGAGCCCATAATCGTTAGGGCCAGATCGCGGCGGGCAGTTACCGCATCCCATTCCCGCAGGGGCTCGCCGGGGCGGTGGTTTGAGGTTTCCCCGTAGAGCCCTGATCCGGAATCCCCCTCCGCAGAGGCGAGGAGCCCGTCCAGCCGGTTAAAACTCTCCGCCAGGCAGCTGCACGGCTCAGTTGCTGCGACGGCAGCGCGGGCTGCGGAGGAAGTAAAAACCCACACCCCGTCGAGCCGGCAGCGTCCTTTGGCCAGTCCGGTGAACCGAAGCACTTCAAGAGCCGGATGGCCGGAGCGGCCGCCGGCCTGGACGGTACGGACGATACGCGCGGCGTATTCACGACCAAGTGTTTCCGTGACTTCGTGAAACGATCCGAAAAACTCCAGCTCCCGCCCGGGGCCGGCGATTCGGTAGTTGTACAGCCCGCCGGTGCGCGCCACGAAGTCACGAACGACCAGTTCGCTCCCCTGCGGGCCCGTCCACTGCCTCAGCAGGGTCGGATCGGTATATGCGCGGAAGACCCGGTTGGCGGGTGCATCAAACTCCCTGTTGAAGGAGATGCCCTGCTCTCCCGGGACTGCGGTCACGGTGCACCTGTTCATCGTGAATCCCCCTCAGGGTGTCGCGGGAGGCAGCGGCTGCTTCTACTGCCGGGGCGGTCGGGCCGGCCCCGGCCGAGAACTAGGAACGGGGCCTAGCTGGTGTACGGGTCGGCAAACACGGCAACGAGGACCAGGAGCGACAGCAGCGTAAAAATGACGCCCAGAACCAAACCGATGATGCCGAACACCTTGTACATGGGCGCCCGGTCCCGCTGGTTTGAAAGCCCGATGGCGGAGAAGGAGCCGGCAGCAAGGCCGATAACAGTGCCGACGAACGGGATAAAAAACATGAGGAGGGAGACGAGCCCCAGAATAAACCCGGTCAGGGCGAGCGGGTTGGAACGCAGAGGGTTCTGCGGGTAGCCCGGATACCCCTGATACCCGGGGTATCCCGAATAGGCAGGATGCATACCCGCGTATCCCTGCTGATATCCCTGGTAACCCGCGGCTGGATCAGTGTATCCGGGGGACTGCTGCGGCGGGCTGCTTTGGAAGGTGGGGTACCCCTGTTCACGGCCGCCGGGATATCCCTGGCCGCCGGGGTATCCCTGGCCGTCGGGGTAGCCCGGGACCTCTTCGGTGCCGGTTCCGCCGGCGGGAGCTGCCGGAGCTTCGGATGATGCGGATTCTGCGGCTCCGGAGCGGCCGAAGGAGGCCGGGTCAACGGGGCTGAACGGGCCGGGCGGGACCGGGGAACCAGATGCAGCAGCGTCCGCTGCCGCTTCCCGTATCGCCTCCCCCGCCGTCGGCCCGCCATAACCGGGGGATGAAGCCGCTGCCAGCGGCATGGTGTAGGTGCTCCAATTCTGGCCGTCCCACCATTTCTGCTGGTCCGGGTTCGCGGGATCCTGGTACCAGCCCGGCAGTGGCAATGTCATGTGTTCTTCTCCTGGGACGACTGGCGGAGCCGGGACTTAAACGGCTCGTCATCCATACCGTAGCCGATTTCGGCTCCGGTTCCGGCCAGATCGAGCACCTGGACCGAAGGCTAGAAACGCAGGGCGGTCAGGGCACCACCTGGGTGCTTATCGATGTGTCGGGCTGCGAATTGTTCAGCATGTTAATTTCGGCAGCCGACACTCCGCCGGCAATAAGGACGCAGCCCGCGATAATTGCGGTGATCTGGGCCCGGGTGGAACGTTGGGTGCGTTGTCGGATGTTTGCAGCATGCTTCAGCATGGATGCCTCCAATGGTTGCTGTGGGATGCCCGGTGCGGCGGAACGCCGTCTTGTACCGGGGAATGCGGGAGTCCGGGGCGGCTGATTGCCGCGTGTCCGCTCCGGGGCGGGTGCCGCACAGTGAGATTTCGCTGCTGTGCCAACAAATCCCGGCCTTCATTAAGTCTAGGAGCCGCGGTTGCCCGGCTTCAACGTGGGTCTGATCACCCGGAGCACCGCGCCTTTGCGGTCCCCTGCGGCGCCCACCAGACAACGACGGCGCACAGACGACGACGGCGGCCGTCCCCCTCAGGGAACGGCCGCCGTCGTCGTGACACCGGTGCCGGTGCGGAAGTGGAAGCGGAGCTAGAGCACCTTGGCCAGGAAGTCCTGCAGCCGCGGCTGCTCGGGCCGGGAGAACAGTTCCTCCGGAGCGCCCTCCTCGACGATGTGGCCGTCGGCCATGAAGATCACGCGGTCGGCGACTTCACGGGCAAAGCCCATTTCGTGGGTCACCACCACCATGGTCATGCCGGCCTTGGCCAGGTCGCGGATAACCTGCAGCACTTCGCCGACCATTTCGGGGTCGAGGGCCGACGTGGCTTCGTCGAAGAGCATGATGTCCGGAGCCATCGCCAGCGCACGGGCAATGGCCACGCGCTGCTTCTGCCCGCCGGAAAGCTGTGCCGGACGGGCGTCGGCCTTGTCTGCCAGTCCCACCTGGTCCAGGAGCCGCAGGGCATTGGCTCGGACTTCGGCCTTGGAGCCCTTCTTCAGTTCCAGCGGCGCGAGCATGACGTTCTGCAGCACGGACATGTGCGGGAACAGGTTGAAGTGCTGGAAGACCATGCCGATGTTCTGGCGCACCTTGTTCAGGTCCACCTTCGGATCGGTGAGGCTGAAGCCGTTGACCTCCACCTCGCCGGCAGTGATGTCCTCGAGCTTGTTCAGGCAGCGCAGGAACGTGGACTTGCCGGAGCCGGAGGGGCCGATGACGCACACGACTTCACCCTCGGCGACGGTGACGTCCAGGCCCTTGAGGACCTCGTTGGTGCCGTAGGACTTGCGCAGTCCGCGCGTTTGGATCTTGCTCACTTGTTGAACCTCTTATCCAGGACGTCCGCCAGCTTGGTCAGCAGCGTGATGACGATGAAGTACAGGGCCGCAACGATCAGCAGCACCTCGGCGGTGCGGAAGTTCACGGCGTAGATCTGCTGGGCCTGGTAGGTGAGCTCGGCGAAGCCGATCACGGCCAGCAGCGAGGTGTCCTTCAGGGTGATCACAAACTGGTTGATGAATGACGGCGTCATGATCTTTACTGCCTGCGGAATGATGACCTTCTGCATGGTCTTGCCGTATCCCAGGCCCAGGCTGCGGGATGCTTCCATCTGGCCGGGATCCACGGACTGGATGCCGCCGCGGACAATTTCGGTCATGTAGGCGCCGGCGTTCAGCGACAGGGTCAGCACACCGGCGGTGAGCACGTCAACGGGCTGGCCGATGAGCTGCGGAAGGCCGAAGTAGAAGAAGAAGGCCTGCACCAGGACGGGCGTGCCGCGGAAGATTGCCACATAGGCGGTGGCGATTCCGCGCAGGATGACGTTGGAGCCCACCTTGAAGAAGCCGAAGATCACACCCAGAACCAGGGCAAAGACGAGCGACAGGGCCGTGGCCAGCAGGGTCAGGCCCATGCCCTTGGCGAACGCGGGCGCATTGTCCGTGACCAGCGACCAGAAGCTGGAGTCTTCGGCGCCGGCGTCCAGGTAGCGGTCGAGGATTTCGTCGTACTCGCCGCTGTCCTTGAGCTCGGCCAGGCCGGCGTTGAACGCGGCCAGCAGCTCGGGGTTGGTTCCCTTGTTGACGGCGAAGCCGTAGGAGGAGCCAACTTCCTTCTCCGTGACGGTCTTCAGGCCGTTGCCCGAGGCCACACCGTAGGCCAGCACCGGATAGTCGTCGAAGACTGCCACGGAACCGCCGGACTTGACGTCGTCGTACATCTGGGCGGACTGCGCAAAGGCGACCACGGTGAAGCCGTACTCGTCCTTGATGGATTCCGCGAACGTCTGGCCTTCGGTGCCGGTCTTGACCGCCACGCGCTTGCCGGCCAGGTCCTCGTAACCGGACACGTCATCGTTGGTCTCGGCGACGGCCATCTGGATGCCGGACTCAAAATACGGGTCCGAGAAATCGAACACCTTTTGGCGTTCCTCGGTGATGGACATGCCGGCGATGACGCCGTCCACCTGGTTGGACTGCAGCGACTGCAGCGCCGCGTCAAAGCCGAGGGAACGGATGTCAACGCTGAATCCCTCTTCCTCGGCAATCGCGTTAATCAGGTCCATGTCGATGCCCACGAGCTCGCCGTCCTGGCGGAATTCGAAGGGTGCAAAGGTGGTGTCGGTGCCGACGGCGAAGCTCTGGCCTTCGACGCCGCTGGGGGAATCTGCCGCAAAGGCCCCGGTTGCGGGGACGCCAAGGAGCAGTGCGATGGCCGCAGTCACCGCGATAAAGGGCGCGGCGAACCGAGCCCGGCCCCGGAGGGCCCGTTTGCCAGTGTGCAAGGTGAAAACGTCTCCTAGATGTTCCGGAACGGCACAAAAATGCCGATAATGCCTCATAGAGCCTACCCAGCGCGGAGCGCAGGAACTAACCGGGAGGCCTCCGGTCCGGAATCAGGAGGAGTTGTAGCCGTAGAACCAGCCCTCGAAGACGGCCCGGGACCGGCGGGTAATTCGCAGGTAATCCTCTTCCAAAACGCCGGCCTGGCCCGGTCCGTAGCCGCACCAGCGGGCCACCGCCTCAAGCTCCTGGCGTGAGGAAGGCAACACGTCGGGATTCCGTCCGCCGCGGATAACGTTGGCGGAGCGGATCCGGCTGGCCAGCAGCCAGGCTTCCCGCAGGATGGCCGTATCGGCGGCCGGCAGCAGCCCGGCCGCGGTTATGGCATCCAGTGCCGGAAGCGTGGCGGTGGTCCGAAGTTCCGGATGGGTGCCGGCATGTTCGAGCTGCAGCAGCTGCACCAGCCACTCGACGTCGCTGAGGCCGCCGCGGCCCAGCTTCAGCTGCCGGGAAGGATCCGCACCGCGGGGCAGGCGCTCATTTTCCACCCGTGCCTTGATGCGGCGGATTTCACGGATGTCCTGTTCGCTGACTCCGGCCGAGTACCGGATGGGATCAATCAGGTCCATGAAGTCTTCGGCCAGCTCGTCGCTGCCGGCCATCGGACGGGCGCGCAGCAGTGCCTGAGCTTCCCAGATCAGGGACCAGCGGCTGTAGTACTCGCCGTAGGATCCCAGGCTCCGCACCAGCGGACCGTTCCGCCCTTCCGGGCGCAGCCCCGCATCCAGGACCAGCACTTTTTCCGCCAGGATTGCCGGTGTGCACGGCTGCTGCAGCAGTGCGGACAGCTGGCTGACGATCCGCTCGGCCTGGGACTGCGCGGCCCCGGGATCGGCGCCGGGCAACGCGCGGTGGACGTAGAGGACGTCGGCGTCGGAGCCGTAGCCGATTTCCTGCCCGCCCTGCCGGCCCATGGCCACCACCAGCATGTCGGTGAGTTTCTCCTCGCCCGCCAGTACATCGGCCTCCGCAACGTGCAGCGCCCCCAGCACGGCGGCCCGGTCCGCGTCGGCAAGCGCCCGGCCCACCTCTTCCTGGGAGAGCAGGCCCGCACTGTCCGCAAGGGCTATCCGCAGCATCTCCCGGCGCCGGATCAGGCGGATCAGGCGCATGGCCCCCCGCGGATCGGGATGGCGGGACATTTTGGACCGGATTTCCTGCCACTGGGCTTCAAAGGACATCGGCACCAGGTCCTTGTCCGTGTCCAGCCAGGCCGTGGCCTCGGGTGAGACTTCGAGCAGGTCGGTGATGAACCGGCTGGAGGACAGGATTGAGCACAGCCGCTCCCCTGCCGCGGAGGAATCGCGCAGCATGCCCAGGTACCAGTGCGTCTCCCCCAGCGACTCGCTCAGGCGCCGGAAGCCCAGCAGTCCTGCATCGGGGTCCACGCCGTCGGCAAGCCAGCCCAGCAGCACCGGAAGCAGCTGCCGCTGCAGGGCGGCGCGGCGGCTGATGCCGGCCGTCAGTGCTTCGATGTGCCGCATGGCGCCCTTGGGGTCCGCATACCCGAGCGCCGCGAGACGAGCCTGTGCGGCCGCCGGGGAGAGCTTCACCTCGTCCACGCTGAGGTTGGAGGCGGTGTTCAGCAGCGGACGGTAGAAGATGCTCTCATGCAGCCGGCGGACCAGCCGCTTGGTGCGCTGCCAGGTGTCGGTGAGCCGCTCGGCGGTGGGGCGGCCGACGGCAAGGGACCCGCTGGACGCCTTGGCCAGGGCGCGCAGGGCCGGCTCGGTGTCCGGCATCAGGTGGGTGCGCCGCATATGCACCAGCTGGATGCGGTGTTCCAGGACCCGGAGGTAGCGGTAGGCGGTGTCGAGGTCGACGGCGTCGCTGCGCCCAATGTAGCCGCCCTCGCTGAGGGCGGCTATGGCCGACGTCGTGGAGCGCACGCGGAGCGTTTCATCGGTCCGGCCGTGCACGAGCTGCAGCAGCTGGACGGTGAATTCGACGTCGCGCAGGCCGCCGCTGCCCAGCTTCAGCTGACGCCCTTCTTCATGGCCGGGAATGTTGTCGGTGACCCGGCGGCGCATGGCCTGGACCGACTCCACGAAACCTTCGCGTTCGGTGCTGGACCAGATCAGCGGGGCCACCGCTTCTTCGTAGCGCCGGCCCAGGTCCGGATCCCCCGCCGCGGCGCGGGCCTTGAGCAGGGCCTGGAACTCCCAGGTGTGGGCCCAGCGCGTGTAGTAGTTCAAATGGGAGTCCAGGGTCCGCACCAGCGGACCGTCCTTGCCCTCGGGGCGCAGGTTTGTGTCCACCTCCCACAGCGCCGGTTCCGGAGCGGATGCATTAATGGCCCGGGAGATGCCGGCGGCGAGGGCCGTGCCGATCTTCCCTGCCGGGGTCTCGTCCAGACCCGGGGATTCCATCACGTAAATGACGTCGACGTCGGAAATGTAGTTCAGTTCCCGTGCCCCGCATTTGCCCATGGCAATAACGGCCAGGCGCACGCGGGAAATGTCTTCCGCCGGGTAGCTGGCAGCGAGTTCCGCGCGGGATACGGCCAGCGCCGCTTCCAGGGCCGCACCGGCGAGATCCGCGAGTTCGCGGCCGACGGCGGGCAGCACATCGGTGGGCGAGGCCGCCCCGAGATCGCGGACGGCGAGGTCCAGCAGATGCCGGCGATAGCGGGTGCGCAGCGCCACATAGGCTTCGGTGCCCGTGAGCCCGGCCACGGGGGCGTTCCCGGTGCCGGCTTTGACCGATTCCAGCAGCGACGCACGGAGGATGTCACCGGAAATCTCAGCCGGCTCGGCGCGCAGCGGCGACCGCAGGCTCTCGGCGGCTTCGGGGTGGCGCATCAGGAATTCCGCCAGTGCCTCTGAGGCGCCGAGCAGCCGGAACAGGGCTTCGCTCTCCTGCTCGCCGCCCTCCACCAGTTCCCGCAGTTCGGGAACCCGGTCCAGCAGGCGGACCAGCGACTGCAGGGCAAGATCCGGATCCGCGGCCTGCAGGAACCCGGTGAACAGGGCCGTCTCGTCCAGTCCGTCGAGTTCGGGAGCCTGCAGGAAGCGGCTGCTTTTTTCCAGGTCCGTGAACCCTGCGGCGATCAGCCTGCGGGTAAGACTCATCGGAGGTTCTCCATGTCGCTCATTCCTCCATGTCGTTTAGTCCTCCATAGCGCCCGCTGCCGCGGGTTGGCTAGAGAATGCCCAGGTTTTTCTTCAGCTCGAACTGCGTGACGTGCTGGCGGTATTCATTCCATTCGGCACGCTTGTTCCGCAGGAAGTTCTCGAAGACCTGCTCGCCGAGGATATCCGCCACCAGCTCGGACTCTTCCATGGCCCGGACTGCATCATGCAGCGAGGCGGGCAGCGGGTCCAGGCCCATGGCGCGGCGTTCGGCTGCCGAGAGGCTCTCGACGTCGTCCTCCGCCCCGGCGGGGAGGTCGTAACCCTCCTCGATGCCCTTCAGCCCGGCGCCGAGCAGGACGGCATAGGAGAGGTAGGGGTTGGCTGCGGAGTCGATGCCGCGGTACTCGATGCGCGCCGACTGACCCTTGCCCGGCTTGTACAGCGGCACGCGGACCAGCGCGGACCGGTTGTTGTGGCCCCAGGAGACGTAGCTGGGGGCCTCGCCGCCACCCCAGAGCCGCTTGTAGGAGTTGACGAACTGGTTGGTCACCGCGGTGAACTCCGGCGCATGGCGCAGCACGCCGGCGATGAACTGGCGGGCCGTCTTGGACAGCTGGAACTCGGCGCCGGCCTCGAAGAAGGCGTTGGTGTCGCCTTCAAACAGCGAAAGGTGCGTATGCATGCCGGAACCCGGGTGCTCGGAGAACGGCTTGGGCATGAAGGTTGCGTAGCAGTTGGTGGTCAGTGCCACTTCCTTGACCACGGTGCGGAACGTCATGATGTTGTCCGCCGTCTGCAGCGCATCCGCGTACCGCAGGTCGATTTCGTTCTGGCCCGGGCCGGCCTCGTGGTGGCTGAACTCCACCGAGATGCCCACGGCTTCGAGCATGGACACCGCGGTGCGGCGGAAGTCCTGGGCCACGCCGCCGGGAACGTGGTCGAAGTAGCCGGCCCGGTCCACCGGGACGGGCTCGCCGTCGGGGCCCAGCTCGTCGGACTTCAGCAGGTAGAACTCAATCTCGGGATGGGTGTAGCAGGTGAAGCCCATGTCAGCGGCCTTGGCCAGCTGGCGCTTGAGCACGTTGCGCGGATCCGCTGCGGAGGGCTGGCCGTCCGGGGTAAGGACGTCGCAGAACATGCGCGAGGTCTGCTCGGAATCTCCCCGCCACGGAAGGATCTGGAAAGTGGAGGGGTCCGGCTGGGCCAGCATGTCGGATTCAAAGACGCGGGCCAGGCCCTCGATCGAGGAGCCGTCAAAGCCCAGGCCCTCTTCGAAGGCGCCTTCAACCTCTGCCGGAGCCAGTGCCACGGACTTCAGGGTGCCGACAACATCGGTAAACCACAACCGCACAAACCGGACGTCTCGTTCTTCGATGGTGCGCAAAACGAATTCCTGCTGGCGGTTCATCCCTACCCTCTTCCTGGACGTTGGCACGGCTCCGGATCGTCCGGCGTCGTGCCTGTGGTTCTACCTGTCTTCACTCTACCTATCCGGCGCCCGTTTCCCGCCGCCGCGCTGCCGGTCCGGCTCCGCGTTACGCCCGCGGTCTGGCAACGGGTCCGGCAACGGCGGGCACCCGGGCTCCGGCGCCCAGCCGGGACCCGTTTAAGGCGGCTTGCGGCGGCGGGCACCCAGCCGCCGGCGGATTTAGTAGGCTCAGCGCATGAGTAATGCCGAACAGCCCGCCCCGTACGCCGGCAGCCCCGCCGATCCGGCAGCCGGTGCAGCCCCCGGCCCGGGTGCAGGACCGCGCCGTATCCGGATTCCGCACCTGCAGCAGCTCAAGGATTCCGGGCAGCATTTTGCCATGCTCACCGCTTATGACCAGTACACGGCATCGATCTTTGACGAAGCCGGCATTGAGGTGCTGCTGGTTGGGGATTCGGCGGCCAACAACGTGATGGGCCACGCCACCACCCTGCCGATCACCCTTGACGAGATGATTGTTTTTGCCCGGTCGGTGACGGCCGGCGCAAACCGCGCCCTGGTGGTCGCCGACCTGCCCTTCGGCTCCTACGAGGTCTCCCCCGCCCAAGCCGTTGAATCTTCCATCCGGCTGCTCAAGGAAGGGCTGGTCCATGCCGTGAAGATGGAGGGCGGGGCGCATTACGCACCGCATGTCCGGGCCCTGGCCGCCGCCGGCATCCCGGTGATGGCCCATGTGGGCTTTACCCCTCAAAGCGAGCACGCACTGGGCGGCTACCGTGTGCAGGGCCGGGGCGGCGCGGCGCAGGCAGTGCTCGACGACGCCGCCGCCCTGGCTGGAGCAGGAGCCTTCTGTGTGCTGATGGAAATGGTTCCCGCCGACGTCGCCGCGCAGGTGGATGCCGCCGTCGCCGTCCCCACCATTGGAATCGGCGCCGGGAACGCCACCACCGGGCAGGTGCTGGTCTGGCAGGACATGGCCGGGATGCGGGGAGGCACGCTGCCGAGGTTCGTCAAGCAGTTCGCCGATGTCCGCTCGGTCTTGTCTCAGGCGGCCCGGGAGTACGCCGCCGAAGTGCGCAGCGGCTCCTTCCCCGGCCCGGAGCACAGCTTCTGAACCAGGCCGGCACCATCAGGCCGGTAGGCTCACCGGGTGGAGAAGACGAGCAGTGAAAAGGTTGTCTGCTACGTGGTGGAACAGGAGCACCTCCTGGTGTTCACGCACCTTGATGTTCCGATGGACGTCACCGGAGTGCAGGTTCCCGCCGGCACCGTCCGCCCGGGCGAAGATCCCGCCGCGGCAGCAGTCCGTGAGGTGCGGGAGGAAACCGGGCTCGAGTCAGCGGTCGTGCGCCGGCTTGGAACCACGGCCTACGACTATTCCCCCGCCCGGTTCGAGATTGCCACCCGGCACTTTTTCCTGCTCACGGCACTGCAGCCGCCGGCGATGTCACGGCGGTGGGAAGCCGGTGAAAACGATCCCGAGCACGGCGGGCCGCAGCGCTGGGAGTGCCGCTGGATGCCGCTGACCCAGGCCCACGTGCTGGCCGGAGGTCTCGGTGCCATGGTGGGGTCCCTGTACAACTGATCCGCTACCAGTTGCGGTTTTCCTCGTCTTCCTTGTCCCAGGCTTCGTTGCGCTGCTGAACCTTCTGCAGGGCCATTTCCGCTTCCTCCTGAGTCGGATACGGACCCAGGAGTTTGGTCCAGTCGGACTGCGGGCCCTTCTCGACCTCGTGGGTGACGACATTGAACCAGTACTCAGCCATGGTGTGTTCTCCTCTTCAACGTGCTCCCGCACGAAAATCCCGTACGAACCCCGGTTGGGGAGCCCCGGTGCCGCGGCATAAGCCGTCCGGCGATAAGATCGATGGTATGCCCCACACTCTTGCCACCGCACCCCTCGGCCATCTCGCTCCGGGAGCAGTGAGCCCCCGCCTTCCGGTTCCGGCGTCGATCGCGCGTCCGGAATACGTCGGCAAGGAAGCTCCCGCCCCGTTCACCGGCTCCGAGGTCAAGTCCGCCGAGACCATCGAGAAGATCCGGGTGGCCAGCAAAATCGCCGCCCAAGCCATCGTGGAGGTCGGCAAGCACATTGCCCCGGGAGTCACCACGGACAAGCTGGACCGGGTGGGCCATGAATTCCTGCTGGACCACCATGCCTATCCGTCGACCCTGGGCTACCGGGGTTTCCCCAAATCGCTGTGCTCCTCGGTGAACGAGGTCATCTGCCACGGCATTCCGGACACCACGGTGCTTGAAGACGGCGACATCATCAACATCGACATCACCGCGTACATCAACGGCGTCCACGGTGACACGAACTGGACGTTCCTGGTGGGAAACGTGGACGAGGAGTCCCGTCTGCTGGTCGAACGTACGCAGGAATCCCTGCGCCGCGCCATCAAAGCGGTCATGCCGGGCCGGGAAATCAACGTTATTGGCCGCAGCATCGAGTCCTATGCCAAGCGCTTCGGCTACGGTGTTGTCCGTGACTTCACCGGCCACGGCGTGGGCGAAGCGTTCCACACGGGGGTGATCATCCCCCATTACGACGCCGCGCCGGCCTACAGCCGCCTTATCGAACCGGGAATGGTGTTTACCATTGAGCCTATGCTCACACTCGGCACCATCGAGTGGGACATGTGGGACGACAATTGGACCGTCCTCACCAAAGACCGCAAACGCACCGCCCAGTTTGAGCACACCCTGCTCGTCACGGACACCGGCGCCGAAGTTTTGACCCTCCCTTAGCAGCGTTCGCGCCGCCTAGACAGACCTACATCTGGAGAACCATGGCCAAGAAACACAAGAGTAAGCACGGCGACGCCAACGCGGTCATCGGCATTGATATCGGCGGCACCGGCATCAAGGGCGGCATTGTCGACCTGACCAAGGGCAAATTGATCGGCGAGCGGTTCCGCATCCCCACTCCGCAGCCCGCAACGCCTGAGGCGGTGGCCGGCGTGGTGGGCCAGATCGTCGCCGAGCTTTCCTCCCGCCCCGGAGGTCCCGGACCCGAAGTTCCCGTGGGCGTCACCTTCCCGGCCATCATCCAGCACGGCGTCGCGCGTTCGGCCGCCAACGTGGACGACAGCTGGATAGGCACCGACGTCGACACGCTGCTCACCAAGGCGCTCGGCCGGGACGTTCAGGTCATGAACGACGCCGACGCCGCGGGTCTGGCGGAAGCACGCTACGGCGCCGGGCGCGAGGTGGACGGCACCGTCCTGGTGATCACCCTCGGCACGGGAATCGGCTCGGCACTGATCTACAAGGGCATGCTCGTGCCGAACGCCGAGCTCGGGCATCTGGAAATCGACGGGTACGACGCCGAGAGCCGGGCCTCTGCCTCCGCCCGGGAACGCGATGACATCAGCTGGGAGGAATACGCCAAGCGGCTGCAGCGGTACTTCTCCCACGTGGAGTTCCTGTTCTCGCCGGACCTCTTTGTCGTTGGCGGCGGCATCTCCAAGCGCAGCGAGGACTTCCTGCCGCTGCTGGACCTGCGCACGCCGCTGGTCACGGCCAACCTCAAGAACAATGCCGGCATTGTGGGCGCGGCACTCCAGGCGGCCATGCACTTCAAGTACATCAGCTAGGCCTTCCGCCGGAGGGCGGACAAAACAAAGGCGGCGGCAGGGAAACCTGCCGCCGCCTTGCTGTGTTGTAAAGAGGCTGTGTTGCAAAGAGGCTGCGTTGCTACAAAGGCGTTGCGGTCAAAGGCGCTGCGCCCAAGGCCTCCGCTGCCGGGGCGGGCCCCACAGCAGCGCCCCCGGCGGGGTGTCCCCGGTCAGCGGGTTGTGAGCGGCCGCCGGGCATCCGCCGGACCGGCACCGGCAGGCCGGGGTTCTCCGCGCAGTTCTGCGATGGCTGCTTCGAAATCTTCAAGTGACTCGAAGGCCTGGTAAACGCTTGCGAACCGCAGGTACGCGACCTGGTCCAGCTTCTGCAGCGGTTTCAGGATCGCCAGGCCCACCTCGTGGGCGTCAATTTCAGCCACTCCGCTGGCTCGGATGGACTCCTCGACCTCCTGCGCCAGCATGGCCAGGTCATCTTCACTGACGGGGCGTCCCTGGCAGGCCTTGCGCACGCCGTTGATGACCTTGCCGCGGCTAAACGGCTCCCCCACGCCGGAACGCTTGATAACGCTCAGGCTGGTGGTTTCCACCGTGCTGAACCTGCGGCCGCATTCGGGGCACTGGCGGCGGCGGCGGATGGCGGATCCGTCGTCGGCCAAGCGGCTGTCGACGACGCGGGAATCAGCGTTGCGGCAGAACGGACAGTACATCCGGTGTCCTTTCGCTGGAGGTCGGTTGCCCGGGGGCGTCCAAAGCCTGCTGCAGGTACATCAGGCCGGGCACAGCAGATGCTGCGCTGCGCACTCATTCTAGGGCCGCAGTACCGACATCACCAACTGCCCGTCACCATATGTAGTAGAGGCACCTACTACATATGGTGGTCCAACCGCGGGAGGTCCCGGCCGTGACGGCAGTCAGCTCAGGACTCGAACCGGACTGACACCGCATCACCGTGCGCCGGGAGATCCTCGGCGCGGGACAGGGCGACAACGTGGGTACTGACTTCCTGCAGGGCAGCACGGTCGTAGTTGATGACCTGGATGGCATGCATGAACGTCGTCACGTTCAGCCCGGAGGAGAAGGCCGCTGTGCCCGCAGTGGGCAGCACGTGGTTGGAGCCGGAGCAGTAGTCGCCCAGGCTGACCGGACTGTAGCTGCCGACGAAGATGGCTCCGGCGCTGGTGATGCGGGCCGCGACGTCGGGGGCGGCTGCGGTCTGAATCTCCAGGTGCTCGGCCCCGTAGGCGTTGCAGACGGCGATTCCCTGTTCCAGGTCATCCACCAGGATGGTTCCGGACTGGGGTCCGGAGAGTGCGGTTTCAACCCGTGTACTGTGCCGGGTGTCCGGAACCTGCCGGCCGAGTTCGCTCCGGACGCGTTCGGCCAGTTCCTCAGAGTCGGTGACGAGGACGGACGCGGCATTGGGGTCATGCTCGGCCTGGCTGATCAGGTCGGCGGCGACAAGCCGGGGGTCGGCTTCGCCGTCGGCCAGGATGGCAATCTCGGTGGGGCCGGCTTCCGCATCGATCCCCACTACCCCCTTGACCAGCCGCTTGGCGGTCGCCACGTAGACGTTCCCGGGCCCGGTGACCACGTCCACCGGAGCCAGTTCCGGGTTGGTTCCGTCCGCTGCAATGCCGTAGGCGAAGGCCGCAATGGCCTGGGCGCCGCCCATCGCGTATACCTCTTCGATACCGAGCAGCTCTGCGGCAGCCAGGATGGTCGGGTGGGGCAGCCCGCCGAATTCGCGCTGCGGCGGCGACGCCAGAGCGAGCGACCGGACACCGGCTGCCTGGGCCGGCACCACGTTCATCACGACGGATGACGGATATACGGCGAGTCCGCCCGGGACGTACAGACCTACCCGGCCCACCGGAAGCCAGTTTTGCGAGACGTTGGCTCCCGGTCCAATCTGCAGATCGGTGTTCTGCGGACGCTGGGCCTCGGCAAAGAGCCGGGCCCGGCGGATCGACTCCTCAAGGGCCTCCCGGACAGCCGGATCAAGCTGCGCCAGCGCCTCGCGCAGGGCTGACCTGGGGACCAGCGGGTGGTGCTGTTCCACGGCGTCGAAGCGGGAAGCCAGCTCGCTCAGGGCGGCATAGCCGCGGCTGCGGACATCGGCAATGATGGCGGCGACGGCGTCGGAGGCCACATCGGTGGTGGTTTCAGCGCGCGGCATGGCGTGCTTCAAGCCGGCCGGGCTCAGATGCTGCCCGCGCAGGTCAATGGTGCGGAAGGATTCAAAGGCGGGAACAGAGCTTGAAGAAGTCACGCTTTCCAGTCTACCCACGAGCCGGTCCCGGAACGGCGGGCGGGCAGCTGCGTTACGCCCGGGGCGCGGTGAGGTTCTGCCAGGTGATGGCGACGAGGTTCAGCTGCGGGGGACGGCTGCCGCCGCCGGCGATCTGCTCGTTGAGGCGTCCGTCGTAAACAGCGAGCAACAACCGCGCCAGTTCCGATGCATCAACCGTGAAATCGGCATTTTGTGCATCGGCAACCCGAACCAGTGCAGCGGTGACAGCCTCGGCCAGCACCTTGCGCTGCTCGGCGACAACGGTGCGCACGCGCTCGGACCTCCGGGCAGCCAGCAGCAGTTCGAGCCTGACCGAGTGCCATACCGTGTCGGAGGTAAAGTCCGCCATCCCCTCGAGGACGCGCTCGACGACGGCGGTCGGTTCCAGTCCGCCGGGACGCAGCCACTGGTCCAGCTGGCCGTTCAGCCGCTCCGCGAGCTGCCCGATGTGGTCCTCGTACATGGCCAGCGCAAGATCGGTCTTGGTGGCGAAGTTGCTGTAGAAGGCGCCGCGCGTGAAACCGGCCGCTGCGCACAGCTCTTCCACGCTGGCTCCCTCGATCCCTTTCTCCGCAAAAACGTCCGCCGATGTTGACAGCAGGCGGTGGCGGGTGGCAATCCGGGACCTCTTCGCAGGCTCGGCGTCGGCGTCCATGGCAATCCTCTTTCCGGCACGGTGCATGCTCACACGATACATGGGTGTATCGTCGAAGGAAATCAATACACCAGTGTATCCAAGTTGCTTGAAAAGGATCTGCCCCCATGTCCATGTCCACCCCAGTTCGCTCACGCCACGCGGCCCGCCCGGCACCGCGGCGGCCCCGCTCCCCTTTCCGAGCGCCGAAGTTCTGGCTGCTTCCCATGATCGTGGTCATCGTGCTGGCAGCGGTGGGCACAGCCCTGTACATGGGCGGGCTGGCCAATCCGACGGGACATTTGAAGGACTTCCCGGTGGCAGTGGTCAATGAGGATTCCGGCACTGAGGAAACCGCCGAGGGCGCACCGGCCCAGAATCTGGGCCAGGAGATCGTGACGGGCTTTGCGGACCGCGCCGCGGAGGGAGAGGAACTAGATCTGCGGGTTCTGTCCTGGACGGATGCCCAAAAGCAGCTGGACAACGGAGAGGTATACGCGGCCGTTGTCATTCCCGAATCCTTCTCGTCCGACGCCGCGGGGCTGGTGGCCGGTTCGCTGACCCGCGAAGGGGCCTCCCGGCCCTCGGTCACTGTATACACCGACCCCAAGGCCGGCGCGCTGGCGGCACGGCTGGCCACCGGCGTCGTCGAACCCGGGCTGAAGCAGGCCAGTACCTCCCTGGGCGAGCAGCTGAGCAGCGCGGCACTGGATGCTGAGGCCCAGGCTCGCGACGCCGTGGAGCAGCAGCTGACGGCGTCCCAGAACGAGCAGGCCCGCAGGACGCAGGAAGCGGCGGCCCAGGCAGGCCCGGCAACGGAGGCGTTTGCCCGGCAACTCGCCCAGCAGCAGGCCGGGACCCCCGCACAGCTCGCCGAGCAGCTGGCGCCCGCCGTCAGCGCCTCCTCGGCCGTCCTGCTGCAGGACCCCATCAACATCGCCTCCGCCACGTACCACGAGGTGGAAGACGGCACGGCCCTGGGCATGGGTTCCTTCTACTACGCAATCCTGCTCCTCGTCCTGGGCCTCACCGGTTCCATCGGCGTCAACGTGCTGGTGGACGGCAGGCTGGGCATCACGCCCCTGGAAATGGGACCGGCGTTTCTGGAAACGCGGCGGACCACTCTCTCCCGCTGGAAGACCCTGTTGCTGAAGTGGGGAATTTTTGTCACCGCGGCGGCCCCGGCATCCGGGGTAGTCATGTGGGTGGCCGCGGCCGCGGGAGTTCCCCTGCCCAACGGCGGAACCCTGTTCCTGATCAGCTGGCTGGCGATGTCTGCGGTGTCGGCCGCCGTTTTCGCCCTGCTGACCGTCTTCGGCAATGCCGGGCTGCTGGTTTCGATGATCTACTTGGTGCTCATGGGCCTGCCCTCGTCCGGAGCCGTGGTGCCGGTGGAGGCTCTGCCGGGCTTCTTCCGGGCCATCGCGCCCTGGGAGCCGCTGCACCACATTGCCAATGCCGTCCGCAGCGTTCTCTACTTCGGATCCGGTACTGAAACCGGGCTGGGCGCCGATGTTCTGTCGCTGGTCCTGATCCTGGCGGTCTCGCTGGTTCTCGGCTTCCTGTGCAGCGCCGGATACGACCGGGCGTTTGGCCGGCGCGGGGCCAAGGCCGCCGGTCAGGCTGCGGTCTAGGCTTCCGAATCACCGCCCGCAGGCTTCCGGAGTCCGGCACCGGGATGCCGTGGTGGGAGCCGTCATCGGGCTTCCGGCTAGAAGAGGCTCCCTCATTGGGCGTCCTGCCCTGGCTGCGGGCTTTTCACCTCCCGGCCCTAAAGCGGACAGAGACAGGGACGGGCCGATGCCCTGTCTTGAACGGGTCTCTGCGGCGGGGTCTTTGCCCTGGTCTTGGGCGGGTCTTTCCCCGGCACATTAACGCCCGTAGGGTCGGAGGATGGCGGCCTCATCACTGGACATTCTGCCTCCGGTCGGAGCACCGGCAGCGCGCAGCCTGCGCGACGCCGGATATTCGTCGCTGCGGGAGTTGGCGGACGCGGACCGCGCAGAGCTGTCCCGGCTGCACGGCGTCGGCCCCAAAGCGCTGCGCCTTATCGAAGAGGCCCTGAAGGAACACGGACTGGCGCTGCGGTAGGCGCATTTCCGGTGGGCCCGAAAGCCGGGGAAGCCGCGGCCTGCCCGTCACAGGGCAGGCCCGGCTCCCCCAGGCCCCGGTCACCAAGCCCCGTCAAGGCTCAGGCGTCGAGGCTCAGGCGTCGAGACAGGCCGGGCCCAGCAGCACCTTCAGGTCCCCGAACAACGACGGCGTGGGGTTCACGCGCAGGTCAACGCCCAGCTTCATGACCTCCACGCTGCGCGATCCGTTGAGCCGGATCTGGACCTCGGACGTGCCCGGGTGGGTGCGGAGCACATCCCCGAGCTGGGTCACCACGGTTTCCGTCGCCTTGTAGGTGGCCATGGAAATCACCACGGGGCCGGAGTGGCCCTCGCTGAGGTCCGGCACCGTCAGTTCCTGCGCGTTCAGGGTGACCGCGCCGTCGTCGCGGCGCTGCAGCCGCCCGCGGACCACCACAATCAGGTCCTCCGCCAGCACCGCTGCGATCGGCCCGTACACCTGCCCGAAGAACATGACCTCCATGGAGCCGGCCAGGTCCTCGATTTCACAGCGCGCATAGGCGTTGCCGCTGTTCTTGGCGATCCGGCGCTGCAGCGAGGTGATCATGCCGGCAATAGTGACAATGGCGCCGTCGGCCGGGCCTTCCTCGCCCACAATGTTCGTGATGGAGGAATCCGCGTGCTGGCTCAGGATCCCCTCGAGCCCCTGCAGCGGATGATCCGAGACGTAGAGGCCCAGCATGTCGCGTTCAAACGACAGTTTGTCCTTCTTTTCCCACTCCGGCAGGTCCGGGATCTCGATGCTGATCGAGTCCTCGGGTTCCTGGTCGGTGATGGCGGCAAAGAGGTCAAACTGGCCCACCGCCTCGTTGCGCTTGAGCACGACGACGGAATCGATCGCCTCTTCGTGGATCATGGCCAGCGGCCGGCGGGCATGGCCCATCGAGTCGAACGCGCCGGCTTTGATCAGCGATTCAATGGTGCGCTTGTTGCACACCACGGCAGGGACCTTCATCAGGAAGTCCTTGAAATTGGTGAACGCACCCTTTTCCTCGCGGGCGGCCACCATGGACTGCACCACATTGGCGCCAACGTTGCGGATTGCACCCATGCCGAAGCGGATGTCGTTGCCCACCGGGGTGAAGTTCACGCTGGATTCATTCACGTCCGGCGGCAGCACCGTGATGCCCATCTTGCGGCATTCGTTCAGGTACATGGCCAGCTTGTCCTTGTCGTCACCCACCGAGGTGAGCAGCGCCGCCATGTATTCCGCCGGGTACTGCGCCTTCAGGTAGGCGGTCCAGTAGGACACCACCCCGTACGCGGCCGAGTGGGCCTTGTTGAAGGCGTAGTCGGAGAACGGGAGCAGGATGTCCCAGAGGGCCTTGATGGCTGCCTCGGAGTAGCCGCGGTCGATCATGCCCTGGTGGAAGCCGGCGTACTGCTTGTCCAGCTCGGACTTCTTCTTCTTACCCATGGCGCGGCGGAGAATATCTGCCTGGCCGAGGCTGAAGCCGGCAACCTTCTGGGCAATGGCCATCACCTGCTCCTGATAAACGATCAGGCCGTAGGTGGTGCCGAGGATTTCCGCCAGCGGCTCCTCGAGCTCGGGGTGGATCGGAGTGATCTCCTGCTGCCCGGTCTTACGCAGCGCGTAGTTGGTGTGCGAGTTCGCACCCATCGGACCGGGACGGTACAGCGCGATGACGGCGGAAATGTCTTCGAAGTTGTCCGGGCGCATGCTCTTGAGCAGCGACCGCATGGGTCCGCCGTCGAGCTGGAACACGCCCAGCGTGTCACCGCTGGCCAGCAGGTCGTAGGCGGGCTTCAGGTCCAGCGGCAGGTCCTCGAGGACCAGGTCCTCCCCGCGGTTGTTCTTGATGTTCTCTACGGCATCGGAAACGATCGTCAGGTTCCGCAGGCCGAGGAAGTCCATCTTGATCAGCCCCAGGCCTTCGCAGGTGGGGTAGTCGAACTGCGTGATGACCTGCCCGTCCTGGTCGCGGCGCATGATCGGGATGATGTCGATCAGCGGATCCGAGGACATGATGACGCCGGCGGCGTGCACGCCCCACTGGCGCTTGAGGCCCTCGAGGCCGAGCGCGGTGTCGAACACGCGCTGGGAATCGGGGTCCGTGCGCAGCAGTTCGCGCAGTTCCTCGGCCTCGCCGTACCGCTTGGCTTCCTTGTTGTGGACATCGGCCAGGGACAGGCCCTTGCCCATGACGTCCGGCGGCATGGCCTTGGTCAGGCGCTCCCCCACCGAGAACGGGTACCCCATCACGCGGGAGGAGTCCTTCAGGGCCTGCTTGGCCTTGATGGTGCCGTAGGTGACGATCATGGCCACGCGCTCGTCGCCGTACTTCTCGGTGACGTAGTGGATCACCTCGGAACGGCGCCGATCATCGAAGTCGACGTCGAAGTCAGGCATGGAGACGCGGTCAGGGTTCAGGAACCGCTCGAAGATCAGGCCGTGCTGCAGCGGGTCCAGGTCGGTGATGCCCATGGCGTAAGCAGCCATGGAACCGGCACCGGAGCCCCGGCCGGGGCCGACACGGATGCCGTTCTTCTTGGCCCAGTTGATGAAGTCCGCCACCACCAGGAAGTATCCCGGGAAGCCCATCTGCGCGATGATGCCCACTTCGTAGTCGGCGCGCTTGCGGACGGCGTCGGTGATGCCGTTCGGGTAGCGCCGGTGCAGTCCCGCTTCGACTTCCTTGACGAACCAGGACTCCTCGTTCTCCCCTTCGGGAGTGGGGAACCGCGGCATGTAGTTGGCGTTGGTGTTGAACTCGACGTCGCAGCGCTCGGCGATGAGCAGCGTGTTGTCGCAGGCCTCGGGATAGTCGCGGAAGATGGCGCGCATTTCGGCCGGGGACTTCAGGTAGAACTCGTCGGCGTCGAACTTGAAGCGCTTCGGGTCTGCCAGCGAGGACCCGGACTGCACGCAGAGCAGGGCGGCGTGCGCGGAGGCATCTTCGGCGTGGGTGTAGTGCAGGTCGTTGGTGGCCACCAGCGGCAGGTTCAGTTCCCGAGCCAGCTTGAACAGGTCTGCCTGCACGTTGCGCTCGATGTCCAGGCCGTGGTCCATGACCTCGCAGAAGAAGTTCTCGGCGCCGAAGATGTCGCGAAAGTCGGAAGCGGCCTGCACGGCTTCGCGGTACTGGCCCAGACGCAGCTTGGTCTGCACCTCGCCCGACGGGCAGCCGGTGGTCGCAATGAGGCCCTTGCCGTAGGTCTGCAGCAGGTCGCGGTCCATGCGGGGCTTGTAGAGGAAGCCCTCCAGCGAGGCCAGGGAGGACATCCGGAAGAGATTGTGCATGCCCTCTGTGGTTTCGGCCCACATGGTCATGTGCGTGTAGGCACCGGCACCGGAAACGTCGTTCCGCCCGCCGTCGCCCCACTTCACGCGGGTCTTGTCCGCCCGGGCGGTGCCGGGCGTCAGGTACGCCTCGACGCCGATGATCGGCTTGATGCCGGCATTGCGGGCCTTGTTCCAAAAGTCGAAGGCTCCGAACACGAACCCGTGGTCGGTGGTCGCCACGGCGTTCATGCCGAGCTCATCGGCGTGGCTGAAGAGGTCCGTCAGGCGGGCCGCACCGTCCAGCATGGAGTACTCGGTGTGGTTGTGAAGATGGACAAACGATTTCGAAGAACTAGTTGCTGAAGCCACCGAACCATTCTAGGCCCGGCCGCCGCCGGCTTCGGACGGCGCGCCGCACTCAGACCGCCGCCGGCACCCGCTGCCGGAGCGCCGAACCCTGTCGGGTCCGGCTGCGGCGGTCCGGCACCTAGACGTCGCCGCGCTGCAGGGCGTCCAGTGCGTACTGCAGATCCTGCGGGTATTCGCTGAGAACTTCCACGCGCTCCCCCGACGCCGGGTGCGCAAAGGCGAGTTTCCGGGCGTGCAGCCACTGCCGGGTCAGGCCCAGTTCGGCCGCGAGTTTGGCCTCGGCACCGTAGGTGAGATCTCCGGCACAGGGATGCTTGAGGGCGGAGAAATGGACACGGATCTGGTGCGTGCGGCCTGTTTCCAGGTGGACCTCCACTAGGGATGCCTTGCCGAAGGCCTCGAGCACCTCATAGTGGGTGACGGACGGCCGTCCGCCTTCCAGGACGGCAAAGCGCCAGTCGTAGGACGGGTGGCGGCCAATCGGTGCGTCAATGGTTCCGCGCAGCGGATCCGGCAGGCCCTGGACCACGGCGTGGTACATCTTGTCCACGGTGCGTTCCTTGAAGGCCTGCTTCAGCACGTTATAGGCGTGCTCGGTCTTCGCCACGACCATGGCACCGGACGTACCGACGTCCAGGCGGTGGACTATGCCCTGCCGCTCCGGCGCACCCGAGGTGGAGATGCGGTAACCGGCGGCGGCCAGCCCACCCACGACGGTGGGTCCCACCCAACCCGGAGACGGATGCGCGGCAACGCCCACCGGCTTGTCAATGACGACAAAGTGCTCGTCGTCGGCCAGGATTTTCAGACCCTCGACCGGTTCGACGACGACGGCCAGGGGATCCCGCTGTTCCGGGATGTCCACGTGGACCTTGTC
The DNA here is from genome assembly GCF_038069765.1 of Arthrobacter sp. G119Y2. Classification (NCBI taxonomy): domain Bacteria; kingdom Bacillati; phylum Actinomycetota; class Actinomycetes; order Micrococcales; family Micrococcaceae; genus Arthrobacter; species Arthrobacter sp. G119Y2. The sequence goes on along the minus strand of NZ_JBBPFS010000001.1, from coordinate 101,321 downwards.
CCCGGCAGCCAGGCGGTCGGATTTGCCCAGCGGACGCCCGGACATGCTGAAGTAACCGTCAGTGAACCACGTGGCGGCGGTTGAGCGCGAGACGTCAAGGAGCTTGGCCAGGACGGCATCGGCACGTCCGCCGTCGGCCTCGTCCGGGATCTGCAGCACGGTATGGATCTCGTTCATTATTTGTCTTCGCCGTTCTTGGTATCTGGTGCACCCGTTTCCCGGGCCTCGTTTTCCTGTCCGCCGTCCTGCGGTGAGGCGGTGTCGCCGGGTGCGGTGTTCCCGGCTGCACGGTCGCTGGCTGCGGTAGTCGCTGCTGTCTCGTCCCGGGGTGCATCGCGCTTGCCGTCAAGGCCCGTTCCGCGGAGGGTCAGCAGGCAGACCAGGATCACGCCGCTGACGACGCAGGAATCCGCAATGTTGAAGATGGCGAAGTTTGGCAGTGCGATGAAGTCCACCACGTGGCCCTGGCCGAAGGACGGGGCCCGAAACAGCCGGTCCGTGAGGTTGCCCAGAGCGCCGCCCAGGACAAGTCCCAGCGCGATGGCCCAGGAAAGGGAACGCACCTTCAGCATGAGGTACACCAGGAAACCGCTCACAGCCACCATGATGATCGTGAAGACCCATGTGTAGTCGGTCCCGATGGAGAAGGCCGCACCCGGATTCAGGATGTAGTGCCAGCGCAGGACCGGGGGCAGGACATCAGTGACCTGGCCCAGCGTCATCGTGTTTTCCACCCACAGTTTGGTCAGCTGGTCGAACACCAGCGCCGCTGCGGCGCAGGCCAGCATAAGCAGGGCGTATCCGGACCAGGCCGGACGCACGTGTGAGCCGGGACGGCCTTCGGGGGCGGCAGCCGCAGCTTCCTCGGATGATTTCGTCATGTAGCTTTCTTCGTCATGGTGCTTTCGCAGGTGTGCCGCGCCGCAGGACGCGCCCGGACATCAAAAACAACGGGCCGGCTGGCCGGGGCGTCCCGGCCAGCCGGCCCGTGCTTTATCTCAGTTTAGTCCACCCGTGCTGCCACGGGCTGTTCGGGTTACGCGTCGGCGGTCTCCGAAGCAACGGAACCGCGGGCGTCGAGGTCCCGCAGCTGGCCTTCTATGTAGGCCTTCAGGCGTGCACGGTAGTCGCGCTCGAAACCGCGCAGCTGCTCAACCTTGCGCTCCAGGACAGCCTTCTGCTGTTCCAGGTTGCTGAGGATCTTGCGGCTCTTGTCCTGGGCTTCGGTAACGAGGCCGCTGGCTTCAATCTGTGCTTCTGCAATGATCTTGTCGCGCTGCTCGACACCGGCACCAACGTAGTCGTCGTGCATCTTCTGGGCCATCGCCAGAATGCCGGCGGCCGTCTCGGTGTTGCTCACTGCAGCCGGAGCGGCAGCAGCGGGAGCAGCAGCAGTCGGGGCCGGAGCCGGAGCTTCAACCTTCGGCTCTTCAGCCTTGGCAGCCGGAGCCTTGGGCTCCTCGGCCTTGACGGGCTCGGGCTTCTTTTCTTCCTTGACCGGCTGCGTGACCTCGTCGGTCTTGGCGGCAGCTGCGGAGACCGGAGCGGGAACGGAGCTTTCGCCGCCCTTTCCGGCGACGCAATCCGCGAGCTGCCGGCGCAGGTCGTCGTTCTCTGCGGTCAGGCGGCGAAGCTCAACGACGATCTCATCGAGAAAATCGTCAACCTCGTCCTGATCGTAGCCCTCACGGAACTTGGTCGGCTGGAACCGCTTATTAACAACATCTTCTGGCGTCAGAGCCATCTGGTCACCTCACACTGGTTATAAGATTCGCCTGCGAGTCAAGCAGACGGTTCTACGTACAGAATAACGAACATACAAATCTAAGGAGTCTTATTCTTTTTCACAGTATATCTTTCGGGTGCGGAAGACTAACCGGACCCGGAGCAGCCGCAGTGCCTACAGGATGAGGCTGGCGACGATAGACCTGGCAATGGCAACCACGATGAACAGCACGATGAAGGCCAGGTCCAAGGAGATGCCGCCGAGCCGCAGCGGAGGAATGAACCTTCGCAGGAGCCGGATGGGCGGGTCCGTTGCGCCGTAGATCACAGAGGCAAGCACCAGGGCGGGCCCCTTCGGGCGCCATTGGCGGGCAAATATTTGGACAGCGTCATAAACAATCCGGAGCAGCAGGGCAAAATAAAAGAGCACCAGCAGCAGATACAACAGGGAAAAAATAATACTCACGCGTGTGGTTTCGTTTCCGGGGAAGCCGCAGCAGCCCGCAGTGTCCCCGCCGAGGCGGGGATGCGGTCAGCTCTGGTTGAAGAATGCCGACTGGGACTCGCTGACCTTTTTGTCATCCCCGAGCACCTCCACGTACGAAGGCGACAGCAGGAACACTTTGTTGGTCACGCGTTCAATGCTACCGCGGAGTCCGAAGACGAGGCCAGCGGAGAAATCCACGAGGCGCTTGGCGTCGGCTTCCCCCATGTCGGTGACGTTCATGATCACGGGGATGCCGTCGCGGAAACTCTCGCCGATGATCTTGGCGTCGTTGTAGGAACGGGGATGGACGGTGGTGATCTGGCGCAAGCCAGCCACTTCCTCTCGGGATGACGGAGCTCGTTTGATCGGCGTTACCGGCGCCCGGTACTCCTCGACGGCGGTGCGGGTTGCCGGTGCCGGTGCCGAGACCGGTTCGACGTCCCTCTCGGGACGTTCGGTGCGCTCGAATTCGGGGGTGAATTCCTCGCTGCGTGCCGGGGCATCCCGCTGGCTCTTCGGCTCAGGCTCGTAGTGCTCGTCACCGTCGGCGAGCCCAAGGTAAATCATTGTCCTGCGCATTGCGCCAGCCATGGTTGCTCCTTCTAGAACTTCAGCGCCGTAGCACCCGTCCCTCGCCATATGAGGAACTTTCCTCCATTAGACGCTACCGCACCGCGGGCCGTGGCCCGAGAATATCGGAACCGATGCGCAGGTGTGTCGCCCCGCAGGCCAATGCTGCTTCCAGGTCTCCGCTCATTCCGGCCGAGATGCCGGCGGCTTCCGGATGCGTTTCCCGGAGCTCGAGGGACAGGGACCGGAGCCGGCCAAAAGCTTCCAGCGGGTCACCCTCCAAGGGCGCCACCGCCATCAGCCCGGCCAGGCGCAGCCCTTCAGTCGCCGCTGCAGCATCGGCAAGCGCGGGCAGCTCCGCCGGGAGCACTCCCCCGCGGGACGGGCCGGACGTCGCTCCGGCCCCTGGCGCACCCGCGGAAGGATCCCGCAGGTCCACCTGCAGGAAAACATCCAGGTCCTCCCTTGGCGGCATTCCGGCTGCGGCTAGTCGCTGCTGTTCGGCAGCCATCGCCTTGCCCAGGGCACCGACGAGCGAGGGCCGGTCCACGGAATGGACGGCTTTGGCATAGCGGACCACGGATTTGGCCTTGTTGCTCTGCAGCTGGCCGATAAAGTGCCAGGACAGTCCCAGTGACGCCGTTTGGTCGGCTTTGGGTGCCGCTTCCTGGTCCTTGTTTTCGCCGACATCAGTAACGCCCAGTCCGGCCAGCAGCTCAACGTCACTGGCCGGGAAATACTTCGTGACCACTATCAGCGTGGGCGCGGAGTCCGAGGGAGCGGCCGCCCGGATGCGGCCGCGGACGCGGTCAAGGCGCTCGGCAAGCTCTGCGGCCCGGGCGTTTCCGGAAAGGTTCAAAGTCATGAGGTGGTTCCTTGGATCAAAGACGGGCATGTCCCGCCGAAAGGTCGTGGCGGTCAGCTCAGCCAGACGAGCCCGGCGAAGCGGCCGGCACTGCTCGAGCGCCGGTGCGAGTAAAGGTCTGCGGACTCGAGGGTGCACCCGCCTACCCGGAGGGCGGACACCCCGAGGGCGGTCAGCTGGGCCTCGGCTCCGGCCGGAAGGTCAAGTGCCGGGGTGCCCGCGCGGGTGCGCGACCGCAGCTCCGGCATCTGACCGGCGGCCTCCTCCAGCATGGACTCGGGGACCTCGTAGCAGAGTCCGCAGACGGCCGGGCCGATCCACGCCCTGATCCCGTCGGCGCCGGCAGCCTGCATCCGGTCCACGGTGTTCGCGAGAATCCCGCCGAGCAATCCCTTGCGGCCGGCGTGGGCCGCGGCGGTAACAAGGCCGCCGTCCGGCTTTCGGCCGGCCAGCACAACGGGAACGCAGTCTGCCACCATGACCGCCAGCGGCGCCCGTCCGTCGGGGCTGACGAGGGCATCAGCGGTGGGGCCGGCCGCCGAAGAGGTTTCCCCGGCGGCCAGCGCCACGTCGGCGGAATGAATCTGGTTCATGAACCGCAGGGATCCGCCGGGGACCCCCATCGCCGTTTCCAGGGCGGCCCTGCGCTGAAGGACTCGGGCCGGATCATCCCCGACATGCAAAGCGAGGTTGCCCGCCTCCGTATTGGTGAACGCGACCGTCAGGCCGTCACCGGCCTGGGTCTGCCACCAAAACATTGTCGAACAACCTCGCTGCTGCCGGGCGTTCCGAACTATTGTCCGGACCGGGTGTTACTTCAAATAATGCTGCTTACTTCAGGAAATCAGGAACATCCAGGTCATCGTTGCGGCCCGTGGACAGGTCCGATTCAACGACGGCCGGCAGGTCAACGTCGAAGCCGGCGTCTGCCGGAACGTCGCTGTGCTGGTTCGAGCGCTGCGACCAGGCCGACAGTCCGGCGGAAGCCGGTGCCGCGCCCGCGTAGCCGCCGACGGCCGGTGCGGTGGCCGGCGGTGCTGCGGGTTCGGCCGGCTTGTGCGAGACCGGCTGCGACGTGACATCCACCTGGTCGAAGCCGGCGGCGATGACCGTGACGCGTGCTTCATCGCCCAGGGCATCGTCAATGACGGCACCGAAGATGATGTTGGCTTCGGGGTGGGCCACTTCCTGTACCAGGCGTGCGGCTTCGTTGATCTCGAACAGACCCAGGTCGGATCCGCCCTGGATTGAGAGCAGGACGCCGTGTGCACCGTCAATGGAGGCTTCGAGCAGAGGAGAAGCTATTGCCAGCTCGGCAGCCTTGACGGCCCGGTCCTCCCCTCGGGCGGAACCGATGCCCATGAGCGCCGATCCGGCACCCTGCATCACGGACTTCACATCGGCGAAGTCGAGGTTGATCAGGCCGGGAGTGGTGATCAGGTCGGTGATGCCCTGGACACCGGACAGCAGCACCTGGTCAGCGGAGCGGAACGCATCCAGCATGGACACGTTGCGGTCGCTGATGGACAGCAGGCGGTCGTTCGGGATAACGATCAGCGTGTCGACTTCGTCGCGCAGCGTATCGATGCCTGATTCCGCCTGGTTGGAGCGGCGGCGGCCTTCGAAGGTGAACGGACGCGTGACCACGCCGATGGTCAGGGCACCCAGTGAACGGGCAATGCGGGCCACGACGGGCGCACCGCCGGTACCGGTGCCGCCGCCCTCGCCTGCGGTCACGAAGACCATGTCAGCCCCGCGCAGGACTTCCTCGATCTCTTCGGCGTGGTCTTCGGCGGCCTTGCGGCCCACCTCGGGATCCGCACCGGCGCCGAGGCCGCGGGTCAGCTCACGGCCGACGTCGAGCTTCACGTCGGCGTCGCTCATCAGCAGCGCCTGCGCATCGGTATTGATCGCGATGAACTCCACGCCTCGGAGTCCTACGTCAATCATCCGGTTTACGGCATTCACGCCACCGCCGCCGATGCCGACGACCTTGATGACGGCCAAGTAATTCTGCGGTGCTGCCACGTCCTGTGTCCCTTGTTCGAATCTGTGCAACTGATCAGTGGGTGGCCGGGGAATCCCCCGGCCGAAAAACCTTGAACCTTACGTCCAACCTTCAAGTCCAGACCCTAAGCCTCTAGTTGAAGGTTATAGTTATGTCAAGTAATCCTCTACCTGTGACGCTATGGGGCTAAATCTCGTTCTGCAATTACCTCTGCCGCGTGTCGGATTTTTCTTTCCCGCAGGAGGGAAATATCACCGTGTAACCGGCGCGGTCGGGGTGCTGACGTCGAAGACCTTGACCGGCGGATCCTTGGGCGGCATCTGCAGCAGTGCCTCCAGCGCCCGCGCCTTTGCCACGTTGGATTCGGCGCTCCCCCAGAATACCTGCTGCCCGTTCAGCAGCTGAAGCTGCACCGAGTCCACCGAGGACGCCGAAGCATGGTCGAGCTGCGTCAGCACGCCGGCGGGCAAAACGGACAGAACGGAGGTGACGGTGCTGAACACTGCACTGTTGACCGCTTCGGTTCCGCCGTCGATGAGCGGCAGGCGGGCATCGGCCCGGTTGGCTGCAGTGCCGATTTCCCGTCCCTCGTCGTCAATGAGCAGGAAAGTCTCGCCGCTCTGCAGGACAGCCACGGGAACCCGTTCCGCAAGCGTCACCACGATTTCCGACGGCGGCTGCGCCACGACGCCCACGCCCGCAACTTCCGGCCGGTCCGCCAGGAGCGCCGCGACGTCGTCGTCGTCAATCGTCGTCAGGGGCTTGCCCATAAGCGGCTGCAGGGCACGGTGGACTTCGTCGGTGGTCAGCAGGGAATTGCCCTGCACGGTGATGGTCTTCAGCGCCAGGGCAGGCGACAGGAACAGGAAGGCCAGAAAGGCGCCGAGCAGGACAAGGCCGGTGAGGACCGAAACGAGCAGCCACCGGCGGCGGCGGCGGACGGGAGGTTCCGGAAACGGCAGCACCGTGGCGGTCACTACGTCGCCGCCGTTTCCGCCGGATCCCGAGCCGGCACGGGAAGTCCCTGCCGGAGTGCCGTGGAAGGATGCGCGGTCGGCCCCGCGGTGCGGACCGCCGGTCCGGTACACCGGATCGCCGCTGTGTCCCCCGGAGCGGCGGACGTTGTCCGCGCCGCGGGAGGGCTTTCCCGGACGGATCGGGTCCACGGCGGGCCGGCGCGGTTTCCTGCTACCCACGGCTGTCGCCCGCGGACGGGGATCCGGACGCGGATCCGGAAGAGGCTGCGGGCTCGGGCTCTGCGGAACCGCCGGTTCGGGCAAGTTCCTGCACCAGGACGGGACCAAACCGGGTCACGTCTCCGGCGCCCACGGTCAGGATGATGTCGCCCTCCTCGGCCCGGCGGCAGATGTCCTGCACGGCGCGGGCGGCGTCGGGGGCGTATCCGCCGGGCCGGTGCACGCGCGAGCTGATCAGCTCGCTGGTGACGCCGTCCACGGGGTCCTCCCGTGCAGCGTAGATGTCCAGTACGGTGGCGCTGTCGGCCAGTTCCAGCGCTGCAGCGAACTCCCCGGCAAAGGCCAGCGTCCGGCTGAACAGATGCGGCTGGAACAGGACGTGCACGCGGTGCTCCCCGGCAACCGTCCGCGCTGCCTCCAGCGCGGCCACGAGCTCGGTGGGGTGATGGGCGTAGTCGTCAAAGACCCGGACCCCGCGCACGGCGCCCTTCGCTTCAAAGCGCCGGGCTGCGCCGGAGAACACGGAAAGGCCGGCCGCGGCCCGTGCCGGATCCACACCCAGTCCCAGCCCCACGGTAAAGGCTGCGGCTGCGTTGCGGATGTTGTGGGCCCCGGGAACCAGAAGCCTCAGCTCCTGCTCGCATTCCAGTCCGTCAAGGCTGAAGCGGAGCAGGGAGACGGAACCGCTGGCCACCGGCCGGGTGTCCGTGATCCGGATGTCGGCGTTCTCGCTGTAGCCGTAGGTGCGGACCCGTGCCGCGCCGGAGCGCTGCACGACGTCGGCGGCGCCGGGGTCGTCTGCGCAGGCCACCAGCAGCCCGTCCGCGGGCAGCAGCCGGACAAAACGGTCGAAGGAGGCGAAAACCGCTTCTTCTGTGCCGTAGTGGTCCAGGTGGTCTGCCTCCACGTTGGTGATGACCGTGATCCGCGGCAGGTAGTTGAGGAAGGACCCGTCGGATTCATCCGCCTCCGCGACAAACACGTTGCCGCTGCCGTGCGCTGCATTCACGCCCAGTGCGGCAACGTCGCCGCCGATGGCGAAGGACGGATCCAGTCCCGCTTCGCGCAGCAGGACGGTCACCATCGCCGTGGTGGTGGTTTTTCCGTGCGTTCCGGCGACCGCCACCACGTCCTGGGTGCCCATTGCCGCGGCGAGGGCCACGGAACGGTGAATCACCCGCAGGCCCAGGGAGTGCGCCGCAGCCAGCTCCGGGTTGTCCGGGCGAATGGCGGTGGAAATCACCACGGTGTCAGCGTTGTGCACGTTGGCGGCATCCTGGCCGACGAAAACATCGGCACCGAGAGCTTCCAGGGCACGGAGGCCGGGCGAGTCGCGGGAGTCCGAGCCGGAGACGCTGACGCCCTGCCCGATCATCACCCTGGCAACGGCGGACATTCCCGCTCCCCCCAGGCCGATGAAGTGCACCCGTCCGAGGTCCGGCAGTTTCGGGGTGCTCATGCGCGTGACCTTCCGTTCGCGTCAAGAATGAATTGGGCCATCTGCCGGTCGGCGTCGCGGATGCCGCGGGCGGCTGACGCCGCTGACATTTTGTCCAGGGCCGCCGGATCGGCCAGCAAAGGTATCAGCTTGTCCGAAATCCACTCCGCTGTGAAGAGTGAGTCCGAAACGAGCAGTGCTCCCCCCGCTGCGGCGAGTCCGGCACCGTTCAGCGCCTGCTCCCCGTTGCCGTGGGGCAGCGGCACCAGGACCGCCGGAAGACCCACGGCACTGATTTCACACACCGTGCCGGCACCGGAGCGGGCCAGCAGCAGGTCGGCGGCGGCGTAGGCCTGTTCCATGCCGTCCACGTATTCAACCTGGTGGTAGCGGGGAGCGGTCAGCAGCGCCCCCTCGCCCGTGCGCAGCTGCTTGCCGCGGCCGGTGATGTGCAGGGTCTGGATCCCGGCTGCCGCCAGGGCAGGCAGGGCTTCTTCCACGGCGCGGTTGATGGAGGCCGCGCCGGAGGAGCCGCCCGTTACCACCAGGGTGGGCAGATCCGGCTCCAGGCCGAGCGCCGCACGGGCACCGGGGCGTGCCTGGTCGCGGTTGAGGCCGGAGATCTCCCGCCGCATGGGCATGCCGACCTGCCGTGCGCCCGGAAGGCGCGTCTCGGCGAAGGCGGTGGCGACGACGTCGGCGAAGCGGGCGCCGACCCGGTTGGCCAGGCCGGGGCGGGCATTGGCCTCATGCACGATAATCGGCAGCCTGCGCCGGCGCGCAGCCAGGTAGACCGGGGTGGAGACGTAACCGCCCACGCCCACGACGACGTCGGCGTCTGCCTCGTCGAGGATATTCCCGGCCTGGGTCACCGCGCGGAGCAGCCGTCCGGGCAGCCGGAACAGATCGGCGCCGGGCCTGCGGGGCATGGGCACGCGGTCAATAACGGCCAGCTCGAAGCCGGCTGCGGGAACCAGCCGCGTTTCCATTCCCGCGGCGGTGCCCACAACCTTGATGCGGGCCTCGGGCGCGGAGTCCCGGACGGCGCCGGCCACCGCAAGGAGCGGGCTGATGTGCCCGGCGGTGCCGCCTCCGGCAAGGACGAGGGACAGGGGACGTTGCGTCATGGAGCTGATGGTTCACTTTCGTCAAAGATTGTGTTCAGGGACTTTTCGGGCGAAGGACAGCAGGACGCCGATGGCGGCCAGCGTGAAGGTCAGCGACGACCCGCCATAGGAGATGAAGGGCAGCGGTACACCGATCACGGGAAGAAGCCCGGTCACCATGGCGATATTCACGAAGGCCTGCCCGATGATCCAGACCAGGATGGAGCCGCAGACGATCCGGATGAACGGATCGGTGTGCCGCATGGTCATCCGGATGGTGGCTACGGCCAGGACGCCGAAGAGCAGGACAATCAGCAGAGTGCCCAGCAGGCCGAATTCCTCGCCGATAATGGCGAAGATGAAGTCGTTGTGCGCTTCGGGGATCCAGCTCCACTTCTGCCGGCTCTGGCCGATTCCCACGCCGAACCATCCGCCGGAGGCCAGGGCGTACATGCCGGCATTGGCCTGGTCGCAGACTCCTCCCCCGCAGTCCAGCTTCAGCCACGCGCTGATTCGGCTGGAGCGGTTGCTGCTCACCATCGACATCAGCACCGCAGCGCCGGCTCCGAGACCCACCAGTGCGGTGAGGAAACGCAGCGGGGAGCCGGCAAAGAAGAGCGCCGCGATCATGATCATGCCCATGATGATCACGGTGCCCAGGTCCTTGCCGAGCATGACCAGCCCAATCAGCACCAGTCCGCCGGGGCAGACCACGGGAACCAGGGCATGCTTCCACTGGGTGATCAGCTTCTGTTTCAGGGAGAGCACCGAAGCGAACCAGACGGCCATGGCCAGCTTGGCCGCTTCGGAGGGCTGGCCGCCGATCGGACCCAGTTCAATCCAGTTCCGGTTGCCGTTGACCTCCTTGCCGATGCCGGGAATGAAAACCAGCAGGAGCAGCACTACGGCCAGGCCCAGCAGCCACCAAGACAGCTTCTTGTAGGCCGCCGGACCCAGGCGTGACAAGCCCAGCATGGCCGCGACGCCCAGCCCGGCAAACATGGCCTGCTTGAGGAAGAAGTTGAAGGTGCTGGTGACGGATTCCCCGGCCGAGGCCGCGATGGATTCCACCGAGGACGCTGACAGCACCATCATCAGCCCGATGGCCGTCAGAGCCAGCGAGGCGCCCAGGATCGTGTAGTAGGCGGATCCGGTGGCTTTCCGGCGGCTGCCTTCAAGAAGGACAATGCCGCGCTCGAAGAGCGAGGGCTTTTTATCCGGGTCGACGGGGCCGCGGGGCTTGCGCTTGGAGCCCGCAGATTCGGGTGCGTCCGACGACGGCGCAGCCGCCCGGCCCGGTGCTGAGGGACCGGTGCCGGCGGACGCCGCAGCGGGGCGGTTGGAGCGGAGGACAGGCTTACGGGGCTTCCCTGAGGACGTAGTGACCATCTAGGGCTCCTTAGTAGTCTGCGCCTGTCCTTCCACGTACCCGCGGACGGCCTCGATGAAAGCGTCTCCGCGGTGCGCGTAGGACGCGAACTGGTCCATGGACGCCGCTGCCGGCGCCATGAGGACGGTGTCTCCCGGCCGGGCCTGTGCGGCTGCGGCGGCGACGGCCAGGGCCATCACTTCCTCTCCGCGAACTGTCGGCCTGGAGGCGTGCCTTCCACCAGTGTGGGGCGGGACGGCATCAATCACCGGCACCTGCGGCGCGTGTCGTGACAGCGCCTCGCGGAGCGCGGAGGAATCGGCACCGATGAGGACGACGGCGCGCAGCCGGGCTGCGTGGGACCGGACCAGGTCATCGTATTCGACGCCCTTGGGCAGCCCGCCGGCAATCCACACCACCGGATCGAATGCCGACAGCGAAGCGGCGGCGGCGTGCGGGTTGGTGGCCTTGGAGTCGTTGACCCACAGGATGTCGTTGAGCCGGGCCACCGGCTGGATGCGGTGCTCCCCGGGAGCGTAGGCCCGCAGGCCGTCACGGACAGCCACGGGTTCGACGCCGTAGGCACGGACCAGGGCGGCGGCCGCCAGCGCGTTGGCCACCAGGTGCCGCGGCGCGTGTTCGCCCAGGTCCGCCAGGGACGCCAGTTCCGCGGCGGAATCCTTGCGCTGTTCAATGAAGGCACGGTCAACCAGGAGGTTCTCCACCATGCCGACCATGGAAACGGCAGGCATTCCGGTGGTGAAGCCGACGGCGCGGCAGCCTTCAACAACGTCCGCTTCTTCGACCATGTGCTCGGTCTCGGACTGTTCGGCGTTGTAGATGCAGGCGACGCGGGTGTTCTCGTAAATCTTGGCCTTGTCGGCCAGGTACGCGTCGTAGGACCCGTGCCAGTCCACGTGGTCCTCAGCGACGTTCAGGCACACGCTCGCCAGGGGGGAAAGCGAGGAGGACCAGTGCAGCTGGAAACTGGACAGTTCCACGGCAATGACGTCGTAGCCCTGCGGATCGCGGATGGCGTCCAAAATCGGGGTCCCCACGTTGCCCGCGGCGATGGCACGCAGGCCGGCGGCCAGCAGCATGCTCTCGGTCATCGACACGGTGGTGGTTTTGCCGTTGGTACCGGTGATGGTCAGCCATTCAGCCGTCTTGCGGCCCTCGCGGATCCGGACCCGCCACGCCAGTTCCACGTCGCCCCACACCGGAATGCCGGCGTCGGAGGCGGACACCATCAGCGGATGGAACGGGCTGAAGCCGGGAGAGGTAACCACCAGTTCGGCCGGTTCGCCCTCGACGAGCGGCAGCGACTCCGCATGGGCGGCGCCCAGCAGCACGTCGGCGGCACCCACAATACGCAGGGTGTCGGCCTTGGCCCGGTTCTCTTCGGTGTCCTTCGCATCGACAACCACTACGCGGGCGCCCAGTTCGATCAGGGTGTCGGCGGCCGAGAATCCGGACAGGCCGATCCCGGTAACAACCACGCGCAGGCCGCGCCACGGCGCGTCCCAGGTGGTCAGTTCATCCAGCCGCGGATTTGAGCTGCTCAATTCCCTACCACCCATTCTGCGTAGAAGAGGCCCAGGGCAACCGCTACGCACAGTCCGGCCACGATCCAGAACCGGACCACCACCGTAACCTCAGCCCAGCCCTTGAGCTCGAAGTGATGCTGCAGGGGTGCCATCTTGAACACCCGTTTGCCGCCGCTGAGCTTGAAGTATCCAACCTGGATGATGACGGAGAGCGTGATGATCACGAACAGTCCGGCGAGGATCACCAGCAGCAGTTCGGTGCGGGACAGGATGGCGAATGCCGCGATGGCACCGCCGATCGCCAGCGACCCGGTGTCACCCATGAAGATCTTTGCCGGTGAGGTGTTCCACCAGAGGAAGCCCACCAGCGAACCGGCCAGGGCACCGGCGAGCAGTGCCAGGTCCATCGGGTCGCGGACCTCATAACAGACGGCGCCGGAGTCGGGCGCGCCGCAGCTCTGGTTGGACTGCCAGATACCGATCAGGAAGTACGCGCCGAAAACGAGGATCGAGGCGCCGGCGGCCAGGCCGTCGAGCCCGTCGGCCAGGTTCACGCCGTTGGTGGTGCCGGTGATGATCAGGTTCGCCCACAGGATGAAGAGGATGGCCCCGATCAGGGTGCCGGCGAAGGCCAGGTCAATGCCGGTGTCCCGGATGAAGGAAATCTTGGTGGAGGCCGGGGTCCGGCCCTGCCCGTTGGGGAAGTTCAGGGCCAGGATGGCGAACGTGACCCCCACCAGGGTCTGCAGGATGATCTTGGCCTTGGCGTTCAGCCCCAGGCTGCGCTGGCGGGAGATCTTGGTGTAGTCGTCAATGAAGCCGACCAGCCCCATCCCCACCATCAGGAACAGGACCAGCAGTCCGGACGCAGAGGGCCCGAAGGTCCCCGGGTTGATGACGGGGCTGATCAGGTGGGTCAGGAAATAGGACGCCACCACTGACGCAACAATGACGGCGCCGCCCATGGTGGGCGTGCCGCGCTTCGTGTGGTGCGACGTCGGTCCGTCGTCGCGCACAAACTGGCCGTAGCTTTTCCGGACGAGGAACCGGATGAACAGCGGCGTGCCGATGAAGGCAAAGACCAGGGCCAGTGACGAGCCGATAAGCAGGGAAACCACTACTGGACGCCTCCGGCTTCCCCGGAAAGATCCGGGCTGGTGTGCTGCGGCCGTGATTCCGGCGGCATGGCGGAGGTTGAAGATGGGGCGTTCAAAGCTATCCGATCACCGAGGTAGCGCAGGGCAGCGCCGTTGGAGGATTTAAAGAGAACCAGGTCACCGGGTTCCAGCGAATCGGCGAGGATGCGCTCGGCGTCCTCGGCCGTTTCCACAAAAACGGATTCATCTCCCCAGGACCCTTCCATGACAGCGCCGGTGTGCATAGCGCGTGCACCGGTGCCGACCACGATGAGCTTGGAGATGTTCAGGCGGACCACGTAGCGGCCGACGGCGTCGTGCTCGGTGACCGAGGTATCCCCCAGCTCGAGCATTTCGCCCAGCACGGCCCAGGTGCGCCGGCCCCGGCCCAGTTCGGCCAGGGTGCGCAGGGCTGCCCGCATGGATTCGGGGTTGGCGTTGTAGGCGTCGTTGATGACCGTAACGCCGTCCGGGCGGTCGGTGCGTTCCATGCGCCAGCGGCTGGCCGCTTTCTGGCCGGAGAGCCCGGAGGCAATCCGTTCGGCCGGAACACCTGCGGCATACGCTGCGGCGGCTGCGGCCAGGAGGTTCGCCGTGTGGTGGGCTCCGATCAGCCCGGACTCCACCGGGTACTCGCTCCCGTCCGGGAACCGAAGCGTAAAGACGGGCCGGCCGAGGGCATCGGTGCGGGCATCCACGGCGCGCAGGGCGGATTTCGCTCCGTGCGCTTCCTCCGGTGATGAGGTGAAGTACAGGACGTCGACGTCAGTTCCGGCGCGTGCCGCCATGGCGGCGACACGGATGTCGTCGGCGTTCAGGACGGCGGTGCCGCCGGGCGCCAGTGCCTCGACGAGTTCGCCCTTGGCCCTGGCGATGTTTTCCACGCCGCCGAACTCCCCCGCATGGGCGGATCCGACGCAGAGGACGACGCCGATGTCCGGCTTGACCATGGACGCCAGGTAGTCGATGTGGCCCACTCCCGTGGCCCCCATCTCCACAATGAGGTAACGGGTGCCGTAGCCGGCGCCGAAGATCGTCAGCGGTACGCCGACTTCCCCGTTGTAGGACCCCACCGGGGACGTGGTTTCCCCTTCGGTGCGGAGAATCCCGGCCAGCAGGTCCTTGGTGGTGGTCTTGCCGGCGGAACCGGTGATGCCGATGACGGTCAGGGGTGCGTCGGCACGCAGCCGCCGCACGATGTCGCCGGCGATCGCACCCATGGCCAGGACGGCGTCGGGAACGAGGACGGCCGGATACACCGTCCCGGAGGGATCCGTCACCGGGCGCTCCACCAGGGCCAGAACGGCTCCGCGGGCAAAAGCTGCTTCGACGAAGAGATGACCGTCGGATGCTTCGCCGGGTTTGGCGATGAAGAGGGAGCCCGGAGAGGACTCCCGGGAGTCGGTTGTGGCCGAGTTCACGATCATGTCCGGAGCCTGTGCAGCTCCGCCGATCAGGTCGCCGCCCGTGATTACCGCTATGTCTGCTGCGCTAAGTTCAATCATGACGAATTAGGACTCTACCCCGTCGCCGGACAGCACAGGGAATCCGTACCTTGTCAAAGCCTGCCTCAGTTCTACGCGGTCGTCGAGGGCCACATTCACTCCTTTAACCTCTTGGAATACTTCGTGTCCCCGCCCTGCCACCAGCACCGTATCCTGCGGGCGGGCCAGCGCGACGGCGCGGTCTATGGCCGCGGCACGCGGCGCCAGTTCAAGGATTTCACAGGGCAGTGATTCCGCTGTGCGGGCGGCGCGTGCTCCGGCCAGGACACCGGCGCGGATGGCGGCTTCGTCCTCGTCGTGGGGATCGTCGTCGGTGACAATCACCACGTCGGCAAGCCGGGCGGCGATTGCTCCCATCAGCGGGCGCTTGGTCTGGTCACGTTCTCCCGTAGCCCCGAACACGATGATGACGCGCGGCCCGGGCCCTGCGGCGGATCCGCCCGCTGCGTCCTCTTCACTGGTGCCGGGAGATTCCCGGCGCACGGACTGCAGGGTCCGTGCCAGCGCGTCCGGGTTGTGGGCGAAGTCCACAATCGCGGCGGGCGCCTCGCCCACCAGCTGCATCCGGCCGGGAACTTCCACGGTGAACGGGTCGCGGCGGTCCAGGGCTTCCTGCAGCTGTGCCTGATCGACCCCGGAAGCCAGCACCATGAGTGCTGCCAGCGCCGCATTGGAGACGTTGAAGGTGCCGGGCAGGCCGGTTCCCGCCTTCAGGACAGCGCCGCCGGGTCCGCGCAGAGTGAAGCGGTGGCCCAGCCCGGCGCGGACGACGTCGGTGACCCGCCAGTCAGCCTCGCCGGCGGTATCCTGCGTGGCCAGGGTCCACACCGGGACGGGGGCTTCGGCGGCCATCCGGATACCCCATTCGTCGTCGACGGTGATGACCGCGCGCTTGGTGCGCCCGGGGGTGAAGAGGGCGGCCTTGGCGGCGAAGTACTCCTCCATGGACCCGTGCAGGTCCAGGTGGTCCTGGGTCAGGTTGGTGAAGCCGGCGACGTCAAAAACAACACCGTCCACCCGCCGGTAGGAAATGGCGTGCGAGGAGACCTCCATGGCTGCCGCGTCCAGCCCCTTTTCCCGCATCAGGGCCAGCAGGCCGTGGACCTGGGGTGACTCGGGAGTGGTCAGGGTACTCGCGATGGGCTCCCCGCCGGCCAGGATTTCGATGGTGCCGATGAGCCCGGTGGTCTTGCCGAGGGCGCCGAGGAGCGAATTGATGAAATACGTTGTGGTGGTCTTGCCGTTGGTGCCGGTGACGCCGAACAGCACGGGCGCGCTGCCGTCCTGCGGGCGGCTGCGGAAGACTGCGGCGGCCAGCGGCCCCACAAGGCGGCGGGGATCAGCCGTCACGTACACCGGGACCGGCAGCTGCCCCAGCTCGGCGGCACCGTCGGGGTCCGTCAGCACTGCCGCGGCACCGGCATCGGCGGCGGCCGGGGCAAAGCGTGCCCCGTGGTGGCGGGCTCCGGGCAGCGCGACGTACAGGTCGCCGGGGAGGACCTCGCGGGAGTTGATGGTGAGGCCGGTCAGCAGGACATCGTGCTCCCGGTCCGAAGCGCGGGCAGGCGTGATGCCGGGCAGTCCGCCGGACGCCAGGGCGTCGGTGGCTTCCCTGAGGGACACGGGCTCCTGTGCGGAGGGCCGCATCCCGCTTCCCGGACGGGGCGGATTGCGCTGATCACTTATAGGCACTGCATTGCTCCAGAGAATTGACGTGGTGCTCGTAAAAAGGAATGGTCCCGGTACCTTCAGCGGGCCGATGCGATCCGGAGGGCCGCCCGGACGCGGAGTCAGTACTCCACGGGGTACAGCTCCGGCGGCGAGTCGGACGGAGGTACGTTGCGGGTGGTCAATACCTGTTGCATGACTTTCTTGAAGGTCTTCCCCGGGTCGAGGACCTGCAGCGATCCCTCGGGGCGCTGCAGCGTTACGACGACGACGTACTGGGGATCGTCCATTGGTGCAATACCAGCATAAGAGAGTGTGTAGCCGTCGTATCCCCCGTTGGCAGGTGCTTCCGCCGTACCGGTCTTGGAACCGACGCGGTACTGCTCCAGTTTGCCGCCGGCGCCGGATCCTTCAGCGGTAACCGTCTCCAGCATGTGTTGGACTTCACTGGCCGTTTCCTCGGAAACCACACGGATGGGCTCGGCTTTTTCGTAGGGAGTTTCCGTGCCGTCGGCGGCGACGTAGCTGTCGATGATGCTCGGAGCCAGCCGAACGCCGTCGTTCCCGATGGTCTGGTAGACCATGGCCGTGTGCAGCGCCGTCTGGGCCAGACCCTGGCCGAAGAGCACCGTGTACTGCTGGCGGGTGTCCCATTCTTCCGGCTTCGCCAGGATGCCCACGGTTTCGCCGTTGAGCCCGGTGTTCAGCGGCTCTCCGAAGCCGAACTTGCGCAGCCAGTCGTAGCGCTGCTCGCGCGTCAGCTGCTGGCCGATCATGACCGTTCCGGTGTTCATCGACTTGGTCAGGATGCCGGCTGCCGTCATGTGCACGGTGCCGTGGTCGAAGGCGTCCTTGAAGGTCTGGCCGTCCACGGTATGGGTGGACGGAATTTCGAACTGCGACAGCGGCTCGATGATGCCCTCTTCCAGGGCAGCCGCCATTGTAATGACCTTGGTGGTTGAGCCCGGTTCGAAGGGCACCGTCACGGACAGCGGCTGCCGGGATTCGGCCGGGGTGAGCCCCGGGTTGTTCGGGTCCACCGTGGTGGATTCAGCCATGGTGATGATGCGGCCGGTGTCGACCTCGACCACCACCACGTTGCCCCACTCCGCGTTGTATTCCTGCACCTGGCTGGCAATGGTCTGCTGTGCGAACCACTGCAGGTCCTGGTCGATGCTGAGCTTGACCGAGTCGCCGTCAACCACCGGGGAGTCCTCGTTGGTGGCATAGGGAATGCGGATGCCGTCCCCGCCGATTTCGTACGTCTTGCTGCCGGGCTCTCCGGCCAGGATGTCGTCCTGCGTGAGTTCCAGGCCTTCCTGCGGGCCGTCCGTTCCCAGGAAACCAACGATTGATCCGGCAACGGCGCCGGAGGGATAGGTGCGCAGGGTGGTGCGGTCCGCGTAGATCCCGGGGAATTTGACGGCCAGGACCTTGTCCTTGATTTCCGGGGTCACGGTCTTGGCGACGAAATTGAAGGAGTTGTCTCCCAGCACGGAACCGCGGAGGGTCTCGGGGTCCTGCCCGAGGATCCCGGACAGCTCGTCGAAAGCCTGATCAAAGCTGATGTCTTCCAGGACCCCCTCGGCGTTGCGGCGGGGGTACTCCTGCTCTTCGGCGTAGTCGTGCGAAAGAGTCTGGTCCACTACTATGTCGAAACGCTCGACGCTGCGGGCCAAATAATTGCCGTCCGAATCCAGGATGCTGCCGCGCAGGGGCGGAACTGTCTGGGTCGTCAGGCGCTTTTCGACGGCTGCCTCCGCCATGCCTTCAGGATCAACCGCCTGGACATAGAACAGCCGCACCCCGAGTACGGTCAGCATGACCAACGCCAGGATGAGCCCGGTCCGGAGCCTGCCGGTAACGATGGCTACCCTGTGGTTGTCCCTTCCGGAACCCCGCTCTTTTGCCACAACGTATCCTCGTCACTGCTCGGTAAAGATTAGTATCCGCTTCTCTGGACCGGAACCGGAATGGTTCCGCCGTTCAGATTTGCTTCCTGTTCGGCCGGAGCCGTGTCTGCTCCGGCCGGTTCGCCGGCTGCCGCGGCCGCTGCTTCGGCGGCAGCGGCTTCCCGCGCTTCGGCTGCCCGGACCGACTCTTCCGCGGCCGGCGCAGGATCCGCGCCCGCCGGTGCTATCGGCTGGGTCAGCACGTTGGGCGCATCAATCAGGACACCCGGAGGAGTATCTTCCTCCGCCGGCACGGGATTGCCCGTCACGGCAAGGGTCTGCAGATCGATGCTGCCGAAAGTCGAGGAAGTGACCATGCCCAGGTCTGCGGCTGCTGCCGCCAGCACCTGGGGGGCCTGGTGGTTTTCCAGCTGCTGGGTCAGTGCTTCATTGCGCTGTGCCAGCTCGGTCCGTTCATTCTGCAGCTGGACCAGCTGGTACTGGCCGCTGGAGACCGAGATATTCAGCAGCAGCACCGCTCCCAGCCCCAGGATGAGGGCAAAAAAGCAAAAGATGAAGAGCGGCGCGCGGCGGCGGCTTTTCGAAGCAGGCACCACTGACAGGGGCGTCCGGCGGCGGGGTGCGGAGGGTGCCGGCGCCGAGCGGGGGCTCGGGGACCAGTCCAGCGCCCGGGCGGTGTTGCCGTGGGTTGCCCGGCGGACGGCACCAGCGGGTGCGTGCGGCCGTGTCTGTACCTGCGTCATGATCCTGCCCTGTCACTTGCGGTGCGGATACGTTCCACGGCCCGCAGCTTGGCGGAGGCGGCACGGGGGTTTTCGGCAATTTCAGCGTCGGTGGGAACCTCTGTTCCCTTGGTCAGCCGCTGCAGCTGGGCCTTGTGCTCGTCAAGTTCCACCGGGAAGCCCTTGGGTGCGGAGGAGCGTGCGCCGGCGGCAAAAACGCCCTTGACGATTTTGTCCTCCAGCGAGTGGTAGGACATGACCACTACCCGGCCGCCGAGTTTCAGCACGGAAAGGGCTGCGGGGATGGCGCGCTCCAGCACGTCCAGTTCCTCGTTGACTTCAATGCGCAGCGCCTGGAAGGTCCGCTTGGCCGGGTGTCCCCCGGTCCGCGCGGCGCCCGCGGGCACCACCGTGCGGATGGCGTCAACCAACTCGCCTGTAGTGCTGAAGGGTTTTCCGGCGCGGGTCGACACGATGGCAGAGGCTATCCGGCCCGCAAACTTCTCTTCACCCCACTTGCGGATGATCGCCACGAGGTCCGACTCGCTGTACGTATTAACGATGTCGGCCGCGGTGCGCCCGCGGCTGGTGTCCATCCGCATGTCCAGCGGTGCGTCATAGGAATAGGCGAAGCCGCGGTCGCGCTCGTCGAGCTGCAGGGACGATACGCCCAGGTCGAAGAGTGCGCCGTCAATGCCGTCGAAGCCCAGATCAGTGACGACGTCGGCAATCTCGTCATACACGGCGTGCACCAGGTCAATACGGTCCTGGAAGGGGGCAAGCCGTTCTCCCGCCAGTGCCAGGGCCTGCCGGTCGCGGTCGATGCCGATCACGTGGAGCTGCGGGAACCGCGCCAGCATGGCTTCGGTGTGGCCGCCCATGCCAAGAGTGGCATCCACGACGACGGCGGAACCGTGCTCGGCAACTGCTTTCTCAATGGCCGGAGCCAGCAGATTAATGCAGCGGTCACGCAGCACCGGAACATGCCGTTCTTCGGTAGGGCGTTCTTCGCTCATCTGCTGTCCTTCCGCGTCCAGGGACGGCGGCGTAGTTCTTATATCAGACCCCCATCCGCGCCTCACGCTGCCTGCGCCTGGCTCCGGGGAAGTGAGTCAGGTGCCGGCCTTGCGGGGCGGCTGGAGATCTCATGCAAGAAACCGCTGCGGTCCGGTCTCTGTCTGATGGGTATTCGGTAGTGCTGTTGCCGTTGTGCTGATTTAGAAGAGGCCGGGCATGGTGTCCTCGTCGGTTTCGGAGAACGCCGTTTCCTGCTCTTCAAGGTAGGTTTGCCACGCTGTTGCGTCCCAGATTTCCGCCCTTGTTCCTGCACCGATCACGGCCAGTTCACGACCGAGTCCGGCGTAGGTCCGCAGTGCCGGCGGAATCGTAATCCGGCCCTGCTTATCCGGGACTTCATCGGACGCTCCCGACAGAAAGACCCGAATGTAGTCCCGCGCCTGACGCGAGGAAAGCGGAGCTTCCCGCATCTGCTCGTGGACCCGTTCGAATTCCTTCTGGCTGAACACGTAAATGCAGCGTTCCTGGCCCCTTGTCAGCACCAGTCCCTCGGCCAGTTCCTCGCGGAACTTGGCCGGCAGAATGAGCCGCCCCTTTTCGTCAAGGCGAGGTGAATGTGTTCCGAGGAACATCAGTCACCACCCGTCTGATTGGAAGAAGTTCCTCCTGCACCGCCCCTACGCTCTTATAGCCTCCACTTTACTCCACTTCCCTCCACAGTCAACGCTAGGGAGGGTCCGTTTGCGGCGCGCCGCGCCTTTTCTTCCGCGGAACGGCGCGGAAGAAGGCGGGTGGAGGACGAATGGCGGAAAAAGGCCGCACGGGGTGTCGCCGTCAGCGGCCGTTAACGACAAAAGACCCGCCGCAGCGGGTCTTTTTCGGATCTAGCGGACCGGTGGAGGAATGTGGAGCACCCGGTGGTTACTGATCGCGCTTGCGCTCATCCCACTTATTCTCCAGATTGCTCATGAAGTTCTTGGAGGAACTTGCCTCGCGCTCTTTCCGGCGCGCCGGCGAGCTGACCTGCGCTCCCCGCTTTCCGCGGGTGGTCGCGTAGTACACACCGGAACCCATCACCAGGAACCCAAGCACTCCCAGGATCAGGCTGACCGGCATTTCCATGGACACCCCGCGGAGGAGCAGTGCAATACCTGCCACTGCGACCAGGGCTCCGATCACAATCCGCCGGGTCGAAATGCCGGCGCCGGCCGGCGTCGCCATCGAATTCGCAAACTTGGGGTCCTCGGCGTGTAACTGCTGCTCCAACTGGTCCAGCAAGCGCTGCTCGTGTTCCGAGAGTGCCATTACTGCCTCCTTGCGGTCCGAAATTCTCTGTAACCCAACCAACGATCCCGGTACCGGGGCGGTTCCCGCCCCGAACCCCGGATACTGCGGAGATTCCCCGGGACGTTCCGGGACTCCGCCGGGACCCATAACCCGGGCAGAACGCGTGTTGTGCTTACGTCTTAGGATAGGTGGCATTCCGATCCGGGGAAAGCGGTGGAGGCAGTGCGGGTACACCTTTCCGCCTAGGGCTTAGCCCGGGGCTCTTCTGACCCCGGGCCCTGACCCGATCCGCGCTCCGTGCGGGTCCTGCGGGAGGGATCCAGGAGCCGGGCGGGCATGACGCCGAGCTCGCCGAACCGGGCATTGATCTTGTCCAGCGCGTCTTCGGCGGACCGCCAGTTGTCGTCGCGCCCGTCAAGGGTCAGCTGGACCGCAGCACCCTCCGCCGGTTCCAGGCGCTCGGTCCGAAGTCCGATCAGGCGGACGCTCATCCGCCGAGCTCCGAGGGCTGTGAGCAGCGCACGCGTTTCTTCATAAATCAGCTGGGCGCTGTCCACCGGTTCGCGCAGCGTGCGGGTGCGCGTGAGGGTGGAGAAGTCGGCGTAACGCAGCTTCAGGGAGACCGCGCGGCACTGCAGGCCGGCAGCCCGCAGCCGGGCCGCCGTTTTGTGCGCCAGCCGGAGCAGCTCCGTGTGCAGGGTTTCGTCGTCGGACACGTCCCGGGCGAACGTTTCCTCCGCGCCGATGCTCTTTTCCTGCCGCACCGGGGTGACGCTGCGCGGGTCCCTCCCCCACGCCAGTTCGTAAACATGCTCGCCGGTGGCTCCGAGCAGGCGCTTGAGGACGCTGACCGGTGTGCGCGCCACGTCCTCGACCGAGGAGATTCCCACGCGGGCCAGCGTTTCCCGCGTCTTGGCACCGACGCCCCACAGGGCCGAGACATCCAGGGTATGCAGATAGGCCACGGTCTCGTTGCGCGGGATCAGCAGGAGTCCATCCGGTTTAGACCGGGTGGAGGCGATTTTGGCCACGAACTTGGTGGCGGCAATACCCACGCTGGCCGTGATGCCGAGCTCCGCCGCCACGCGCCGCCGAATGAGTTCACCGATGGCCCGCGGGGGTCCGAGCAGCCGCATGGCACCGGCAATGTCCAGGAAGGCCTCATCCACGCTGAGCGGTTCCACCAGCGGCGTGATGGATTCGAAGATCCCCATAAGGCGCCCCGACACCTCGCGGTAGTCCTCCTGATGCGGTTCCAGAATGACCGCCTGCGGACACTGTCTGTAGGCCACGGACATTGGCATGGCGGAATGGACACCGTACCGCCGTGCTTCATAGGACGCCGACAAAACGACGCTCCTGCCGCCGAGGCCACCCACGATGATCGGACGGCCCGCCAGCTCGGGGCGCTTCAGCAGTTCCACCGAGACGTAGAAGGCGTCCATGTCCACGTGCATGATGGTGCAGTCGCGGTTTTCGCTGGGGCCGTTGCTCACTCCTTCATGGTAGACAACGGGCCCGACGTTTTCGTTTCGCCTAGACTGGGGACCAGATCCTGACCCCCACAAGATGCGGACACCCATGAAGAAGCCCCTGATCGCACTGACCGCTGCCGCCCTCCTGCTGGCCGCGTCCGCCTGCACCCCGGACACCGAATCCACTGACGGCGGTACCGCGGAGTCCTCGGCGGCAGCGTCGCCGTCGGGAGAAGCATCGGCCTCCCCGTCTGCTTCCCCGTCGCCGTCCGCTTCGGCTTCCGGGTCCGCCTCCCCCGGCGCATCGGCCTCCCCCGGCAGCTCGGCCAGCCCCTCGGGGACCGCAACCAGCACTGCCATCGCGGAAGGATTCCCCACCGACATCGTCTCGGTGCTGCCGGGCTCCACCCCGCTGTCCACCAGCTTTGAAGAGACCCCGGAGCTGTACACCGCGTCGCTGACCGCTTCCACCGACACATCGGTGGAAGAGATCCTGGCCTACTACGCGCAGAAGTTTGAAGCCCAGGGCTTTACCTCCGGCAAGGTCGAGAAGCAGGGAACGGCAACCCTGCAGCAGTTCGTACGCTCCGGCGGCAGCGACACGGCCAATGTAACGGTTGTGCCGGCTGACAACGGCAGCACCTACACGGCCAGCATCAATACACTTCCCGAGTCAGCCAAGTAGGCCGGCATGGGGAATGTTCTTCCCGCCGCGGAGGCGGCCGCAGTTCGCGAACAGGCAGAATACCGGAAGCTCCTGGGCAGCGAACTGGACGCTTTCCTTGCTGAGCAGCAGACGGTGCTCCAAGACGTCTCGATGGAATCACTTCCGCTTCTGGACGCCGTCTCCTCCCTGGCCCAGGGCGGGAAGCGACTGCGCGCACTCCTTAGCTACTGGGGCTGGCGAGGCGCCGGCGGCCCTGAACTGGGAGGAGCTGCAGTGCGGGCGGGCGTGGCCCTGGAACTGTTCCAGAGTGCTGCCCTGATCCACGACGACATCATTGACCGGTCCGACACGCGCCGCGGCGGACCCAGCGTCCACCGGCGGTTCAGCACCGCCCACAGCGAGGCGGCCTGGCACCTGGACGGGACCCACTTCGGTTCTTCCGCAGCCATCCTCGCCGGAGATCTGTGCCTGTCGCTGAGTGAGGAAATGTTCTCGGCCGTGGGCGCGCAGGCAGCACACGGCACGCCGGCCCGGAGGATCTTCAACCGGATGCGCACCGAGGTCATGGCCGGCCAGTACCTGGACATCCTGGAAGAAGTGGTGGGACCCACGCACCAGCCCGAGCGCGCCGTCGTGCGGGCCCGCAACATTCTCCGCTTCAAGTCGGCGAAATACACCACCGAACATCCCCTGACTCTGGGCGGCGCGCTGGCCGGGGCCTCCCAGGACCTGCTGGACTGGTACTCGCGTTTTGCCCTTCCCCTCGGGGAAGCGTTCCAGCTGCGCGACGACGTTCTGGGCGTCTTCGGCGACCCGGAGCAGACCGGCAAGCCCGCCGGTGATGACCTGCGTGAAGGCAAGCGCACCGTGCTGATTGCCTACGCCCTGTCACTCGGCGGCCCCTCCGCCCGGGACACGATAGCTTCCGCCCTCGGCCGCGCCGACCTGAACGACGACGGCGTGGCAAGGCTGCGCGGAATCATCGAGGAATCCGGCGCCCTGGCCGCCACGGAAGCCCTCATCGAGGGCCACACCCGGGCAGCCTTTGACGCCCTGGAGCAGATGCCGGTTGACGAGGTGGCCCGTGCGGCCCTGACCGCACTGGCCCATGCAGCGGTAACCCGGACGGCCTGATCCCGCCGCGGGCCGCACCCGGCCCGAACATCATCAGGATCAGAACGCAAAACAGCAGCGGCTCCCGTTGGAGGGGAGCCGCTGCTGTTTTATTTATCACTGCATTTTTTATTGCTCTGTATATGCTGCGTTATCTGTCCTGCGTTATCTGCCGCTGCATATATATATGGGGTCCTGTGCTACCAGCCCAAGGCCTGGGCGCGGCGGCGGATTTCGGTTTTCCGCCCCTCGCGCAGGGCATCCACCGGGCGGCCCGGCAACGAGTCATCCGCAGTAAACAGCCAGCGGATCATTTCCTCGTCGTTGTAGCCGGCATCAATAAGCACGGAAATTGTGCCCTTCAGGCTGTCCAGGACAGCGCCGTCGGCCACGAAGGCAGCCGGGATGCTGCGGATCTTCCGCTCCCCGAGCCGCACGGCTACAAGCGCACGCTCTTCGAGCATGCTGTGCACCTTGGTAATGGAAACATTCAGTTGTTCAGCCACATCGGGCAGGGTCATCCAGTCGGAAACAAGTTCCTCAAGTTCAGTCACAGTCCTAGGTTCCCACGAGAACCCCGTTTAGAGCCACTTCCGGGCCGTTGTACAACCGGAATACATGTTCTGCATCTACTCAGGTATGGACCTGAAGCCTCGGTAGTGTAAATTCGCTTACGTCACAGAAAACACTTCTGTCACGCTCGCACCACTACTTGTACATGGTCGAGTTGCGGTAAAGGCCGCGCCGTCTACAGATGAGGAAACAACCCTTTATGACTGCTCAGTCGATTCAGGGAAGCAATTCCCCGCGTTCCAGCTCCAGGGGAATGCCCCGCAAACTGAGTGTTGCGGTAACCACCGCGGCGATCCCTGCCGTGATGATGTCAGCACTCGCGCTTGCCGAACCGGCACAGGCAGCCCCCGTCGGTCCGAACGCCGCCCTCTTCCCGCAGCTTCCCCTGCAGGCGATCAAGAATCTGACTGCGGGAACCGCCGGTGTTGTTGCCCCGTCGCAGCTGGCTGCTCAGATTCCCTTCACGATTGCAGCCGAGTCCAGCGTGCCGTCGGTTCACCGCATTGAAGCGGGCGACACCGTCAGCTCCATCGCTGCCCGATACGGCCTGGCCGTGGACGAAGTGCTCCGCGTGAACAATTTGCAGAGCAGCTCGCTCATCTTCGCCGGCGAGGAACTGCGCCTGCCGACCGGCGTCTCTTCAGCTCCGGATGCAGCCCCCTCGGCGCCGTCGGGCACCTACACCGTGGAAGCCGGCGACACCCTCAGCGGGATCGCTGCCTCCCACGGCGTCAGCCTCGACAGCGTTCTGGCAGCCAATAACCTCACCCTCACCTCGATGATCCGTCCCGGCCAGGAAATTGCCCTCTCCGGCGGATCCGCCGCCGGAGAGGCCGCACCCGCGGCAGCCGCAGCGGGAAGCCACACCGTCGCGGCCGGTGACACGCTGACCGGGATCGCCGCGCGCCACAACGTCAGCCTTTCGGCTCTCATGTCCGCCAACGGCATGGACGACAGCTCGGTCCTGTACCCCGGAGACACCGTGGCACTTCCCGGCGCCGGCGTGACCACGCTCGGCGCAGCGCCGGCGGAGGCCGCTCCGGCCGACCTGGTTCCCAATACGTTCCTCCACTACACGTATCCGGACCACGTGGTCGCAGACGCAAATGCCAACAAGCATGCGCTGAACGCCGCCTCAGTACCGAGCCGCGCGGACATGCAGCAGATCGTGGCCCAGACGGCGGCTCAGATGGGTGTTGATCCGGCACTGGCCATGGCCTTCTCCTTCCAGGAGTCCGGCTTCGACCAGAGTGCCGTCTCCCCCGCCAACGCCATCGGTGCCATGCAGGTCATCCCGAGCTCCGGCGACTGGGCCTCAGACCTGGTGGGCCGCCAGCTGAACCTGCTGGACCCCTACGACAATGCCACTGCCGGGGTTGCGATCATCAGCTCGCTCATCCGCACCAGCGACAGCCTCGAAACGGCAGTCGCCTCCTACTACCAGGGCCAGTACTCGGTAACGACCCAGGGCATGTTTGAGGACACGCGCGGCTACGTGGCCTCCGTCCTGGCGCACCGGCAGTCCTTCTCCTAGCAGGACCGCACCGCATGGGCGCGGGGAGGGCAGGGCCCGGATCGGGTGTCGATCCGGGCCCTGCCCTTTTGCGCACGTAGGATCGTAGAGTGCATGAATCCGTGAATGACCCCCTCGTTGGCACCGTAGTGGATGACCGCTACCGAGTGCTCTCCCGTATTGCCCGCGGAGGAATGTCCACCGTCTATCTGGCCACTGACCTGCGGCTGGACCGTGATGTGGCCCTGAAGGTGCTGTATCCGCACCTGGCTGCGGACCGCGGCTTCCTTGACCGGTTCGAACGCGAGGCAAAGTCCGCCGCCCGGCTCTCCCACCCGCACGTCGTCGGCGTCCTGGACCAGGGCTTCGCCGACAACCTCGCCTATTTGGTGATGGAGTATGTTCCCGGCAAGACGCTGCGCGAGCTCCTGGAAGCCCGCACCCGCCTGACACCGCGGCTGGCCCTGGCCCTGCTGGATGCGGTTGTGGACGGCCTGGCTGAAGCCCACGATGCCGGAATGATCCACCGCGACGTGAAGCCCGAGAATGTGCTGCTCGCAGACAACGGCAGCATCAAGATTGCCGACTTCGGCCTGGCCCGCGCTGTCTCCACCAGCACCAACACCGGAACCCTGGTGGGAACCGTCGCCTATCTGGCACCGGAGCTGGTCACCGGCACCGGCGCCGATGAGCGAAGCGATGTTTACTCGGCCGGCATCATGCTTTACGAAATGCTCACCGGCCGCCAGCCCTTCACCGGCACGGCACCTATCCAGATCGCTTTCCAGCATGTCCACTCCACTGTTCCCGCACCGTCGGCGGCCTGCCCCGGCCTGGCCTCCGATCTGGATGAGCTGGTCCGCTGGTGCACCGATCCCGATCCGGACAATCGTCCCGTGGACGGCAAGGCGCTTTTAGGCGAGCTCCGCCATATCCGGACCTCGCTAACCGACGAGCAGCTCGATTTCCACTGCCCCGAACCGGCCGGGCAGCAGCATCCGTCCGCTTCAGGTGCCACCGAAGCCCTCGATGCGGACGCCGCTACGGCGCTGCCGCGGCCGCCCGCCGGCGCCACCGAAGTGATCTCCCCTGCGGGGGCTGCAGCTGCAGCCGGAACCGGCGCATACCCCACGGAGGTCATTCGACGTTCCGACAACGCGACCACTGTCTTTCCGTCCGGCGGCGGGGGATCCGGGGACCGGCACTTCGGGCCCGCAGACCCCGGCGGCTATCCGGCCGGCGACCCGGATGGGGAACACCCGGGTGACGACGACGCCCACGGCGGCTCCGAGCGCCCGGAGGCCGGATCCCGCACGGATCGGCGGCAGGCGCGCCGGGAGGCCAAAGCCGTTGAGCGCCGGTCCAGCCGCGACGCGCACCGCCCCGAGGTGTCCCTGCGCCGCGGGCGGCCGCGGCGGCGCGGAGCCCTTTTGCTCGTGCTGTCCGTACTGCTCATCGCCGCTGCCATTTTCACCGGCTGGTTTTTCGGCCGCGGACCGGGCGCCGTCGTCACTGTCCCCGATGTTGCCAATGTTTCCCGGGAGGCAGCCGGAGCGCTGCTGCGCGGGGAAGGACTGCAGTACTCGACCAGCGAAATCCATGACGAAATTGTCGCCGCCGGACTCGCCGTGGGCACGGACCCCGATGCTCCGGCTGAAATCCGGCGGTTTCAGCCGGTGACGCTGCTGATCAGCAAAGGGCCCGAACTCTTTGATGTCCCCAACGTGGTGCAGCGGACTGCAGAGGCGGCGTCGGAGAACATCACGGACGCCGGGCTCAGCGTGGGCGCCGTCACCGAGGAATACAGTGAGACCGTGGACGCCGGCACGGTGATCAGCCAGTTCCCCGCCCCCGACACCCAGCTGCGGCGGGATACAGCTGTGAACATAGTCGTTTCGCTCGGGCCTGCTCCGGTGGAAGTTCCCTCCGTCGTTGGCAAGTCGGAGGACGAAGCCGTGGCGCTGCTCGAGGACGCCGGCCTCACGGCTGAGGTCCTCCCCGAGCAGGTTAACAGCCGTGATATTCCGGCCGGAGCAGTGGCCGTCCAGACGCCGGCGTCCGGCCTGGTGGAACGCGGTTCACCGGTAACACTGACCGTTTCCAAGGGCCCGGTCATGGTGCAGGTGCCCAGCGTCGTCCGCCAGTCCCCGGACGAGGCACGGTCACAGCTCGAAGGCCTTGGTTTCCAGGTCCAGATCAACGAGCTGCTGGGCGGGCTCCTCGGCATTGTGCAGTCGCAGGATCCCTCCGGCGGGTCCATGGCCCCCGAGGGATCCGTAGTCACCCTGCGGGTCGTTTAGCGCGGTGTAGTGGCTTCGTCCCGGGACCCGGGACGGAAGAGGGGACGGCCCGGGATATTTCCCGGACCGTCCCCTCAGTGCTGCGGGGCCTGCTGCCGGCTAACCCTGGCGGGAGAGCGCCCCGGCCACCAGGAACGCCATTTCCAGTGACTGCATGTGGTTCAGGCGCGGGTCGCAGACGGACTCGTAGCCCTCAACAAATGCCTCCTGGTCGATGGGATCGGCGCCGCCCAGGCACTCGGCGACGTCGTCGCCGGTCATTTCCACGTGCAGGCCGCCCGGGAAGGTGCCCAGCGAGTTATGCACTTCAAAGAAGCCGCGGACTTCGTCCATCACGTCGTCGAAGTTGCGTGTCTTGTAGCCGTTGGGAGAGGTAACCGTATTGCCGTGCATAGGGTCGGTGACCCACAGGACCTGGGCTCCGGAAGCGGTAACGCGTTCCACCAGCGGAGGCAGCTTCTCTCGGATGTTCCGGGCACCCATGCGGGTAATGAACGTCAGCCGGCCCGGTTCGCGGTCCGGATCCAGCTTGTCGATCAGGGCCAGTGCGTCCTCGGGCTTGGTGCCCGGTCCGAGCTTGACGCCAATCGGGTTGCGGACCTTGGACAGGAACTCCACGTGCGCCGAGTCGAGGTCGCGGGTCCGCTCCCCGATCCAGAGGAAGTGCGCCGAAGTGTCATACGGCTTCCCCGTGCGCGAATCGATGCGGGTCAGGGCACGCTCGTAGTCCAGCAGCAGCGCCTCATGGCTGGCGAAGAATTCCACGCGCTTGAGCGCTTCGAAATCCGCGCCGCAGGCATCCATGAAGCGCACGGCACGGTCGATTTCACGGGCCAGTGATTCGTAGCGCGAGTGGGCGGGATTGGCGGTGAATCCCTTGTTCCAGTGGTGCACCAGCCGGAGGTCGGCAAAACCGCCCTGCGTGAACGCGCGGATGAGGTTCAGCGTCGAAGCTGACGTGTGGTAGGCACGGACCATCCGTGCCGGGTTGTGCTCGCGGGACTCGGGCGTGAACTCATAGCCGTTGACCATGTCGCCGCGGTAGGCCGGCAGCGTCACACCTGCGCGGGTCTCGTCGTTTGACGAGCGCGGCTTGGCGAACTGCCCGGCCATCCGGCCCATCTTGATCACGGGCAGCGAAGCGCCGTAGGTCAGGACAACGGCCATCTGCAGGATGGTCTTCACCCGGGCACTGATCTTGTCGGCCGTTGCGGCATCGAACGTTTCCGCACAGTCTCCGCCCTGCAGCAGGAAGGCCTTGCCCTGGGCTGCGGCAGCCAGCCGGTCCCGGAGAATATCGACTTCTCCGGCAAAGACCAGCGGGGGAACCTTCGACAGTTCGGCCACTGCGGCCGGATAACCCGGATGGTCCTGCCACGACGGCTGCTGGAGTGCCGGCAGGGACCGCCAGTCATCGAGGCCGGGATACTCCGCCGCGCCCGGGCGTGGGACGGTGGAAAAATCTGACGCGTTGTCTACAGGAGTGTAAGTCACGTCTTTAAGGGTACTGTCTGCACCCCTCCGGGGCAGAAGCCGCACACCGCCCGGCGTAACCTGAGCGCCCTGGTCCGAAACACTCCCGGCAGGTGCCCGCAGGCCCCCGGCCGGTTAAGCGCTGTGGGGTTCGTTGCCCTCGGGTTCCACGCCCGCGGCGGCCGGCGGTGCGGCGGCCGGCGGAACCGGCGGAGTTTTCCGGCGGCGGCCAATGGTCGTGACGGTGCCGGGCTTTCGTACTGATTTCCGGGTGGGCGGGGCTGCGGTCTTCCCCTCCCGTGCTTCGGCAGGCACGGCCTCCGGTTCGGAAGCGGCCGAAGAGTTGGGGGTGCTCCCCGCACCTCCATCACTGGAATGCCCCGCTGCCGGGCGGGTCCGGCCACCGGGTTCCACGGCACGCGCGGCAACCGGACCGGATTCCCCCGCTGCTCCGCCGGGAGTGCCCGGATCGGGAAGGCGCACTGCCGCGCTGCGGGCCTCAGCTCCCTTGGAAACCTTGCGGGCCGCAGCCTGCTTTTCCTTCATGGTGCTCGCGTACACGTCCACGTATTCCTGGCCGGACAGGCGCATCAGCTCATACATGATTTCATCGGTTACGGAGCGCTGGATGAACCGGTCGTTCTCCATTCCGGCGTAGCGGGAAAAGTCCAGCGGCTCGCCGACAATGATCCCGATGCGGCGGATGTTGGGGATCTTCCGGCCGATCGGCTGGACCTTGTCGGTTCCAATCATCGCTACCGGAATAACCGGAACTCCTGTTTTCAGGACCAGCTTGGCAACACCGGTCTTTCCCCGGTACAGCCGACCGTCCGGGCTGCGCGTACCTTCGGGATAGATTCCCAGCAGGCCGCCGTTTTCCAGGACGTCAACTCCGGCGCTGAGGGAACTTGCCGATGCCGCGCCGCCGGAACGGTCCATCGGCAGCTGGTTGGTGAGCCGGAAGAAGGCAGCCGTGAGCTTGCCCTTGAGGCCTTTGCCGGTGAAGTACTCCGACTTTGCCAGAAAGCTCACGGGACGCGGCACCGCGAGCGGCAGGAAGATCGAGTCCGAGAAGGACAAGTGGTTGCTCACCAGCACCGCCGGACCCGTTTCGGGCACGTTGTTCATGCCTTTGACCCAGGGCCTGAAGAGCAGATTGACCACCGGCCCGATGAAAATAGTCTTCATCACCCAATAGAACACGTAGCCAGCTCTCCCGTCCGGACATAACAAATCAGGGACCCGGTTTGGATTCCCCAACTCCTACTCTATGCGCCCACCCGGCCGCGCTGAATTTTGGAGCTCATCGGCATCGCAACTTTGGGCGCTGCAGGGGTGGAAAACACGCTGGTGGATGCAACCATAGTGTTATGACTTCCCCATCGGGCGCGGCCGCCTTCACCAGTGACGGGCAAGGCGCCAACGCCGGCACCGGAGTGCTCCTGAGCCATGGCTTTACGGGTTCGCCCGTCAGCCTTGCGGCCTGGGCGCGGCATTTGTCCGATCAGGGGTACGCCGTGAGCCTTCCCTTGCTTCCGGGACACGGAACCACCTGGCAGGAACTGGCCCGCACCCCCTGGGAGCTTTGGTACGACGCCTATGACCGCGCCTATCAGCAGCTCGAGGAGCGCACCGACCGGGTCTTCGCCGCCGGACTGTCCATGGGAGGAACGCTTGCCCTGCGGCTGGCAGCCCACCGTCCCGTCGCGGGAGTAACCGTGGTGAACCCGGGGCTGACCATAAACGACCCGCGGGCGCGGTATTCCGGGCTGTTGAAATACGTCATGAAGTCCGTCCCCGCAATTGCGAACAACATCAAGCGTGAGGGCCAGGATGAAGGCGCCTATCCGCGGACTCCGGTGGGCGGAGTGCACCAGCTGATGCGGCTGTTCCGGGATACGACGGCGGCGCTGCCGCGCATCACCGCGCCTGTCCTCGCCTTCCGGTCCACGGTGGACCCGGTGGTCCCGGAGTCCAGCATGGATGTCCTGCGGCGGTACTTGGGCAGCGGGCTGGAAGTGGTTTCGCTGGAAAACAGCTACCACGTGGCCACCATGGACCATGATGCACCCTTAATTTTTGACCGTTCCCATCAGTTCATCCAAAGGATCAGCGCAGGTGCTGCAGCATGAAAGAACGCGAACCGGAACGCAACGAATCCACCGATGACGCCGTCTGGCTGGATTTGGTGTCCCGGCTGGAGAACATGCCGGCCGATGAAACCCACGGCGGCCGGGGCGCTCCGGGCCCCGGGACAGCGGAAGGCCCCCGGGGCCTTCCGGGAGAGGCAGGCACAGTAACCGGCGCGCCTGCCGCCGGAACACCGCAGCCGCCCGCGGGGACGGCAGGAAGCAGCGGCGAAACCGGCCAGCCGGATGCGGGAGCGGGCAGCTCCCCCGCCGGTTCGGGCCCCCGCTCCCCCGCCGAGCGCACCCGGGCCATTTTTGACAACCAGCCGTTTCGTCCCGTACCGCCGCGGGGGCCGCGCGACTATGACGAACCGGAAGAACTCGAGTCGGAGGGCGAATTTGTCCCGCCTGAGCCTCCGGCGTTCAGCACCGGCGAGCCACTTGTGGTCCTGGCCTGGATCGGGGCCCTGGGCGGGCCGCTCCTGCTGCTGCTGTTCGCCATGTTCTGGCGCGGCGCTCCCGTGGCGGTCATTCTGGGCGTGATTGCCCTCTTCGGGGCGTCTGCCGCGTATCTGCTCTTCCGGCTGCCGCAGCACCGCGATGACGACGGCGCCGCCGTCTAGGCCTCATCGCAGGCCTGCCGGACCCGCTTCCGCGGTGCCGGCACAGCGTACGGCGGCTGCCGGTTGGTTCCGGTGTCAGCGCCGGGCAGCTATCCGGGACAGGTCAGCGGCACCGATCATGCCGGCAGCCGGCCCGAGGGCGGCCAGTTCGAGCCGCGCCGCGGGCCGAAACCCGCGGCCGGTCAGGTTGCGGGCAAAGGACCTGCGGGCGGGTTCCAGCAGCAGGTCGCCGGCGGCGCTCAGGCCGCCGCCGACAACAAACATTCCCGGATCCAGCGCGGCAGCAAGGTTGGCCAGCCCCAGCCCAAGCCACTGCCCCACCTCTTCCAGCAGCTCCACCGACGCCTGGTCGCCTTCGAGCGCCATCCGGGTTACCACTGCCCCGGTGATTTTGCCGATGTCTCCGTCCACGGCACGCAGCAGTTCCTGCGCCACCGGAGAATTCGCGGCAGCCAGTTCCCGTGCTTCCCGGCCCAGGGCATTTCCGGAAGCATACTGCTCCCAGCATCCGCGGTTTCCGCACTCGCACCTCTGGCCGGAGGGCATGATGATCTGGTGGCCAAACTCGCCCGCTACGCCGAACCTTCCCCGCTCGAGCCGGCCGTCCATGATCATGGCACCGCCGATTCCGGTGCCCAGGGTCACGCAGACCATGCGGCTCTGTCCCAGGCCGGAGCCGAAGCGCCACTCAGCCCAGGCAGCGCCGTCGGCATCATTAACCAGATACACCCGGCGCCGCAGCAGCCGCTCGAGATTCTCGCGCAGCGGCTCGTTGCGCCAGGCCAGGTGGGGACTAAACAGCACGGTGCTGCCGGCCAGGTCCATCCAGCCGGCGGCGCCGATGCCTACGGACCAGACGTGGTGGTTGGCAGAGAGTTCACGCACCAGGTCCACGATGACGGATTCCACCTCGCGCGGATCCTGGCCGGGCGTGGAGCGGCGGGCCTCGGCAATAACCCGGCCGTCCCCGTCGACCAGCCCTGCCGCCACTTTGGTGCCGCCGATGTCAATGCCGATGGCCAGCCCGCGGCGGCGCATCCGGTTAGGCAACCGGATGGGACGGCGGGCGGGAAAGGGCTCCATGGCGCGGCGCTGCCAGAGAAGAGGGGCGGAACGGGGAACAGGCGCTGGGGTAACGGGACGCATCAACAACCAAGTGTATTCTTCGGCCGCTCCTGCCGCGAAAGCGTTATTGGTTCGAGAAGTTACTCACCGGTATTTAATGTGATCTACGCTATAGGCTGGGTGTTAATGTCTGCGCAAACGTCTGCCGGCCAGTCGGATATCAAAGGAGCTATCGTGCGTGAATACAGTGTTCCCCCTCTGGTGGAATCACCGTTGGAGTCCAACATCACCGATCTACTGCTGGAGCAGGCCGCCAAGCCCTCCAACCCGCCCCTGTTTTCGGTTCGGGGAGCGGACGGTGCCTGGGCTCCGGTTACCGCCACTGAGTTCCTGAAGGATGTCCGCGCCCTTGCCAAGGGGTTCGTCGCTTCCGGTGTCCAGCCGGGAGACCGGGTGGGCATCATGGCCCGCACCCGGTACGAGTGGACTCTGGTGGACTTTGCGCTCTGGTTTGCCGGCGCCGTCTCCGTCCCGATCTATGAAACGTCCTCGCCGTCCCAGGTCGCCTGGATCCTCAGCGACTCCGGAGCCGTCGGAGTGGTCGTCGAAGCTGCCCGCCACGAGAACGTGGTGCGCCAGGCGGCCGTCGAGGAAGACCTCGGGACGGTGAAGAACGTCTGGCAGATCGACGGCCCCGGACTCGATGAGCTCCGCACCGCCGGCGCGGCGGTTTCCGACGAGGAACTTGCCGCCCGCCGGTCCAAGGCCACGCTGGACGACACGGCCACCATTATTTACACCTCGGGGACCACCGGCCGGCCCAAGGGCTGCGAATTGACGCACGGCAACTTCGTGAACCTTTCCCGCAATGCCGCCGCGGCCCAGCCCGAGGTGTGCCGCGAGGGCGCGCAGACCATCATGTTCCTGCCCCTGGCCCATGTCTTCGCGCGGTTCATCTCGGTACTGTGCGTGGCCTCCGGCGCCACCGTGGCGCACACCGCCGACGTGAAAAACCTGCTGCCGGATCTGCAGAGCTACCGGCCCGATTTCCTGCTGGTGGTCCCCCGCGTCTTCGAGAAGGTCTACAACTCCTCCATGCTCAAGGCCGAAGACGGCGGCAAGGGCAAGATCTTCCACGCCGGCGCCAAGACTGCCATCGAATGGTCCAAGGCACAGGAAGCCGGCAAGGTCCCGCTGGGTCTCAAGGTCAAGCACGCCGTTTTCGACAGGCTTCTCTACGGGAAGATCCGGACTGCCATGGGCGGGCGGGTCAAGTATGCGATCTCGGGCGGCGCGCCGCTGGGCGACCGTCTGGGCCACTTCTTCCACGGAATCGGCGTGACGGTCCTGGAAGGCTAC
Source organism: Arthrobacter sp. G119Y2 (assembly GCF_038069765.1). Lineage (NCBI taxonomy): Bacteria > Bacillati > Actinomycetota > Actinomycetes > Micrococcales > Micrococcaceae > Arthrobacter > Arthrobacter sp. G119Y2. The sequence goes on along the minus strand of NZ_JBBPFS010000001.1, from coordinate 65,472 downwards.
GGCCTGACCGAAACCACGGCTCCCGTTACCGTCAACACCCCCAAGCTGACCAAGATCGGCACCGTCGGCGCACCGCTGCCGGGCAACGCCGTGCGGATCGCCGACGACGGCGAGATCCTCACCAAGGGGGTCAGCGTCATGAAGGGGTACTACAACCGGCCGGACCTCACGGCCGACAACTTTACAGACGGCTGGTTCCACACCGGAGACATCGGCCGGCTGGATAACGACGGCTTCCTGAAAATCACCGGCCGCAAGAAGGAAATCATTGTCACCGCCAGCGGGAAGAACGTAATCCCGGCGGTCCTGGAGGACAGCATCCGCGCCGATGCCATCGTGTCCCAGTGTGTGGTGGTGGGCGACCAGCGGCCGTTCATCTCGGCCCTGATCACTTTGGACGAGGAGGCCCTGCCCGGCTGGCTGGAGCGCCACAAGCTGCCGGCCGGCACAACGGTGGCCGAAGCCGGGCAGACGGAACAGCTGCAGCAGGAACTCCAGGCCCTGGTGGACTCGGCCAACAAGACCGTGTCCCAGGCCGAAGCCATTAAGGTCTTCCGCGTCGTCCCCTCGGATTTCACTGAGGCCAGCGGTCACCTGACGCCTTCGCTGAAGATCAAGCGGGCGCAGGTGTTGAAGGACTTTTCCGCCGTGGTGGAGGACATCTACAGCGGCCAGAAGGTCTAACAGCCGGCACAGGCCACAGCAGAAGGGCGGGTCCGGAATTCCGGGCCCGCCCTTCTGCTGTGTTGGCGGCTACGCTGCGGTGCCTGCCGCGCCCGTCCGCAGCGACAGCAGCGCGTTCTCCACAACTTCCGTCAGGGCCGGATGAATCCAGTACTGGCCGGACGCCATGGTTGCGGCGTCCAGCCCGAAGGACATGGCCTGGATCAGGGGCTGAATCAGCATGGACGCCTCATGGCCCATGATGTGCGCCCCAAGCAGCCTGCCGCTTTCCTTCTCAGCGAGCAGCTTCACGAAGCCCGTGGTGTCTTCCATCGCCCAGCCGTAGGCGGTGGATCCGTATTCCTGGACTGCCAGGGCCAGTTCCACGCCCCGGGATTCGGTGTCCCGGCGGGCCTCTTCCTCGGTCATGCCCACGGATGCTATCTGCGGGCTGCTGAAGACCGCCGAGGGCACAAACCTGTGGTCGCTCGCGCGAAGGCTGCCGGGATGCACCAGGTTATGCGAAACGGTCCGCGCCTCATGGTTGGCCACGTGCTTCAGCTGGAAGTCGCTGCTGACGTCTCCAAGCCCCCAGACGCCGTCGACCGGTCGGCCGTCCTTCAAGACACGCTGGAAGTCATCAACGGCCAGCCGGCCGTCCGGACGCAGGTCAAACCCTGCCGCGTCGACGCCGAGCCGGTCGGTGTTGGGGACGCGGCCGGTTGCCACCAGCACCAGGTCCACGTCGATCCCGGTTTCTCCCCCGGGCCCATGCAGCTGCGCCCGCACTGACCCGTCGGGATTCTCGGTCAGGGACGAGACCCGGGTGTCCAGCTGCACGTCCCACTGCCGCGAGGCAGCTTCGGTGAAGCGTTCCGAGACGGTGGCGTCCATCGCGCGCAGCAGCGGCCCCGAGCGCGCCGCCATGGTGACCTTGGCGCCGAACGCAGAAAAGACGAAACCGAATTCAGCTGCGATGTACCCGCCGCCGATAATGAGGATTCGTTCGGGGAGGTCGGGAATCCGCATTACGGTGTCCGAGGTGTGCACCTGCGGCAGGTCCATGCCCGGGATGTCCGGCAGCACCGGCCGGGAGCCGGCGGCCACCACGATCTGGTCGGCCGTAATCCGCTGCCCGTCCTCCGTTTCGAGGGCGTGTTCGCTGACGAACCGCACGTGCTGCTCATAGAGCGTGACGTTCTCCAGCTCCTCGGCCCGGTAGCGGCGCCCGCCCTCCGAGATGGAGTCGATGCGGGTGAAGATCCGGTCGCGGATTTCCCGCCAGTGCACCTTCTCGAGGGTCTGGTCCACGCCCAGCCGCGCCGCGTCCGTGCCCGCTGCCGCGAGCTGGGCCGGATAGACAAACATTTTTGTGGGAATGCAGCCCACGTTCAGGCACGTCCCCCCGAAGGTGCCCCCGTCAATGACGGCGATCTTTTTGCCGTCCCAGTCGGGGGTGATCAGGGAATTGCCTGAGCCGGAGCCGATGATGGCCAAATCAAAATGAGTCACGGTTCCAGTCTAGAGCCGCCGAAGGTCCCGGGATCCTTCCAGATCCCGGGACCTTCAATTACCGGCACGCTGTCCGGGGACAGCCGGTACTCCGGCTAGCTGTCCTTGGGGTCGATAACCACCAGCAGGTCCCCGCCCTGCACCTGCTCGACGGCGGAAATCGCCACCCGCGAGACGGTGCCTGCCACCGGGGCCGTGATGGAGGCTTCCATCTTCATGGCTTCGATGGTGGCGACGGTTTCTCCGGCAGCCACTTCCTCGCCGTCCTTGACGGTGAGGGTCACGGCGCCGGCGAAGGGTGCCGCCACGTGCCCGGGGTTTCCGGGGTCGGCCTGCTCGGCTACCTTGACCTGGGACTGCACGCTGCGGTCGCGGACCATGACCGGACGCATCTGGCCGTTGAGGGTCGTCATGACCTGCCGCATGCCCTTTTCATCAGGTTCGCCCACTGCTTCGAGCGTGGCGATCAGGCGGACGCCCTTTTCGAGTTCCACCACGTGCTCGCGCCCGCGCTGCAGCCCGTAGAGGTAGTCACGGGTGTCCAGGACGGACACGTCGCCGTAGGTTTCACGGACGGTGGCGAACTCCTTTGCCGGGCCGGGGAACAGAAGGCGGTTCAGTGTTTCCCGCCGGGTGGCCGAGTCGCCGGCCAGGCCGGCGCGGTCCACCTCGGTGAGTTCGGCGTCGCGCACCTTGACCGTGCGGCCCTGCAGCGCCTTGGTCCGGAAGGGCTCGGGCCAGCCGCCGGGCGGGTTGCCCAGTTCGCCGCTGAGGAACCCGATGACGGAATCCGGAATGTCATAGTTCTGCGGGTTTTCCTCGAAGTCGTCCGGGGAGACATTGCTGCCCACCAGCTGCAGGGCGAGGTCACCGACAACCTTGGACGACGGCGTGACCTTCACCAGGCGGCCCAGGATGCGGTCCGCGGCGGTGTACATGTCTTCGATGGCCTCGAAGCGCTCCCCCAGGCCCAGCGCAATGGCCTGCTGGCGGAGATTCGAGAGCTGGCCGCCGGGAATCTCGTGCTGGTACACGCGGCCGGTGGGCCCGGCCAGGCCGGACTCGAACGGAGCGTAGACCCGGCGCACTGCTTCCCAGTAGGGCTCCATGGCGCTGACCGCACCCAGGTTGAGTCCCGTGTCGCGGTCGGTGTGCGCCAGCGAGGCCACGAGGGAGGAAGCGGAAGGCTGGCTGGTGGTTCCGGCCAGTGAAGCGCTGGCGACGTCGACGGCGTCCACTCCCGCCTCAGCCGCAGCGAGCAGCGTGGCGAGCTGGCCGCCGGCGGTGTCGTGGGTGTGCAGGTGTACGGGAAGGTCGAAGCGTTCCCGCAGGGCGGCCACCAGCTTGGCTGCGGCAGCGGGCCGCAGCAGCCCGGCCATGTCCTTGATCGCAAGGATGTGCGCCCCGGCGTCCACCATTTTCTGGGCGAGGTCCAGGTAATAGTCCAGCGTGTAGAGCGTTTCGTCCGGATTCATCATGTCCGCCGTGTAGCACAGGGCCACTTCGGCGACGGCGGTTCCGGTGGCGCGCACCGCCCGGATGGCCGGTTCCATCTGGTCAACGTCGTTCAGCGCATCAAAGATGCGGAAAATGTCGACGCCGGCATCGGCAGCTTCCTGGACAAAGGCTTCGGCAACCTCCGTGGGGTACGGCGTGTAGCCCACGGTGTTGCGGCCGCGCAGGAGCATCTGGATGCAGACGTTTGGCAGCGCCTTGCGCAGGGATACCAGCCGCTCCCAGGGGTCCTCTCCGAGGAAGCGCAGGGCGACGTCGTAGGTTGCACCGCCCCAGGCTTCCACCGAGAGCAGTTCAGGCGTCAGGGCCGCAACCGCGGGTGCAGCCAGCAGCAGGTCCCGGGTACGCACCCGGGTGGCCAGCAGGGACTGGTGCGCGTCGCGGAAGGTGGTGTCCGTGACTGCCAGAGCCTGCTGTTCCCGGAGCTCGCGGGCAAACCGCTCCGGACCCAGTTCCTGCAGCCGCTGGCGCGATCCCGGCCGCACTTCGGGCAGGTCGCCCGGGAGCTTGTCGGCGGGGTTGACGTGTACCGGCAGCTCACCGTGCGGCTTGTTGACGGTGGTGTCGGCCAGCCAGTTCAGCAGCCGGGAACCGCGGTCCGCGGAACCGCGGGCGCTGAGCAGCTCGGGGCGCTCCTCGATGAAGGAGGTTGCGACGTCACCGGCAATGAAGTCCGGGTCGTCCAGGACAGCCTGCAGGAAGGAGATGTTGGAGGAGACACCGCGGATGCGGAACTCTGCCAGGGCACGGCGTGCGCGGTTGACGGCGGCGGGATACGTGCGGCCGCGGCAGGTCAGCTTCACCAGCATGGAGTCGAAGTGCGGGCTGATGTCGGCACCGGCGTAAACCGTGCCGCCGTCGAGCCGGACACCGGCGCCGCCGGCGGAGCGATAGCCGCTGATCTTGCCGACGTCGGGGCGGAAGCCGTTGGCGGGATCCTCGGTGGTGATGCGGCACTGCAGCGCCGCGCCGCGCACCTGCAGTTCGTCCTGCCGGAGACCCAGATCCTCCAGGCTTTCACCGGCGGCGATCCTCAGCTGGGACTGCACCAGGTCCACGTCGGTGATTTCCTCGGTGACCGTGTGCTCCACCTGGATTCGCGGGTTCATTTCAATGAAGACGTGCTGGCCGGCTCGTTCGCCGACCGTGTCCACCAGGAACTCCACGGTGCCGGCGTTCTCATACTTCAGCGCCTTAGCGAACTTGACCGCGTCACGGTAAAGGGCCTGCCGGATGCCTTCATCCAGGTTCGGGGCCGGGGCAATCTCGATGACCTTCTGGTGGCGGCGCTGCAGCGAGCAGTCCCGCTCAAAGAGGTGGATGACGTTGCCTTCGCCGTCGGCGAGGATCTGGACCTCGATGTGGCGGGGCCGGAGTACGGCCTGTTCGAGGAACACGGTGGAATCACCGAAGGCGGTGTCGGCTTCACGCATGGCGGCGTTCAGCGCATCCGGAAGGTCCTTGGCCGTGTCAACGCGGCGCATGCCGCGGCCACCGCCGCCGGCCACCGCCTTCACGAAGATGGGGAAGCCGATGTCCTCGGCTTCGGCGAGGAGCTTTTCGGGGTCCGAACTCGGCTGGGTGGAACGCAGGACCGGAATCCCGGCTTCACGCGCAGCATTCAGCGCATGGACCTTGTGCCCGGCGAGCTCCAGGATATCGGCGGCGGGGCCCACGAACGTGATGCCGGCTTCCCTCGCGGCCCTGGCCAGCTGGGGGTTTTCGGAGAGGAACCCATACCCCGGGTAGATGGCGTCGCAGCCGGATTCCTTGGCGACGCGGATGATCTCCTCCACGTCCAGGTATGCCCGGACCGGATGTCCTTCCTCGCCAATCAGGTAGGCCTCGTCAGCCTTCTGCCGGTGGATGGAGTTGCGGTCCTCATACGGGAAGACGGCAACGGTCTTCACACCCAGTTCGTAGGCGGCCCTGAAGGCACGGATCGCGATTTCTCCGCGGTTGGCTACCAATATCTTCGAGAACATTGCTCTCCTGCATCGTTGCGGGCTGAGGGACAATCCGGATAACGCTGCCCCTCATCGGATTTTACCCAGAGTATTTGACCGCGACCTATCCGCGGGTGTCGGACGTCACGCTCCCTATAGTCGCCCTTCCACGCCACCCCTGCAAAACCGGCGCTGCAGGAGTTACCACCGGGCGTCACATAGAATGAAGCTGCAGCCTCACAAGGGCCCCGCTCGTGATCCCTAGACACGTTAGGTTTTGGTTCAACAAGTGCAAGTAGTGAGCATCAGCAGTCTTAAGGGCGGCGTGGGCAAGACTTCCGTGACGCTTGGACTGGCATCGGCTGCACTGGCAGCAGGAATTCCCACCCTCGTAGTGGATCTGGATCCGCACGCGGACGCCACCACGGGCCTGGGCGTTACCGCTGCCGATAAGCCGGGCATCGGCGAGATGCTCAAGAATTCCCGCCGCGCGCAATTGGCCGAAAACGTGGTCTCCAGCGGCTGGGTTGCCAATGACCGCCGCACCCGGACTCCCGACCCCAAGCGCCAGCCCGTTCTCGACGTCGCCATGGGCTCCGCGTTTTCGGGGATCTATGACCGCCCCGATCTCGGCAAACGGGACCTCAAGCGGCTCTCCGCCCTGCTTAGCCGGGTCAGCGGCTACGGGCTGGTCCTGATCGACTGCCCGCCGTCACTCAACGGCCTCACCCGCATCGCCTGGACCGCAAGCAACCGGGTTGTGCTCGTTGCCGAGCCCGGACTCTTTTCGGTGGCCGGCACCGAGCGGACCATGCGTGCCCTGGAACTGTTCCGCAAGGAATTTGCGCCGAACCTCGCTCCGGCGGGGATCATCGCCAACCGGGTCCGTTCCGGTTCCAATGAACACACCTTCCGGCTCGCTGAGATGAAGCAGATGTTTGGAGACCTGCTCCTGAGTCCCACTATTGCGGAGCAGGCCAACTGGCAGCAGATCCAGGGCGCGGCCCACTCAGTGCATCACTGGCCAGGTGAATCCGCCAAGCAGGCAGCATCAACGTTTGACGCGCTGCTGAAGAACCTGGTGGAAACGGGCAGCGTCCGCAACCGAGTCATCCGCCGGGCCGGGTAATCCGCCGGGCACCACCAGACTACTGAGGCACTGCTGCGGCATAAAAACTGCTGCGCTGTAAAACGCTTCACTACAAAAGACAGACAAAAAACTGCAGGCAACGGGATTCCGCTGCCTGCAGTCTGAGTATGGGGACCGGCTCAATGCACGCCGGCTGATTTTTGTGCCGGCTGATTTGCGCTAGCTGATTTTGCGTTAAAGCTAGCTGATTTTGCGGGCGATCCGCCGCTGGCTCAATTCATCTCCGGGAAACGTATGCTCCCCCACCCGCTCGCTGGGGAGCTGGGCGAGGCTGCCTTCCACCTCGCGCCAGACCCTTCCGACGGCGATGCCGAAAACGCCCTGTCCGCCCTGGACCAGGTCGATAACTTCATCTGCCGAGGTGCACTCGTACACGCTGGCGCCGTCGCTCATCAGGGTAATCTGGGCCAGATCTTCGACGCCCCGCTCACGCAGGTGCTCAACAGCGGTGCGGATCTGCTGCAGCGACACGCCTGTGTCCAGCAGCCGCTTTACGACTTTGAGGACCAGGATGTCGCGGAAACTGTAAAGTCTTTGGGTTCCCGAACCGGAGGCTCCTCGCACTGCCGGCTCCACCAGGCCGGTGCGGGCCCAGTAATCGAGCTGGCGGTAGGTGATTCCCGCCGCCTTGCAGGCTGTTGGACCGCGGTAGCCGGCGTCCTCGTCGAGAACGGGCAGATCCTCAGTAAACAGCAAGCCCTGGGCTCCGGGAACCTTACCCGGCGCAGCGGCGTGGGTATGCTCGCCGGCATCGCCTTTCGGACTCACTTGTGCCTCCTAGTAGCGGTTCCCTGGGGGGGGTGGCGCGGGATGAAGGGGTCAGGATCGACTCCCTTCAGTGTGCCCCGCGGAACCTCTTAGGGGAAGGACTCTTCGAAAGAGCAAACCCTAAGAGGAATAGCGGAGAACCGCGCAGTGGGAACTCTATGCTTCGACGTTAGATCTGACCCGGTCCAAGGTCAAAGACGCAGGCCCTTTTTCTCCAGGCGTGTCGAATCAGCGCTCAAAGTCCTCGGGCTCCACGTCGGCCAGGAACTCACGGAACTGGCGCAGCTCACGCTCCGCATTCTCCTGGTCCTCCTCGTCCTCGTCACCCTCATCGGCTTCAGCTATCCGCACACCGGCTTCATCAAGGACTGCTTCAGCGCACAGGATAGGGCAGGGCGCCCTCAGTGCCACCGCTATGGCGTCCGAAGCCCGGGAACTCACTGTGACTCCGTTGTCGAAAACGAGCTCGGCATAGAAGACCGTGTCCTCGACCGAGACCAGGCGTACCTCGCTGACGCTGCGCCCGAGAGCCGTTACCACAGAGGCGAGCAGGTCGTGGGTCATGGGCCGGGGCGGAACGATCCCCTGTTGGACAAAGGCAATGGCGCTGGCTTCGGGCGCACCAATCCAGATGGGCAGATGACGTTCGCCGTTGGTCTCCTTGAGCAGGACCAGCGGCTGGTTGGACGGCAGCTCGATGCGGACACCGACCACTTCAACTTCGCGCATGCTCCTCAGCCTTCCATTCGTGCGATATGCCCGTTGACGAGGGCACTGTGCAGGTTCAGGCAGAGATCACTGATCTCCCGTGCTGTCTCGGCCGCACGCGCCTTGGATGCGACGTCCCGCCGTGAGGCCAGGGGTGCCACGACGCTCTCCACCAGGCCCAGTTCGCGGTCGGCTGCGGCGCGGAACGGCCGCAGGTGCCGCGGTTCGATCCCGTGGGCCTGAAGTTTGGCACAGGCCTTGGCAACCTTGAGCGCATGCTCATCAAAAACACCGTGCTCCGCCCCGTGGTCAGCGGAAGCGATAAGGCCGTAACCTGCCAGGTTCCGCACCAGGTCAGCGGAGGCACCGGATTCCCGGACCAATTCGTTGAAGGTCAGGGTGCGGGCGTAAGTGCGGGCGGAGAGTTCCCCCGCCAGCTGCTCGGACACGGCTCGGGGCGTCAGTGACATTCCGCCCGGCAGGGACTCGGGACGCTCCCCGCGGTCAATGGCGTCCAGATAGTCCTTAATGATCTTCAGCGGGAGATACTGGTCCCGCTGAAGCGCCAGCACGAAGCGGAGGCGCTCGACGTCGGCCGATGAGTACTTTCGGTAGCCTGCCGCCGTCCGCTGCGGGGTGACCAGGCCCTTTTCCTCCAGGAAACGGATCTTGGAGGCACTGATACCGGGAAAATCAGCGCTGAGTTCGCCGAGCACCTCCCCGATATTGAGCACACGGCCGCGCAGGCGCTCGTTCCCCGTTCCCAGGGTCCGCCTGACGGGCTGTGATGCTGCCATACCTAATACCTATTCCCTCAGTAGTCCCGTGGACGCCGGCAGGATCATCCTGCACCGGCTGCTTGCTGCGTCGGCTTCCCTACGCGCGGGCGGCTGTCGGCCGGGCGGCGTAGAAGGTCAGCCGGAACTTTCCGATCTGGACCTCGTTGCCAGTCCGGAGCAGCAAAGTGTCCACGCGGTCATTGTTCACGTAGGTGCCGTTCAGGCTCATGGAATCAACAACGCGGAAGCCCTCGGCGGTGCGCCGGAACTCCACGTGCTTGCGGGAGACCGTCACGTCATCCAGGAACACATCAGCGTTCGGATGACGGCCTGCTGTGGTCACATCCTGGTCCAGCAGGAACCGGGCACCGCTGTTCGGCCCGGAATGGGCGATCAGCAGGGCCGACCCGGCGGGCAGCGCCGCCACGGCGGCCCGCTCATCCGCGCTGAGCTTGGGCTCCACCGACGTTGCTTCGCTCTGAGGCGGCAGACTGATCGATGTGGTGTCCTCCACGCCCAGCTCGCGCCGTTGCCCGGCCTGTGCGGCGTTGTAGTCCTCGCGCGCCATGGTGTTACATCCTCCCCAAAAGATGCGGCCAACCACTCGTGATTCTGGCTGGCCGCACAATTCCTGCTGACAAATCTTGCCTACCGGCTGTCCTAGCCTACCTGTTGGCGGGCCTTCCCGGCACTGAGCGTACTACGGGGCTTTGACGGTTCGGCGCCGGAAACACCTGCACAGCGAACCGTGACAGCGCGGGCAGCTGCGGCGAAGCACCCGGAACAGTGCCGGGGCGGCAGGGAGCCACCGGGTGAGTGTTACGCGCCGGGGCGGGCAGGGGGCGCCCGCAGCGCTCCGACAACAGGCGCTCCGACAACAGACGCTCCGACAACAGACGCCCGGCGGCCAAAGGCCGCCGGGCGTCCCGGCACGGATAAACTACCGGGCTAGTCGTTAACGAGTGCCTTCAGATCCAGGCCTGCAACCGGCATGGTCTCCTGATACCTGGAGGTGTCGGCATGGACGAGGGGGTTGTCCCCGTACCAGGTCATGCCGTACGTCATGTCCTTGGGCTCCCACACCAGCGGCTCGTGGTCCGGGTCGAAGAACGGGTAGCCGCCCGAGTAGAGCTCAATGCGGTAGCCCGAGCCCGGGTCGCGGACGTAGAGGTACATGGCCTGGCCGACGCCGTGCTTGCCCGGTCCCGCGTCAATCTGGATGCCCAGGTCCCGCAGCTGGTCTACTGCCGTCAGGGCGTCGTGCATATTCTCGAGTGCGAAGGCGACATGGTGGAACTGGGCATCCTGACCGGTCATGGAAGAGCCGATCGCGATGTCATGCAGCTTGGAATTCACTGACAGCCACGAGACATAGGGGACGTCCGGATTTTCCGGCAGCACCATTGCCTCACGCCTCTTCATCCCCAGCGATTCGCGGAGCCATCCTTCCGCCTGCGCCATGTTTTGAGTGCTGGTCTGGATATTAAGGTGGTCGATCCGCTGGACGCCGAGGCCCCGCCGGATCGAGCTGTTCCCGAAAAGCTTTGAGCGCATCCCCTCGGGAGCCAGGGGGCGGTCAATGCCGTAGTAGAGCTCCAGCGGGTGCCCGCCGCCCGGCAGAAGAAGCCGGACAGCCTCACCGCGGCCCAGTTCCGTGCCGGCGCCCACGTGACGCACCTCGATGCCCTCTTCGACAAACTGGTCATGGAACAGTTCAACGTCCTGGGGACGGCTGACCCGCAGGCTCATGGTGTTGATCCGGGCCTCGTCCTGCTGCGTCAGGACCAGGGAGTGGTGGATCCGCTCCTGGTACCCGCGCAGATAGGCAACGCCGTCTTCCTGCGCAGTGACCTCCATGCCAAAGATGTCACGGAAGAACCAGAGCGACTTCTGCAAATCAGGCGTGCCGATGTTGATGCCGCCTGCGTGGGCAATGGTGGGACCGGGGTCGTAGATCGGGCGGGGTGCCATGCGTATTCTCCTTCTTGTCTTGTGGTTCCGGGCTTGTTTTGTGGTTCCGGGCCGGCTCTTGTGGTTCATGGCCGGCGAGGAATCAGGCGGCTGGTGAGCGGTAGTGTGCGTTGGCCGCTTCCACAACGGGGCGGCGCGGGTGGGCGGACCGTTTCTCGGCGTCGTTGCCGAACCCGTCCGGGTACCAGCTCGGGCCGTCGCCAAGGTGGTCCAGCACCTCGCGGGCGACGGAAGCGGGGTCGGAGGCGCGCACACCGGGGGCGTCGAACTGAAAGCCCAGGCGTTCCATCGCCGGGGTGCGGGTCAGCCCCAGGCACAGCTCCAGGACGTCAACGTTGTACGGGCGCATCTCCACCCACAGAGCCTCGGCAAAGTTGTGCACAAAGGCCTTCGCGGCGGAGTAGAAGCCGATTCCCGCGCTGCCGGCGAAGCCGCTCAGCGAACCCGTGAGCATGATGCCCCCGCGCCCCCGTTCCTGCATCGGCAGGCCAAACCGGCGGACAAGGGCGGCAGTGACGGTGATGTTCAGGTCAATAACCATCTGGGCGCGGTCGGCGTCGGACGTCACAATCTCGCCGCCGTAGGTGTTGGCACCGGCATTGGATACCAGCAGGCCCACCTCGCGGTTCCCGAGGCGCTCGGCGATCGAATCAACGGCGCCGGCGGCAAGCAGGTCCTGCTCGATGGCGAGCACTTCGACGTCGTGCGCAGCGCGGACTGAGGCAGCTACCTCTGCGAGGGGCCCGGGTTTGCGCGCCACCAGGGCAACGTTGAGACCGCGCCCGGCCAGCTCATGCGCCAGTGCGGCGCCCACGCCCTCGGAACCGCCGGCAATCAGTGCCCAGGGTCCGTACTTCTCGAATCCGCTCATTACGTTCCTTTCGTCCCGGTCAAGCGCTTGTTTGCATCTTGATCCACCGGTGGTATTAGATACGGTAAAGGGAATTCGAAGGGGAATATCTGATGAGTCCACTGACCGAGATCGCCGCGCTCCAGGAGCGCATCCAACGTCTGGAAGACCACCGCGAGATACTCGGCGTGCTCGCCGCTTACGGACCTGCCGTCGACAGCGGCAGCGCCGACGCCGTAGCCGGCCTGTGGACCGAGGACGGCAGCTACACCTACAGCCTCGGTGACAGCGCGGCAACGCTGACCGGAGCAGAGGACTTCCGCGGCATGGTGAACGGGCCGTCGCACCAAAAGATCATCACGGAGGGCTCCAGCCATTTCCTGGGGATTCCGGATATCCGCATTGCCGGCGACACCGCCGTCGCCACCGGATACTCCATGCTGGTGCGGCACCGGGACGGAACTGAACCGGGCTATTACGTGGACCGGCTCTCCGCAAACCGCTGGGAACTGGCCCGCACCGGATCGGGCTGGAAGGTCACCGCGCGCACCAACTCGCTGCTGGACGGACGCTCCGCTTCCCGGCTAATGCTCGCCAACGCAGGGAGTGCGGCACTGTGACCGAAAACCGCGACTGCGCCGAGACCGACGTCTGTCCCTCGACCGACCCGCTGTTCCGCGAGTTCAGCGTCAGGTCACTGCACCTGCGCAACCGGATCGTCATGTCACCGATGACCCGCACCCACTCCCCCGGCGGCGTCCCGGGTGACAAGGTGGCCCGGTACTACCGGCGCCGGGCCGAAGGCGGCACGGGACTGATCATCACCGAGGGCGTTGCCATCGACCACCCGGCCTCGGTTGACCATGCCCGCGTGCCCAACATGTTCGCGTCGACGGCGCTGGACGGCTGGCGCTCCGTCGTCGACGGCGTACATGAGGCCGGCGGACGCATCATCCCGCAGCTCTGGCATGTGGGACCCCTGTGGGGGGCGATGGGCGGAAGCCCGGCAATTACCCCCATGCGGCCTTCCGGCCTGTGGGGCACGCCCGGGATCACGACCTACTCCGATGAGTATGTGAAGGCGTCCGAACCGGTGACCCGCGCCATGACCACCGCCGACATCAAAAGCGTCATCAGCGCCTTTCGCGCCGCCGCCCGCAGCGCTGTCAACGCGGGCTTTGACGGCATCGCCCTCCACGGCGGACACGGCTACCTCCTGGACGCCTTCCTGTGGGCCGACACGAACCGGCGGACCGACGAGTGGGGCGGAGACGCCGAACGCCGCGCCGCTTTCCCCGCTGCAGTTGTCCGGGCCATCCGGGAGGAGATCGGCGAGGATCTGCCCATCTTCTTCCGTTTCTCCCAGCACAAGCAGCAGGACTTCGGCGCGCGGCTGGCCGACACCCCGGAAGAGCTCCGCGCCCTGCTCCGCCCGCTCGTTGCAGCCGGCGTCGACGTCCTTGACGCCAGTGCCCGCCGCTTCCAGGCTCCCGCGTTCGAGGGCAGCGACCTGAGCCTGGCAGGATGGGCCAAGCAGCTGACCGGCGCGCCCGCCATGGCCGTAGGCAGCGTCGGCATCGGTTCGGCCATCAAGGACCGGCGCAGCAGCGGCAACCCGGTCCTGGACAACCGCGAGGAGCTTCTGCGCCGCCTGGACACCGAGGAGTTCGACCTGATCGCCATTGGGCGGCTGCACCTGGCCGATCCTGACCTGGTGCAGACCCTGCGCGCCGGACGGCCGCTGCCGCACTACGACTATGTGCTGCACGAGTCGGACCTGGTGTAGCGGGGGCTGGGCCGGGCTGTGGCACCGAACCGGGTTCCGGCAGCACGTCGAGGACGTAATCCATCCGGTCGGCCCCGCCGACGCTAATGCCGCCGCACATGTGCCCTCCCGGTTCAGCGGGGAACTTGTTCGCTGAACCTTGAGGGCCGGTGTCCGTCCTCGATCCCGGGGGTCGCCCGAATTCCATGCTTCCTCCTAGTCCGTGATCAGCGGCCCAGGTCGACACGCAGGATCCGGTCGTCGTCGGGCCCCGGGCCGCCCCGGCCGTCCGTATTGTTGGTCAGCGCCCACAGGGAACCGTCGGGGGCACTGACAACGTCGCGCAGCCGCCCGTGTTCGCCCGTCAGGTACTCGGTGGAGGTCCTGGGATCAGCCAGCGGCACCTCGCGCAGCACCTCCCCGCGCAGGTTGGCGATGAAGACGGATTCCCCCGACACCGCAATGCCGCTGGGGCTGGCATCGGCCGGTTCCCACTGCTGTACGGGATCAATGAATCCGTCCCGGCCGGCTATGCCCTCCACCTCGGGCCAGCCGTAGTTGCCGCCGGCTGTGATCACGTTGAGTTCATCCCAGGTGTTCTGTCCGAATTCGCTGGAGTACAGGGTTCCCTCCGCGTCCCAGGCAATACCCTGCGGGTTGCGGTGTCCGTAGCTGTAAACGAGGGAACCGGGCAGGGGGTTGTCCTCCGGTACGGCGCCGTCAGCGGTCATCCGCAGGATCTTTCCGGACAGCGAGGTGGTGTCCTGGGCGCTGCCGCGGTTTCCGGCGTCTCCGGCGGTGGCATAGAGCAACCCGTCCGGACCGAACGCGATGCGCCCGCCGTTGTGGATGGGCCCGGCCGCTATCCCATCCAGGATGACCTCGGGGGGACCCAAGCCCAGGGACCCCGTGCTCCCCGTCAATTCCCGGCGCTCAATGCGGTTCTCTTCCCCGGCGGTGGCGTAGCTGTAGAGGAACCCGTCCTGCACGGCGATGCCCAGCAGGCCGCCCTCTCCCCCGCCTGCGGTACCGCCGATGCTGCCGACCTCACGGGAGCTTCCTGCAGTGTCCAGTTCAAGGATCCGGGCGGAGTCACGCTCACTGACCAGCGGGGTACCGCCATGGAAGGCGACCGACCACGGGGCGTCCAGACCGGTGGTAATGGTTTCTGTGGACGCGGCTCCGGCGGTTGTGCTGCTCTCCCCGGCGGGCGCAGAACTGCAGGCCGTCACCATCGTGAGCGCTAAGGCAGCGGCGGCAGCTCCGCGCGCGCCCCGGCGTCGTCGTTTCATGGCGGGTCCGCGTTTCATGCGACGGCTTTCGGAGGAGGAGGGTGGCGTTTCCTAGGGTAAGCGGGCGCCGGGGCTGAGGCGAGCCCTGCCGCCCACCGGGCGGAGGCGGGGCGGCAGCCAAAACACTGCCCGCGGGGATGGAACGGGTTATGCTCGGCGGCATACCCATCCTGCCCGCCGAGACCAGGAGCTTTAATGATCGAGGTCCTCCCTGCCACAGCTCAGCGCTTCCAGGATGTCTCCTCCATCCTCTCCCCCGGGATCTATGTCGAGGGTGAACCCGGCGGCCTGACGCGGTGGCTCATGCGCAGGGACCTGGCAGCCTAGATGAGCCGGCTCTCCCGCCCCGGACTGTGGTACCTCTTCGACTACGGCATGGTGATCTCCACGGAGCCCGAACCGGCCGATTGGAAGGCACTGCACCGGGCGACGGGCTTGGACCTCGAGCCGGCCGGAAGTCCTTATTGGGCCCGCCGCGAAGATTTCGACGCCGGGGCGGATTCCCCGGAGCAGTACTGGACCGGGGTCCTCGGTTGGGCACCCGGGCCCGAACAGCTCCGGAAGCTGGAAGACCTCGACGCGGCCGCGTGGTCCCACCTCAATCCGAAGACCCTGTCGGTCCTGGAGACCCTCCAAAAGGAGGGGGCCTCCCTGGCGCTGCTCTCGAACATGCCGGCGGAGATGTCGCGCCGCTACACCGCCGAGTCCGAGTGGCCCCGGTACTTTTCCCGGCTGTACTTCAGCGGACAGCTGGGGCTGATGAAACCCGATCCGCAGATCTTTGACCATGTGGCCGCTGGCCTGAAAGCGCGGCCCGAGGACGTTGTCTTCATTGATGACAACGCCCTGAACATTGCCGCTGCCGAAAAGCTGGGGTTTCAAACGGTCCTGCACACCGGCACGATTGATTTGCGGGCGGAACTGGCCCGCCGTGCCCGGTAACAACTCACCGGGCACGGCAGAAAAGGAGAACCTCATGGAAATCCTGTTCATCCACGGGGCCGGCGGCTGGACGGATGACCGGCAGATGGCCGCCGAACTGCGGAAGGTGCCGGGTGCGGAGGTGCTGGCGCCCCGTTTCCCCGATGAGGACATGTCAGCCGCAGCCTGGCGCCGGGAGCTGGACGGACATCTCCGGACCCTCGGCCCGGAACCGGTGATCGTCGGCCATTCCTTCGGCGCCTCCATGGCCCTGCTCCACTGTGCCGACCAGGCCTCGAAGCACCGGCCCCGGGGCCTGGTCCTGCTGGCGATGCCGTTCTGGGGTTCCGAGGGCTGGCAGGCGGAATACTCCCTGCCCCTCGATGCCGAGCTGCCGGCGGATCTGCCGCTGATGCTCCACCACTGTGCAGACGACGACGTCGTGCCGGTTAACCATGTGGACCGCCACGCGGCCCGGCTGCCCACTGCCGTCGTCCGCCGGTATGCGACGGGCGGCCACCAGTTTCAGGGGCGGATGGCGGCTGTAGCCGGGGAGGTGGCGGCGCTGGAGCACTGAGGCGGGCAGGGCTCAGCCCTGAAGCAGGAAGGCTCCGCCCGCTGCGTGCTGTACTCTCACGAGCGTTGCCGCCGGTGTGTCGGACGATGTAGTGCAGCCGGAGAGCCGGGCAGTAACGCAGTCCCTCGGTGGTGCTCCAGCATCCACGGGCCGACAATCCCGTCAGCGGGTTTCAGGGCAGCGGCAGCTCTCGGAGTTGCCGGCGCGAATTGATGCCCAATTTGCGGAAAATGCTGCGCAGGTGGGCGTCAATTGTGCGCGGGCTGAGGAAGAGCTGTGTGGCGACCTCCCGGGAGGTGGCACCGGTGGCCACCTGCCGGGCGATGTGCAGCTCGTGGGCGGTCAGGGAATCGGTGGGCTGGACACTCCGCTTTCGCGGGTGCTCACCGGTGGCCCGCAGCTCGCGGGCGGCACGGTTCGCGAACGCGTCCGCACCCATGTCCAGCAGCAGCCCGTGCGCGGTACGGAGCTGTTCGCGGGCGTCATGGCGGCGCCCCTCGCGGCGCAGCCACTCGCCGTAGACGAGGTGTGTGCGGGCGAGGTGGGTAGCCATCCGGGAGCGGCCAAGCTGGTCGATCGCCTCGCGGTAGTGTTCCTCAGCTTCCGGCCCGGTGCTGCTCAGCGCCTGTGAACGCGCCGCCAAACCGAGCCCCCACGGGCTGCCGCTGGCGAGGGCCCGCGCAACGAACTCCTCGGTCGCATGGGCTGCCCCCTCCGGTTGGCCGGAACGGTACGCGGCTTCAATGAGTTCGACCTGGGCCAGGTTGTTGAATCTCAGCGCTTCGGACTCATAGGCGAGCTCCGCCGCGGTAAAAGCCGCGTCGTAGTTGCCCAGTCCGTTGTGCAGCACCGCCATGGCGTACTGGGCCAGAGAATCCTCGGTGCCGTGCGCATCTCCGGCGGCTCGTTGAAGGATGGCCGCGTGGATTTCAGCGGTCTCCTCCGGACGGCCCCGCCAGGCGTAGTTGACGAGCCGTGCGTGAAGCACGGGGACCGCCTGGGAAGGCGCCGCGAGGGCGGTCAGCTCGGTGCTGCGGGCGAGCTCGCCCGAGAGCACCAGCAGGGTGGACCTGCCGAGAAGCGCGAGCGGGAGCGTGGCCAGGGCGCCGGCCTCCCGGGTCAGCTTTATATGGCGGATGCTCAGGGTGTGGAACAGCTCGTCATCGAAGATGGCCATCGCAGATCTGCTGGCCAGCCAGCCCCAGCGGCATCTGCCGGTGGTGTCCATGGGGTCAGCTGCTCCCCCATCGTCAGCGAACGCCGCCAACGCACGCCGCAGGCCGGGCACCCCCGCGGCGTATCCGTGCGTGAACAGGGATATCAGTCCGTCGAGCAACAGGTCCAACGGCCTCGGGGATCCGGCCGGGGCCGGTGCGGCCCGGGCAGCTTCAGTGGCTGCCGGCACACCGCTGCCGCTGCGGAAGCTGCCGGTGACCATGGCCGCTTCGAGGGCACGGAGGTAGGTTTCCCGTGACAGCGCCGGATCCAACCGAGCGAGGCCCCTGGCCGCATCCAGCAGCATAATCTGTCCTTCACCGCCGCGTGCGAGGTGGAACGCGATCTGGGCGCGCAGCAGTTGGAGGCGGGCGCGCTGCAGCTCATCCAGCGGCCCGGCCGCGGCCACGGCCAGCAGCTCCGAAGCGACGGCGGAACCACCGGCCTCATGCCTTACTTGGGCGGCTTCAAGCGCCCGGGCCGCACGAGTCGCAGGATCGGGGGTCAGCTTGGACGCCTGCTCCATGAACACCCCAGCGGCGCCAAGACCGCCGCGGGAGCGTGCGCGCCCAGCCGAGCGCATCAACTCCGCGGCGGCGTCCTCATCCGTTCCCAGCACGGACTGTCCGAGGTGCCAGGCGCGCCGGTCGGGGTCGGCATCCGGATTGGTGGCGGCGGCCAGCGCGCCGTGAACGCGGCGGCGGTCCAGCGGCGCGGCTGCCCGAAGCACCGCCGAACGCACCAGCGGATGACGAAACTGCACCCGGCCATCGATCTCCAGAAGTCCGGCTGCTTCCGCAGGCGCCGCAGATCCGGTATCGATCCCCAGGTGCTCGGCCGCGCGCCAGAGCAACGCCATATCTCCGGTCGGATCGACCGCCGCGGTCAGCAGCAACAGTTGGGTTGGGGCCGGCAGGCTGTGCGAGCGGCGCCGGAACGTATCCTCGATCCGGTGGGTGGTATCCCGCACATCGGGCAGCTCGAAACCGCCCACCCAGGCCACTGACATGTTTCCGGCCAGTTCCAGCAGCGCAAGAGGATTTCCGCGTGCTTCGGTCAAAACGCGGTCCCGCATGTCCTCGTCCAGCGGGGCATGGGCTGACCCCGCAAGCAGAACCCGTGCGTCGGTTTCGTCCAGTCCACTTAGGCACATGACGGGCAAGCCGTCGAACGGGAGGAGGTCGCGGTCGGTGGGGTCGCGCACCGCGAACACCAGCACAATGCGTTCGGCCGCTATCCGCCGGGCCACAAAGGTGAGGACCTGGGCGGAAGCCTCATCCAGCCACTGCGCATCATCGACGAGGCACAGAAGCGGCCCTTCCTCGGCCGCCTCCGCCAGCAGGTTGAGTGCCGCCAGCCCCACCAGGAACCGGTCCGGCACCGCACCGGCCTGCTGCCCCAGCGCCACACCCAGGGCGGTCTGCTGCGGCTCCGGCAGGGCGGCCGCGTGGTCAAGCAATGGCGAACATAACTGGTGCAACGCCGCATAGGCGAACTGTGTTTCAGACTCGACGCCAACAGCTGACATCACTTGAAACCCCAGGGAGCCCGCCTCACGGCGCGCGTACTCGAGCAGTTCCGACTTTCCGATGCCCGCTTCCCCGCGCACCACTGTTGCCCCGCTCAAACCGGTACGTGCCTGTAAAAGGACGCTGTCTATCGTGGCGCGTTCAGCACGACGACCCAGGAAATCCACGGTGGCCCCCTTCAGAGCATGCCAGCACCCTAATAGGCAATTTTTACCTACGCAAACGAAACCGGCCGGGCCGAGGGGCAGATAGGAGCCGGGGTAAGGCAGCGGTCCCTGCCGACGCGAAGGCACCGGCGCGGGTGCGAGCCTGAAGTACCAGTCGAAAAAGGCTTCATCACAACCGCACCGGAAAGAGGTCAGCACCATGAACCCTATTCAGGAACTCATCGTCAATTTCCAGGAACTCGCAGCCCAGGTACCCGAGGGCATCCGGCCTTTCATCGTGATGCTTGCCGGGGCCATTCCGTTTATCGAGGGCGAGGTCGCCTCCGTCATCGGCATGGTGGGCGGCCTCAACCCCATCGTTGCCGGCCTTGCCGCCGCCGCCGGAAACTTCCTATGCGTCCTCGTCGTGGTGCTTGTCACATCGCGTGCACGCACGGCAGTGGTGAAACACAACAGGGGGCGCTCCGAGGTAACCCGGAACGCCGCACTGGTCCCAGCTGCTCCGGGGTACCAGGGATCCACTGCCTTCGAAGGATCGGCGTCGGATAAACCGCAGTCAAAGGGCCGCCAGCGCTTTGCGAAGTGGCTCGTCCGGTTCGGTGTCCCCGGCGCCAGCATCCTCGGCCCCCTCGCGATCCCGACCCAGTTCACCTCGGCGATCCTCATCGCCAGTGGAACCCCCCGTGGCTGGGTGCTGCTGTGGCAGGGCGTGGCGATCATTCTCTGGACGACCGTCTCCATCGTGTCCATCTGGGCCGCCCTCACCTTCGTTGTCGGCGTCTAGGCCATCTGCGGCACTGCCCTGCAGAAGCAATATCGGAAGAAACAACAGCGGGAGGAAGACATGGAATCCAAGCAAGCGGTGAAACCCGGAGACGGCCACCTTCTGCCCGGCTATCACTGGTGGCAGGGACTTTCACGATCTCTGTTCCATCTGCACATCATCGGCCCGGGAGGCGGGCCGGAGACGTGGTCCATCGACATCAGGCCCGGGGGTGATGCCGACGGCGAGGTGCGCGCCAGGCTGTACCGTAACGGCGTCAACAAGGCCGTTTCACTGGTCCCCGCAGCCTTCGCCGTGCCGGGCGGCACCATCGAGGTTGAGGTCAGCAGCTTCGGGCTGAAGCGCTGCCACTATGTGAGGCTTGACGGGTCCGAGCGGCAGCTTGTGCCAGACCCGGTCTCGGCCGAGGGACGGCGGGCCCGCCTGGAGGTGAGCAACCCGGCGCTGAGCCGCGCCCTTGGCGTCATCTCGGTGATCATCCTCGCGGTCGCCGTCGTACTCGGCGTTCCGCAGATCGTCGAGCAGATCATGCTGATCCTGCCCATCGCGGACAGCATCGGTACGCTTTCCAGCCCGTTCCATCTTCCGGCAGCGGCCAACACTGCACTTTTTGTGGCGACGGTGGCAGCGAGCACCGAGCGTGCGCTCCGGCTGCGCTACAGCTGGCTCCTCGACGGGAGTGCTTTCGGCGGCGGCGCGCTCGACGGAAACTAGGACTGGCCGAGCCCTGCCTAATCGGCAAAGGGCCTGTTAAACGACAAAAGGCCCGACAAAACTTTCGTTCCATCAGGCCTAGTTGTCGGGTTGACAGGATTTGAACCTGCGACCCCCTGACCCCCAGTCAGGTGCGCTACCAAGCTGCGCCACAACCCGTTCCCCGGCCGGTTTGTTTCCGGCCGAACCAACTCGAATACTCTACATCATTGCCGGCGCTTTTCCCGAATCGGGGCGCCCCGGGGGCCGGTGAGGCTCCCGGGGCACTGCGCTGCTAGCGGTTCTTGCCGCGCTTTTCGCGCACGCGCATGTTGACTTCGATGGGCGTGCCCTCGAAGCCGAACGTTTCACGCAGGCGGCGGGTGATGAAGCGGCGGTAGCCCGGATCCAGGAATCCGGTGGTGAAGAGCACGAACTTCGGCGGGCGGGAGGAGGCCTGCGTGCCGAAGAGGATGCGGGGCTGCTTGCCGCCGCGCACCGGGTGCGGGTGAGCCGCGACGAGCTCGCCCAGGAAGGCGTTGAGCTTGCCGGTGGGGATGCGCTTGTCCCAGCTTTCCAGTGCCTTGTCCAGGGCCGGAACGAGCTTGTCCTTGTGCCAGCCGGTCTTGGCCGAGATGTTCACACTCGGTGCCCACTCGACGTGGGCCAGGTCGCGCTCGATCTCGATCTGCAGGTAGCGGCGGCGTTCGTCGTCGAGCAGGTCCCACTTGTTGAAGGCCAGCACCAAGGCGCGGCCGGACTCGATGGCCAGCTGCAGGATGCGGACGTCCTGCTCGCTGAGGACTTCATCCACGGCCAGGAGCACGACGGCGACCTCGGCCTTTTCCAGCGCGGACTGCGTCCGGAGCGAGGCGTAGAAGTCGGCGCCCTGCGCCATGTGCTGGCGGCGGCGGATACCGGCGGTGTCCACGAAGCGCCAGGTGCGGCCGCCGAGCTCGATGAGCTCGTCAACGGGGTCGCGGGTGGTGCCTGCGGTGTCGTCAACAACCACGCGCTCGGTGCCGGCCAGCTTGTTCAGCAGCGAGGACTTGCCCACGTTCGGGCGCCCGATGAGGGCGATGCGGCGCGGGCCGCCGGACTTGTCCAGTCCGCCGTATGCGGAGTACTCGGGCAGCACCTCCATGACGGCGTCGAGCATGTCGGCGGTGCCGCGGCCGTGCAGGGCCGAGACCGGGTACGGCTCGCCGAAGCCGAGGCCCCAGAGCTGGGAGGCGTCCGCTTCGTTCTGGATGTCATCCACCTTGTTGGCGACGACGATGACCGGCTTCTTCTTGCCGCGCAGCATCCGCACCACGGCTTCATCCGTGGCGGTGATGCCAACCGTGGCGTCAACCACGAGCATGACGGCGTCGGCGTGGTCCACGGCCACCTCGGCCTGGCCTGCCACGCGGGCATGGATGCCGCGGGCGTCGTGCTCCCAGCCGCCGGTGTCAACGAGCGTGAAGTTCACGCCGTTCCAGGTGGCGGGGTAGGACACGCGGTCACGGGTGACGCCGGGAGTGTCTTCGACGACTGCCTCGCGGCGGCCGAGGATACGGTTCACCAGGGTGGACTTGCCGACGTTCGGCCGTCCCACGATGGCGACGACGGGGTCCTGCAGCAGCGGTGCGTCTTCGTCGTACTCTTCGAAGCCGCCGGCCAGCAGGGCTGCGTCTTCTTCGTCGAGTTCGTAGTCGTCCAGCCCGGCGCGCAGCGTTTCGGCGCGCAGCTCGGTCTCGGCGTCGTCCATCGTGGCCAGGCGTTCGTTAACCTGGTCCTCTCCGGCCGGGATGTATTCTTCCTGGCCCGTCTCGTCGCCGGCGCTGCCGGAATATGAGGAGTTCGTCATTTTTGCTTTCTTTCCGTTGAGGTCTGCAGCACTGCAAGCAGGCCGTCTCCGGACAGTTCAGCCCGGTAAGTATTGTGAGGGGTTCTGCGGGTGATGACACCGCAGTTCCACCTGTCCATTGAAACACGTGCGGCACCGGCAGGGCATTTGGCCCAACCGGTGCACGTCCGCATCGTTTGTCCCCGCAGGGCCCTAGTGTGTGCTGGAATACACCACGTCCAGCACGGCCTGGACGGTTTCTTCGAAGTCCAGGTCGGAGGAGTCGATCGTGACCACGCCGTCGGCGGCCTGCTGGAAGTTCACCACGGTGGAATCCTTGGCGTCGCGGGTCAGGACCTGCTCCTTGAGTGCCGCAGCGCTCTGCGTGCCGCCGAGCTGCACGCCGCGGCGCCGCATCCGGGCTTCCTCGGAGGCGGTGAGCAGGATGCGCACCTCGGCATGGGGCGCGACGACGGTGGTGATGTCCCGGCCCTCGGCCACAATGCGCAGGCCGGAGTCCGCAATCAGCTGCTGCTGGCGGCGGACCAGCTCAGCACGGGCTCCGAGTGTGGTTGCCACGGCGCTGACCGAGGAGGAAACCGACGGTTCGCGGATGGCGTCCGTGACATCGCGGCCGCTGACGCGGACCCATTCGGCATCCGGAGACGTGCTGAGCTCAATGTCGGCGTTGCGGGTTGCGGCTTCGACGGCGACGGCGTCCGTGAGGTCGATCCCGGCTTCCATGCAGGAGAGCGTAACCGCCCGGTACATGGCGCCGGTGTCTAGGTAGGCGGCGCGGAGACGGCGCGCGGCTTCCCGGCTGATGCTGGATTTACCGGAGCCCGAGGGGCCGTCGATGGCCACCACGAGGGGCTTTCCCAGCCGGAACAGGGCCGGATTACGTTCTTCAGTCACTCCACTACCTTCCACCCGCGGGCGCTTAATTCATGTACGAGGTCCTGCACGCGGCTGGGCAGGACGGAAATCTCCGCCCGTCCCACCTGCTGGCCGGAGGAATGCTCCAGCCGGAGATCTTCCAGGTTCACGCCGATCTCGCCGATCTCCGTGAGCAGCCGGGCGATCTGGCCCGGGGTGTCATCCACCAGGACGGTGAAGCTGACAAAGGACTGCGGCGGCGCGCCGTGCTTGCCCGGAATCCGGGCCTGGCCGGTGTTGCCTTCGGAGATCAGCTGGGCCATGTCCAGCCGGGCGCCGTCGGCCACCGGGTCCTCCAGGGTGCTGATGAGCCGGTTCAGATCTTCCCGCACGCCGTAGAGGATTTCCACGAGCCGCGGGGCGTTGCCGGAGAGGATCTGCACCCAGAGTTTGGGATCGCTGGCAGCAATCCGCGTGACATCGCGCAGGCCGTTGCCGGCCAGCGCCATAGCCTGCGCGGGCGTATCCTGCAGCCTGCTGGCCACGAGCGAGGACATGACCTGCGGCAGGTGCGACACCAGCGCCACCGACTGGTCGTGGTCCTCGGCGCTCATGCGCGAAACCACCGCCCCGAGGTCAATGACCAGCGCTTCGGCGCACTTGACGGCGTGCGGAGAGCTCTCAGCAGCAGCACAGATCACCCACGGCATGGACGTGAACAGCTCGCCGAGCGCGGCCACCGGCCCTGATTTCTCCCGCCCCGCCATGGGGTGGGTGCCCACGTAGCGGCTCAGGTCGGCGCCGGAAGCACGCAGGTCCGAAAGGACCGCACTCTTGACGCTGGCAATGTCCACCACGACGGCGTCGGGCCAGTCCTTCAGGGCCTGCGCCGCCAGCGAAGCGGTGACGTCCGGCGGCGCGGCGACAACAACGAGTTCGGGCGCGAAGCCCTCCTGAACCGTTTCGAGCAGGCGGCCGGCACCGATATCCCGGGCCACGGCCGCCGTCGACGGCGAAATGTCGGACAACGCAACATCCACGCCCTGCCGGCGCAGCCCCAGACCGATGCTGGTGCCCAGCAGGCCGGTGCCGATCACGAGGACCGGGCCGGACAAATGCGTGGCGGAACCCTGTGCCGCGCCCACTGCCTAGAGGCCTACGGAGGCCAGGAGGTGACCGACTTCGGTGCGTCCGAGCACGCGGATGCTGCCCTGGCGCTGGTCGTTCACGCGGATGGGCCCCACCTGGGTGCGGACGAGGCGCTCGACCGGGTGGCCGACGGCGTCGAACAGGCGGCGGACAATGCGGTTGCGGCCGGAGTGCAGGACAACCTCGACGAGGAGGTGCCCCGGAGTGGAGTCCACCAGCTTGAAGGAGTCAACGCTGGCGAAACCGTCCTCAAGTTCCATGCCTTCGCGCATCTGAGCGCCGACGCCGTGTGCCATCGGTCCGCGGACCTGCACCAGGTAGGTCTTGGGGACCTCGTAGGACGGGTGCGTGAGGCGGTTGGCCAGCTCGCCGTCGTTGGTCAGCAGCAGCAGGCCCTCGGTGTTGGTGTCCAGGCGGCCGACGTGGAACAGGCGCTCGTGCTTGTTGGTGCTCTTCAGGAAGTCGCTGATGCAGGGACGGCCCTCGGGGTCGTCCATGGTGCAGACGACGCCGCTGGGCTTGTTGAAGACGTAGTACTTCAGGTTCTCGTCCAGCTGCAGGCGCATGCCGTCAACGTGGATGGCAACGTTCTGCGGGTCGACGCGGACACCAACCTCGGTGACGACCTCGCCGTCGACCTCCACGCGGCCTTCGCGGATCATGTCCTCGCAGACGCGGCGCGATGCCACGCCCGCCTGGGCCATGACCTTCTGCAGGCGGATGCCCTCAGGGTCGTGGTGCTCGGAGATGACGGGCTTGGCCGGACGGCGGGTGTTGGTGCGCTTGACGGCGCCCAGGTTCTGGCCGAACCGCTCGTTGCGGAAGGCGCGGTCGCCGGTCTTGCGCTGCCCGGACTGGGGTCCGCCGGTGCGCGAGGCTCCGCCGCCCTTGGTGCCGTACGGCTTGGCTGACTTGGCGCCGGCCTTGTAGCCCTCGGGCTTGAACTGGCCGGCTCCCGGCTTGGAAGCACCGGTACCGGACGGTTTGCCGGCACCCTTGCCGTCGAAGGCCCGGGAAGCGGCCGAACGGAACTTCTCAGGACGGTTTTCGGCGGACTCGTCGCGGGGCTTGTAGCCGTTGGCGCGGAATTCGCCGGCGGTCATGCCGGCGTCGCGGGCCGTGGCGGGGCGGCCGCCGGAGCGCGGGGCGCCGGTGCGGGAGCCGGCAGGCTTGGAGCCCTTACCGAAGGACCTGCCGCCGGCTGCTCCCCCGCTGCGCGGGTTGTTGCGGCCTGATCCGGATCCGGAGCGGGGTGCCTGTGTCATGAAAAATCCTTCGGGTGTAGCGGTTAGTAAGTAGTGTCTTCAAATTCAGCCAGGTTTTCCAGCCCGGGCAGGTGCGGCGCGAGCCGCGGAAGTTCGTCGAGGCCGCCCAGTCCGAGCCGTTCCAGGAAGTACGGCGTGGTCCGGTACATCATGGAGCCCGTTTCGGCTTCCATGCCGGCTTCGTCGATGAGACCGCGCTGGACCAGGGTCCTAACCACGGAGTCGACGTTGACGCCCCGGATGGCTGATACCCGCGCCCTGGAAACAGGTTGCCGGTAGGCAATCACTGCCAGGGTTTCCAGGGCCGCCTGAGTCAAACGTGAACTCTGGCCGCCCAGGACGAACTTCGAGACCGCGGGTGCAAACTCGGCGCGGGAGTAGATCCGCCAGCCGCCGGCCACATCCCGCAGTTCAAAACCTCGCATTGAAGTAAAACCACGTACTGTGCCACCGGGTCCTCCCCCAGTATAGCCGTCATACTCGCGCTGCAGTTCCGCCAGGATGTCCTCGACCTGCCCTGCCGGGACTTCCAGGACAACGGCCAGCTCCGCGGCGGTGACCGGCTCGTCAACCACCATGAGCACAGCTTCGACGGCCGCCCGGAGATCCGGGCGTTCCGGATCGGTCCCGGCCGGTGCGGCAGGGACGGGTGTCTCCCGATCAGCGGGCGGGTTCTGCTGCATGTTCCTCCAGTGTGATGGGGCTGTGGCCCGGATCGTCGGCGGCGCTGTCTGCTCCGCTGCCGCCGAGACTGCTGCCTTCTTCTCCGCGGTGGTCCGCCCGCAGCGGCCAGGTGCCGGGCGCCGCCCAGCTGATGAGCAGCTCCCCCAGCGGGTCGGGCTGGTCAAAGGCCACGGCGCCGTCACGGAACAGCTCCAGAAGCGCCAGGAAGCGGGCCACCGCAACCGAGCTGCCGGCGTCGTGCACCAGTGCCGTGAAAGTAAGCCTTCCCGCGGCCATCAGGCGCTTCGCCACAATGTCGGTCTGTTCCCGCACGCTGACCTTGGGCGCATGCAGGTGGGTCAGCCCCACCGTGGTGGGCGCCGCCTCGCGGGGAGTCAGTGCTTTGGCCGCCAGGGCCGCAAAGTCCTCGGGCCCGGTGCGCCAGATCAGGTCAGGAAGCATGGCCGCAAAGCGCGGTTCGAGGGAGACCTGCCGGGGGAAACGCTCGGCTTCGTCACGCAGACGGGCGTCGAGGATAGCCGCAATCTGCTTGAACGCCCGGTACTGCAGGAGGCGGGCGAACAGCAGGTCCCGTGCCTCCAGCAGAGCCACGTCTTCAGCATCCTCGACGTCTCCGGCCGGGAGCAGCCGGGCGGCCTTCAGATCGAGCAGAGTGGCGGCAATGACCAGGAACTCGCTGGCTTCATCCAGCGCCCACGCCTGGCCCTCCGCGCCCAGGTCCCGGATGTAGCCGATGAAGTCGTCGGTGACTGCTGCCAGGGCAATTTCGGTGATGTCCAGCTCGTGCTTGGAGATCAGCCCGAGCAGGACATCAAACGGGCCGGTGAAGTTCTGCAGCCGGACCCGGAAGCCCCGGACGGCCGGGCGGGATTCTGGCGTGCCGGGTTCTGGCGTGCCGGGTTCCACGATCGTTAGGGGGCGCCGCCGCGGGAGATCAGTTCCTTGGCGAGGCGGCGGTAGGAATCAGCGCCCGGGTGGTTGCCCGCGTAGGTGGTGATCGGCTCGGCGGCCACTGTGGCGTCGGCAAATTTGATGGTGCGCTTGATGACGGTTTCGAAGACCTTGTCCCCGAACGCTTCAACGAGGCGGGAGATGACTTCCCGGCTGTGGAGGGTCCGTGCGTCGTACATGGTGGCGAGCACGCCGTCGATCTGCAGTCCCGGGTTCAGGCGGTCCTGGACCTTCTCGATGGTCTCCACCAGCAGCGCTACGGCACGGAGGGCGAAGAACTCGCAGATCAGCGGGATGATCACGCCGTGCGCCGCGGTCAGTGCATTGACCGTCAGCAGTCCCAGGGAGGGCTGGCAGTCGATGAGAATGACGTCGTAGTCATCCGACACCTTGCGCAGGGCGCGTTCCAGAACCTGCTCGCGCGCAACCTCGTTGACCAGCTGCACTTCGGCGGCGGAGAGGTCGATGTTGGCGGGCAGCAGGTCGATGTTCTCGATGCCGGTTTCGTGGATGGCCTCACGGATATCCACTTTGCGGTCCATCAGCACGTTGTAAACGGTAAGGTCCAGCTCGTGGGGATTGGTGCCAAGCCCGGCGGAGAGTGCGCCCTGGGGGTCAAAGTCCACCAGGAGGACCTTGCGGCCGGCTTCAGCCAGTGCGGCGCCAAGGTTAATGGTGGAGGTGGTTTTACCCACGCCCCCCTTTTGATTCACCATGGCAATAATCCGCGCGGGGCCGTGCGAGCTCAGCACCGGAGGCTCGGGGAATTCCGTCAGCGGGCGTCCGGTCGGCCCCATCACGGAATCGGCTGCGTCCTGTGTTGCGTCCTGCAGAGTTGTTGAACTCTGATCGCTGCTCACGTAATAATCCACGCTTCCGTCTCTAGCTGTCCTGCGGGCTGTCCCTGTCAAGATTACAGCCGTGCAACACCTATACCGCGAATCGGTGCCGCGGAGTGCCGCGAGCCTTGACTCTCAACTAGAGGTCGAACCTTTCGTTCGGGCGTGTCCGGTTCCGCAATGCCTTCCCCCGAGTGTTTCGCACTGGCTGCCTCGGTTTTGCTGCCGTTTTGGGAATTCCCTTCGGTTTGGGATTTCCGAGGGTCGGTCTCCGGGCGCCCACTGGTACGACTGAGCGTTCAGCTAGGGTCCAGGCGCGCCAGGGATGCACTCACCTGTTGACACGGGTTTTCTCAGCCCGTTTCATGTGAGAACCGGAGGGCAATATCTTTCGCCGGCCTGCTCGCTAATCCACGGAATTGGACAAAGGACCGGACACAGATGACATATGAAGTGGCTGTATGGGTAGGCAGAATCATTCCGCTACTTTGCTTGGTCGGAATCTGCACGTTTGTGTATCTGGCAGCGAAGCGCAGGGCTCCGACGTCCTATCCCCCCGGCTCAGGAATACGTTTCTTCGACCGGGATGGAAACGAAGTTACGGGGCGAAGGCGCATCGTCATGACGAGCTTGATGGTCGTTGTACTGATCGCCCTCTTGGTTGCGGCGGTTCTCCCTTGGCTCTGAGCGGTGACCGCAGCGAAACATCGAGCGGGCACTGCGCCCAGCGACCGATTCTCTCGAAAGCATGCCTTCGGAATTGACCGGGCTGGCGGGCAGGGAACGGCCGGATCACATCGCGGGGATCGAGCCGCGGGGATTCGTCCTTGCTCACTGCCGGGCTGGGCCGCACAGCCGGCTGTGCGTCCCGCCCAGGCCGCGAAACGCCGAAGGGCGCTCCCGCTGAAACTGCGGGAACGCCCTTCGGCATAAGGGGCCTGACTGGCCCCAGGGGACCGGACTGGAACCGAAGTTCCGGAGCAGGGCCCGGCAGAAACCCTAGCGGGCTGCCGCTGCTGCCAGTTCGGGTTCGGCGGCGGGAGCCTGAGGCTCACCGTGGCCGTCGTCCATGGTGGACTCGTCAAACGGGCGTTCGCGGTTCAGCACCGCGTTGACCTGGCCCTTGTCGATTTCCTTGGTCCAGGTACCGATCAGGACCGTGGCGACGGCGTTGCCGGTGAAGTTGGTCAGCGCGCGGGCTTCGGACATGAAGCGGTCGATGCCGACGATCAGGCCGACACCCTCCACCAGGTCCGGGCGGTGGGACTGCAGTCCGCCGGCCAGCGTGGCCAGCCCGGCACCGGTGACGCCGGCGGCACCCTTGGAGGCAATGATCATGAAGACCAGCAGCGAGATCTGCTCGCCGAGTTCCAGCGGCATGTTCATGGCGGAGGCCACGAACAGGGCGGACATCGTGAGGTAGATGGCGGTGCCGTCCAGGTTGAACGAGTACCCCGTGGGTACGGTCACGCCAACCACGGGCTTGGACACGCCCAGGTGCTCCATCTTCGCGATCAGACGCGGCAGGGCAACCTCGGAGGATGAGGTGGAGAAGATCAGCAGGTATTCGCGGCCCAGGTAGCGCATGAGCTTGAAGATGTTCACGCCGGTGCACAGCTTGAGCACTCCGCCCAGGACGACGACGATAAACAGCGCACACGTGATGTAGAAGGCGATCATCAGCACGGCCATGCTCTTGATGGCGTCCACGCCGGTTTCCCCGACGACGGCGGCGATGGCACCGAAGGCGCCGATAGGCGCCAGCCACATGATCATGCCCAGGATGCGGAAGACCAGCTTCTGGATCTGGCCGATCAGGGTGAGGATGGGTGCCCCCGTGGAGCCCATCTTCTGCAGCGCGAATCCGACCAGCAGCGCCACAAAGAGGGTCTGCAGGATGCTTTCGCCGGTCAGCGAGGCCAGCAGCGTGGTGGGGATGATGCTGAGGAGGAAACCGGCCATGCCTTCGGCGTCCTCGGACACCTCCGGGGCGTCGCCGGCGCCGGCGGCGATGTTCAGGCCCTCGCCCGGGTGGATCA
The DNA here is from genome assembly GCF_038069765.1 of Arthrobacter sp. G119Y2. Classification (NCBI taxonomy): domain Bacteria; kingdom Bacillati; phylum Actinomycetota; class Actinomycetes; order Micrococcales; family Micrococcaceae; genus Arthrobacter; species Arthrobacter sp. G119Y2. Next base: position 35,036 of record NZ_JBBPFS010000001.1, on the reverse strand, counting down.
GGTTACCGACGACGAGGCCGATGGCCAGCGCGAAGGTGGACATGAGGATGAAGTACCCAAGGGCCAGCCCGCCCACCTTGCCCACTGTTGCTGCTTTGGCGATCGAGCCGATGCCGAGGACAATTGTGCAGAAGATGACCGGAGCGATCATCATTTTGATCAATCCGATAAATGCGGTGCCGATGGGCTTCAACTCTTTGGCGAATTCAGGCTGCACCAGACCCAGGGTGGCACCGAGCACCACCGCGAGAATTACGGCGATGTACAAAAAGTGTGTTCTGTCCTTCTTGCGCGGGCTCTTCGGTGAGCCGGCGCCGCCGGGAATGGTGGCAGATGCCATGTGTGCTGCTCCTAGGCTGGTTCCAATGTGTTCCTGGGCGGCACCGAGACTGCGGTTCTCCGCTTTACGCGGAGCCGTACGTGAAACGCCGGGAACGGAAGTTCGTCGTACACATCGTCATCCGGTCCTGTGACGACTGTCACGATTGTGGTCATACTGTTCTCAAGTGCCTGAGCAAAAGGAAAAAATTGCGGAAGTGGAGTTTGGCCAGCCGGCTGCTTATCGGGCAGCTGGTTTTTATTGTGTGCCTTTCACTGGGACTGTCACTGGTGCTGTATTTCCAGGCGGAGCGGGACAGCCACGAGGAATCTTCCGAACGGATGCTCTCCGTGGCCGGAACGGTCGCCGCTGACCCCGTCGTGCAGGAATCGGTAACCGCAGCAGATCCGAGCAGCGTCCTCCAACCGTTTGCCCTCCGGGTGATGGGCGCAGCCAACATCGATTTCCTCACCATCATGGCTCCGGACCGCACCCGCTTCACCCACCGCAACGGGGAACAAATCGGCAGGAAGTACCTCGGTTCCGTGGATCAGGCCCTGGGCGGACAGTCCTTCACCGAGACTTACTCGGGCACGCTGGGACCGTCCGTCCGCGCCGTCGTCCCCGTACTGGGCCCCGACGGCGAGGTGACGGCGCTGGTGGCCGCAGGAATCACCGTGGACCGCGTGGCCATTGCCCGTAACGCCCAGCTGCCGGCGGTCTTTCTCACGGCCCTGGGTGCACTGGCGTGCGGAACGCTCGCGTCCTACGTCCTCAGCCGCTATCTGCGACGCACCACCCAGGACCGGCGGCCGGACGAGCTTCGGAGCATGTTCGCGTTTTACGGCTCCGCCCTCCATTCACTGCGCGAGGGCCTGGTGCTGCTCAACAATGACGGCAAGGTAGTGCTTTACAACGACCGGGCTGCCGCCCTGCTGGGACTTGGTCCCGATAACCGCGGCGTCCCCCGGGACCCGCGGGCGCTGGGGCTCCCCGCACCGCTTGCGGACCTGCTGCATGAGGGCCGGAGCGCCGAAGATGAATTCCACTTCTCCTGCGACCGGATCCTGGTGGTGAACCAGGCCCCCGCGCTGGCTCCGCAGGGACACGGCGGCAGGCCGGATGCACCCGAGGCACAGCGCTTCGGCACCGTGACCACCCTGCGGGACCACACCGACATTGAAGCTCTGACCGGAGAACTGCAATCCATGCGCACGCTGACCGACGCCCTCCAGTCCCAAGCCCACGAACATGCCAACCGGCTTCACACCCTGGTATCACTGATCGAACTGAACCGGCATGCGGACGCCCTGGACTTCGCCACCCGCGATCTGGAGCTTTCCCAGCAGCTGGCGGACGACGTCGTCGCCTCCGTGGGCGAGCCCGCCCTGGCCGCGCTGCTGACCGGCAAGTCAGCTCAGGCCCGCGAGCGCGGCATTGCACTGGTGATCGATCTGGATTCAACAGCGCCGGACAGCGGCGAACAGCCGGGGCTGGACCCGGGCGAGCTGGTGACCATTGTCGGGAACCTCATCGACAACGCCTTTGACGCAGCGCAGGGCGTGCCCGGTGCAACCGTGAAGGCGCGCTTCGCACTGGTGCAGCGGGGCGGCCGGACCTGGTTTGAAATTGAGGTGCAGGACAACGGGCCGGGCATCCCCGAGCTGGACGCGGGGCGGATTTTTGATCAGGGTTTCAGCACCAAGGACCCGAAGGTGCTGCTGCCGTCGGGGACCGGCGCAACCGGGCGCGGGATCGGGCTGCCCCTGGTGCGTCAGGCAGTCCTGAGGCTGGGAGGAACCCTGCAGCTGGATCCCGGCGGCCGGCCCGGCTGCGGAGCGGCCTTCACGGTTCGGCTCCCCCTTTTCGGCACGCTTCCCCTGCCAGCCGCTGACCCGGGCACGCTCCCTGATGCGCCTGCGGTGAGCAAATGAACGCCGAGCGGAACATCACCGTCCTGGTGGTCGAAGACGATGCCATTGTCGCCGAAGCGCACGCGGAATACGTCCGGCGCTCCCCCGGGTTTGCCCTGGCCGGCGTCGTGCATTCCGGCACTGACGCGATCACGTTCCTCAACACCTCCGCCACGGGGCGCAGCGGTTCGGTGTCCGACGGCGGGCTCCCGGTGCACAACGGACCGGGCCGCGCCACCGAGCCGGCAGTGGACCTGATCCTGCTGGACATGAACCTTCCGGACCTTCACGGCTTGGACGTGCTGCGCCGCATCCGCGGTGCCGGTGTCCCTTCCGACGTCATCGCCATCACCGCGGTGCGGGATCTCGCCGTCGTGCGCGGAGCCATGTCGGCGGGCATCGCCCAATACCTTATCAAGCCGTTCACCTATTCGGCGTTCAGCGCCAAGCTGGCCGCCTACCGGGAGTACCACGTGAACCTTGCCGGGCAGGGAACTTCAGCCACCCAGTCCGAGGTGGACCGGGCCCTCGCCGCACTGCGCCCCAATGTGCCTACTGTCCTGCCCAAGGGGCTGTCCCCCGACACTCTGGAGACGGTGTCTGAGCTGCTGAAGAATGCTGGTGCACCGATGTCCGCCAGCGAGGTCTCCGCCGCACTGACGATGTCCCGCATCACCGTCCGGCGCTACCTGGAGCATCTGGGCGACCAGCGTGCAGTGCTGCGCACTCCCCGCTACGGCACCCGCGGCCGGCCGGAGCTGGAGTACAGCTGGCGGCGGTGATGCCGTTTCTGGAGCGTCCCCTGCCTACTCAGCTGGAGCCAAACCACGGTGCTTTGGCGGCGGCATACGTTCCGTCATTGACGGCCATGTTCAACCACTGGTCCACGTACTCCTGGAACACTTCGTCGCCGCGCGGGAGGAGGTAGGCCTTCTGGGAGAAATCGAAGGGCGTGTCCGGGTGTACTGTGCACAGCTCCGGATGCTGATTGGCTACCCACCTGGTCTCGGAAGCATCGGTGGTCATCACATCGGCACGCCCGGCAATGATCTCGTCGAAGATCGTGTTGTTGTCCTCGAAGCGGATAATCTCCCCCTTCGGGTAGTGTGCGTCGGCAAACTTCTCATTAGTGCCGCCAATGGGAGTAATGGACCGGACGCCGGGCTGGTTGATTTCCTCGACGGTGTCGTACTTCTCCACGTTTTCGCACAGCGTGATCGGCGTTTTTCCCTCATCGAGCGTGGCCGTTGTAAAAAAGGCCTGTTCCGCACGCTCCATGGAAATGGAAATGCCGCCCACCCCGACGTCGCAGCCGGCAAGGAAGTCGGGCATGAGGGTGGCCCACGTTGTTTGAACGAATTCGACGTCAACGTCCATCCGCTTCGCCAGATCCCGGGCCATATCGATGTCGATACCGCTCCATTCCTCCGTCTCGGGATCGAGATAGGTGAACGGCCGGTAGTCGCCTGTAGTGCAGACCTTCAAAGTCCCGTCAGCCAGGACGCCGTCGAGCCGCGACTCCCCGGAAGAACCGGCACCCGCGCTGCTGCCGCCGTCAGCGCCGGGCCCGGCATCTTCACCCTCCCCCGCACTGGACGTACAACCGGTCAAGGCGATGAGGCCCAGAGTGATACAGGCAGCCAGCATTCTCGATCTCATGGGCGTACATCCTTCTTCCGGACCAGCGTCAGTCATTGTGCTCGCAGTGCTGAGCATACGGACAATCCGGATACCGCGGATCTTCGTTACGGGGCAGTTCACAACCCGCACGGGTCCCCCGCTCTAGGGGGCCGGGCATCCGGCGCCCCCGTATCCAGTCGTCGGCGTCGACCTGCCCCCCGGTGATCAGGCGACCGGCTGGAACGCCGCCCGTCCCTGCATTGCCGAGGTGCCCAGGTCGCTCTGGGGCAGGGCAGTGCCCGCTTCCACGGCACGCACCCACTCCTGCGCCGTGGCAACAGCGGCGAAATTGGACTGCAGCAGAACCATAAGAGCTTCATGCACCTGCCGGGCGCTGACCTGTCCCGCCTCGTTGGCCAGATGGATGGCACCGCTCGCATCCGAGAGCACTTCCACCGCAAAACCCAGCGGCTCGGCCGCGGCTGCGGTGGCGAGGTCGCAGTTGTTGGTCATGTAGCCGGCCAGGGTGATGGTGTCGATGCCGTTGTCCCTCAGCCAGGACTCGAAATCCGTGCCGGCAAAAACGCTCGCGTAGCTCTTGCCGATCCGCTTCCAGGAATCCCTGCGGCGGGAGGCGACCTCGGGGTGCAAGTCCCAGCCCCGGGAACCTTCCGCGAAGACCGGTGAACCGGCGGGTGTCTCGTGCTGTACGACGACGACGGGCAGCCCCTGCGCCTCGGCAGCGTCAATGATGCTGGTGATGTTGGCCAGGGACTCGCTGCGGTCCGGGTACTGGATCTCCAGCGGTCCGCCGAAGTATTCATTCTGTACGTCAACAATGACGAGTGCGCGGTTCGGTTGTGCCATGGTGCAGACTCCCGTGAAATTGGCCCGGTGGGTGGATGTTTCCAGCATGGCAGTGCACGGCCCCGTAGAGTGAGTGGCAGATATGCACACTTTCGATGAGAATGGGCCACGATGAAGATTGCCATCCATGCCTTCGACGGAATCACCCTGTTCCACTTGGCCACGCCCCTTCTGGTGTTCGGCGAAGTGTCGCGCCTGGGCCTGGCCGCTGACTGGGAGACCGGCGTTTTCACCGAGACGGGAGCGCCTGTCCGCAGCGCCGAAGGCTATCTGGTGGACGGTGTGGTCAACCTTGAGTTCGTTCGGGACGCCGACCTCGTGGTCTTCCCGTCCTGGCTGCCCGAGCTCCCCGAGCCGGCTAATGATCTGCTGGGACTGGTCCGCACGTCCCACGCGCGTGGAGCCGGCATTGCCGGACTGTGCCTGGGCGCATACCCGGTGGCCCGCAGCGGCGTGCTTGACGGACGCACGGCGGTCACGCACTGGGAGTCCGCCAGGGACATGGCCGCCTCACAGCCCGCCGTCCAGTTCGACGATTCCGCGCTCTACATTGACCACGGGGACGTGCTGACCTCAGCGGGGACTGCCTCTGCCCTGGACGCCTGCCTGCATATTGTGCGGACACACCTCGGCTCCGCGGCAGCAGCGGACGTGGCACGGCACATCGTCGTCGCTCCGCACCGCGAGGGCGACCAGGCCCAGTACATCGCCCGCCCAGTTTCTGATTCCGAACTGGCAGGGCCCCTCGGCAGGACAATCCAGTGGGCGCTGGCCAACCTCGACCAGGATCTGACCGTGGACGTGCTGGCGGCACACGCCGTCATGAGCAAGCGCAATTTCACTCGCAGATTCCAGGAAACCACGGGCCTGCCGCCGGCACGGTGGGTTCTCGGCAGACGCCTTGACGAGGCTCGGCTGCTGTTGGAGACCACAGCCTGGAGCATCGCGCGGATTGCCGACGCCTGCGGTTTTGGCAGCCCGGTGACCTTCCGGCAGAACTTCATCGGCGCATATTCCACCACGCCAACGTCTTACCGCACGCGCTTCACCAACCGCTGAATCCGCTTTCTCCTCGGTGCTTACTCCGCCCGGGCCCTGTCCAGCCTGCGGGCGTAGGACCGGTTGGCCCGCTGCCGGGCGCCGCACCGCTCCGAGCACCACTGCCGGCGCGCGTGCGTGCGGACCATGAACCGGTCACACGGTGCCGCAGCACAGGATGCCAGGCGCCCGGCGTCGGGACCTGTCAGCAGTTCCGCCGCATCCTCGGCAATTTGTGCCATGGCGTGGGCAACAACCCGGCTTAGCGGATGAATGTGCCCCCGCACCAGCCCGCCTTCCGGGGAGTAGTGCAGCGGTGCCGCGCTGGGTACCGCGGTCAACGCCTGGTTGAGGCCGTCCAGCGCGGCAGGCGCGGGCGCCGTGCCCTCGGTACGGGACCGGAAGGTCTCCCGCAGATCCCCTCTCAGGCCGGCAAGCTGCAGCTGGCAGTAGGAGAGCAGGCCGGTGCCTTCCGGGGCGAGACCGTGACTGACAAGCCAGGCCGTGGCATCTTCCGGGCTGTTCAACTCGTCAATCCGCAGCCCGCCGGGAAGAGTAACGATGCTGTTCGCCAGCGCAAGGCTGAGGTGCCCGGCCGTTCCCGGAGCCGGAGGGAGTGGGACGCTTGTCATAGGACTCACGGTATCAGTTGCACTTTGCCGTGATAAACCCCTAGGGTGGTCTCACGTCAAAAATGTAGTTATACCGTGATATGCGAGGCGTTTCATGAACCACCCCCATCCTTCCGGCACCGCCCCCTTCGTGCTTTCCGTCCTCGACAACGCCTTCACCGGCGTCGGCCGCCGGGTCACCGAAACATACGAGGAAATCATCTCCTTGGCCAAGCTTGCGGACCGCCGCGGGTTCCAGCGGTTCTGGATGTCCGAGCACCACGCCATGCCCGGCGCCGCCATCCCGGCGCCGCTGCTCATGGCCGCCCGGCTCACCGGAGAAACCGAACGCATTCGCCTCGGCGCCGGCGGAATCATGCTGCCCAACCATGTGCCGCTGGCGGTCGCCGAACAGGTGGGAATGCTGGAAACGCTGGCTCCCGGGCGCATCGACCTCGGCCTGGGCCGGGCCCCGGGAACGGACGGCGCCACGGCAGCCGCCCTGCGCCGCCATGCCTCCGCCAATGAGGAGTTCCCGGAACAGATCGCCGAACTGCTCGGGTTCCTGGGCAACGACTTTCCACAGGGCCACCCTTATGCGGGTGTGCCTGCCGTTCCGGGCCCCTGGCAGGCGGACGAGAACCGGGTGCCGCGCTCCGACACGTCGGCAGACGTCTGGATTCTCGGGTCATCGGTCTATTCAGCACAGGTTGCGGCGCGGCTGGGCCGCCCCTATGCCTTCGCGCTGCAGTTCGGCAGCGCGGACATTCTCAATGCCATGCGCATTTACCGCGAGAACTTCCGTCCCTCGCCCTTCCTGGACAGGCCCTACAGCCTGGTGAGCATCGGTGCCATTGCCGACGAGGATCCGGCGGAGGCACGCCGGCAGTCCACCTCCACAGCCATGGCCATGCTGCGCATGTTCCAGCGCAAGCCCTTCGCGCTGCTGCCGCCTGAGGAAGTCGCCGCCTACCCCGCCAACTTCCAGGAGCGGCAGGTGCTGGAGGAATACACGGACCGCACCCTGCACGGGACCGCCGAGGAAGTGGCCGCCGGGCTGGAGGATCTCCAGCGCCACACCGGTGTTGATGAAGTGATGCTGGTGGTGTCGGGGTATTCGCGCCGTGCCCAGTCGCACACGCTGGACCTGCTGGCGGACCACTACGGCATGCCGGCCGCCTAAGCGTACTGAACCGGGTTTAGCCCGCCCTAGGCATCAACAGGGGTGTGGACAATCCGCGGGATGAGCCGGACAAACACCACCATGCCGATCAGTTCAACGAGGGTCTGCGTGACCACGACAACGGAAACCAGAGCCAGCGGTGCCGGCAGGGCCAGCGCCAGGGGCAGCACCACCAGGGAGTTCCGCGTGGCGCCGCTGAAGATGACGGCACGGGTTCCCGGCACATCCAGTCCGGCCACCCGTGCCGTCAGCAGTCCCACCGGAACCATGACGGCCAGGAAGGCGGCGTACAGCGGAACAACGGTCGCCAACAGGGCCAGCTGGTCCCCGACGCCGCTGATCTGGGACCCGATCACCACGGCAAGCGTGAGCATCATCAGCGGCACCATCAGCGCCTGCATCAACCGCATCAGCCCGGCGGCGAAAGCAAAACGGCGCGCCGCCGCCTGCGTCAGCGCCGCCAGGCCCAGCGGCAGGAGAATCAGGAACACCAGGGCTTCCGCAAAGGGCCCCGGCTCAACGGCTGCCACGATGCCGGGTCCGGTGAACGCCAGCAGATATACGGGCAGCAGGAGCATTTGCAGCAGCATCAGGATCGGAGCAGCTGCGAGCAGCCGCTCGCTCGCTCCTCCGGCCAGCCCGGAAAAGACGATCACGTAGTCAATACAGGGAGTCAGCAGCACCATCACGACACCCACCAGGAGCGCTTCCTCCCCTGCGACAAACCGTGAGAGCACAAAGACCACGGCGGGAACCAGCACGAAATTCAGGACCAGGACGGCGGCCATGAACCTGCCGTCCCGGACAGCGCGGTGCAGCCGGCCAAAGGGAATTCCGAGGAACGTCGCGAACAGCAGTGCACCGAGGACGGGATTGATCGCCGATTCCAGCACCGGTGCAGCGGACGGAAGCAACCATCCAAAGATCCCCCCACCCAGCAGCGCCGCAAGGTACAGCGCAATCTGGTGGCGTTCCAGGCGGACGACGGCGGCGGGTAGTGTCACTTTCCCATCCTACGGACGGGGTGAACCGACCGGATGTGCAGCCGCCGCGGAAGCCGCGGCGGCCACGGTTTCCCGGGCCGCGGCGCCGACACCGATCAGGGTGGCCGACGCCGGCCCGCACCAGTCCCCGTAGCCCAGGAAAAACAGCCCGCGGCTGTCCGCCGAACGGGTGGCCGGCGGCGGTTCCGTTGCCGGGGCTCCGTTCCGGGTCCGCAGTGACAGGGGCTGCAGGTGCGCCAGTCCGGGCCGGAAGCCGGTGCACCACAGAATCACGTCCGCTGCTGACTGCTCTCCGTTCTCCCATTCCACTCCGTTAGGGAGGAACCGGGAGAACATCGGCCGGGCCTGCAGCAGTCCGGCGTCGCGCGCTTCCCGCACCGGCGGAACGGCCACAATGTCACCCAGGGACGCCGCGGTGCCGGGGCTGGGCTCGCCGGCAGCGAGGGCACGGACATGGCGGGTGGCGATCCGGAACAGCTCCCTGCCGTCCACATCGTCGGGAAGGTAGCGCGGCGGCTTCCGCGTCACCCAGGTGACCGATGCGGCCGGGGCAAGGTCCGCGGCGATCTGTGCGCCCGAGTTGCCGCCGCCCACAACAACCACGTTCAGCCCGGCAAAGGGATCCGCTCCCCGGTAATCCGCGGTGTGCAGCTGCCGGCCTTCAAACAACTCAGCGCCGGGCAGCTGCGGGAGGTACGGGGTGTTCCAGGTCCCGGTGGCGCTGATAACGGCCCGGCTGGTCCACCGGCCCCGGGTGGTGTCCGTGATGTATTCGCCGTCCGCAGCAGCGTGAACAGCCGTGGCCCGGACCGAGCGGTAGACGCGAAGGTCATACCGGGCCTCGTAACGGCTCAGGTATTCCGTGACATGGCCCGCCGCGGGGTTGCCTTGGCCCGTCCAGGCAGGCATCTGATAGCCGGGCAGGGAGCTGTACGCCGCCGGGGAAAACAGCTCGAGGCTCGCCCAGTAGTCCTGCCAGGCGCCGCCCGGTTCCCGGTTCGCGTGGAGGATCGCGAAGCTCGGAGCCGGTCCGGACCTGCCCGAGGCCTCGTCGCGCCGCAGGCGGTTGAGGTAGTAGCCTGCGGCGAGTCCGGCCTGCCCGCCGCCGATGACCAGGACGTCCACGTCACCGCCCCCTGCGGCGGGAAATGCTTCCTGACCCGTGCCCGTTTCCTGCATAGTCACTTCCCCGGCCCGGTCCTAGTTCTCCCGCTCCGCGGAACGGCCGTGGGCCAGCCCGGTGGGAATGCCGAGGAACGCCGGCTCGGGTGTCGAGCAGCAGGATGACTCACCCTGTCCCGCGGCCGGAACTGAAGCCGCCGGTTCGGGAATTCCGCAGCAGGACGCTTCAGCCGCGCCGCCGGCCGGAGCTGCCGCCGGTTCCGGCGCACAGCAGGCGGTCCCGCCCTGCCCGGATGCCGCGGCGTCGGTGTCGCAGCTGCCGCCCAGATCCGTGGAGCAGACGCCGGTTTCGGGCAGGACCAGCTGCACGTCGTCGGCCGCCTTCTGATCACCGGCGAGGGCCGCGGCGATGGAGCGGACCTGCTCGTAGCCGGTAGCCATCAGGAAGGTGGGTGCCCGTCCGTAGGATTTCATCCCCGTGACGTAGAAGTCCTTTTCGGGGTGGGACAGGAGCCTGGCGCCGTGCGGCTCCACCGTGCCGCAGCTGTGGAATTCGGGGTCGATGAGCGGACCGAGGGCCCGCGGTGCCTCCACGGCAGGGTCGAGGTCGAGGCGGATCTCGCGGAGCATATCCAGGTTCGGGCGGAACCCGGTGGCCGGGACCAGCAGGTCCACTGCCAGCTGGGTTTCGCCGGAGGGGGTGGCCCCTGCAACGGAAAGAGACTCGGCGCTCTTGAAACCGGTGATGGTGAAGGAGGTGTGCAGTTCAATGCACCCGCCCTCCACCAGGCCGCGCAGCCGGCTGCCGAGGGCTCCGCGCGCGGGCAGCCCGTCGAGGTCACCCCCGCCGTAGACGCCGGCAGCGGAGGCGCGCCGGATGGCCCAGCTGATCCGGGTGCCGGGCTCCTGCTCAGCGAGCTCGCCGAGGGCCAGCAGGGTGTTGGCCGCAGAGTGTCCGGCCCCGACCACCAGGACGTGTTTGCCGGCAAAGCGCGCACGGTCCCGGCCCGTGACATCGGGCAGCGGGGGCGTGATGAGGCCGGCCGCATAGGCGTCGGCTTCGCCCCGTGCCGGAAGTCCGGACTGTCCGAGCGGGTTCGGAGTGCTCCACGTTCCGGACGCGTCAATGACCGCGCGGACCCGGTGATCCGTGATCGTCCCGTCGGCATCGCGGACACGGACCAGGAACGGAACCTTGTCCCGTCCGCCAGTGCGCGTCTTGTCCAGGCCTTCGCGGCTCACCGCGAGGACTTCGCAGGAGGTGTGCAGGGCGTCCCGGACCGCGGGAAGCGAAGCCAGCGGCCGGAGGTAGTGCTCAACGAGCTCGGCGCCGGTGGGCAGGACGTCGGCGCCCGGTTCCCGCCAGCCGGCGGCTGTGAGCAGGCGGCGGGCGGCGGCGTCGACGTCGTACTGCCAGGGCGAGAACAGGCGGACGTGTCCCCAGGCGCTGACCGCGGCGGCCGGAGCGTTCCCGGCCTCGAAGATGAGGGGCGTCAGGCCGCGTTCGAGCAGGTGTGCCGCTGCAGCCAGTCCAACCGGGCCGGAGCCGATCACGGCGACGGGAAGTGCGGACAGTCCGGCTTCAGTGTTCTCAGGCATGGGGTTCTCTCTCGACGAAGGGGGCGGGTGGTTTAGCTGGCCGGCAGCAGGTCGGCGATCAGGGCGGTGATTCGTCCCTTGATGTCGTCACGGATGGGGCGGACGGCGTCCACGCCCTGCCCGGCCGGGTCGTCCAGTTTCCAGTCCTCGTAGCGCTTGCCGGGGAAGATCGGGCAGGCGTCGCCGCAGCCCATGGTGATGACGACGTCGGACTCCTGCACGGCCTCGGTGGTGAGGACCTTGGGCAGCTCGGCGGACATGTCGATGCCGTCTTCGGCCATGGCTGCCACGGCGGCGGGGTTGACGGAATCGGCGGGTGCGGATCCGGCGGAGCGGACCTCGATCCGGCCTTCGCCGAGCGTGCGCAGATAGGCGGCCGCCATCTGCGAGCGCCCTGCGTTGTGGATGCAGACAAACAGGACGGAGGGCTTCGCTGGTGCTTCAGTAGAGGTCATCGGTTCATCTCTTCCGGTGTTGCGGCAGGCCGAGTTGCGGCAGGCCGAGTTGCGGCGGGAGTGGCAGGAACGGCAGTTGCTGCGGGCCAGTATCTCTTTTGCGCCCACAGTGCGGCGTATACCAGGGCCACCAGGACGGGGACCTCGATCAGGGGGCCGACGACGCCGGCGAGCGCCTGCCCGGAGGTCACGCCGTAGGTGCCGATGGCCACGGCGATGGCCAGTTCGAAGTTGTTGCCGGCAGCCGTGAACGCCAGCGTGGTGGTGCGCGGATACCCCAGGTTCAGGACTTTGCCCAGAACCATGCCGGCGCCGAACACCACGATGAAGTAGACCAGCAGCGGCAGGGCGATCCGTGCCACGTCCCCCGGGTTCGAGGTGATCTCGTCCCCCTGCAGGGCGAAGAGCAGCATGATGGTGAACAGCAGGCCGTAAAGCGCCCACGGGCCCAGCTTCGGCAGGAACGTGCTTTCGTACCAGTCGCGGCCCTTCGCCTTTTCCCCCAGGACGCGGGTCAGGAAGCCCGCGAGCAGCGGGATGCCCAGGAAGACCAGGACACTGGCGGTGATGGACCAGAAGGAGAACTCCGCGCTGGTTGTTTGCAGCCCAAGCCAGCCGGGCAGGACCTGCAGGTAGAACCAGCCCAGCGCGCCGAAGGCGAGGACCTGGAAAACGGAGTTGATGGCCACCAGCACGGCGGCGGCCTCGCGGTCCCCGCAGGCCAGGTCATTCCAGATCATCACCATGGCGATGCAGCGGGCCAGCCCCACGATGATCAGCCCGGTCCGGTACTCGGGCAGGTCCGGCAGGAAGACCCAGGCCAGCGCAAACATGAACGCCGGCGCGGCCACCCAGTTCAGCGCCAGGGAGGTAATCATCAGCTTCCGGTCGGCCACCACTGCACGGGTCTCGTTATAGCGGACCTTGGCCAGCACCGGATACATCATCACCAGCAGGCCGACGGCGATGGGCAGCGACACGTTGGAGATCTTCACCGAGTCCAGTGCCGGACCAATGCCGGGAACCAGCCGCCCCAGCAGCAGGCCGGCAGCCATCGCGGCGATAATCCACACCGGCAGGAAGCGGTCAAGGGTGGAGAGCCGGGCGGTGACCTGCCCGGTATCGGGTGGTGCGGTGGATGTACTCACAAAGCTCCTCGGCGCAGGACCTGGAAGGGACAATCGACAGCGGAAACATCGATATCTTTCGATGCTCAGTATCCGGGGATATATCGACGGCTGTCAATCTGTGCATAATAGGCGGGTGACTACTGCCCGGACAGTTCCCGCTCCAGACACCGATGCCTGCTGCACGCCGCTGACCTCCGAAGCCTTGAGCGTTGACGATGCCCAGCGGTTCGCCCGGCTGCTCAAGGCCGTGGCCGAGCCGACCCGGCTGCGCCTGGTGTCGCTGATCGCCGCGCAGGAGAACAAGGAAGCGTGCGTCTGCGACCTCACCGAGCCGATCGGGCTGGGCCAGCCCACGGTCTCCCACCACCTGAAGATCCTCGTGGACGCCGGCATCCTGCACCGCGAGAAGCGCGGCGTCTGGGCGTACTACTCCATTGTCCCGGGTGCACTGGAACGCGCCGCTGCGGTGCTTTCTCCCCGGTGAGCAGTCCCCCCCGCTTCAAAGAGCGGCGGGATCTCCCTCGTGCGCCCCCTTCCGGCGTCGGACCGGCCGGAGGCGCGGGCCATTTATGCGGCCGGAGTCGCCGCAGGGCGGCAACCTGAAAGCCAATGCCCGGCTGGGAATCCTTCGATTCATGACATTTGAGCGGGCTCCGGCTCGTCGCTGTTCCTAGAGTCGCTGTTCCTAGAGCGGCGCAGCAGCACCATCGGGACGGATTGAGGCAGTGACACCGGCTCGCTGGCGCGGGTCCGCGATCCGGGGAGCATGGCGGCTACGATTTCCGGATGATTACCCTTGTGCGCCCGGACGCGGCCTACCAGCGTTCCTGGCTTGAGTGCGCCGCGGACTTCCGGGACTCCCGCCGCAACGGTTCCGGCAGCGAAGACCGGCCCCTGGACACCCTCAGGGATCCGGAGACGTTCCGCCGCTTCGTTGCCGGACTCGTGGCGGACGCCCTGCCCGAAACCCCGCGGAAACCCGAGTACGTTCCCTGCACCTACCTGTGGATTGCCGACGGGCGGACCATCGTAGGGTCTTTGGCGATTCGCCATGAACTCAACGATTTCCTCCGCCGCGAGGGCGGGCACATCGGTTACAGCGTCAGGCCTTCCGCGCGCCGCAGGGGCCATGCCGCCGAAGCCCTGAAGAAAGCCCTGGCCATTGCCCGGGAGCTGGTGGTGCCCTCGGTCCTGCTTACCTGCGACGAAGACAATGCCGCTTCCCGGGCGACCATCGAGAAAAACGGCGGCGTTTTTGAAGGCACCGGCCACGGCAAGCGCCGCTACTGGATTCCGACCGGCTGTGATCAGGACCCGGGACGCAGCAGCGGCACCAGCGCCTCGATCACGGCAGGATCCTCGATGGTCGACGGCACGGTATAGGCGTCGCCGTCGGCGATCTGGCCCGGCGGCAGCGGCAGCCGCAGCACGATGTTCCCCTCTTCGCCGGCCGGAACCTCCGTGCCCTCGCCGTCCAGGATCGCCAGCGAGAAGCCCGGCACCGGAACGGTGGCGGAGCCGGCCTTGATCCAACCGCTCCCCCACGACAACAGCGTCCGCAGGCCGGCGAATGGCGGAACACCGCGTTCCCGGAGCGGCGCAGCAGCACCGTCGGGACGGACTAGCTCCCTCCCCCGGGACCGCGGCGTGGCTGCCACACCGTTGCGCCAACACCCGCCGAGTGCTTGGCTGACGCCCATGACATCTGAAGCAGGCGCTCAGCTCGACACGCCGTTTGAAGGGCTTCTTGCCACCCCGCCGTCCCGGCTCCCCTACCAGCACAACGTGCTGCTGCGCTCCTACATCCTTGAGCGCCCGGAGGGCAACATCATCATCTACAATTCCCCCGGCGTGAACGAGGCGGCGGATTCGATCCGGATGCTCGGTGCACCGGCCCGCCTGCTGCTCAATCACAGCCACGAGGCGATGTACGGCCGGCCCAGCTTGGACGTGCCGGTCTGGATCCACCGCAGAGACCACTCGGAAGACGCGGCCTCGCTTGATCCTGCGGGAGTGTTCGACCGGCGGGAAATGATTGGCGATGATCTTGAAATGATCCCCACCCCCGGCCATACGGCCGGAACTGCGTCGTACCTCTGGGACAACGGCACACACCGTTTCCTCTTCACCGGTGATTTCATCTGGATTGAGGACGGCGAGTGGAAGGCTGTTGTCCTGGATGCCGGGCTCCGGAGTGACTATCTCGACAGCCTCGCACTGGTCCGCGGACTCGACTTCGATGTCCTGGTCCCCTGGGGCACCACCGAGGGAAGCCCGCCCTGCGCACAGGTCGCCGGGCCCGCGGAGATGCACGAGCGCATCGACGCGATCATCGACCGGGTGAAGGCCGGCGGAAGCCGCTAGCCCTCTAGCCTCTCGGACGCAGCAGCGGCACCAGCGCCTCGATCACGGCAGGATCCTCGATGGTCGACGGCACGGTGTAGGCGTCGCCGTCGGCGATCTGGCGCATCGTCTTGCGCAGGATCTTGCCCGAGCGGGTCTTGGGCAGGGCGTCCACCACCTGTACGTCCTTGAAGTCGGCCACCGGGCCGATGGATTCGCGCACCAGCTTCACCAGGTCCGCCCGCAGCTCATCCGCGCCCAGTTCCGACCCGGATTTCAGCACCACGTAACCGCACGGGCGCTGCCCCTTGAGGGAATCGGCCACCCCGATCACGGCGCACTCGGCCACTGCGGGATGGGTTGCCACAATCTGTTCCATCGCGCCGGTGGAGAGCCGGTGCCCGGAGACGTTGATGACGTCGTCGGTCCGGCCCATGATGAATACGTAGCCGTCCTCATCCACGTAGCCGGAGTCACCGGTGGTGTAGCAGCCTTCGAAGATCTCCAGGTACGAGGACCGGAACCGGTCATCGCTGCCCCACAGCGTGGTCAGCGTGCCCGGCGGCAGCGGGAGCCGCAGCACAATGTTTCCCTCCTCGCCCGGAGGAACCTCCACACCCTCGCCGTCCACGATGGCCAGCGAAAAACCCGGCACCGGAACGGTGGCGGAGCCGGCCCTGATCGGGAGCTGCTCCAGGCCCAGCGGATTGGCGCAGATCGCCCAGCCCGTCTCCGTCTGCCACCAGTGATCCACCACCGGAATGTCCAGCGCCCGGCCGGCCCAGGAGAAGGTCTCCGGATCCAGCCGCTCCCCCGCGACAAACAGTGTCCGCAACCGCGAGAGGTCATAGTCCGCCACCAGCGCAGCCTCGGGATCTGCCTTGCGGATTGCCCGCAGCGCGGTGGGTGCCGTGAAGAGGACGTCAACGGAGTGCTGGCCCGCCACGCGCCAGAACGTCCCGGCGTCGGGCGTGCCCACGGGCTTGCCCTCATACAGCACCGTTGTCGCTCCGGCGAGCAGCGGCGCGTACACAATGTAGGAATGGCCCACCACCCAGCCGACGTCGGAGGCGGTCCACATCACCTGGCCGGGCCCGACGTCGTAGATGTTGCGCATCGACCATGCCAGTGCGACGGCGTGCGAGCCGTTGTCCCGGACCACACCCTTGGGAGCTCCGGTGGTGCCGGAGGTGTACAGGATGTACAGCGGATCGGTGGCGGCAACGGAGACCGGACCGGCAGGTGATGCAGCAGCTGCGAGCACGTCCCAGTCATGCCAGACGGTGCCGTCCGCACCGTCATATTCCTCAAGGCTGTGCTCAAAGCCGTTCCGGGCGGCAACCACCACATGGTTCACCGTGTGGGTGGCGGCGGCGAGCGCGTCGGCCACATTGGGCAGGTACTCCACCGCGCGTTTCGGTTCCAGCCCGCCGCTGGCGGTGACGACGACGGCGGGACGCGCGTCGTCGATCCTGGCCGCCAGCTCCTTGGGAGCGAAGCCGCCGAAGACCACCGAGTGGACCGCACCGATCCGGGCTGCGGCAAGCATCGCGATGACGGCCTGCGGAATCATCGGCAGGTAGATGATGACCCGGTCGCCGGCTTCCACGCCGAGGCCGCGGAGCACTCCGGCAAAGGTCTCCACCTCGGCCAGCAGCTCGCTGTAGGTATAGGTCCTGGCGGTGCCGAGCATCGCGGAATCATAAATAAGGGCAGCCGCACCGCCCCGCCCGGCGGCCACGTGCCGGTCCAGGGCATTGAAGCTCGTGTTCAGCATCCCGTCGGGAAACCACCGGTACAGCGGAGCCGCGGACCCGTCCAGGGCCTGCTGCGGCGCGGAGTCCCAGTCCACCAGTGAGGCGGCCTCCAGCCAGAACCCTTCGGGATCCTCGACGCTGCGGGCGTAGGCCTGCGCATAACGTCCGCCGGCACCGCCGGCGTCCGCTCCCGCATCCGTGCCCGTGCCTGCTGCCGTACCTGCCGGACCGACGGGTGCGGCCTCTGCTGTTCCATTTCCTGCATCCAGGCCAGAGCTCATGAATCCTCCTCGATTCGGATGTGATAGCCATCACCCTAGGGCAGCTGACGGGCAGGTCACAACACTGGTGTGTATACATGACCTCCCGTGATGGCTCGGAGTTTCCGGAATTGGTTTGGAAAAAGCGGTGCTGTGTATACACTGATGAGGCACATCACAATTCTTTTCGGCCTGCAGATGCGGCCGCAGCGGGAGAGGAGCACCATGAGGGCAAGCGACCGCGCCTACCGGGCGCTCCGCGAAGACATCGTGACCGGACGCCTGCTGCCCGGGACGGTGCTTGCCGAAGTGGAACAGTCCCAGCGCCTCGGCATTTCCCGCACTCCGCTGCGCGAGGCGATCAGCAGGCTCACCGCGGACGGGCTCGCTGCACCGCACAACGGCCGCGGCGTCGTCGTCACCTCCATCTCCCCGCAGACCGTCAGCGATCTGTTTGAACTCCGCCAGGCCCTGGAATGCAAGGCGGCGTCCCTGGCGGCGCTGCGCGGAGACCCGGAAGCGTTCACCGCACTGCGGCGGGAGTTTGAGAATGCCGCGGGCCTGATTGTGCAGGACACCGCCGGCGCTGATCCCACCCGCTCCGGCTACTACACTTTGGTGGCCCGGCTGGACGAAGCCATTGACGCGGCCGCCGCCAACACCTACCTCACCCAGGCGCTGGCAAACGTGCGGCTGCACCTGGCCCGCGTCCGCCGCCTGGCCAAGGACAACCCCGAACGGCTGCTGGCGACCGCCGGTGAACACGCCACCATTGCCGCAGCGATCGCAGCCCGGGACCCCGCGCTGGCCGCTGCAGCCACCTCCGTGCACCTGCACAAGAGCCTGGAGCATTTCCTGGCGGCCACCGGCCCTCCGGGCTGAGCCCGCACTTTTCCGTGCCCACCCCTGGCAGCCCGTGCCGCCTGACCGCTGCCGCCGGGCCCTCGAACTTTCTTCTGAAACCCCTGACCGTCCCGAAAGGACACAACATGAATCTCCACAAGGTGCGGGTCCACCGCAGCGATGAGAACCTGGCCCGCGAAGACCAGCTGGCCTACAAGATTGCGGAGGTCGCCGCCGACCCCGTCGCCGTGACCGACGATGTCACGGACATGGTCATCAACCGCATCATCGACAACGCGTCGGTGGCCATTGCGTCCCTGAACCGCGCGCCCATCGTCGCCGCCCGCGCCCAGGCGCTGTCCTTCTCCCCCTCCGCCAACGGCAAGGGCTCCGCCGTGTTCGGCGTCGAGGAGAAGACCTCTCCGGAGTGGGCCGCCTGGGCCAACGGCGTGGCCGTGCGCGAGCTGGATTACCACGACACCTTCCTCGCCGCGGAGTACTCCCACCCCGGCGACAACATTCCGCCGCTGCTCGCCGTCGCACAGCACACCGGTGCCTCGGGCGCGGACCTGATCCGCGGCATCGCCACCGGCTACGAAATCCAGGTGGACCTGGTCAAGGCCATTTGCCTGCACAAGCACAAGATCGACCACGTGGCCCACCTCGGCCCGTCCGCCGCCGCCGGTATCGGCACCCTGCTGGGCCTCGACGTCGAGACCATCTTCCAGGCCGTCGGCCAGGCCCTGCACACCACCACCGCCACCCGGCAGTCCCGCAAGGGCGAGATCTCCACCTGGAAGGCGCACGCCCCGGCGTTCGCCGGCAAGATGGCCGTGGAAGCCGTGGACCGCGCGATGCGCGGCCAGACCTCCCCCACCCCCATTTACGAGGGTGAAGACGGGGTCATCGCCTGGATGCTGGACGGTCCCGACGCCGCCTACGAAGTCCCGCTGCCCGAGGCCGGGGAAGCCAAGCGCGCCATCCTGGACACCTACACCAAGGAACACTCCGCCGAGTACCAGGCCCAGGCCTGGATCGACCTGGCCCGGAAGATCCACCGCGAGCACCCCGAAGCCGCCGACGCCTCCAAGGTCGCCAGCGTGCTGATTGCCACCTCGCACCACACGCATTACGTGATTGGCTCCGGCGCCAACGACCCACAGAAGTACGATCCCACCGCTTCGCGCGAAACGCTGGACCACTCCATCCCGTACATCTTCACCGTCGCCCTGCAGGACGGCGCCTGGCACCACGTGGATTCCTACGCCCCCGAGCGCGCCGGCCGTCCGGACACCGTGGAGCTGTGGCATAAGGTCACCACCGTGGAGGATCCGGAATGGACCCGCCGCTACCACTCGCTGGACATCAATGAGAAGGCCTTCGGCGGCCGCGTGACGATCATCCTGACCGACGGCACCGAGATCACGGATGAGATCGCCGTCGCCGACGCCCATCCGCTGGGCGCCAAGCCGTTTGCCCGCGAGCAGTACATCAACAAGTTCCGCACCCTGGCCGCCGGCCTGGTCTCCGAGGAAGAGATCGAACGCTTCCTGGCCACGGTCCAGCGCCTGCCCGAACTGGCCGCCGGCGAACTGGATGCCCTGAACATCACCGCAGCCGACGGCGTCATCGACCCGGCCAACGCCCCGAAGGGACTCTTCTAACATGCTGTACTCCTCCGTAACCCCCGAAGCCAAGCGCATCGCCTTCCGCGAAGGCCTGGCCTCCGGCACGCTGCAGCAGTTCCCGGGCGCCTTCAATCCGCTCTCGGCCCGCCTGATCGAGGAAAAAGGGTTCGACGGCGTCTACATCTCCGGTGCGGTCCTGGCCAATGACCTGGGCCTGCCGGACATCGGCCTGACCACCCTCACCGAGGTGGCCACCCGTGCCGGGCAGATCGCCCGGATGACGGACCTGCCGGCCATTGTGGACGCGGACACCGGATTCGGCGAGCCGATGAACGTGGCCCGCTCCATCCAGGAGCTGGAGAACGCCGGCCTGGCCGGCTGCCACATTGAAGACCAGTTCAACCCCAAGCGCTGCGGCCATCTGGACGGCAAGAACGTTGTGGACCTGGACACCGCCACCAAGCGGATCCGCGCCGCAGCCGATGCCCGCCGTGATCCGAACTTCCTGATCATGGCCCGCACCGACATCCGCGCCGTGGACGGCCTCGAAGCCGCCCAGGACCGTGCCCGCGCCCTGGTCGACGCCGGTGCCGACGCCATCTTCCCCGAGGCCATGAAGTCACTGGAGGAGTTCGCAGCGATGCGCGCCGCCGTCGACGTGCCGATCCTGGCCAACATGACCGAATTCGGCAAGAGCGACCTGTTCAGCTACGAGGAGCTGGCGTCGGTGGGCGTGAATATGGTGATCTATCCGGTCACCCTGCTGCGCAGCGCCATGGGAGCCGCCGAGCGCACCCTGGACACGATCAAGGCCAAGGGCACCCAGCAGGAGGATGTCCCGAACATGCTGACGCGTGCACGTTTGTACGATCTGGTGGATTATGAAGCCTATAACCGCTTCGACACTTCCGTCTTCAACTTTCAGGTCCCGGGCCAGCACTAGCGCAGCCGCAAAAATCACCGCAGCTACACCACCGCGACAAAGGAGTCTTTCGTTATGACAGATGAGCAGATCCACAAGGGGCTGGCCGGTGTCCTCGTTGACACGACCAAGATCTCCAAGGTAAATCCGGAAACCAATTCGCTGCTTTACCGCGGCTATCCGGTGCAGGAGCTGGCAGCGCACTGCAGCTTCGAAGAGGTTGCCTACCTGCTCTGGAACGGCGAGCTGCCCACCGCCGGGGAACTGGCCGAGTTCAGCGACGCTGAGCGGAGCCAGCGTGCCCTCTCCCCCGAGATGAAGGCAGTCATTGATGCACTGCCGCTCACGTGCCATCCGATGGATGTCTGCCGCACGGCGGCCTCCGTGCTTGGTGCTCAGCATGGGAAGGCGGACGATTCCTCGCTGCAGGCCAACATGGAAAAGTCGGTCAGCCTGTTTGCGGCGATGCCCGCCGTCGTCGCCTATGACCAGCGCCGCCGGCGCGGCGAAGATGTGGTGGAGCCCCGGGACGACCTGCGCTACTCCGCGAACTTCCTGTGGATGACCTTCGGCGAAGAAGCGGCCCCCGAGGTGGTGGAGGCGTTCAACGTCTCGATGATCCTGTATGCGGAGCACTCCTTCAACGCCTCCACGTTCACCGGCCGCGTCATTACCTCCACGCTCGCGGACCTGCACTCCGCGGTCACCGGGGCCATTGGTGCACTCAAGGGCCCGCTGCACGGCGGCGCCAACGAGGCAGTGATGCACACGTTCGAGGAGATTGCGGCCAGCGCGGGCGAGGGCGACGTCGCCGGGCACGCAGCCGGCTGGCTGGACGCCGCACTGGCGGACAAAAAGAAGATCATGGGCTTCGGCCACCGCGTGTACAAGAACGGCGACTCGCGGGTACCCACCATGAAGGCCGCCCTGGACAATATGGTCAAGCACTACGACCGTCCGGACCTGGGCGAGCTGTACACGGCGCTGGAATCGGCCATGGGCGAGCGGAAGAACATCCTGCCCAACCTGGATTACCCGGCCGGCCCGGTGTACCACCTGATGGGCTTTGACACGCCCACCTTCACGCCGCTGTTCGTGGCCGCCCGGATCACCGGCTGGACCGCGCACATCATGGAACAGCTGGAGGCCAACTCCCTGATCCGTCCCCTCAGCGCCTACGACGGCCCCGAGGAACGGCACCTGGGCTAAGCATCGGCCATTCAACAGCACCGCGCCCGCCGCAGGAATTTCTGCGGCGGGCGATGTGCGCCCCGCGGGCCCCGGAACGGCGGCAACGAATTTCCCGCTCGTAGAACTCGCAGGAAATATTAAAGCCGCCTACTCCGGGGTCCGCTCTGCATTCAGGTCCGGCGCGGTACTTTCGGCGGCCCGGCCCGGCGGGGTCCGCTCTGCATCCGGCTCTGAATCTGAGTGCGGTTGCGCCGGAGCGGGAACGGCAGAAAAAATTCGGTTTGACGCGTCCTGGTGGGCCAGCCTGCGCAGCGCCAGCAGCAGCGGCTCAATCAGGACCGTCCCCAGCACGACGTACCGCAGGGCGTCCGCCGGAGTGTCGAAGGGCACCCGCTCCAGTTCCCGCGACGCCACGTCCCGCATGGCGGCCGCATACATGTCCAGAAAACCCTCGGCCGGCTCAAACCCGGCGTCTTCCAGCCCGCGCAGCGCCAGTTCCAGCCGCGACCTGGCATCGTTGTCCTCGGGATCAATCTGCCAGCCCCAGGCTTCCAGGAGTGCGTTGGCCCGCGGATGGCCGCCCTCGACTTCGGGAAAGGAACCCACGGCGTGGTGTGCCGCGCCCAGCAGGTTGTGGGCCGAGTCCGGCGGGTTGTCCAACTGTTCCAGGACTTTTCCGGCGGCGGCAACCGACAGGTCGCCCGGACCCAGCAGGGCTCGGATCAGCCGCAGGCGCGAGACATGTCCGGCGTCGTATTCGGCCTGCCGCGGAGCCGTCAGCCGCCCCTCGTGCAGCAGGCCCGACCGCAGATAGTACTTAATCGTGGCCACGGAAATGTCCGTCTGCGCAGCCAGCTCTGAAATTCTCATCAGCACCCCCTTGTGCTGGATAGTGTAACTCTCTACCTTGGATACCATCACTATCCACCCCGGAAGGAGCCGTCATGGCTCGCATCGTTCCGCACCGGATGACCCATGTGCACGACGGCCCGCTCGTGGTCTTCCTCATCGGCATGCGGATCAACCGTCCGTGGCGGCCCGACCTGTGGCTGCCCGCCTTCGCCGCCATGCCGCGGATGCTGGCCGAGCTCTCCGCCGAACCGGATTCCGGACTGCTGGGCTACCGGATCACGATCGGCGCCGGCGGCCCGCTGGTAATCCAGCACTGGAAGAGCGCCGAGCAACTGTACGCGTATGCCGGCCGGACCGACGCCGAGCACCGGCCCGCCTGGGCGGCCTTCAACCGGGCGGCCCGGAAATCTCCGGGCGGAGTGGGAATCTGGCATGAGACATATGTAGTGGACCGCGCCGAATCGATGTACGTGGGCATGCCCGCCGTCGGCCTGGCCAAGGCGACCGCAGCCGCGGAGGCGGCGGCGGACAGCCGTGCAGCGGTCCGGCTGGGCCCGGCCCGGAGCTAGCGCACCCGTTCCCGTCCTTTGTTGTGCTGCGGGGCTCCCGTGGTCACACACGCACCGCCAGCCCCAGAGAGTGGGAACCCGTGCAGACCTTTTAGGAGAAAACGATGCCGGCGACGCTCTCATTGTCGGCGGCCAGGGTGACGACGGCGTTGAAGTCGCGTCCGGCGAGGACCTCGGGCATCCAGAGGGCCGAGTCCGGCCACATCTGCGGGTAGGGAACGCCGTCCACGGGGTACCAGGCGGGAGCGATCTCCTCGGACGGTTCCGGCTCCCCGGTCCAGGTCCGGGCCCGGAACACCACGGTGGACATATCCCATTCCGGGCGGCCCGGAAAAATAAACTCAATGGTTCCGGCATGCTCCAGGTTGTCCTCGGTGAGCGTGACGCCGGATTCCTCAAAGACCTCGCGTACGGCCGCCTGTGCGGGGGTCTCCCCCGGCTCAACGTGCCCGCCCAGGGTCACAATCCGGCCGACGCCGAATCCGGTCTGCTTCAGTCCCATCAAAACTTCGGCGCCGCGGTCCGGGGTCTCGCGCATCAGAAAGCACAGGACCACGGGGACCGCCCGGGGCGGTGCAGGCTGGCGTGCCGCACCGGGCCCGCCGGTTCGCGGCGTCACAGCGCCCGCGGATGTGCTGCGGCGTAGACCTCGCGCAGGGTCTCCGCAGTCACCAGGGTGTAGACCTGCGTGGTGGTTACCGAGGCATGGCCCAGCAGCTCCTGGACCACCCGGACATCCGCGCCGCCCTCGAGCAGATGGGTGGCGAAGGAGTGGCGCAGCGTATGCGGTGACACGTCCCGGCCGATCTGTGCCTTTTCGGCCGCGTTCTTCAGGATGGTCCACGCACTTTGGCGGCTGAGGCGCCCGCCGCGGGCGTTCAGGAAGAGCGCGGGAGTTCCCTTGCCCTTCACGGATGCTGCGGGCCGGCCGCGCACCAGGTATTCGTCCAATGCGCGGGCGGCATAGGAGCCCAGCGGCACCAGGCGCTCCTTGGATCCCTTGCCGAAGAGCCGCACGACATCGGGACCGTTGGCCGGGATGCGCTCCAGGGACAGGTCGTCGATGTCCAGGCCCACCGCCTCGCTGATACGGGCGCCGGTCGAGTACAGAAACTCCAGCAGTGCCCGGTCCCGCAGTCCCGCAGGAGTCTCGGTGGAGACTGCTTCCAGGATCCGGGTGACTTCGTTGACGCTGATGGCCTTGGGCAGCCGCTTGCCGGGCAGCGGCGGATGGACGTCAGCGGCAGGATCGGCCGTCGTCAGGCCCTCCAGCGCCCAAAACTTGTGCAGCCCGCGGACGGCGACGACGGTGCGTGCGGCCGAACGCACGCTCAGCGCGGAGGCGCCGTCTGAGCCTTCCACGATGGACTGGGCAAAGGCGGTGACGTCGTGCCGGGAAATGCGGGCAACGTCCTCGACGCCGCGCGCCGCGAGGAAGCGGGCATAGCGCAGCAGGTCGCGGCGGTACGCATCGAGCGTGTTCACAGCGAGTCCGCGTTCCACGGCCATGTGCTGTAGATAGCCGCCGATCGCGCGGCCGACGGCGGTGGCCCGCAGCTCATCCGCGGCCGACGGGCCCTTGGGTACCGGTGGCTTCTTAGCGGTGCCCGGGGCCTTTGAACCTGCCGGGGCAGGAGGACCCCCGTGCGCCGCGGGGCCAGGGGCAGCGGCGTCGGAGGCCGGGCCGGCGCCGTCCGGAAGACCAGCGCCGTCGCCGGCCTGCCCGGCGGCTTTGTCTTCAGCAAGGGCTGCCCGCAGCAGTTCGGCCGGGGAATCCAGGCGGAGCGTTTTGTTCAGTGAAGAGAAGTCGAAGGCAACGGTGTCGTTGTACGGCGCGTTGGAGGGCACTTCCGGTGCCTGGGCTCCGGGGTCAGCCGGGGACGCCGGCGCAGGAGAGTGTCCGCCGGCAGGTTGATCGGAGGCGGCCATGGCGGTCTTCAGTCCTAAAGAACGGGGCCCTGCGGCCAGGTGGAGTGCTGGGAGTGGTGTTCGGGCCAGGGCGCGTTGCCCGGCCGCAGATTGGCGTAGCCCGAGGGCCGCGCCGCCGCTGCGGCCAGGACTCCGGCCACGGCGGAGGGGCTGTGCAGGCGTCCCTGCAGCGCCGCTTCCACGGCGTCGTCAAGGTCAACCCACATGGTCCGGATTTCGGCTTCCTCGTGGGTGCGCTCGTGGCGGTCCGCTTCGGGGACTTCCGAAATTCCGCGGGCGAGGTAAATGCGCAGCGCCTCACGGGAGGAACCGGGCGAGAGGAACAGGTCGGTCAGGACATTCCACTCGGCGGCAATAATGTCAGCCTCTTCCGCCAGCTCCCGGGCGGCGCCAACCTGAAAATCTTCGCCGTCGATGTCCAGCAGCCCGGCGGGGATTTCCCAGAGCGTCATCCGCACCGGATGCCGGTACTGGTTGATCAGCAGCACCTGGCCAGCGTCGTTCAGGGCCAGGATGGCCACCGCCCCGGGGTGGCGGATGTAGTCGCGGACCAGGGGTTCGCCGTCGTCGGTCAGCTGGAACTTCTCGCTGACCACGTCCCAGACGCGCCCGGTGTATTCCACGGAGGAACTCAGCAGGCGGCGGGGACTGCGTTCGTCGGCGAACCCTCTGGTCTCACTCATATGCTGCTAGCCCTTGCCGTTCTGGCGCGCCAGGGCAGCCTTCACCAAACCGGCGAAGAGCGGGTGCGGGCGCGTCGGGCGGGAGCTGAGCTCCGGGTGTGCCTGCGTGGAGACGTAGTACGGGTGCACATCGGCCGGAAGTTCAACGAACTCCACCAGTCCGCCGTCAACCGTGGTGCCGGAGAAGGACAGGCCTGCCTCGGCAATCTGGTCGCGGTACTGGTTGTTGACCTCGTAGCGGTGGCGGTGGCGCTCGGCCACTGCCGTCTTGCCGTACGTCTTGGCAACTACGGAACCCTCTTCAAGCTTTGCGTCCCACAGGCCCAGGCGCATGGTGCCGCCCATGTCGCCGTCGCCGGAGACAATCTGCTTCTGCTCCGCCATGGTGGCGATGACCGGGTACTTGGTGTCCGGCTCGAACTCGGAGGAGGACGCGCCTTCCAGTCCAACTACGTTGCGGGCGTACTCGATGACCATGCACTGCAGCCCAAGGCACAGGCCCAGGGTGGGCACCATGTTTTCGCGGGCGTAGGTCAGGGCGCCGAGCTTGCCTTCAAGGCCGCGGATGCCGAAGCCGCCGGGGACACAGATGGCGTCGGCACCGGCCAGCGCCTCGGCGGCACCTTCCGGCGTCGCGCATTCGTCCGAGGGCACCCAGCGGATGTTGACCTTGGTCTTATTGGCGAAACCGCCGGCGCGCAGTGCTTCCGTAACGGAGAGGTAGGCGTCGGGCAGATCCACGTACTTGCCCACGAGGGCAATGTCGACGTGGTGCTTGGGGTTGTGCACGGACTCGAGGAGCTTGTCCCACTTGGTCCAGTTGACGTCCTTGAACTTCAGGTCCAGGTGCTGGACGATGTACGCGTCCAGGCCCTGGGAGTGAAGGGTCTTCGGGATGTCGTAGATGCTCGGGGCATCCGGGCAGCCGACGACGGCGTCCACGTCAACGTCGCACATGCGGCCGATCTTGGCGCGCATGGCGTCCGGCACCGGACGGTCCGAGCGGATGACGATGGCGTCGGGCTGGATGCCGATGGACCGCAGGGCGGCCACGGAGTGCTGCGTCGGCTTGGTCTTCAGTTCCTGGGACGGGCCGATGTAGGGAACCAGCGAGACGTGCAGGAAGAAGACGTTGTTGCGGCCGATGTCCTGGCGCACCTGG
The DNA here is from genome assembly GCF_038069765.1 of Arthrobacter sp. G119Y2. Taxonomy (NCBI): domain Bacteria; kingdom Bacillati; phylum Actinomycetota; class Actinomycetes; order Micrococcales; family Micrococcaceae; genus Arthrobacter; species Arthrobacter sp. G119Y2. The sequence continues at coordinate 8,036 of NZ_JBBPFS010000001.1, read as the reverse complement.
CGTGCTGCTTCCAGGAAGGGCTGGGACTCGATGTCGCCAACCGTGCCGCCGATCTCGGTGATGATGACGTCGGGGGTCTTCTTCGCCTCGGAGGGCAGGCGCATCCGGCGCTTGATCTCGTCGGTGATGTGCGGGATGACCTGGACGGTGTCGCCGAGGTATTCGCCGCGGCGCTCCTTGGCAATAACCGTGGAGTAGACCTGGCCGGTGGTTACGTTGGCGGAGCCGTCAAGGCTTTCGTCAAGGAACCGCTCGTAGTGGCCGATGTCGAGGTCAGTCTCGGCGCCGTCGTCGGTGACGAAGACCTCACCGTGCTGGAAGGGGTTCATTGTGCCCGGATCCACATTGAGATAGGGATCGAGCTTTTGCATGGTCACCGCTATGCCGCGCGACCTCAACAGATGGCCGAGACTTGACGCTGTCAGTCCCTTGCCGAGTGAGGACGCCACGCCACCGGTGACGAAGATGTGTTTTGTCGTAGAAGACGACTTGGGAAACCTGGAATTTGATCGCTGCACCACGGAGTTCGAGCCTATCACCTTTTGTAGATCCACTTGGAATTAATCTGTTTATTCATGCGGCGGGTGTCCCGCCGCGGCCAGGAGTTCGACGGCGTGGGCCCGGGCGGACTCGGAGTCCTCCTGGCCCGCGAGCATCCTGGCAAGTTCCTTGATCCGCTCGGCATCATCCAGGACGGTGACATCACTGGCGGTGACGCCGCTTCCATCATCCCCCGTCGCTGACATCTTGATGACCCGGATGTGCTGATCGGCAAACGCAGCCACCTGCGGAAGGTGGGTAACCACTATCACCTGTACATGCTTTGCGAGCATGGCCAGCCGGCGGCCGATTTCGACGGCGGCCTTGCCCCCGACTCCGGAGTCAACCTCGTCGAAGATGAAGGTCGGCACCGGATCCACCGCTGCGAGGACCACTTCGATGGCCAGCATCACGCGGGAGAGCTCGCCGCCGGAGGCGCCCTTGCCCAGGGGCCGGGCCGGGGCTCCGGGGTGCGGCTGCAGGAGGAAGGTAATAGCGTCGGCACCGTGGACGGTGAGCTCCTCGACGGGGGTGACGTCGATGAGCAGGTTTGCATTGGCCATCGCCAGGGCGGACAGCTCGTCGCTGACCCGCCGGGCCAGCTCTGCCGCCGCGTCGGTGCGCAGCTTCGTCAGCTCCGCCGCAGCCGCCGTCAGGGACGCCTGCAGGTCAGTGATTTCCGCCTCCAGCGCCTCGATGCGCGTGCTGTCGTCCCCCAGCTCCGCCAAGCGGATGCGGCCCGCGTCGGCCCATTCAAGGACCTCGTCCACCGAGGGGGCAAACTTGCGCAGAAGGGCGGAGATTTCCGCCCGCCGGGATTCCACCTCTGCCAGGCGTTCGGGCCCCTCCCCGTCCAGGGAGGCGCTGTAGCTGGCCAGTTCGGTGGCGATGTCGGCGAGGATGTAGCCGACCTCCGCCAGGCGCTTGGCGGAGTCCGCCAGGGCGGGGTCGTGCTCTCCGGCGAGTTCCAGCTGGCGTTTGGCGCTGTCTACCAGGGAGGTGGCGTCGGAACCGTCGGAAAAGTCGCCGGCTATCAGCGCCGAGTGCGCACCCACCGCTGCAGTGCGCAGTTCCTCGAAGTTGTTCAGCCGCGTGGCTTCGGTCTTGAGGATTTCGTCCTCCCCCGGCAGCAGCTCCAGGGCATCGATTTCCTCCAGCGACGCTGCGAGGTATTCCGCCTCCCGCAGCCGTTCCCGGGCCTGGTCGCGCAGGGTGGACAGCTCGGCCACTGCGGCACGCCAGCGGGCATAGTCCGCCTGGTAGGAGGACAGCGCTGAGGCCAGGGCCGGGCCGGCGTACTTGTCCAGGGCTTCCCGCTGGGCTGCTGTGCTCTTGAGCCGGAGCTGGTCCGACTGTCCGTGCACGGCCACCAGGTGCTGGCCCACCTCGGCCAGCACTCCCACCGGGGCGGAGCGGCCGCCCACGTGGGCACGGCTGCGGCCGGCGGCACTGACGGTGCGGGCGAGCATCAGCTCAGTCACGCCGTCGTACGTTTCCAGCTCCGCGCCCGCATCTTCGGCGCGGGCCACCGCTGCATTGTCCGGGGGCAGGCGAACCAAAGCTTCGGCAAGTGCCGCTTTGGCTCCGGTGCGCACGGCTCCGGCATCGGTCCGCGCCCCGAGGAGCATGCCCAGGGCGGTGATGACCATGGTTTTTCCGGCGCCCGTTTCACCGGTCACCACGGTGAAACCTGGGCCGAGTTCCAGCGTGGCGTCCGTGATGACGCCGAGGTCGCGGATGCGGATTTCTTCGATCATGCGCTTAGCCCTCCACTGTCTGCCGTCCGGCGGGTGAGCTCAACGCTCTCCGACAACTCCCCCGAGCCGCCAACCGGTCCGCGCCATCCCTGGGTGGGCAGCTGGAACTTGCGGACCAGGCGCTCCGAGAAAGGTGTTGCATGCGTGCGGGCAAGGCGGACGGGAATCTCCGAGCGGGTCACTTCCACCCGGGCTCCCGGCGGCAGCTCCACACTCCGGCGTCCGTCGCACCAGAGCACGCCGGCGGCATCGGTGCGGGTCAGGATTTCCACGGCCAGGATTGAGGTGGGCGCGACGACGAGGGGCCGGGCAAAGAGGGCGTGAGCGCTGATCGGCGCGATGAGCAGGGCTTCCACTTCCGGCCACACCACCGGGCCTCCGGCGGAGAACGAGTACGCCGTGGATCCGGTGGGCGTGGCCAGGACCACGCCGTCGCACCCGAAGGAACTGATCGGCCTGGCGTCAACTTCCACCACCACTTCGAGCATCCGCTGGCGGTCCGACTTTTCAATCGCGGCCTCGTTCAGCGCCCAGGTGTGGGCAATCTGCCTGCCCCCCAACCAGACCCGTACATCGATGGTCATGCGTTCTTCGACGGTGTAGGCGCGTTCAACCACCCAGTGCACGGTTTGGGCCAGGTCGGCGCGTTCGCTCTCCGCCAGGAAGCCAACATGCCCGAGGTTCACTCCGAGCAGGGGGACGTCCGTGCCGCGGACCAGTTCCGCGGCTCGGAGGATGGTGCCGTCTCCGCCCAGGACCATGACCAGGTCCACGCCGTCGAGTTCAACGTCTTCTTCAAGGATTTCGGTGGGGGCGGTCAGCACGCCGTACACGGCCTGGATGTCTTCCAGGTCCCGCCTGCGCATGACCGGGATCAGGCCGGAGGCGTGGAGCTGCGTGCAGGCTTCCTGGGCGGCAGTCATGGCAGCCTGCCGGCCGGTGTGGGCCAGCACAAGTATCCGTCTGCTCATGTCTGTAACATCCTGTTCCGCCCCCTGGGGAGCTATTTGGAACCCCGTCGTCAGTTGTCTGTCGCCAGTTTCCTGCGGTCACTTCCTTCGGAGCCTGCGTCGCCGCCGGGGCGGTCCGTTGCCGCATTCGTTCCGGCTCCATCAAACCTGTCAAAGGCCTCATCCACCAAACGGCGGGCCTCAGCCTGTGCATCACCGGACTGCGGGGAGGCAGGTTTCCCCGTCCCGTCAACCTGCAGCCAGAGGAAAAACTCAACGTTGCCGTTCTGCCCGGGCAACGGGCTGCGGGCAAGGCCTGCCACCCGGAGGTTTTCAGCCAACGCTGCGGCTACCACGCGGGTCACCGCCATCCGGTGTTTGCGGGGGTCGGTGACGACGCCGGCCTTCTCCAGCTTCTCACGGCCCACTTCAAACTGCGGTTTGACCATCAGCAGCAGACTGCCGCCGGGGCGGGTTGCCGCGGCCAGCGGAGCGAGCACCATGGTAAGGGAAATGAAGGACAAATCGGCGACGGTCAGATCCACCGGTCCCCCGATCTGCCCGTGCTCCAGATAGCGGACATTCAGCCCCTCGTGGACATCGACCAGGGGGTCGCGGCGCAGGGCATCCACCAGCTGGCCGTGTCCGACGTCGACGGCGACCACGCGCTCGGCGCCCCGCCGCAGCAGGACGTCCGTGAAGCCCCCGGTGGAAGCTCCGGCGTCCAGGCATCGGAGTCCTGCGGGACGGACCAGGGGAAAGGCGTCAAGGGCGCCGGCCAGCTTGTGGCCGGCGCGGCTGACGTAGTCGGGGACGCCGTCGTCGAGCACCGAAAGCGGATCTTCCCCGCTGACGGTGGCCGACGCTTTGCCCATCAGTACGCCGGCACGGGCCACCCGGCCCGCAGCAATCAGCTTGGCCGCGTGGGTCCGGGAGCGGGCCAGCCCCCTGGCCACCAGCTCCTGGTCCAGTCTTGCCACTTCTTAGCGCTCCTCTGAGGGATCGGTGTTCAGTTGGGCCAGCAGGCCGTCGTGCAGCGCCGCATAAACGGAATGATGGCCGGCAACGGGGAGATCAGCCAGTGTGCCCAAAGGTTCCAGGGCCGCGTTGACCGCGGGGTCCGCCGTCGGTGCGCCGGCCTCCGGCCAGGCGCGGCCAACCGGGGGCTGCTCGCCAGCGTTCTCCATGGTGCGGCTGTCCCCTCCCTCTCCGACGTTTGTCACCAGCTTATCCGCCGGGGGTGACAGTCCAGCTGAGCACGGGTGCGGCGGGACTTTCCTCGTCCGGCCGCGCATTCCACCAGGCGGCGCAGGCCGCCCGCCAGCTGTCCAAATTGCTGCTGTCCCCGGAAATCTCCAGGGTTTCCCCGGAAACCCGGGCCGTGGAGGTTCCGCAGACGTATCCGCCGTCCCGGGCTTCTACGTCCGGGTAAGGCACATACAGTGCGTCAAGGTCTGCCAGCAGGTAGGTGGGCCGTTCCGCGGTGCGGGCAGCAAGTGCCGTGTGCGGGGTGTCGACGCCGGTGAACACCAGCGCCGTCGCAAAGCCGGCGTTGTTGCCGCCGAGGATATCGGTGTCCAGGCGGTCGCCCACAACCAGCGGGGTTTCGGAGCCCAGATGGCGGGCCGCCGTCAGGAACAGCGGGGCTTCGGGCTTGCCGGCCACCAGCGGCGTCCTGCCGGTGGCTGCCGCAACGGCGGCCACGAGCGTTCCGTTTCCGGGGGCAATCCCCCGGGCCTGCGGAATGGACATGTCGGTGTTCGTAGCAACCCAGACGGCGCCGCGTTCCACCGCAAAGGCTGCCTCGGCCAGGTCTTTCCAGCCGAGCCCGGGATCGAATCCCTGGATGACTGCATCGGGCCGGTCATCGGCGGAGTGCACCGGCACCAAACCCTGTTCGCGGACCTGTTCGGTGAGCCAGGCGCTGCCGGTCACGAGGACCGTGGCGCCGGCCGGCACCTGGGCTGCCAGCAGCTCAGCGCCGGCCTGGGCCGACCCGAACACGGTTTCCGCTGTTGCCGGGGCACCCAGCTCGCGCAGGTGCGCCGCCACGGTCTCGGAGGAACGCGAGGCGTTGTTGGTGACGTATGCCAGCTGCACACCGGCGCCCTCGAGGCGCTGCAGGGCCTCAACGGCTCCCGCAATGGCGTGCGGACCGGCGTACACGACGCCGTCCAGATCGGAAAGGACGGCGTCGTATCCGGCAATCAGCGATGTGTCCGCCATGGTGCTACGCGCGATCCTCGTCAGCGTCGCCGGTCGGCGCGTCGGCGGAGAACTCGTCGTTGTCGTTGCCGTCGTCGTGCTGGCCGGCGGCGTTGTCGTCATCCTCTTCCTCTGTTTCGAGGACTCCAATCACGCCTTCCTGCTCATCAGAGGGCAGCGTGTCGATGTCGTCGCTGAGATCCATCTCGTTGACAACCGTGACAGTCTCCGCAGGAGCAGCAAACGGGGTCTCGGAGCGCTCCGGGCCGGACTGCTCGTCCCGGTCTTCACGGCCGTGGCGGGTGCGGGCCGGCTTCTCCTCGTCGTCGCCGACCAGGTCGAAGATGTCCGGCTCGGCGAAGTCGCCGACGCCGAGGGCCTTCTCGGCCAGCAGCGCACGGTTGCGCCACTGCTCGGCTTCCTCGTTGCGCTCCGCCAGCTCCAAGGCATCGGCGTAGGCGCGGAACAGGCGCGGGCTGAAGGAGAACGCGCGGTTCTTGTCCAGCTGCGGAATTTCCAGCGCGGTCACGGCGGCGTCGTACTGTTCCATGTCCATGCGGGCACCGGAGGCAACAATGGCCATATCGATCTGGCCTGCAATGTCCAGTTCCTTGGCTTCGTCCGAGCGGGCGATGTCCAGGGCACGGTCGGGACGGCCGAGGCCGCGTTCGCAGTCAGCCATCATGGCCAGGTAGGCGTTGGAGCCGCTGATCCGGCGGTAGGTGCGGAACTCGCGCAGCGCTTCGCCGAAGTGCTCGGAAGCGTACGCCGTGAGGGCTACTGCTTCGCGGACCGCTGCCATGCGTCCGCCGCGGCGGCTGGCGGCAAGGGCGTGCTGGAAGGCGAGTTCGGGCTCATCGTCGATCAGGCGCCCTGCCATGACCAGGTGCTTGGAGACCCACTCACCGCTGACTTCCTCAAGGACGCGCAGCTGGGCGCGGGTGACCTTGTCCAGTTCCTGGCCTGTGACGTCCTCGTCGATCTCGGGTGAACGCTCGCGGTCCGGGCGGTTTGCACTGCGCAGGTCGCGGGCGTTGTGCTTGCGCTCGACAACCGGCGCATCCTCGCCGCGGGCCGGACGGTCCTTCGAGAAGGACGGCTTACGGTCTCCGTCGCGGGGAGGACGACGGTCGTCGCCGCCACGGGCGGGACGATCACCGAAGGACGGCTTACGATCCCCACGATCGCCGAAGGACTTACGCTCACCATCACGAGCCGGACGACGATCATCGCCGCCACGGGCGGGACGATCACCGAACGACGGCTTGCGGTCCCCATCGCGGGGAGGACGACGATCGTCGCCACCGAACGACGGCTTACGATCTCCACGATCGCCGAAGGACTTACGCTCACCATCACGAGCCGGACGACGATCATCGCCGCCGCGTGCAGGCCGGTCGCCGAACGACGGCTTACGATCCCCGCGGTCGCCAAAGGACGGCTTACGATCCCCACGATCGCCGAAGGACTTACGCTCACCATCACGAGCCGGACGACGATCATCGCCGCCGCGTGCAGGCCGGTCACCGAACGACGGCTTACGATCCCCACGGTCACCAAAGGACTTACGCTCACCATCACGAGCCGGACGATCACCAAACGACGGCTTACGATCTCCACGATCACCAAAGGACTTACGCTCACCATCACGAGCCGGACGATCACCAAACGACGGCTTACGATCTCCACGATCACCAAAGGACTTACGCTCACCATCACGAGCCGGACGATCACCGAACGACGGCTTGCGATCTCCACGATCGCCGAAGGGCTTGCGTTCTCCGTCACGGGCGGGACGGCGATCGTCGTCGCTGCGTGCCGGGCGGTCATTGAAGGACGGCTTCCCGTCCTTCGAGTAGGGCTTACGCTGCGACGACGCTCCGCGGTCACCGAATGACTTACGCTCGCCGCCACGAGCCGGACGGCCTCCGAACGAAGGCTTGCGGTCCTCGAAACGCTTGGGGGCGTTCCTGTCGTTTGTGGGCGGGCGGTTTGACGAGCTGCTGCCGGCTGCGTTGTTTCCTTCGCTACCGCGCTGATCCCTGTTATTTTGCTCTGACATGCTGGTGAGTTCCTCTCGTCGTGAGCCGACCAACGGAATTTACTGCAGTCGCTCGTCACTATGGATATATAAAGTTGATTCAAAAGTTTGTGGGGCCCAAACCGGGCACAAGCCAATTCTAGTGCAGGCTGGTCCAATCATCGTCTCCCCATGCCTGGATGCTTATCTTGATTAGGTGAGACTCCCCACCTCGGCAGCACCCGGCAGTCGAACCCCGCGACAGAAGACGACGCCGGGATTGGACGCGGAGAGTCACCCGCAGGGCAGAAGACGTGACCAACCTCTCCGCGAGATGGCGGTCAGTGCACGTACCAGCGCCCAGATGTGCTGCGGCCGTCTCGGCGGGGAGGAACCCGGAGCCCGGTTAAACAAGTAAGGCCCCGCCAACAATGGCGGGGCCTTACTCTCTCAACCGAAATATTGTCCGGCGGTGACCTACTCTCCCACATCCTCCCGGATGCAGTACCATCGGCGCTGTGGGTCTTAGCTTCCGGGTTCGGAATGGGACCGGGCGTTTCCCCC